>CAWBGR010000018.1:0-707292 GCA_963788385.1 uncultured Solirubrobacterales bacterium
TAATCTCCAACAAAACAACCTTTTAGGAACAATCCCAACTAGCATTGGTAATATTAGCAAACTGTATTACCTACGTCTCTCGTTTAATCAACTAACCGGCAGCATTCCGAGCAGTATCGGAAATCTAAGCCAATTATGGTTATTGTATCTTCATTATAACAACTTGAGCGATCCATTCCCAACACTGTTGGGAATCTTTCAAACCTTCAATACCTATACTTGAGAGCTAATAACCTAAGCGGCAGTATTCCGTCCAGCTTTGGAAATCTCACCGAGCTTATTTTGTGTGGTTTAGGGCAAAACCAATTAAGTGGAAGCATTCCGTCCAGTTTCGGAAATCTTACAAATATTACTGATCTTGATCTCAACAACAACTTGCTGACGGGGGGCATTCCAAGCAGCTTTGCCAACCTGTCTAGCGTTCAATGGCTTCAGCTTGAAAACAACGAGTTGTCTGGCAATATACCGGACATATATAGCAATATGACCCAATTGTCAGGATTAGGACTTAATAATAATCAATTTACTGGCGTGTTGCCGGCGAGCCTTTGTTCTTTGACCAATCTTCAATCCCTAAATGTCGCATCCAACCAACTTGATGGCAATATACCACTACTTGTTAGCCCCCTCAACAATACGTTGCTTGATCCTGATCCTTCCCAGTTCCCGATTGGTGCAAACTTTGCCGGAAACTGCTTTAAAATTGCCCCGGGCACCCAATCGCGTTCAAACATCGACCTCATGATTTCTCAAGGGAAGATCATCGTTTATTTACCAAACTGCCAATTTGAACCCATCAGTGTTACAATCGTGGTTCAACCGACGAATCCGGTGATCGGAGGCAAAGTGACTTTGAACGTGGCAGTGACAGGCACCGGGCCGTTTAGTTCCCAATGGCAATTGAATGGAACCAATCTTCCAAATGGAATCATAACCACGGTCGCGGGAGGATATGTCGGCGCTGACGTGCCGGCTACCAATGCCAGCCTCAAAGCCCCGGTAGCTCTGCTGGCGGACAAGTTTGGCAATCTATTGATTGCAGACACCAGTCATCAACTCCTCGCGGGTCGACACAAACGGCATTATCACAACGGTGGCGGGTAATGGCAATAGCGGCTATTCAGGCGATGGCGGCCAGGCGACCAATGCCTGTCTGAACAATCCGTCTGGAGTGGCAATGGACGCCGCTGGCAACCTGTTCATCGCCGAGGGGAACAACGTCGTTCGCAGAGTGGACACAAACGGCATTATTATGACGGTCGGGCGGTGGTCCCGACTACCCTGGCGACAGTGAAGCGGCGACCAATGTCAGTATGTGGAACCCGACGGGAATGACGGTGGATACGTCTGGCAACCTGTTCATTGCCGTCATGTGGAACAACGTGGTTCGCCGGGTGGACACACATGGTGTGATCACAACGGTGGCTGGCAATGGAACGAACGGTTGTTAGGGGATGGCGGCGCGGCGACGAATGCCAGCCTAAATAATCCGTCCGGGGTGGCGGTGGACGCAGTTGGAAATTTGTTTATTGCGGATAACAACAACTACCGTGTTCGCAAGGTGGGCACAAATGGCATCATTACCACCATTGCGGGCGGTGGAACCGACTACCCAGGCGACGGCGAAGCGGCGACCAATGTCAGTCTCGGTTATACATGGGGAGTGTCGGTGGACACAGCAAGAAACGTGTATATTGCCGATTTTGGTAACAGCAACATCCGCCGGGTGGATGTCCACTGGCATCATCACGACGGTGGGGGCGGTGGAACCAACTACCTTGGCGATGGCGGTGCAGCAACCAATGCCAGCCTCAACAACCCGGAGGGAGTGTCGGTGGACGCGACTGGAAATCTGTTTATTGCCGATACAGGAAACAACCGCATTCGCAAAGTGGCTGGCAGCGGCGTCATCAACACGGTGGCGGGGGGTTATCTTGGCGATGGCGGTCTGGCAACCAATGCCAGCCTCGAT
The DNA here is from genome assembly GCA_963788385.1 of uncultured Solirubrobacterales bacterium. Classification (GTDB taxonomy): domain Bacteria; phylum Actinomycetota; class Thermoleophilia; order Solirubrobacterales; family Solirubrobacteraceae; genus Palsa-513. Next base: position 1,973 of record CAWBGR010000018.1, read on the forward strand.
AACCCGGAAGGAGTGGCGCTGGATGAATTTGGCAATTTGTATATTTCCGACTCCAATAATCAACGCATTCGCAAGGTGGGGAGCAATGGCATTATTACTACGGTGGCGGGGAATGGAATAAACAGCTATGGCGGCGACTTTGGCGCGGCGACTAATGCCAGCTTGAGTGCGCCGGATGGAGTCGCGGTGGACGCATTTGGCCATCTGTTCATTGCGGACGCCGGGAATAGTGCCATCCGCCAAGTGGACAGCCATGGACTGATCACGACGGTGGCGGGCAACGGGCCCGACTACCCTGGTGATGGGGAATCGGCGACCAATGCGCGACCACCTGGTCGGCGCCAATTATCTTCGCCTCATCCATCTGCTTTTTCAAGACACCAGCGATCACAATCGCCCCGCGATCCTTCGCAGTGAATACTGCCGAACGTCCGACATTTCCCACCGCGCCAAGAACCAGGACCGTTTGGCCCGCTTTGACTTCGGTAGCTGCCAGCAGCTGATTGCCGGTGACCGTCACCAGCGGCAACGCCGCTGCCGGGATCAAATCCAGGCCCTCAGGAATATCCGCTAGAACGTCCGCTTTCACTACGCAAAGCTCCGCGTACGTGTTGTCCGCCATTGCAAAGACCTGGTTCCCTTCGGTAAAGGTCACAACTCCCGGTCCAACCGTCACAACGGTCCCTGACATATCGACTCCTATCAGACCCGGGAAGTGAATCGGATAAAAATCCTTCGTTAGTCCTGCACGCCGCTTGTAGTCGATCGGATTGACGCTCGCGGCGGCGACCCGCACCAACACCTCGCCCCGACCGGGAACAGGATCAGGGCATTCCTCGAACTCGAGTACTTCAGGACCGCCATATTCATGGACAACAATTGCTTTCATATCTCCTCTCAATGTACGGTGAGCAAACAGTCATGCCTTCAGCCCGCCACCGCTTGCTTAGCAGGCTCGATAACATGGTCCGCCACAAGGAGTGGTTTCAATTTGCTCAAAATCTCTCTGGCCTTTGCCGCCTCTGCGGAAGTTCGATGAGCAACCACCAGGTACTCACCGGCCTTCATGGCTGCCTCGCAGCCGTCCACACCCGCCTCCGGCGGATCGAGGGCCAGGTGCGGGGCATCCAGCGCATGGTGGACGAGGACCGCTACTGCATCGAGGTCCTCGACCAGGTGTCGGCGGCCACCCGGGCCCTGCAGTCAGTGGCCCTGGCATTGCTCGACGACCACCTGGCGCACTGCGTAGCCGACGCCGTCCGCGGGGACGGCGGCCGGGAGAAGCTGGCCGAGGCCTCGGCGGCGGTGGCGCGCCTGGTCCGGTCGTGATCGTCCTGCGCAGCCTGTGGGCCGGCCTCTAGCATGTTCTGGGAGACCTTGTGGGCGCTGGTCCTCGGCCTCACCATCTCGGGCACCGTGCAGAAGTTCGTCAGCCGCCGGTCGATGGGGCGCGCCCTCGGCAGCCGGCGGCCGGCCGCCGTGGCGCGGGCGGCGGGAGCGGGCATGGTCTCGTCGTCGTGCCGTCCGCGGCGTCGATGGGCAAGTCGCTATTCGCCAAGGGCGCCGACTTCGTCACGGCCATGGTCTTCATGTTCGCCTCGACCAACCTGGTGATCGAGCTGGGGATCGTCCTGGTGGCCCTCATCGGCTGGCAGTTCGCCGTGGGCGGGTTCGCCGGGGGCGCCGTCATGATCGTCCTGCTCGCCTCGCTGGGCGGGCTGTTCCTCCGCGGGCGCATGATCGCCGACGCCCGGGCCCGGCTGGGCCCCGGACCCGACGAGCCACCGGGTGCTGCCAGCTGGCGGCGGGCGGCGGCGTGCACCATGGACGAGCTGCACATGCTCCGGCGCGCGCTGCTGGTGGGCTTCATCGTGGCCGGCTTCCTGACCGTGGCCGTGCCCGATCACGTCTGGGAGGCTGCCTTTCCTGCACGGGCACGGCTTCTGGACTGCACTGGAGAACGCCGTGGTGGGGCCGGCCGTCGCCGTCGTCAGCTGCGTGTGCTCGATCGGCCGTGCCGCTGGCGGCGGCAGTGTGGCAGGGCGGATCTCCTTCGGCGGCGTCATCGCCTTCCTCTTCGCCGACCTCATCGCCCTCCCGCTGCTCCTGGTCTACCGCCGCTACTACGGGCGCCGGCTGATGCTGCGGATGCTGGCGGTGTTCTGGGCCGTCATGTCACTGGCCGGCCTGGCCACCGGCGGCCTCTTCCGGCTGGCCGGCCGGGCGCCGAGTGGCCACCGGTCCCCGGCGCCCTCGCCCCACCTGGCCTGGGACTACACCACCTGGCTGAACATCGCCGCCCTGGGCCTGCTGGCTGTGGTCTACCGGGCCGCCCGGGACCGGCAGCCGGCCCCCTGCCACACCTAACAACTAGCCCCGTCGCGGGGCCCACTTGAAGCGGCGCACCGCCACCACGGCGCCGAGCACCCCCCACAGGGCCACCCATTTGAGGTCGTGCCAGTCCCACGGCGACGCGCCCGGCTGGGTGTCGAACGGGGCGTAGCACGGCCAGGATGAAGTGGTGGACCGGGAACCAGTGGCGAGAACTTGGCCAGGCCCGACGACGGTGTCAGCGGGAACCACAGCCCCGAGAGGAACAGCAGCACGAAGAAGACGATGCTGGTGACCGGGCCGGCGGCGTCCTGGTTGGGGATCAGGGTGCTCATGGCCACGCCCAGGGCGGTGAAGCTGACCATCCCGACCAGCGAGGGCCACCACGAACGCCGCCACGTGGCTCGGGCAGGTGCACGCCGAATCGCAGGCCGGCCGATGGCCAGCAGCAGGACCACCTGCACCGTGGCCACGATGGCCGGCTGGCGAAGATGGCGGTCAGCAGCGCCCAGGTCGGGCAGGGGGCTCAGACGGAGCCGCTTGAGCAGGCCGGTCTCCCGGCGGACGACCATGGTGATGGCCAGCATGGTGAAGCAGGCCGCCATGACCCCGTAGGCGACGAAGCCCGGCACGTAGTACTGGATCAGCTTGATGCCGCCGAGGTCGGCGAGCGCGGCGTTGCCGGCGCTGCGCCCCGAGCAGATCGAGGAAGACCACCGAGAAGCCCACGGTGAAGACCGCCCCGATGCGGTTGAGCCAGAAGCCCAGCTGCTCGTAGCGGACCTGGCGGCCGACAGCATGACGTCAGCTCAGGCCCCGGACCCGGCTCCGTCGGTCGACCGGGTCTGGTCGACTGGTCGCCGCCGGTCAGCCGGAGGTAGACGTCCTCGAGGGTGACCCGGGCCACGCTCAGGCCCGGGCAGCTCGATGCCGCGCTCGAGGGCCCAGCCGGTCAGCCGGTGCAGCACCGCGAGCTCGTCGGTCGGTGCGGATCTCGAAGACTCGCCTCGGCCCGCGTCGGCGGGCCACCGGAAGGCGGCCGGCGCCACGCCCTCGGGGAGGCTGAAGCGGATGGTCGCCGCGCTCGAGTCGCGGCCGCCGATGGACGCCGGGGTGCCGGCGGCCACCACCCGGCCGTTGGCGATGACGGCGACCCGGTCGGCCAGCGCCTCCACCTCGTCCATGTAGTGGCTGGTCAGGAGCACGGTGGTGCCCTCGCCGGCCAGCGCCCGGATCAGGTCCCAGGTCGTCCGGCGGCCCGAGGGGTCGAGCCCGGTGGTCGGCTCGTCGAGGAAGAGCAGCTCGGGGCTGCCGACGATGCCGAGCCCGACGTCCAGCCGGCGCTGCTGGCCACCCGAGAGGGTCTTGACCCGGGCGTCGGGCTTGTCGGCCAGCCCCACCAGCTCGATGACCTCGTCGACCGGCCGGGGGGGCGGGTAGAAGCCGGCGTTGCGGTCAGCACCTGGCGCACGGTGAAGTACGGCTCGACCGCCAGCTCCTGGAGCACCACCCCGATGCCGGTCCGCAGGCACCGCTGGTGCCGGCGGCTCCCCGGGTCGACGCCCGAGGACCTCGCACGCTGCCCGGCGTCGCGGTTGCGGAACCCCTCGAGGATCTCGACGGTGGTGGTCTTGCCGGCGCCGTTGGGGCCGAGCAGGGCGAAGACCTCGCCCTGGCGCACCGAGAAGTCGATCCCGTCCACTGCGACCAGGTCGCCGTAGGACTTGCGCAGCCCCTCGACCACCACCACGTCCGGCACGTCACGGAGTGTAGCGAGGGGCCGCCGTGGGGCTGGCAGGGATCGAACCTGCGACCGAGGGATTATGAGCCCCCTGCTCTGACCACTGAGCTACAGCCCCGTGCATGCAGGGGCGGCTGCTCCGGGGGAGAGACTCGAACTCTCAACCTAGCGATTAACAGCCGCTTGCTCTGCCGTTGAGCTACCCCGGAATGACCCTGCGACGATAGCAGGGGCCCGGTCCCCGGGTCCGGCCCGCCGGCGCCGGTGCGGCTCAGGCCTCTTCGAGGTAGTCCCGCAGCAGGTGCGCGGCGTCGGGCCGGCGCAGCTTGGCCAGCGTCTTGGACTCGATCTGGCGGACCCGCTCCCGGGTCACCCCGAACTCCTTGCCCACCTCTTCGAGCGTGCGGATCTTGCCGTCGTCGAGGCCGAAGCGCAGGCGGACGACGTCCTGCTCCCGCTCGGTGAGGTGGGCCAGGGCCTCCTTGACCGCCTGGTCGAGCATGGCCCGGGTGGCGGCGTCGTCCGGCACCACGGCGCCCCGGTCCTCGATGAGGTCCGAGAGGTTGAAGTCGTCCTCCTCGCCCACCGGCTGCTCGAGCGAGACCGTGTCCTGGCTGATCCGCTGGATCTCGCGCACCCGCTCGATCGGGAACTCGACGCGCTGGGAGACCTCCTCGACGGTCGGCTCGCGGCCGAGCTCTTGGAGGAGCTGGCGCTGGGCCCACACCACCTTGTTGATGGTCTCGACCATGTGGACCGGGATCCGGATGGTGCGGGCCTGGTCGGCGATGGCCCGGGTGATGGCCTGGCGGATCCACCACGTGGCGTAGGTGGAGAACTTGAAGCCCTTGGTGTAGTCGAACTTGTCGACCGCCCGCATCAGCCCGAGGTTGCCCTCCTGGATCAGGTCGAGGAAGGCCAGCCCCCGGTTGCGGTAGCGCTTGGCGATGGAGACGACCAGGCGCAGGTTGGCCTCGATCAGCGCCTCCTTGGCCTGCTGGCCCTTGCGCACCAGCCGGCGGCTGCCGCGGTCGGTCGGCGCCCGAGCACTGCGTCGTCCGAGCCGTCTCGGCCTCGGCCAGCGCGTGGGCGGCCAGCCGGGCGGCGGCCTCGTTGCCCTCGACGATCCGCCGGGCCATCTCGACCTCGAGCGCCGCTCAGCAGGGGACCTTGCCGATCTCCTTCAGGTAGGTGTGGACCGGGTCCTCGGCGTTCCGCCGAAGTTCCGCCCGTCGGTCCCTTGCCGTTCGCCTTGGCCGGCGGCGCCGTCTCGACCTCGCCGCCTCGCGCGCTGGCCGGCGCGGATCGGAAGCCTGCCGATCTCCGGCGTCGTCGTCGACGTCGTCATCGACCAGGCCACGCCCTCGGCGTCGATGCCGCTGCACGGATTCGAGCACCTCGGGCGTCAGCTCGACGCCGTGCAGCACGTCGACGACTCGTCGGGCGTGATGACCTCTCGGCCGCGGCCGACGCGGCGTTGAAGTCGACCTGCGACACGCCGGCTCGGCAGCGCGACGTCGGCTCCACCGCGACGAGCACCGTGCGGTCGCGTCGCATCCTCGTCGACGCCCTCGCCGACTCATCGTTCCGGCACATCCCTGCTCATCTCCTCCTGGTCCTTCACCACCAGCCACGCTAGCAACCGATCACCGGCCTCGCGACAGGTCGCCGGATCGTCCAGCTCCTTCAGCCACCGGTGCACCTGGGCGGTCTCCCGGGCCGTGTCGCCGAGCCGTCGCTGGCCCCGCGAGGTCTGGCCTGCAGGTCGGCCAGGTGGGGCCGGACGGCGCCGCGGAGCAGCTGGAACACCACCGCGTCGACCGGGTCGGCCAGGGGCTTCTCGGCCACCACGGGCTCCTCCACGCTGATCCGGCGCAGCAGGGCGGCCACGTCCGGCGGCGCCCCCTCGACCGCCTGGTGGAGGCTGTCAGCGGCCGCCAGGGCGGCGAAGGCCCGGCGCTGGACGCCGTCGGTGAACAGCACCTCGTCCAGCCGGTCGACCACCGCCTCGGGATGGTGGACGGCCAGGCGCAGCGCCTCGAGCCCGGGTCGGTTCGAGGCCGACCCCGGGTCGGTGCGATCGTCCAGCACCGGCTCGTCGTCGTAGCCCACCGGGCCCGGGTCGTACTCGGCGTCCGAGGCCGAGGCGGTCGCCGGGGGGGCCTCGACCGGGGCCGGGCGCGGCCGGCGCGCCCGTCGCCAGAAGGGCGCCGGCGAGCCACCTCCAGGCGGCGGCGGACCAGGTCGGGCTCCAGGCGGCAGCGGTCGGCCACCTGCATCACGTACTGGTCGCGCACTAGCTCGTCGGGGTGCTCGGCCACCGCCTGCAGGGCGGCGTCGGCGGCCCGGGCCCGCCCCTCGGCGCTGGAGAAGTCGGCGGCGGCGAAGACCCGGTCCACCCGGAACTGGAGGAATGGCCGGGCCTCGGCCACTGCCCGGGCCAGCGCCTCGGGGTCGGCGCGGGCCAGCTCCCCGGGGTCGGTCCCGGCCGGGAAGCCGGCCACGGCCACCTCGACCTCGTGGCGCCTCTCCCACTCGTAGACCCGGGAGACGGCCGACTGGCCGGCGTTGTCGGCGTCGTAGGCCAGCACGATGCGCTTGGCGAAGTTGCGCAGCAGCGTGAAGTGCTCCTCGGCCAGGGCCGTCCCGCAGGTGGCCACGGCCCGGGGCACCCCGGCCACGAAGAACCCGATGACGTCGGTGTAGCCCTCGCAGACCACCACCTCGCCGGAGGCGATGACGTCGTGCCTTGGCCCAGTTGAGGGCGTAGAGGGTCCGGCGTTTCGAGTAGATGGCCGTCTCCGAGGAGTTCTTGTACTTGGGCTCGTGCCGCTCGGGTGGGGCGGCGCCGGGCCGCGGCGGCAGGATGCGCCCGCCCAGGGCCACCGGGCGCCCCGAGGGGTCGCAGATCGGGAAGATGACCCGCGCCCGGAAGGCGTCCTGGGCCCGCCCCCGCCGGTTGACGAACCCGAGGCCGCTGTCGGTGAGGACCCGCTCGGGCAGGGCCAGGGCCGGGCCAGGGCGTCCCAGTCGTCGGGGGCCCAGCCCAGGCGGAACTTGCGGACGATCTCGCCGTCGTAGCCCCTCGAGCGCAGGTAGTCGCGGGCCGGACCGGCGTCGGGGGCCGACAGCAGGCGTTCGTGGTACCAGGCCACCGCCCGCTCCATGGCCTCGAACAGCTCGGTCCGCCGCTTGCGGTCGGCGCCGTCGGCGGCGTCCTCGCGGATGGTCACCCCGGCCCGGTCGGCCAGGAATCGAACGGCGTCGACGAAGTCCAGGTGCTCGGTCGCCCGGACGAAGGTGATGGCGTCGCCCGAGGCCTGGCACCCGAAGCAGTAGTAGAAGCCCTCCTCGGCGTTGACGCTGAACGAGGGCGACTTCTCGGCGTGGAAGGGGCAGAGCCCGACCCAGCGCCGCCCCTGCTTGCGCAGGGCGGCGTGCTCGCCGATGAGGGCCACGATGTCGGTCGCCGCCCGCACCTGGGCCACGTCCTCATCGGGGATCCCCATGTCCGGTGAGGGTAGTGCCGGGCCGGTGGCCGGGCCGCTGGCCGGGCCGGTGGCCGGCCTGGCCGGGCCGCGTCAGCGGGTTGGCCGGGCGCCGTCTTGGCCTTGCGGCCTTGCCCTTCGGCGCGGCCTTGGCCTTCGGCGCGGCCTTGGCGGCGCGGGGCGCGCCGTGGTCCCGGCCGAGATGACCGCCTGGGCGGCGGCCAGCCGGGCGACCGGGACCCGGAAGGGCGAGCAGCTCACGTAGTCGAGGCCGGCGTCGTAGAACAGGGCGATCGACTCGGGGTCGCCGCCGTGCTCGCCGCACACCCCGACCTTGAGGGCGGGCCGGGTGGCCCGGCCCCGCTCGGTGCCGAGGCGGACCAGCTCGCCCACCCCGTCGGGGTCGATGGTCTCGAAGGGGTTGCGGGGCAGCAGGCCGAGCTCGAGGTAGGCGGACATCATGCGCCCCTCGACGTCGTCGCGGCTGAAACCGAACGTCATCTGGGTCAGGTCGTTGGTGCCGAACGAGAAGAAGTCGGCCACCTCGGCGATCTCGCCCGGCCAGCAGGGCGGCCCGCGGGGTCTCGATCATGGTGCCGATGGTGACGTCGGCCCGGCCTCGCCGCGCGCCTTCGGCCGCTTGGCGGCGCCGGCCGCCTCGGCCGCCACGTCGCCATGGCCTCCTCCACCCAGCTGCGGGCCAGGGCCAGCTCGGGGCGGCTGACGGTGAGGGGGATCATGATCTCGACGACCGGGTGCCCGCCGGCGGCCACCCGGTGCCTGGGCCGCCTCCATCAGGGCCCGCACCTGCATGGCGTAGAGGCCCGGCTTGACGACCCCAGGCGCACGCCGCGGGTCCCGAGCATGGGGTTGGCCTCCTGCCAGAGCAGCGCGGCGTCGTAGAGGCGGCGCTCCTCGTCGGTGAGCCCGACGGTGGCCTCCTTCACCGCCAGCTCGTGGGTGGACGGCAGGAACTCGTGCAGCGGCGGGTCCAAGAGGCGGACGGTCACCGGGAGGCCGTCCATGGCCTCGAGGATCTCGACGAAGTCGTCCCGTTGGACCCGGCGGAGCTGCTCGAGGGCGTCGGCCTCGTCTTCGGGGTTGTCGGCCAGGATCATCCGCCGCACCACCGGCAGGCGGTCCTCGCCCAAGAACATGTGCTCGGTGCGACACAGGCCAATGCCCTCGGCCCCCAGGCGCCGCGCGTTGGCCGCGTCCTCGCCGTTGTCGGCGTTGGCCCGGACGGCCAGGTGCCCGGCCCGGATCTCGTCGGCCCAGTCGAGCAAGGTCGACGAACTCCGGTGGCGGGTCGGCCGCCGATGAGCGGCGACCTCGCCCAGCACCACCGTGCCCGTTGCTGCCGTCGATCGAGAGCCAGTCGCCCTCGTGTCACCGTCACGTCGCCCACCGTGAAGTGGTGGGCGGAGATCCGCAGCGCCTCGGCGCCCGACCACCGCCGGCTTGCCCCAGCCCCGGGCCACCACGGCGGCGTGGCTGACCAGGCCGCCCCTGGCGGTCAGGATGCCCTCGGCGGCCAGCATCCCGTGCACGTCCTCGGGCGAGGTCTCGCTGCGGACCAGGATGACCGGCTCGCCCCGCGCCGGCGGCGGCGGCGGCGTCGTCGGCGGTGAAGTAGACCCGGCCCGACGGCCGCCCCCGGCGAGGCGGCCAGACCCTTGGCCAGGACCTGGTGGCCGCTGCCGGCGAACTGGGGGTGCAGCACCGAGTCGAGGTGCTCCTCGGTGATCCGCCCGACCGCCTCGGCGCGGGTCGAGGCGGATCTCTGGTCTCGGAGGTCATCTCGACGGCCATCTGCAGGGCGGCCCGCCCGGTGCGCTTGCCCACCCGGGTCTGGAGCATCCAGAGCTTCCCCTGCTCGATGGTGAACTCGGTGTCGCACATGTCGCGGTAGTGGCGCTCGAGCCGGTCGAAGATGTCCATCAGCTCGCGGTGGACCTTGGGGAACTGGGTCTTCAGGGCTGACAGCGGCTCGGTCTTGCGGATGCCGGCGACGACGTCCTCGCCCTGGGCGTTCACCAGGAAGTCGCCGTAGGCGCCCTTGGCCCCGGTGGCGGGGTCCCGGGTGAAGCCGACCCCGGTGCCCGACTGGTCGTCGCGGTTCCCGAACACCATGGCCTGCACGTTCACCGCCGTGCCGAGGGCGTGGGCGATGCGCTCGCGCTCGCGGTAGGCGATGGCCCGGGGACCGTTCCAGCTGCGGAAGACCGCCTCGATGGCGCCGCGCAGCTGGGCCGCCGGGTCCTGGGGGAAGGGCGTGCCGGTGTGGCGCTCGACGATCTGCTGGTAGGAGTCGACCAGGTAGCGGAGCAGCTCGGCCGGGACCCGGGCGTCCGAGGTGGTGCCAGCCAGGTCCTTGGCCGAGTCGAAGAGCGCGTCGAACTCCTCACCGGGGATGTCGAGCACGATGCGCCCGTACATGGCGATGAAGCGGCGGTAGGAGTCGAAGGCGAAGCGCTCGTCGCCGGTCTGCTTGGCCAGCCCCTCGACCGAGTGGTCGTTGAGGCCCAGGTTGAGCACGGTGTCCATCATCCCGGGCATGGAGAACTTGGCGCCCGAGCGCACCGAGACCAACAGGGGGTCGTCGGCGTCGCCGATGACCTTGCCCATGGCCTTCTCGAGCCGGGCGCGGGCCCGGGCCACCTCGGCCTTCAGGCCGTCGGGCCACCCGCCCTCCATGTAGGCCCGGCAGGCGTCGGTGGTGATGGTGAAGCCGGCGGGCACCGGGAGCTCGAGCACCGACGTCATCTCGGCCAGGTTGGCGCCCTTGCCCCCGAGGAGGTCCTTCATCTCCATCGGTGGCCGGCGGTGCTTGTGGTCGAAGTCGAAGACGTAGGGCATCGGGCCTCCTCGCCCAGGGACTGCGCGTGCGGAACGCACCACACTACCGGCACCCGGGGCAGGCCCCGCCGTCGTCCGCGCCGTCGTCCCGGCCGCACGTTGACGGGCGGCACCTTTTATCACGTAAGTTCCCGGGCAAATGGCCGACTCCCTCGCCGTCGAAGCGCACGACCTGGTCAAGGTGTTCAAGGGCAAGCGGGAGGTCCGGGCGCTCGACGGCGTGTCCCTCGAGGTCCAGCCGGGGCACCGTGCTCGGCCTGCTCGGGCCGAACGGTGCCGGGAAGACCACCGCCGTGCGGATCCTGTCCACCATCCTCACCCCCGACGAGGGCACGGCCACGGTGCTCGGGCTGCGACGTGGTGCACGAGGCGGCGACGGTCCGCCGGCTCATCGGGCTGGCCGGCCAGTACGCCACGGTGGACGAGAACCTGACCGGCCGGGAGAACCTCCGCATGGTCGGGCCGGCTCTCCCACATGCCCAAGCGGCAGACCGGCGGGCGGGCCGACGAGCTGCTCGAGCAGTTCGGGCTGGCCGAGGCGGCCAACCGGCCGCTCAAGACCTACTCGGGCGGCATGCGCCGCCGGCTCGACCTGGCCGCCGCCCTGGTCGGCCGGCCGCCCATCCTCTTCCTCGACGAGCCGACCACCGGCCTCGACCCCCAGAGCCGCCTGGACCTCTGGCTGGTCATCGAGGGGCTGGTGGCTGCCGGCACCACCGTCCTGCTCACCACCCAGTACCTCGAGGAGGCCGACCGGCTGGCCCACCGGGTGGTGGTCGTCGACCACGGCCGGGTCATCGCCGAGGGCACGCCGGCCGAGCTGAAGGCCGACCTGGGCACGACGGTGATCGCCGTCACCATGTCCAGCCCCGAGGCCGCCGCCGAGGCCGCCGGCCCTGCTGGCCCCGCTGACCGAGAAGGACCCGATCCTCGACGGCCCGACGGTCGAGCTCACGGTGGAGGAGGGACCGCGGTGGCCGCCGAGGCCCTGCGGGCCCTCGACCGAGCGCGAGAGACGGTGGTGGGACTGGCCCTGCGCGAGCCCAGCCTCGACGACGTCTTCCTGTACCTGACCGGCCACCGGGCCGAGAGACCGACGACGAGCCGGCGGCCGCCGCCGCCGGCAAGGAGGCCGGGTGGCCGACACGATCACACTGTCGGCCGGCACACTGTCGCCCAGCCGTGCCGGATCCCCGCCGCCCGCCGGGTCGGCCGCCTGCGCTGGGCCGTGGCCGACGCCGTCACCGTCACGTGGCGGAACCTCATCAACTACACGCGGATCCCCGACGCCATCTTCTTCTCCAGCGTGCAGCCGATCATGTTCGTGCTGCTGTTCCGGTTCGTCTTCGGCGGGGTCATCCACATCACCGGGATCTCCTACGTCAACTACCTGATGGCCGGCATCTACGTGCAGACCGTCATGTTCGGCTCGGTGAGCACCAGCGTCGGCCTGTCCGAGGACCTGCACAAGGGGCTGATCGAGCGGTTCCGGGCCCTGCCCATGGCCCGCTCGGCGGTGCTGGCCGGGCGGACCTCGGCCGACCTCGTCCGCAACGTCGGGGTGGTGATCCTGATCACCGTGGTCGGCTACATCGTCGGGTTCCGCGTCGCAGACCAACTTCTTCCTGTTCATCGCCGGCTGCCTGGTGATCCTGTTCTTCGCCTACGCCATCAGCTGGGGCTTCGCCATCATCGGGCTCTCCGCCTCCAACAGCGAGACGGCCCAGCTGGCGGCCTTCCCGGTGCTCTTCCCCCTGACCTTCGCCTCCTCGGCCTTTGTCCCGGTCACAACGATGCCCGGCTGGCTCAGGCCTTCGCCAAGAACCAGCCGGTCAGCCAGGTCATCGACGCCTCGCGCCAGCTCATGCTGGGCGGCACGTCGAAGTACTCCTCGGTCTCGAACATCTGGTGGGCCCTGGCCTGGTCGATCGGCATCCTGGCGGTGTGCGCCCCGCTGGCTGTGCGGCGCTATCGCCGGGTGGGCTGACCTAGCCGACCGGCCGGACCGCGTCGGGCGCCGGCAGGCACTCGGTCGGCGATGCCGGGCCGCCGGGCCGCTCCCGGGCCGGGTCGATGGGGACCGACAGGATGACGGTCGTCCCCTCGCCCGGGCTCGAGCGCACTTGCACCGACCCGCCGACCAGCCCGGCCCGCTCGGTCATGCCCGGCAGGCCCAGGCTGCCGCCTCGTCTATGGCCCGGCTGGCCTCGGGGTCGAACCCCTCGCCGTCGTCGGACACCCACGGCTGCACCGGTTCCCCACCACCACCAGCTTCACGTCGACCGACGAGGCGCCGGCGTGGTGGTCGACATTTGACAGCGCCTCCTGGGCGATGCGGTACACCGTCAGCTCGGCCGGTGAGGGTGAGGGCGGGGATCTCGCCCTCGAGGTGGAGCGAGGACCGCCACGCCGGCCCGGCGCTCCACGTCGTCGCAGAGGCGCTCGAGGGCGGCCTTCAGCCCCAGGTCGTCGAGCAGGGTCGGCCGCAGGCCACGCGAGATCTGGCGTACCTCGGTCACCACCGACTCGGTGGCGGCGCGCAGCTGGGCCAGGGTCGGCAGGCCGGTTGTCGTCTCGCTCGCGGGTCCGCAGGGCTGTGATCCCGCCGGCGGCCACGATGTCGATCATCCGGCAGATGTGGACGAGCGTCTGCAGCGGCCCGTCGTGCGAGCTCCTCGGCGATCCGGCGCCGCTCGTCCTCCTGGCCCGCGGACCACGTCGGCGGCGTAGGCCCGGGCCCGCTCCTGGCGCGGGCGTCCTCGGTGACGTCCTGGAGGATCACCTGGAGCATCGGCTGGCCCTCGATGGTCACCATCCGGGCGCTGGGGCGGTAGACATGGGCGCCCGCCTGTGCCGCCACCCCCACCGTGCCGCGGACCGGGTTCCCAGTGCGCATGGCGGTGAAGGCCTGCTGGCCGATGAGGGCCGGCAGGGTCACGCCACCAGGCTCCCCGGGCCGTGCCCGAGCAGGTCCTCGGCGGCCACGTTGGCCTCGTGCACCACGCCGGAGAGGTCGACAAGGAAGATCGGTTGGCTGTTGGCCTCGAACAGGTCCCGGTAACGCGATCTCGGCCAGCAGGTGGTCCTGGCGCGACCGCTCGGTGGCCTCACGGGCCTGGCGCTCGGCCCGCACGGTCTTGCCCACGAAGTAGGCGATGACCAGCAGCACCGACCACCTGTACCCCGTCGAACCAGGCACCGACCAGGTCGCTGCTGGCGCAGCGCCTGCACGGCCCAGGGCACCGTGGCCAGGGCGGAGGCCGCCGCCACCACCAGCCCGCCGCCGAGCCCGAAGGTGGTGGCGGCGTCGAGCACGGCACCAGGAAGATGGCCAGCGGCAGGAAGTTCTCGGTGTTGGACGAGACCGGGACGTTGAAGGCGACGAAGGCCAGCTGCCAGATCAGGGCCAGGGCGGCCACCAGGCCCACCGTGATCCAGAGCCGGACGTCCCGCAGGACCCGTACGTCGACCGGACTGCGGGCGCCGGCACCCGGTCGGAGCCACGGTGCCCGGGGCGTCGAACATCAGTCGTGGACGAGCCCGTTCACCATGGCCAGCCGGACCAGGGCCGACCGGGACGACGCCCCCACCTTCTCGAACACATGGTTCGAGGTGCCCCTCGACGGTGCGCGGGCTGATGTTCAGCTGGCTGGCGATGGCCTTGTTCGACAGGCCCATGGCCACCAGCTCGACCACCTCTCGCTCGCGGAGGTCAGGGCCTCCATGCCGGTGCCGGGCCGCCCGCCTGTCGACCCGCCCACCAGGTAGGACGAGAGCTTGGTGTCGAGCACCACGATCCCCTGGCAGGCCGCCCGGATGGCCCCCACCAGCTCGTCGCCGGGCATGGTCTTGAGCAGGTAGCCGGCCACCCCCACCGCCAGGGCGGCCTGCACGTAGTCGATCTCGTCGAAGGCGCTCAGGATCGAGGATCTTCGGTGTCGGGCGAGGCCGCCACCACCCGGCGGGCCACCTCGACCCCGTTGATGCCCGGCAGCCGCATGTCGAGCAGCAGGACGTCGGGCCGGAGCTCGGTCACCAGCTCCACCGCCCGCTCCCCGTCGGCGGCCTCGGCGACGACGGCGAACCCCCGGCCCGCTCCAGGATCTGGCGGGTGCCCTCGCGCAGCAGGGTGTGGTCGTCGACGATGACCACCGAGATCTCCGACCCGTCCTCTACACCGCTGCGTTCGTCACCGTGCCCCCGTTTCCGACACCCACCATGGTAGCAGGAAACCGCTGCTCAGCCCCCGGCCGCCCGGGCCTGCAGCTCGGCCACCAGCTCGTCCAGCGGGACCCGGACCTGGTCGGTGGAGTCGCGGTCCCGCACCGTCACCGCCCCGTCCTCCAGCGAGTCGAAGTCCACGGTCACGCACCAGGGCGTCCCCACCTCGTCCTGGCGCCGGTAGCGCCTGCCGATGCTCTGGGTGACGTCGTAGTCGCACATGAAGTGGGGCTGGAGCGAGGCCAGGACCTGGCGGGCCAGCGGCTCGAGGGTCTCCTTCTTCGACAGGGGCAGCACGGCCACCTGGTAGGGGGCCAGCCGGTGGTGGAGGCGGAGCACCGTGCGGGCCTCGCCGCCGACCTCGTCCTCGTCGTAGGCGGCCAGCAGGAAGGCCATCATGGTCCGGGTGGCCCCGGCGGCCGGCTCGATGACGTAGGGGACGTAGCGCTCGTTGGTCGCCGGGTCGAAGTAGTCGAGCTGCTCGCCCGAGGCCGTGGCGTGGGCCTTCAGGTCGAAGTCGGTCCGGTTGGCGATGCCCTCCAGCTCGTCCCAGCCCCAGGGGAAGAGGAACTCGACGTCGGCCGTGCCCGGCCGAGTAGTGGGACAGCTCGTCGGCGTCGTGGTGGCGCAGCCGGAGCTTGTCGGCTCGGGGATGCCGAGGCCGAGGTACCAGCGGAACCGCTCGGCCAGCCAGTACTCGAACCACTTCTCGGCCTCGGCCGGCGGCACGAAGTACTCCATCTCCATCTGCTCGAACTCCCGGGTGCGGAAGACGAAGTTCTGCGGGGTGATCTCGTTGCGGAACGACTTGCCGACCTGGGCGATGCCGAACGGCGGCCTCTTGCGCGTGGTCTGGAGGACGTTGACGAAGTTGATGAACATGCCCTGGGCCGTCTCGGGGCGCAGGTAGGCCACCGCGCCCTCGTCCTCGAGGGGGCCGGCGTGGGTCTTGAACATCAGGTTGAAGGCCCGGGCCTCGGTGAACTCGGTGGACCCGCAGTTGGGGCAGACCCCGTCGATCTTGTCCGCCCGCCAGCGCTGTGGCAGCTGGCGGCAGTCGACCAGCGGGTCGGTGAAGTTGGCCAGGTGGCCCGAGGCCTCCCACACCGCCGGCGGCGACAGGATGGCGGCGTCGAGGCCGACCACGTCGTCGCGGAGCTGGACCATCGAGCGCCACCAGGCGTTCTTCACGTTGCGCAGCAGGTTGACGCCCAGCGGCCCGTAGTCGTAGGTCGAGCGGAACCCGCCGTAGATCTCGGCCGACTGGAAGATGAAGCCCCGCCGCTTGCACAGGCTCACGACCTTCTCCATGAGGTCGGTCGTCGGTCCGTCGGGCGCGTCCGGCTTCGGGCATAGGGGGAATCGTACCGGCTGGCACCGGGACCCGACCCGGCGGCGTCAGCCCGGCGCAGGTAGCCGGTCACGGCGTTGGCCAGCAGCCGGCCCCGCACGGTCAGCACGGCCCGGCCCCGCCGACCGCTCGACCAGGCCCGTCGAGATCGGGCAGGTCGGGCAGGGCGTCGGCGGGAACGCCGGCCGGGGTCCGCAGCGCGAGGGCCAGGCCCTCGAAGCCGCCGCTGGCCGGCGCCCAGCGCCTCGCCGGCCGCGCTCGGGCGAGCGGCCCGCGACCTCGGCCACGTAGCGGTCGGGGGTGCGGACGTTCCACCAGCGCCGCCCGGCCCGGTGGGAGTGGGCGGCCGAGCCGATGCCCCGGTAGTCGCCCTGGCGCCAGTACAGCTGGTTGTGGCGGCAGCTCGTGCCCGGGCAGGGCCCAGTTCGAGACCTCCTCCCAGCGGTAGCCGGCCGGCGTGAGCACCCGGTCGGCCTGCTCGTAGCGGCCGGCCTGGACGTCGTCGTCGGGGGGCCGGGCCGGGTCGGCGGCCAGCGGGGTGCCCGGCTCGACGGTCAGGGCGTAGGCGCTGATGTGGGGCGGCGGCCGGCCAGGCCCAGCACCTCGTCGAGGGTGCGCGTCCCAGTCGGCGTCGGACTCCCCCGCCCCCCCGATGATGAGGTCGACGTTCCAGGTGGCGAAGCCGGCCCGGCGGCCGCCGCGGCCGGCGGCCGCGGCCATCGGCCGGGCCGTGGCGCCGGCCCAGGCCCGCCAGCACGTGGGGGACGGTGGACTGCACCCCGAGCGACACCCGGGTCACCCCGGCGGCCCGGTAGGCGGCGAGCCGTCCGGGGGTGACGTCCTCGGGATTGCACTCCACGGTCACCTCGGCGCCCGGCGGCGCGGGGCACGGCGTCGAGCAGCCCGGCCAGCAGGTCGGCCGGGAGCCGGGACGGGGTGCCGCCGCCGAAGAAGACCGACGGTGGCCGGGGGCATCCCCCGTCGGTCGCGGCCCGTCCGATCTCGGTCGACACAGGCGTCGGCGTAGCGTCGCCATCAGGTGGTCGCGGTCGGTGTAGGTGGCGAAGGCGCAGTAGTCGCAGCGGTGCCGGCAGAACGGGACGTGGACGTAGACGCCGAACACGCGTCAGCACCGGTCCGCCGCTGCGCACGGAGCGCAGGCGCCGGTCGAGGTGGGCCTCGATGGCCTCGGTGGCCAGCGGCGGTCACCTCGTCGGTGACCGGCGAGCGGCGGCCCGGCCAGCACCCCGGCCAGGCCCCCGCCCAGGGTGCGGCGCAGCAGGGCCAGGGCCCCGGGCTGACAGCGGCCGGCCCCGCCGGCAGCGCCGGCACAGGCCCCCCCCTCCATCAGTGTCGAAGGCCACCAGCGTCGTCGGCGTCGTCCTCGCCGCACGAGACGCAGACGTCGAGCACCGGGGCCGACGCCCTCGAGGGCCAGCACCTTGAGGAAGAACGCCGGGGCCACCATCGGGCGAGTTCGCGGCATCGGCCAGGGCCCGCATGGCCCCGACCAGCATCTCGTAGAGCCGGGGGTTGGCGTGGCGCTCCTGGCCGATCTGGTCGACCACCTCGAGCATGGACAGGCCGTCGGTCATCCGGTCGAGGTCCTCGCGGACCGGCCGGAAGGTGTCGATGACCTCGACCTGGTTGACGGTGTCGAGGTCGCCGCGACCCTGCCAACCAGCAGGGCCACGTGGCTCAGGGGCTCGAGGCGGGCGCCGAATTTGCTGGCCGTGCGGCGCACCCCCTTGGCCACCGCCCGGACCTTGCCGTGCTGCTCGGTCATCAGCACGATGATGCGGTCGGCCTCGCCGAGCCGGATGGTGCGCAGCACCACCCCCCGGTCACGGAACAGGCTCACTCGTCCGGGCCCGGCCCCTGCCGCGTGGCCTTGGTCGAGTGGCGGTGGCCGCCGACCCCGAGCAGGTTGCCCGGCCGGCCCACCAGCAGCACCAGGACCAGGCGGCGGTCAGCAGCAGCTCGGCGCCGGCGGTGAACGGCCCTCGACCGCCGCCCGAGGTCAGCAGGCCCACCACCCCCGCCGCCGGCCAGGACGGACCCGCAGCGGATCACCGGTGCAGGCCCCCGTAGCGGCGGTTGCGCCGCTGGAACTCCAAGACGGCGTCGTAGAGATGGGTGCGCCGGACGTCGGGCCACAGCACGTCGGGGAAGACCAGCTCGCTGTAGGCGATCTCCCAGAGCAGGAAGTTGGAGATGCGGTCTCCCCCGAGGTCCGGATGACCAGGTCGGGGTCGGGCATGTCGGGGAAGTAGAGGTGGCGCCGGATGGCCCGCTCGTCCACCTTGCCCGCCGGCAGGCCCTCGGCCACCAGGCCCCGCACGGCGTCGACGATCTCGGCCCGGCCGCCGTAGTTGAAGGCCATGGTCAAGGTCATCCGTCGTTGCCCTCGGTCAGCGCGATGGACTCGTCCATGCGCCGCAGGACCCGCCGGGGCACCCGCCAGTCCCGCCGGCCGGCGAAGCGGATGCGGACGCCCTTGTCTGCAGTTCGTCCCGGCGCCGCATCAGGAGGGACTCGTTAAAGCCCATGAGGTAGCGGACCTCGTCGGGCGGAAAGCACCAGTTCTCGGTGGAGAAGGCGTACATGGTCAGCCAGGGGACGCCCATGCGCCAGCGCCCCATTGACCACGTCGAGCAGGGCCCCTCGCCGGCGGCATGGCCCTCGGTGCGGCCAGGCCGCGCTGGCTGGCCCAGCGCCCGTTGCCGTCCATCACGCAGGCCACGTGGGCCGGCACCCGGGCCCAGGTCCAGGTCCGCGGGGACCGGGGCGTCGGCGGGAGGGACTTCCACAGGCCGAACCTCCGCTGGGGGCGATGCACCCTGGACGCATGATCGGGGCATGCCCGCCACGACCGACCCCCCGGCACACCGGTGGCGGGCGGACGAGCAGCCACTCTTCCTCCGCGTGCTCGTAGTGGTAGGGACAGATCGACTCGCCGGGCGGCAGCTCGTAGACGCTCGCCCCAAGCTGCTCGGCGGACAGCATCGGGCCGAGCCGGAAGAGCCCGCTGCGATAGCCCTCAGGGTCCTGCGGGTCGTACTCGAATTGGGGTGCTGCGATGTTGATCCGTTGCATGACGCGACGGTACCAGCGCCGGCGCGCGGCGTCGCATCCTCACGCCTCGCGCTGCGCGCTCCGACCGCCCGGCGCGCGACGCTAAAGGGGAGCGCCGGCGAGCGCCGCGAGCACCCCGATCGCCGCCGCGCCCAGCAGCGTTTCGACGACGCCGCGGCGCGCCGCGAGCAGCGCGATCGCGGCGGCCGCCAGTAGGCCGAACTGCCAGGCCTGCGAGAGCGCCAGGGCGAGTGTGATGGCGGCGCCCAGGATTGCGCCGATCGACGCGGGCCCGGCACCGTCGAGGAAGGCGCGGGCGTTGGCGTTCGAGCGCAGCCGCTCGAAGCGGCCGCCGCCGAGGAGGATGAACGAGAACGACGGCGTGAAGGCGACGAACGCGGCCAGGATGCCGCCAAGCAGGCCGTGGGCTGCGTAGCCGACCGCAGCGACCGTCGCAACCACCGGACCGGGGGTTATCTGTCCGAGCGCCACGGCGTTCAGAAACTGTGCGTTGGTCATCCAGTGGTAGACGTGGACTGCATCGCCCTGCATCAGCGGGATGATCACGAAGCCGCCCCCGAACGACAGCGCGCCGACCTTGAAGGCGGTCCATGCGAGCGGGCCGAGGGCGCCGCCGCGCGCGGCCGCCGATCCCAGCGCGGCGAGCGGCCCCCAGTGGATAGACGCGAGCGAGCCGGGGCGGCGCTGGAGGGCGAGCTCCGCCAGGCCGGCGGCCAGCAGGACCAGCACGAGGTAGGGGCCGATCAGCGCCGCGGCCGCGGCGGCTGCGCCGAGATAGGCGCACCAGCGCGCGCGGCGCGCGCCATCCGCCCGGACGCGCTCGAAGCTCGGCCCGAGCAGGCCGCGTGCGGCGTGCAGCGCCACTGCGGCGACCGCTGCGCCCGCGCCGGCGCCTGCGCCCCGAATCCAAAGCGGCGGAGCGTGGGCGAGAAAAACCAGCGAGAGCAGCAGGATCAGCACGACCGCGGGGAGCACGAAGGCGAGCCCACCGACGATCGCCCCGGCGATCCCGCCGACGCGGTAGGCGCAGAAGATCGCGAGCTGCGTGGATGCCGGCCCGGGCAGCAGGCCGCAGGCCGCGTTGGCGTCCTCGAATTCGCGGGCGTCGATCCACCCCTCGCGCTCGACGACCCGGCGGCGCAGGAGCGCGATGTGGGCCGGTGGACCGCCGAAGCCGGTCAGCCCGATCTCTCCCCAGGCGCGCGCGATCCGCTCGAGCGGGACGCGCGCGCCGCCGGGATGCTCGCCGGCACCGCCTGTGGGCGCTTCGGTCATCGCGGCGCGGCCGCCCTGGCGCTAACCGGCCGCCCTTGCCGCGCGCGCGGCTGCCCGGGCCGCGAGGTTGGCAGCGACGTCAGCCCATTCTCGGTCGAGGATCGAGTACACCGCCGAGCTGCGGCGGCTGCCGTCGTGGAGGATGCGGTCGTCGCGCCTGATCCCCTCGAACTGCGCCGGCAGCGCTTCGAGGGCGTGGCGGGAGCGCTCGTTGCGCGCGTTGGTCGAGAACTCGACGCGCTGGCAGCCGAGCGCTTCGAAGGCGTGGCGCAGCATCAGCAGCTTGGCCTCGACGTTGGCGCCGGTCCGCCACGCGGCGGGGGTCAGCCAGGTCCAGCCGACCTCGAGGCCGGCGTGCTCGGGGCGCAGCGTCATGAAGCTCGTCGAGCCAACCGGCACGCCGGTGCGCGCATCGAGTGTCGCGAAGTGGCTGCGCGTGCCCTGCTCGCTCGCGGCCAGCGCGTCCTCGAACCAGGCGCGGAACGCGTCGGGCGTGGACATGTCGACGCTCCACCAGTCCCAGATCTCCTGCGGTCGCGAGGCCTCGAGCAGCGCGTCGGCGTGCTCTCGCCCGAGCGGTTCGAGGATCACGATCTTGCCGTTCAGGCGTGGCGTGAGGTCCCACACCGCCGGGATGTTCCCAGCGCGGGGGGCGGAACGCGCGTCCGCCCCTGAAGCGTCGCCTCGGCCCGCCCTACGCCAGGGCCAGGAGCTCTGCCGCCAGGCCGCTGCGAACCCAGTTGCCGACGATGTCGCGCATCGAGAGGATGCCGACAAGCTCGGGTCCCTCCATCACCAGCACGTGGCGGAAGCCGCCGGCGGTCATCTGCTCGGCCGCGCGCGCCAGCGGCCAGTCGGGCGCCGCGTAGACGACGTTCGCGGTCAGGTAGCTGCCGACCGTCTCGGTGTCGAGGTCGCCGCCGTGGCCCGCACAACGGAGCACGTCGCGTTCGGTGACGATCCCGGGCGCCGGCAGATCGTGGTCGATCACGACTGCGGCTCCGGTCCCTGTGGCGGTCATGCGGCGCGCCGCCTCGCGCATCGTGTGGGCGCTGCCGACCGTCACCGTGACCGGGTTCATCGCCTCGCGCACAGTCATCGTCCGCCTCCTCTGGTGTGGTCGCGGACGTTCTCCGCGGGCTGCTTCGAGTCTAGCGTCGCCCCAGCAGTTTGCAACAGCTGATACAAAATCTTTCCGGCTTCTTATGGGGTCGTCTTCGACGACCGGGTTCAGGTCGTGGCCGGCGAACCCGTGCACGGTCGATGCGCGAGCGCCGCGTGCACGCGATCGCCGCCGGGCGCGCGAGCACCGAGTGCGCGCTGGCCGGAGGAGCCTGAAGCGAGTGCGTAGGGCCGGCCTCGCGTCCGGGTAGGATTCGCGGCTCCGACCGCGCGGAGCTTCTCGTGACAGTTGCAGAACACGCCCATGAGCTGGGGCCGTTGTCGTCGCCGAGACCGGCGCTCGAGTTGGAGTTGCGCAACGTCAGCAAGCGCTACCCGCGCGCCCGCGCGTCTGCGATCGAGGATCTCAGCCTGACCGTCGGCGCCGGCGAGGTCTGCGTACTGGTCGGGCCGTCCGGTTCGGGCAAGACCACCGCGATGCGCCTGATCAACCGCCTGATCCCGCTCAGCGGCGGCGAGATCCTGCTGGGCGGACGCAGCGTCCTTGACCGCGACGAGGTCGACCTGCGACGCGAGATCGGCTACGTGATCCAGCAGATCGGGCTCTTCCCCCACCAGACCGTGGCCGAGAACATCGCGACCGTGCCGCGGCTGCTGGGCTGGGGGCGCGAGCGGATCGCCGAGCGGACGCGCGAGCTGCTCGAGCTGATCGGCATGGACGCGCAGGAGATCGGCCCGCGCTATCCGTCGGCGCTGTCGGGTGGGCAGCGCCAGCGCGTCGGCGTTGCCCGGGCGCTTGCCGCCGATCCTCCGCTGCTCTTGATGGACGAGCCGTTCGGTGCGATCGACCCGATCAACCGGGCGCGGCTCCAGGACGAGTTCCTGGCCCTCCAGGCGCGCGTGCGCAAGACCGTCGTGTTCGTGACCCACGACATCGACGAGGCGATCAAGATGGGCGACCGCGTCGCGGTCCTGCGCCAGGGCGGCACGCTCGCCCAGTACGCGACGCCGGGCGAGCTGCTCTGCGCGCCGGTCGACGAGTTCGTCGCGGCCTTCGTCGGCGCCGACCGCGGGCTCAAGCGGCTGGGCCTCTCAACGCTCGCCGACATCGCCCTTGTGGACGCGACGGCCCTGAGCGGCGAGCACCCGCGCGTCCCGGACTCAATGACGCTGCGCGACGCCCTATCGACTCTGCTGGTCGGCGGCGGCGGTCCGCTGGTCGTGCTCGACGGCGCGGGGCTCGTGAAGGGACAGTTCACGCTCGAGCTGGCCGGCGGCGTGCTGCGCGACCCCGACGGTGGCGTCGCATGCTGATCGCCGCCGCCCCGGTGATCCCCAACTTCGGTGGCAGCGCGTACGCGTGCGAGCGCGCGAACCGGCTGTTCTGCTTCGACTGGATCTCGCGCAACTGGGGTGGCGTGCTGTGGCCGGCACTGCGCGAGCACATCCTGCTGACCGTGGTGGCGGTGGCGATCGGCTTTGCGATCTCGGCCGCGCTGGCGGTCGCAGCTCACCGTCGCCGCGCACTCGAGCGCCCGATCGTCGCCGTCACGCTCGTCCTGTACACGATCCCTTCGATCGCGCTGTTCGAGCTGCTGGTGCCGATTCGCGGGCTTGGGCTGAGCGTTCGCAGCGCCGAGGTCGCGCTGGTCTCCTACACGCTGCTGATCCTCTTTCGCAACATCCTGACGGGCCTGCGGGAGGTGCCCGAGGAGGTGCTCGACGCCGCGCGCGGGATGGGCATGAGCGCCCGCCAGCTGCTGTGGCGTGTGGAGCTCCCGCTTGCCCTGCCGGCGATCGTCGCGGGGCTTCGGATCGCGACCGTGACCGTCATCTCGCTGGCCACGATCGCGCCGCTGATCGGCGTGCAGAGCCTCGGCACGCCGATCTTCGCGGCGATCGGAAACGACCTGTTCAAGACCGAGCTGCTCGCAGCCGGCGGCCTGGCGGTCGCGCTCGCACTGCTCGCCGACGGCGCCTTCGTGCTCGCGCAGCGCGTGCTGACGCCGTGGAGCCGGGCGCGGTGAGCGCCGCACTGCGCTTCATCCTGAGCGACGGCCAGGTCCCAGGAGCCGGACCGCTGCCGACGCTCGTGCATCTGACGCTCAACACGCTGGCGGTGAGCGGGATCGGGATCGGGATCGCCATGGCGATCGCGCTGCCGGTCGGCATAGGCCTCGGGCACCTGCACCGCGGCTCCTTCATCGCCGTCAACATCGGCAACGTGGGGCGCGCGCTGCCGAGCCTCGCGGTGCTGGCGGTCGCCGTCGCCTTCCTCGGTCTGGGGCTGGCCAACGTGGAGCTGGCGCTGGTCGTGCTGGCCGTGCCGCCGATCGTCACCAACGCCTACGTCGCGGTCGACAGTGTCGACCGCGACCTCGTCGATGCCGCGCGGGGGATGGGAATGACCGAGTGGCAGGTGCTGAGCCGCGTCGAGCTGCCGCTCTCGCTGCCGCTGATCTTCGCCGGGATCCGCACCGCGGCGGTGTTCGTCGTCGCGACCACGACGATCAGCGCGCTGGCCGGCTACAGCGGCACGCTGGGGGACGTGATCAACAACGAGACGAGCTACCGGCTCTCCGGTGTGCTCGGCGGAGCGATCTGCGTCGCCGCACTGGCGCTCGTGGTCGAAGCGACGCTGGCGGGCGCGCAGCGCCTGCTGACCCCGCGAGGTCTGCGTGCAGAACGCGCTTCCAATCTCCTATCATAAAGAAATAGGGCTAAGTCGATCGACAATGGAGGAAATATGCGAAAGAGTTTGATGAGGACGGCTCTGGCGGGTCTGCTGGCGGCCGGCGCGCTGGTCGCCCTGGGCGTGCAGGCGAGCTCGGCCAGCCTGCCCGGCACCGGCAAACCGGCGGTCGTGATCGGCGACAAGAACTTTGCCGAGGAGAACATCCTCGGCGCCCTCTACGCGCAGGCGCTGACGGCGCAGGGCTACAAGGTCACGCTGAAGGACAACATCGGCACCTCCGAGATCACCTGGAAGGCGCTCGTCGCCGGCCAGATCGACCTCTATCCCGAGTACACGGGCACGCTGCTCTCGGCGATCGCCGGGATCACCAAGAACCCGACCAGCGCCACGGCCGCCTACAAGGAGGCCGCCACCTACGCCGCCGCGCACGGCTTCACGCTGCTGAACGCGACGCCGTTCTATGACTCAGACGCGCTGGCGGTGCTGACTGCCTACGCCAAGACCAACCACCTGACCACCATCTCCGACCTCAAGAAGCTCGGCTCGAAGGTGATCCTGGGAGCGGCGCCGGAGTTCGCGACGCGCTTCGAGGGGCTGCTCGGGCTCAAGCAGGAGTACGGCATCGACCCGACCTTCAAGCCGATCGCGATCGGCCTGAGCTACACGGCGCTGGATTCCGGCAAGGTCGACGCGCAGGATGTCTTCACGACCGACGGCCAGCTCGCGACGGCGGGCAAGTACGTGATCCTGACTGATCCCAAGCACGTCTTCGGCTACCAGAACGTGGCGCCGGTGGTCAGCAGCAAGCTGCTCGCCAAGGAGGGCCCGGCATTCGCCTCGACGCTCAACAAGGTCGATGCGCTGCTGACCTTCAATGCGATCCAGTCACTGAACAAGGCGGTCTCGATTGACCAGGAGACGCCGGCGTCGGTCGCCGCGGCGTTCCTGAAGGCCAACGGATTGGGCTGAGCGCCGGACTGGCCTGAGCGCGGGGGAGGGGTCGGCGCTGAGCCGGCGGCGGCCCCTCCCTTCGGCGCGGCCTCAGGCGGTCAGCGCAGCGGCCAGCTCGTCGAAGGCCGCGACGTAGGCGTCGATCGCCTCGGTGGTGTGGGTCACCGAGAGCGTCCACTCCTCCTCGCGGCCGGGCGTCATGTAGATGCCGCGATTCATGTTCCAAAGCCACGCCAGGTCCGTCACGGCGCCGTCCTGGTTGGCCTTGAAGGTCTCGTAGTCGAGCACGCGCTCGGACGAGAAGGTGACGCAGCCCTTGGAGCCGATCCCGACCGCGTAGCCGGGCAGGCGGTGGCGCTGGATCACCGCGTCGCAGCCGCTGACGATGCGCTCGTTCAGCTGGTCGAGGTGGGCGTAGGCTGCGGGCGTCAGCACGCGCTCGAGGCTCGCTCGCGCGGCCGCCATCGCCAGCGGGTTGCCGTTGTAGGTACCGACCTGATAGACGCTGCCGTCCGCCACCA
This sequence comes from uncultured Solirubrobacterales bacterium, assembly GCA_963788385.1. Taxonomy (GTDB): domain Bacteria; phylum Actinomycetota; class Thermoleophilia; order Solirubrobacterales; family Solirubrobacteraceae; genus Palsa-513. The sequence goes on from CAWBGR010000018.1 coordinate 27,624, forward strand.
CCGACATCACCTCGGCGCTGCCGCCGATCGCGCCGCAGGGCAGCCCGCCGCCCAGCGTCTTTGCGAGCGTCACCATGTCGGGCGTGACGCCGAAGCGCTCGGTCGCACCGCCGGCGGCGATCGCGAGGCCCGTCTTGACCTCGTCGAAGATCAGCACGACGCCGTGGCGCGCCGTGATCGCGCGCACCTCCGCGAGGTAGCCGGGCTCGGGCAGCACGACCCCCAGGTTCATCATCGCCGCCTCCATGATCACGCAGGCGGGCGGGCGGCCCTCGCGCTCGAGCCGTTCGATGCGGCGCTCCATCGCCGGCGCGTCGTTGAACGGCACAGCGACAGTGAGATCGACGACGGCCTGCGGGATGCCGGCGCCGTAGGGCAGCGAGGCGAGGTTCTCGCGATCGCCGATCTCGTCGTAGGGGACGCCGATCGAGACCATCACGCCGTCGTGGTGGCCGTGGTAGGAGCCGAAGATCTTCATCACCGTGTCGCGGCCGGTCTTGGCGCGGGCGATCCGGATCGCGTCCATCGTCGCCTCCGAGCCGGAGTTGACGAAGCGCCACTGGGCGAGGCCGAAGCGCCGCTGCAGCTCCTCGGCGACGAGGATCGCGTCCTGCGTCACCGCCGCGAAGTGCGTCCCCAGCTCCACCCGCTCACGCACCGCCTCCACGATCGCCGGGTGCGCGTGGCCCTGGACCATCGAGCCGAAGCCGTTGTGGAAGTCCCAGTACTCGTTGCCGTCGACGTCGCGCACCCGCGCGCCCCGCCCGTCGACGAGGTAGATCGGCCACGGGTCGCGCAGCTGGTAGGAGGACGCGACGCCGCCGCTGAGCGACCGGGTCGCGCGCGCGTACACCGCGGCCGAGCCCTGCGTGCGCGCGTTGAGCGCTGCGAACTCGCGCTCCCGCAACTCGCTCACGCGGTCGTGGTCCACCTGGACCGGGCTCTGGACTGACATCGCGACGACCTCCTTGCGGGCGAGGCCGACCCGGGGTTGACCGCCTCAGACGGAGTCTAGCCCGTCGCCGAGCAACGGCCCGGCTTGGCCGGCGCTCCCGCGAGCCACGCCCGCGCCCGCCCGAGCGCCGCGAGCCGCGCCCCCATTAGACTCCTCGGCCCGTGGGGGACTGGTGTATCGGTAACACGGTGGTCTCCAAAACCGCAGCGTCAGGTTCGACTCCTGGGTCCCCCGGTTTCAACGCCCGTCGACTTTGGCCGAAATCGCCAACGTTGGCGGGCGTTTTTCGGGATCGGGCCTGTAGCGATACTTTGCGACATTTGTCACGGAGTAGCGACATTGGACCAAACTTTTCGCCAAGTTTAGGTGTGAAATAGGTGTAGACCCCACCGATCCGGTGAACAATGACGTGGGTCACCCAGGTCCAGCTCGCTGACGATCTCGGCATAACCCAAGGCAACGTCTCACGCCTGGAGGGTCGCAGCGACATCCACCTCTCAACGCTACGCAGCTACATAGAGGCGCTCGGCGGTCACCTCGAAATCGCCGCGGTGTTCGGCGACGAACGCCTGCCGGTCAAGGTCGGACCAACCGATTAGCAACACAGACCGGCGCGACTGCTTCTCGCGCGCAGCGGCACTCCCATCGCCTCTCCGAGGCGTCAGTGGCCGACGGCGACGTCGCGGTGTGGGTTCTTACGGTCAATGCGCCGCAAGATGAGACACCAGTCCTGGAATCAGCCATAGCCCATCTGCGAGCGGCCGAGGCAGTAGCCCACCGCTAGCCCCATCGCCCACCACGTTGAGCTCGCGCGTGATCCCCGGCGCTGCCGGTTGTCGCGCAAACGGACAACCGGGGCGGGCGTCAGTGTTCACCGGCTACCCCATGGTGCTATCACGTCGCCGCTGGATCACCCAGAGCACCGCGAGGGCCGCGACCAGTACTAGCGTCCCGGCCACGAGTACGGGCCAGGAGCCAAGGCTTCCGAGGAGTGCGGGGACCATGACGGCTGCCGCGATCGCGCACACGCCGAGTGCCACGACGACGGTGAGCACGACAACCAACGGGGGTACGCGCGGGGGATTGGGCATGCCGAGACGGTAGCCCACCTGGCGGGCAGCAGGGTTGTCACATGAGCCCTGTAGCTGTTCGCGCGCACCGACAGCGCGGGTGACGATCGGTCAGGGAATGGTGTGACCGCCGTGAGCAAGCGAGATCGCGGTTGACGACGTTGACGACGGGCCGCCCGATCCGGCGCATTGCACGGTCGGTATGCCAGTCAGCGGCTCTACCGGGGCCGTGTAAACCGTCTTGCCGTTGTGGTCGCGGAGGGCAACGGTGTCGGGGCTGGTGGCGATTAGCGGCGCGTAGGATCGGAGGCATGGCAGCCGTCCGAATTCGGCCCAGCACCGAGCTGGCGGAGTCCGCCCGCGCGGCCTTTGACCACCACCGCCAGCAGGTGCTACGGCTCATACCCGGTGCCGAGGTTGAGCACGTCGGGGCGACCGCCGTGCCTGGCGCCCTGACGAAGGGCGACCTCGACGTGCTCGTTCGAGTGCACCCCAGCGAGTTCTCGGACGCCGTAGCAGCGCTGCATGGCGTATACGCGATCCACCAGCCGCACAACTGGACCCCAACGCTCGCGAGCTTCAACGATCCTGCGAGCAGCGCACCGCCGGTTGGCGTGCAACTGGTCGTGGCCGGATCGGCTTCCGATGCGCTGTTCGGACCGTTTCGAGAAGCGCTGATCGCCGACCCCGCGCTTCTCGCCGAGTACAACGCGCTAAAGCTGCGTCTCAACGGCGAAAGCTATGAGCACTACACCGCTACCAAAGGCGCCTTCGTCGAGGAAGTGTGGGAGAAGCTCAACCCCACGTGACGGAGCTGCCTTCGCGTGATCTCAGCGCTGCTGGTGTTTGCGCTTTGCGACGCACTGAGCGGTCGCGGCGCCGGATGGCCCGGGAAGCGCGCGGAGTCGATCGCCGACCGCGAGCGGTGATCTCGCGATCGAGTTGGCAACCAGTCCTGGATGACCACGAGCGTTGGGCTTGGCCATTTCCCAGGTTGTAGCGGACCTGCAGCCGACGCTGCGGACCCGCCTTGAGGTTGGTGAACTGGGCGCCTGGATTGCCTCAGCTGTGGTGCTTGCGGCGCTTCGGCCCGATCGCCTTGAACGTGCCGTACTGCAGGTCCGTGGTTGATCCGTCCGCGGCATACTCTTGAAACGTGCCGGTGGCCGTGTAGTGGGCACCCTTGAAGTTGAGGTGCCAAGGCTCCAGAAAATGGCCGCTCGTCGCGGGGCAAGATGCCTCGTCCTGCTGGCTGTAGGTGGCGCCGCCGGCGCTCGCGCCGCAAGCCCACAACGTGAACGAGCGGCCCGTGATCACGACGTTGCTCGTGGAGCCGCCCGAACCCACGGTCACCGTGTAGGTGTTCGGTGCCGTGCGTTTGAACGTGACGGTGTCGGTCCCGTGGCGGTACACCGAAGTCGGTGGCACGTTGTCAAACACCGTGGAGATCGTCCACAAGCCGGAAAGGTTGGGAACCGCGTCGGCTCCAGATGCTGCGCCGCTGGATGACGCGGCACTAAACGCGACGGCAACGGTGCCCATGATGGCGATCAGGCGCCACCGCGAGGGCGCCCGCGACGATCGTCTCGGGTCGATCGGTCGCACGATTACGCGACGAAACGCTCCCCAACCCCCACGTCCGGCCAGCCATGAAGCGCGCATCCCGTCCTCCTCTCGATGACCGTGTACCACCGACCACGGCTCCTCTAATAGTTGTCGAGCCCGCCCACCGCGTCAAGGCGCCAGCAGAATTGGCGCGTCCGCGTGAAAGGAAGCGCGTCGTGTCAGCTCGGCGGTCGCGCAGCCCGCCTCACCGGCGCGGGTGCCTCGGCTCAGTCCGGGTCGAGGATCTCGATGCCGAGCGCGGCAGCCCAGACGCCGGCCATCTCAACGATGTCCGGCCACTCCATCGCGGCGCCGCGCAGGCTGCCGACGCCCTCAAGTCCGGTCAGGTTGCAGCGGCGGAATTCGCAAGCCTTGAGGCGAGCTCCGCGGAAGTCGGCCCGCGCGAGGTCGCAGCGGTGGAAGCGCACGGCGTCCAGCTGCGCCTCGAGGAAGTCGGTTTGCTGGAGCATGCAGTCCTCGAACGTCACGCGTTCGAGGCGCGAGAAGCCAAACGACGCCAGGTCGATTCGGCAGTCACGCAGCGTCAGATCTCCCAGTCTCGCTTCCGGCGCCGAGATCCCGGTCATCCGGCTACCTTCGACCGCTACGCGGGTGATGCTCGCCCTTCGCGCCTGCACGTTGGCGAGGTTGCACCGCAAAAGCGCGGCGTCGGTCATTCTCAGATCCTCCAGTTGCGATCCCGACAGGTCGACGTTCGAAAGCCTGACGGTCTCGAACGCCACACCCTTGGCTCGCTGGTCGACCAGCGAAACGTCCGCAAGTCCGGCCTCCTTGACGGTGGCGTCATGACGGAGTTCGGCGACCTCGCTCAGATCGAGTTGGGTGGGCAGCCGCGGCTCGCGTGGGCCCGGGACAGCGTTGGGCATCCCCGAAGCCAAGCACGTCCGGGGGATCGTCGCTTCGCGTGCCTACGCGGACCAACGCAACGGAGAGCCCGCGTCGCATCACTTCGAAACGGGTCGTGACGGGAAGCCGCCGACGGCACTGCGGCGCGCTAGAGTCGCGGCCTCCTATCGGACGGCCGCGCCGACCAGCGCGGAAAGGGGTAAACGAATGGCACTTGGGTTCTACATCACCGGCACCGGGTTCACGCCCGAGAAATACGACACCACGCTCGTCCAGATCGATGAGGCCGGACAGGGCACACCTGACGGACGTCTCTACCACGTCGCTCTCGAATCCGGCGGAGAGATTCAGGTCTTCGACATCTGGGAGTCGCAGGAGGCCTTCGACGCATTCGGCGAGACGCTGCTCCCGATCCTGACCGGCGCCGGCATCACGCTCAATCCCCCGATGGTCGCCACCGTCCACAACGTGATCAAAGGCTGACGCACCACCAGGCGCGGCCGTCGGGCGCGTGGGTCGCCAGTAAGCAGAGCAATCCCGGGAGGCGGCATTCGCCGGTGTGCTCGCTCCCGCTCGGCGGGCGTCTGTGGTCGCGCCGCCGCTAGCGGGCTTTGCGGTGCATTTCGACGGCGACGGTGCGCGACGACCGGGGCGATGAGCGCTATCTGCGCTCGTCGCCCTGATCTCGTCGAGCGCGTTGGACGCCCCGGCCCGCCACGACTCCCGGAGGGTCGATACCTGACGGTTGACGAGATCGGCTACAGCAGGCCGCTCCCGTAAGCAAGGTGCCCGTCGGCCCGTGCGCAGAGCACCACCCTGGACGGACTGGTCACTGTTCGCGTTTGGTTGTCGTCACGCGTGAAATTCGTTCGAGGCGTTCGTCGTAGCTGAGGAGTGCGCTGTTGAGTTCTTGCGCGCAGGCAAGAACCATGGCGTCAGGAAGGCGGAGTCGGCCGTGTGTGGCTCGCGCGGCGGCAGCGCGTTCAGCGATCGCTGCCGTGAGCGGGGTGATCACGATGCCCATCGCTGCGACCGCGTCGCGCGCTTCGGGGAGACGTCCAGCCCGGGCGAACGCGACGAGTGCCTCGCTGTAGGCGCTCGCCGGCACCAGGAGCGCGTCTCCGGCTTGGTCGGCGCGCTCGACATCGTCGACGGCCTGCGCGTGGTGAGCGTCGGCGCTGTCCAGCAGCCCGATCAGGACGCTGGCGTCGAGGATCAGCGTTCCCACTCGTCGCGCAAGTCGTCGAGTTCGCCCTCGCGATAGACGCCGCTCGCTATCCCGGCATGGCGACGGACACGGGAACCACGCGCGGCGATGATCAGTTCGCCGTCTCCGATCGGCCGGACGGTCACTTCCTCGCCTGCGCGTAAGCCGGCGGCGCGCATCGCTTCGACCGGAAGCGTCACCTGGTTCTTGGACGAAACCCGAGCCACACCTTTACTTTAGCACCAAGAATAGTAAAGGCCCATATTGACTACGGCAGTGCGCGTAGTAGATCGTGGTGCTCGAGCGGGTTGAGGCCGTCGCGGTCGAGCGGCGACCCTAGGTTCCATGCAGGCCGCCACCGTTGTAGCGCGCTTCGTATTCGCGCGCGCTCGCCGCGGACTGCAGGAACCAGCCCCCCTCTGTGAAGGTGGCGGTCGAGTCACCCGAGCCGAAGTTCAGCTTCGCAAAGAGCGCCGCAGGCACCGCCGAGTCGAACGCCGACAGCGGCGTGCGGGCCAGTTGCGCATCGACGCTGCTGAGCGCCAGCACGGAGTTGCTGACGGTGCGGCTGATGTCGACCCTCCCGGCCTGGGTCGGATCGTCAGTCTCAGCGAGCCCGTAGTCCCGCTCGTGAACGCGTCCGTCGCGGCCGATCACGACGTAGCGAACGCCCTGCGGGTCAACCGAGATTGAGACCACGCGGGCGCTCTTGCCGAAGTCGTGGATCATCGCGGGCAGAGTCTCGGCGAACGTGTACGGCGCCGCTGCGTTGCGGAACACGACCCAGGCGATCGCCGCGACCGTGACGCCGAGCAGCGCCAGCAGAGGCCTGCCACGCCGGCGTCCAAGCCTGCTACGCATCCACCGCCCCCGCCAAACAACCAATTGCAAGAGACACACTACGACGATGACGGTGCTTCATCTGACTCTCCGGATGCCGTGGATCGCTTCGCCACGTTCATGATGTAGCGGCACGCAACGCTCGACGATCCCCCATAGGTGTGTGATCAGTCAACCGTGCGCCGTCCAGGCGAAGCGGGCATCGCGCGGCGGCTCGGTTCCGCTTGACGCGCTGGCATCGCTCGCCGGCCGCAGCGTTCCAACTGGCCCGCGGTCCCCTCCTGCGTAGGCTCTACGTGGATGCGCGCAAACGCGCGTGTGCGTCGGCCGGGGCGGCGGGTGCTGGCGCCCCTCACGGAAAGGGATCAGCATGGCGAACACGCAACTGCCCGGAGGCACACATTCGCTCGCGGACGATCTGACGGTCACACGCGTCGGCTATGGCGCGATGCAGCTGGCCGGACCCGGCGTCTTCGGACCTCCTGCCGACCGTGGTGAGGCGATCGCCGTTCTGCGCGAGGTCGTCGCGCTCGGAATCACCCACATCGACACGAGCGACTTCTACGGTCCCCATGTCACCAATCAGATCATCAGGGAAGCGCTGCATCCCTACCCCGAGGATTTGCGGATCGTCACAAAGGTCGGTGCCCGCCGCGACGCCGAGGGCGGGTGGCCCCACGCGCGCGAGCCCGACGAGCTGCGCCAAGCCGTCCTCGAGAACCTCGAGAACCTCGGCCTCGACTCGCTGGACGTCGTCAACCTGCGCGTCGGCGGAATGGACGCCCCGGAGCCAGGCTCAATCGCCGAGGGGTTCGGCGCACTTGCGGAAATGCAGCAGGAGGGGCTGATCAGGCACCTTGGCGTCAGCACCGTCACGCCGGAGCAGATCGCCGAGGCCCAATCGATCGCGCCGGTTGTCTGTGTGCAGAACTACTACAACGTCGCGCACCGGGTGGACGACGCGCTGATCGACTCCCTCGCCGAGCAGGGCATCGCCTACGTGCCGTACTTCCCGCTCGGGGGCTTCACGCCACTTCAATCCCACGCCCTGTCGGAAGTCGCATCAGAGCTCCAGTCGACGCCGATGAGCGTCGCTCTCGCCTGGCTCTTGCAGCGCTCTCCAAACATCCTGCTCATCCCGGGCACCTCCTCGGTCGCGCATCTGCGCGACAACGTTGCCGCCGCGGCGCTCACCCTGCCCGAGGACGCGCTTGAGAAACTCGACGCGATCGCCGGCTGAGGACTGACCGGACGCCGGCGCGCCGGCGGCGCTCGACGTTCATCAACTGCGTGCCGTCGTGGTTTGCGGCCCGGCGCCACGGTCGCGCCGCGCCGCGCTACCGCGCCGGCTCAGCTCGCGGGAGCGCCCCCGGCCGGGTGGTTCGCCCGCGCCCACCGAACGACGTCGCCCGAGCCGGTGACCACCTGGCCGTCGTCGAGCACGAGAATCGGCACTGCGTTCTGGCCGCTCAGCCGCCTGATCTCCGCGCGGTCGCGGGCTCGCCGCGGCCAGGTCCACAGCAGCAGCGTGCCGCCTTTGACCTGCTTTCGGTCGTAGGTGTGGCCAGCGTCGTCGAGCGCCTTCGCGGCGCGTGCGCACGGGTGGGCGGGCGCCCCTGCCTTGCCGGCGGGGCATGTGTAGAGAACCATGTCGAAACAGTACCCGGCGGGCTGGTGATTGGGCGCCGGAGAGGCCGCAAACTATCGCGAGCCCGCCCGGGCGCCACGCCCTGCACCGGCCCTCGCCCAGGCCGGTCCCGACCACGATGTCCTACAGTCACGCCGTGCGACGAAGCCTCGCGCCAGCCACCATGTGGATCGCATTGGCGCTCGCTCTCGCGGCGGCGCCGGCGGCAGCGGCGCTCGCGCTGATCCGCGTCGCTCCGCCGGGCGGCGCCTACAGCGTCGAGTTGCCGCACGGCTGGCGCTTCGAGAATGCGAGCTACCCCTCAGATCACTCGACGCATCTGTGGTTTGACCCGGCGAACGCGCTGCGCAAGATGGAGGTCGTGCTCAGCGGCTGCGTCGGCTGCGTCAGCAGCGGCGGTGCGCCGGACCCGAGCGGCGGGCTGCCGGCGGGCGTTGTCGCCCGGACCCGGCTGAACCGCTGGGAACTCGCCTTCGAGGCCTACTCGAGCGACGATCCCTATCCGCAGCACGGCATCGTGATCGTCGTGCACCGAGGCTCGAAAATCGCTGGGTACGTCGAGGCCGGGCTCTGGCTGCCGGCGCGCGAACACTCACAGGCGACGGCGATCCTCGACAGTTTTCACCTGAGCGGCTGAGGCCGCCGCGCCGGCACGAGTGGAGGCTCGCCCGCCAGCGCACCCCGGCGGGAGAGCCCCCCCGTGCTCTCCCGCCGGTCCGCATCCCCCCCGAGCGGGGCGCGGCGCCGCTGCGCTACGGCGCGCTGGTGAGCCACGGCGTGAACGCCACCGTGCCGAGCGCCGTGTCGCAGCCGGGCGTGTTCGGGCCCCGGCGACACCCCCACCAGTTGTTCTTGGCGTTCACGACGGTTCCCGGGCCGCCGCTCGCGCCCGTCCTGTTGGCGACGATCGAGTTGCCCGATGCGGTGACGGTCGCTTGTCCGCCAGTCAGGTCGCCGTCGGCCGGCGTCGTCTGCGTCACGAAAACGCCCGTTCCGAAGCTCGAGAACGAGTTGCCGCTCAGCGTGGCCGTCAGGTCGCCATAGTTGTAGCCGAGCAGGTCGGTCGTCAGGTAGGCGCCGTAGGTGCCGTTCGGGTCGGTCGTCTTCGCCCCCAGCCCGCTGACGTGGTTGTTCGAGAACGTCGGCCCCTGGCCGGACACGTTGCTGCCGAAGTCGGCGAGGCCGATGTAGCAGCCCGACACGGTGTTCGAGTCGACCGTCGCCGAAACGTAGGGGGCGAAGGTGAAGATGCCGTAGCCGTTGACCGTGCAGTTCTCGACGAGGTTGTCGCGGATCACGTCCGCCGTGCCGCCGAAACCACCGTTGTTGTCGGTGTGGATGCCGCTGCCGGAATTGAGAATGACGTTGCCAAGGAATTGGGTTCCCTCAGACCAGTTGGCCGAGATCGCGTCGTTGGCGTTGACGACAAGGTTGTCCGCGAAGACGCCAGGGCTGCCGAAGTTGAACATCGCGATCGAATCGGAATCGCCCTGGACGTTCTCGACGATGTCGTGATTGAAGTTGAACGACCCGCCCGAGGCGGCGTAGATGCCACGCAGGTAGATGTCCGAAATGGTGACTCCCGTCACCGTCAGATCGTTCTGAATCGAGCTCGCGTCGTCATAGTCGGTGATGATCCCGTTGGTGGCGTTGATGTCGGCGCCGCCGACCCAGACGCCGCCGCTCAGGTGGGGGTTGGCGCCCTCGAGACGCAGATCCTCGATCGTCACGTTGTCGGCGTCCACGAGGATGATGTTGCTGGCCGCGCCGCCGCAGAGCGAGCCGCCCGAACAGGCAGGGTTGGAGACGGCGGGATAGATCACGCTGAGCGGGCCGAGGCCGCGCAGGGTGACCGGCTTGTTCACCACGACATTCTCGTAGTAGGAGCCGGCCCCGATCGTGATCGTGTCACCGGGAGATGCTGCGTTGATCGCCGACTGGATGCTCGTGTACGGGCAGCCGAGGTGACAGACATTCCGCTGTGCCGCGAGCGCCGGGCCTGCGAACGCCAGGCATCCGGCGAGGACACCGCCCGCTATGAGTACCAACGTCCTGCGTCGCAAATCGCTCACTCCTCGTTTGGTGGCGTCGGTCTGGCGACTCGCCGCACACAAGTGGCTATGCGCACTTGTCCTGTTTATATAGCGCCGGTCGGACCGAGGTGCCTGGGGACATTGCTCCCTGGTGAGCCGCGCTGAGCGATACTTCGGGCGTGCACGATCGCAACGTTTTCGGTGGGGAGCTCGAGCCGTGCGGCACCGATCCGCTTACCGGTTTCTACCGCGATGGGTGCTGCACCACGGGCCCTCAGGACAGCGGCAGCCACACGATCTGCGCCGTCGTGACGGCGGAGTTCCTCGAGCACCAGCGACGGATCGGCAACGACCTCATAACGCCCGCGCCGCGCCACGGCTTTCCAGGCCTGGTTCCCGGCGACCGCTGGTGCGTGACGGCCGCAAACTGGCTGCGCGCGCACCGCGACGGCGCCGCCGCCTATGTGGTGATGGCGTCGACGCACGAGCGCGCCCTGGAGATCGTGCCCCTGGAGGCGCTCGCGGAGCATGCCGTGGACGTCCCCGCCGACGCCGGACCTTTCGCGGGCTGAAGTCGCGCCGGCGAACCGGCGCGGTCGCTGCTCAGCCGCCGCCGAGGACCGACGGATTCAGCATCGCCAGCCTCAAACCCAGCACGCTGGCGTAGGGGACGCTCACCGCGGCCGGCGCGCAGTAGCGCACGAGGTCGAACTCCCGTGTCTGCGTGGGAGGGGCACAGAGCGTGAACCCGGCCAGGCCGGCGGGCGTCGTGATCGCCGGCGGATCGTGTTGCAGATCGATGATGTCGATTTCCGCCGTCAGGACCACCGCGCCCGTGGGGAGGTCGTGCAGCGGCGAATAGATCTCGAGCGCCGGCACGCCGTCGGACGGATTCACGGCGACCACGCGCGGCCCGTGCGTGGCGGGACCGAGCGCCGCCGCCACGGCGCGCCAGTCGTCACGCTGGTAGAAGGCGTTCCCCTCGACGCCGGCGAATGCGATCACGCCGATCGCGCACAGTCCGCCGACCGCCGCCGGACCGAAGCGGCTACGCGCCGAGGCGACGCCGGCGAGCACGACCAGCGGCACCATCGCGGCGATCAGGTTGCGGGTGATGAGATAGTCGGCGCCGGCCACCGCCATCGCCAGCGGCACGAACACCGCGCACGCGGCGAGGCTCAGCAACGCCCGGTCGGAGTGTCGCAGCGACGACGCGAGCGCCAGTGCCAGCAGCAGCGCGACGACCGTCAGCACCACCGCGTGCGGGGTCGCGTAGCCGATCAGGAACTGCTTGGGCACGGCGACTATGCGCCCTCCCAACCCGGTCGCACTGATGAAACCGGCGCGATTGCCGCCGGACTGGACGATCGCCAGCGGCGATAGCGCGGCGGCGACGACCACCACGGCGGCCGCGGACCACGCGGCCACGCGCGACCCTCGCGCGTGTCGCCACAGGACCCACGCGAGCTCCGGCACGACGATGAAGACGGCGAAGTAGTGGGTGGCGAGCGCCAAGGCCGCGGCAACCGCCCATCCCCGCCAATCCTCGCGCAGCAGGCACCACAGCGACAGCGCGCAGAGGGCGACCAGCAGCGCGTAGGCGCGAGCCTCCTGGCTGTACCAGATGAGCAGCGGATTGGCGGCGGCGAGCGCTGCGGCGGCAAGCCCGGCGCGGTCGCCGGCCAGGCGGCGGGCGATCAGCGCGAGAAGCACGATCGTGGCGGTCCCAAACAGCGCCGACAGCGATCGCAGCCCGGCCTCCCCGGCGCCGAAGATCCGCACCCAGACCCATGCCAGCACGTAGTAGAGCGGCGGCGTCGACTCCGACTGGGGGATCCTCGCGAGCATCGAGCCCAGGGTCCGGGTGACGAGCTGATGCGTGACCGCCTCATCGAGCCAAAAGCTCTGAACGCCAAGCGTTGCGAAGCGCAGCGCGGCGCCCGCGGCGCTCAGCGCCGCCAGTCCCCAGATCCATGCATCCCGCGGGCGGCGCTCAGCCATCGCCGCCGAAGGTTGCCAGACCGCGTCCGCGCGCCGCACGATCGTGCCCGCGCGAGTGGCATCCACCCGCGGCACGACCGCCCCGGCTTTGCGATGCTGTCGCCCGGCCCCAACGGGACGCGAGAGGAGAGGCACCGATGCTGCCCGGACTGATGCAGGACGACTTCCAGCTGACCCTGCAGTACGTGTTGCGGCGGATGCGCTCATTCCCCGCCGGCGGCGAGGTCGTCACGCTCACCGACGAGGGCGTCACGCGCGCCGGCCACGGCGAGATCGTCGAGCGGATCGACCGGCTGTCGCGCGCCCTGGGCACCCTTGGTGTCTCGCGCGGCGAGCGGGTCGGGACCTTCGCGTGGAACTCGCAGCGCCACTTCGAGTGCTACTTCGCGATTCCGTGCGTCGGCGCGGTTCTGCACACGATCAACCTGCGGCTGTTCCCCGAGCAGATCGCCTACGTGATCAACCACGCCGAGGATCGCATCATCTTCGTCGACGACTCGCTCGCGCCGGCGCTGGCGGCCCTCGCACCGGCGCTCGAACACGTCGAGCACTTCGTCGTGATGGGCGACGGGCCAACCGGCGATCTGCCGCGGGTCCTGCGCTACGAGGAGCTGCTCGAGGCGGCCGGGCCGGGGGAGGGCGTCTACCCGCAGCTGAACGAGCGCGAGGCGGCGGCGCTGTGTTACACCTCGGGCACGACCGGCAACCCGAAGGGCGTGCTCTACTCGCATCGTTCGATGACGCTGCACGCGAGCGCGATCCTGATGTCGGGGTCGCTCGGGATCAGTTGCGACGACCGCGTGCTGCTCGTCGTGCCGATGTTCCACGTCAACGCCTGGGGGCTGCCCTACGCCGCGGCGCTGAGCGGCGCGACGCTCGTGATGCCCGGCCGCCACCTCGGCGCCGAACCGCTTGCCAGGCTGATCGAGAGCCAGTGCGCCACGACAATGGCGTGCGTGCCCACGCTCTACGCCGAGCTGCTGCGCTACGCCGACGCCCACCAGCCCGACCTGCGCTCGCTGAAGTGCGCGATCTGCGGCGGCGCCACGATGCCGCTCGCACTGGCGCAGGCGTTCGAGGAGCGCCACGGCGTGTCGATGCTGCACGCCTGGGGGATGACCGAGACCAGCCCGATGTGCACGGTCGCGCGCGCGCCCGCCCGCGTCCACGGCGAGGCGGAGTGGGCGATCCGCGCGACGCAGGGGCGCGCCGTGCCGTTCGTCGAGCTGCGCATTGTCGATGACGCCGGCGCGCCGCTGCACTGGGACGGGCGCTCGACGGGGGAGATCGAGGTGCGCGGTCCATGGATCGCGAGCGGCTACTACAAGGAGGACGCCCCCGAGAAGTTCGACGACGGCTGGCTGCGCAGCGGTGACATCGCGCACGTCGATCCGGCGGGCTGGGTGACCATCACCGATCGCTCAAAGGACGTGATCAAGTCAGGCGGCGAGTGGATCTCCTCCGTCGAGCTCGAGAACCAGCTGATGTCGCACCCCGCGGTGCGCGAGGCCGCCGTCATCGCCGTGCCCGACGAGCGCTGGAGCGAGCGACCCCTGGCCTGCGTCGTGATCGAAGATGGGGCACAGGTGAGCGCGGAGGAACTGGTCGAGCACCTGCGCGGGCGGGTCGTGAAGTGGTGGCTGCCGCAGGAGTTCGCGTTCGTGACCGAGGTGCCCAAGACGAGCGTCGGCAAGTTCGACAAGCGCCGGCTGCGCGCCTCACTCGCCGACGGGCAACTCGAGGGCCGCACGCGGGTGGAGGCGCAGCCGGGCGCGGGGCCGGCGCAGACTTCTTAGGGGGCTCCGCCGGCAGGGCCGGCTGCGCCGGACGGACCGCGCGCGTGACGCGCGCGCGAGCGCCCGCTCAATCTCCGTCCCCAAGCAGCGCCCGAGGCCACAGACCCTTGGAGCGCACGACGTTCAGCTGCGCGGCATAGAGCGTCGCCTCCGCGCCGATGTGGAGCCAGACCAGCGCTCCGATCACGAGCGCGAACACGCCGTAGGTGTCGTTCGCCTTATTCAGCTCGTGCTGCACGATGTAGCCGCCCGCGTATTGCAGGATCTGCCAGAGGATCGTCGCCATGATCGCGCCCGGCAGGACCTCGCGCACCGTCGCGGGATATGACGTCAGCAGCACGAAGACCGCGACGAAGAGTCCCAGGTCCAGCGCAAGCGACACGATCAGCGCCGCGATGGTGGCCAACACGCCGTGGGCCGAGCCGCCGTCCACCCAGCCGTCGATCACCGTCGCGGCGATGTTGATCGCGCCGAGAATCGCGATCAGCGCGATCCCCCGCAGCCGCCAGCGCAGCCAGGAATTGCGATGCTCCGGCGGGACACCCCACATGCGGTCCTGCGCGATCTGGGTCGCATGTGTCACGCCGAGACCGGCGAGCAGCGCTGTGAGCAGCCCGATCACGAGCGGCAGGCCGCCGACGCTGAGCGAGTGCAGGTTGCTGCGGATCGTCGCGCCGATCACCGGGAACGACGCCAGCGAGGATGTCTCGATCTGGTGTTGCAGCGTCGCGTCGCCCCGCAGCACGAGCCCGAGCACCGTCACCAGCACGAGCAGCAGGGGGAACAGCGAGAAGAACGCGTAGTAGGAGATCAGCCCCGCCAGCTGGCCGCCATTGTCATCGCTGAACTTCTTGTAGACCGCGCACGGCAGAGCCGTGGCCGGGTGGCGCTGCTGGGCGCGATCGATGGCGTGCAGCTTTGAAGCGAGCGATCGGCGAAATGAGGTGAAAGCGGGCACGCGCGAGAGGTTATTGCGGATTCGCCGGCCGCCAAACGCATACACTCGCGCGCAACGGATTATGGATAGTTGCAGTCGAGCTGTCCCGGTCATGACCGGGGGGTCGGAAAAGCCCACGATGGCGCTGGCGAGTCGCAATCTGGGGGTGGATCCTGCTGAGCAGGTTGCGAGGATCGCCGCCGCCCGGCGAAGCCGATTGCTTCGCGTCCACCGGCGCCGTCTGCGCTGGGAGGACCTCGAGGACTGCTACAGCCAGGCCACGCTCGAGTTGGTCGCACGCTCGAGGCGCGCGCCGTTCCTCTCCAACGAGCACGTGCTGAACGCTCTTGAGCAGAAATTTCTCAGCAGGATCGAGGACCGCCGGCGTGCTATCGGCGGTCGCAGCGCAATCGAGGCGGCGATCGCGCGAGCCGTACCCATCGATGCTCCAGAGCACGGCGCCGGCGAGCTGGAGGATCGCCGCGCCGCGGTGGAGAACCAGGTCATCGCACGCACCGAACTTCGGCGTCTGCGCGAGGTGATCGCCGATCTGAGCCGCGATCAGCAGTTGGTGCTTGCCGCCGGGGTTTGCGTGGACATGGGGGTCGGCGAGTTCTGCGCCCGCTTTGGGTGGTCGGTGGAGAAGTACCGGAAGGTCGCTCAGCGTGCTCGCGGGAAACTACGAGTGCTGGTCGAGGAGTACGAACGTGGCGACCGCTGCCGCCGACTGGAGCCGGATCTACTCGCCATGTCCGCCGGGGTCGCGGCGGGCGAGTGCCTGACCCGCGGGCGGGCGCACGTCTCGAACTGCCCGGCCTGCGCGCGGATGGTTGGCGATCTCGACCGCGCTGCACGGTCGGTGGCCGCACTCCTGCCGCCCCCCGGAGTCGTCGTGGCAGCAGGAGGCCTGGCGGCGAAGCTGGCCGCGGCGTGGGCCGGCGGGCGGCGCGCGGCGGCGTTGCTACGCCATCCGCTCGCCGAAACAGGGGCGGGCGGAGGCGCCGCCGTCGCTGGCGGCGGGGCGGCAGGCGTCGGTGCGCTGAAGCTCGGGCTGGCGGCCGTCTGTGTCGTCGGAGCGGTCGGCAGCTATGGCGTGTGTGCGCGGCTCGGGGTCGTGCCCGGCATGGGCCTGCTGCATCCGCCGGCCCTGGTCAAATCCGCACGCGCTCCTGTGCGACCACACCGCCATGCTCGCCCCTCAGCCCCGCCGACGAAGCCGGGTCGCGAACCCCTCGCAGTCACGGTGGCTGATCCGCCAGCGCCAACGCGGACGGTCCCCCATTCGCGGGTGCCGGCGATCGTCCAGGTACAACGCGAATTCGGCGCACCGCCGGCGCACGCCGCTTCGGGCACGAGCGGCGCGCTCAACGCCGCGCGCGCAGCCACCGCCCGCGCGCCGGCGGTGTCCGCCGCGCCCGCCAGCAGGGCCCAGATCAGCGAGACGAAGGCAGAGTTCGGCTTCGAGAAGTAGCGGTCCGGCGGCTGCTGCAAGCGGCGCCACCGGGGTGCTCCTGACGGTGCACTAGCCCTCGCGCCGGGCGTGGGCGGCCCCAGCGTCCCGGATGCCCTGGGCCTATCACCGGCGGCAGGGTGCCGAGACGACCGCCTCAGCACCGGCGGTGCGCTCAGATCTGCCCGGTGCGCTGCGAGCGCTTGTCCCACGGCGCGGCAAGCGGTCGGAACAGGACGGCAAGGAGCCCTCTTGGAGACCGTCGCGACCGCTCAGCCCACGCCCGCCGCCGCCGCCCCCCGTGCGCAGTGCGGCGCGATCCGCGCCGCCGCGCTCGCCTGCCTCGGGCGCCCGTGATGCGCCGGCGCCCCATCGCCGTCTACCGTGTGATCGACGAGCAGGAGCTGCTGGGCGGCGAGCCCGTGGAGTGGGTCGGCGACGAACGTGCGGCGTCGGACCGCTCCCCGGTGCCCCGGCCGGTCGTGCGCCGGGGATCGGCGCGCCCGCGGGCGACGCACCGTCTGGGCTGGGCTTCAACCGCCTCGGCGGTTGCGGGGCTCGTGTGCGTCGCTCTACTGCTTCTGCACCTCGCGTCGCAACCACGGGCGCCGGTCGCGCAGCGCAGCGCAGTCCGCGCAGGTCATGGCGAAGCCGGAGGCCGCCGGGTCTGGCGGGTCGCTGCGCCCGCGTCGCCCCGCCCGCGCCCGCGGCCCGCGCAGCGCCGCATCGCAAGCCGGCGAGCGACGAAGCCACCTCGCCGTAGCGTCCTGCCCGGCGTTGTGGCGCCGCCTGGCCCCCGGTCCGCGACGGTGATAACGGGTTCGCACGTGAGCTACGCGCCCGCCGTAGCGAGACAGGGTCGGGCGGCGGAAGCGCAGACTGCTGCCGCACTCGAATTTGGCTTCGAGCGATGACCACGAGATCCTCGCCCGCCCGCGTCACGCTCGAGCCGCGCCGCCTTTGGTCGCTTCGGGCCTCACTCGGGCTCACGCGTTGGGTGCTCTATGTGGTCGCGCTGGTTGGCGTGATCGCGACCGTGCGCAACACCATCTCGCCGTCCCGCACGCGGACGGTGGTCATGCAAGCGCCACGCGTCATCGACGCGAGCGCGCAGTGGTTTGCCCTGTCCTTCACGCGCGCCTACCTGACGTGGTCCGCCGATCCGTCGGTCCACCAGAACGCCCTGAGGCCGTTTCTCGACGCCGCCGCAGATCCCGACGGCGGTCTGACACCGGCCGGCGCCAGCTCTCAACAGGTGCTCTGGGTCGCGATCGCCGATGCCCGTAACGGACGGGCGGGGGAGCACGACTACACGGTCGCGGCGGGCATTGCCGGCGGATCGGTGCGCTACCTCGCGGTCGCCGTGGATCGGGCAGCGGACGGCCGCGAGATGCTCGCGCGATATCCGGCGCTCGTCGGGGCGCCCGCGCCAGCCCGCGCCGGAGGGCTCGATGGCGCCGGGCTCGAGAACGTCAGCAATCCGAGCGTCGTTGGCGTGCTGCAGCGCGCGCTTCGCAACTACGTGGACTCCTCCGCCGACAATCTGGCGGCCGACCTCGCCCCGGGGGCGTCTGTCGCTCCAATTGTCGCGGGACTCGCGCTGCGCGCGGTTGTTCGATTGGCCGTCGAGCCTTCGGGCGCCGTGCTGGCAAGCGTGCTCGCCGGAGATTCGCGGGGCGACCTGTTCACGCTCGCCTACGAGGTGACGCTGGCGCGGCTTGGCGGACGCTGGGAGATCACTCGCATCCAGTCATGACCACCAAGCGGAGGGAGCAAAAGACGATGAGACGGATCCTTGCCGGCGCGATCGCGCTGAGTGCTGGATTGGTGCTGCCTGCCGTCGCCGCGGCGGCGGCCGGAGGGGCCTCACTCGAGAGTGCCGCGAGCCAGGCGAGCAGCACGGGGCGCACCGTGGCGCTGAGCCTGATCGGGCTCGCGCTGGCCGTCGCTGCGGTCGTGCTGGTGTTCAAGCGCGATTTCAAGGAGGCCGTCGGGGTGCTCGCGATTGGCATCATCGCGGTGCTGCTGGCCAGTCCCGTCGGACTCAGCGTGCTCCAGAACACCGTGTCGCTGCTGTTTGGCTCAGGGTGAGCACGTCGCTTGAGATTCGCTCGTTTCGCTCGGTCTTCGCGCTGGAGCGGCGCATCTACAGAGTCGACACGCTCCGCCTGAACCCCGGCGGGATCCCGCTGCGAGGCGTCGCCTACGCGGCTGCGCTGATTGCTGCGGCGTTGGCGGGCGGGGCGCTGCCGCCGACATCGTGGCTCGACCCGCTGATCCCGTGGTACCTGCGAGACATCGGCATGCCCCTGTCCGCCGCGATGCTGCTCGGCGCGATGCGCATAGAGGGCCGGCCGTTTCACCTCGCCGCGCTCGCTCTGCTCCGGTACGGACTCGCCCGCCGGCGGCTGGACGGACTCGCTTCGCTCCCCTACCGGGCGAGTTCGTGGCACCCGCCGGCGGTGCTGTGCATCCCGGACGGGTCAGATGCGCGATTTCGGTCGTTGCGCTATCGCGGACCCGGCGCCGTGCTCGTGCACCATGCTCACCTGCGCGCCGAGTGGCCCTCCACGCGGCGCGCCGACGTCACGCTTCACCCGCTCGCCGGGGAGCGCGGGCGGGCCACGGTGCTCGAGCTTGCACCCGGCGCCGTGCTCGAGGTGCGCACGAGTTGAGCTCGTGGCGTCGACCCCTGCGCTTTGTCTACGGCAACTGCCTCCAGGGCTCCTGCGGCCCGTGGGCGCTGTTCGCGCTTGAGCCCTACAGCTACGCGACGCTCGCCACAGCGCGCAAGCGGGAGCGCTTTGGACGGCTGCTCGCGGCGCTCGAGTCGCTGGACGCCGATGTCCAGATCCTCAGGGTCGCCCGGGCGTGGACGCCGGCGGCGGACTTCGATCCGCTCGCACGTGGGTACCGTGGGCCGCACTCCGCCGCGCACGCCTCCTATCTGTCGGCCCAACTTGCGGCGCTGGACTGCGAGCAGGCCGATCTCCCGGCCATCTACCTGGCCGTCAGCCTCGAACGGCCGCAGCGCGATGCCGGCGCGTTCGTCGCCGAGCTTGGCGAACGCCCGCCGCGCGAGCTGCTCAGGTCGGCTGTCCGGGCACTTCGCGGAGACGCAGTGCGTCAGCTCTCCGCGGCCGAACTCGAGCGTTTGCGGATGCGGGCCGACGAGGTTCATGCGCGGCTCGCGGCAAACCTGGAGGCCCGCCCGGCACGCACGGTCGAGGTGCAGTGGCTGGTGCGCCGGGCGTTCTGCCGCGCGCTCGGCGAGCCCGTGCTGGACGGGTTTCACCAGCCGCAGGCATTGGTGTTCGAGCACAACGGGGAGGCTGTGCTCGCGCCGCTCGAAGCTGACGTGATGCGCTGGAGCGACAGCTACATCGAGCATCAGGGGCGCCGCCTGAGGATCGAATCTGAGTTGGGGGTCAGCTGGCAGGCGCACCTCGTCGCCGGCGCGCTACCGGAGAGCGCCGCCTTTCCGAGCTCTCGCCTGGAGTTGATGTTCGCCCCGGTGGAGTCGCTTCCGTTCGGGGTCGACCTCACCCTGTGCGCCCGGTTCCTGCCGAACGATCTGGCGATGCGGCTGGTGCGCCGGCGCGTACAGGATGCCGACGAGATCGCCCGCGCCGAAGCCGGCGGCGATCAGGGTGTGTCCGACAGAGGCTATGACCGCACGCAGGAGGCGCGCGATCTACTGGGCTATCTGCAGTCGGCGAGCCATCCGCCGTTGCTGCGGGCGACGCTGGCGATCGCCGTTTCGGCGTTGGAACCGGATGAGCTCGAGCGGCGCATCGAGGCCGTGCGGCGCGCATTCGGCGAAGTTCGCCTGCATCGGCCGCTCGGGGACCAGCTGCGCCTGTTCATCGCGACGCTGCCGGGCCAGCGCTCCTCCGTCGCCGGCTACGACGACGTGCTCACCACGGAGCAGGTCGCCGCGATGATGCCGCTCGCGACGCACGCGGTTGGAGCGCGGCGCGGCTTTTACCTCGGGCACACGCTGAGCGGTAGCCGCCACCCGGTTCGCTTCAACCTGCGCGAGGGGTCAGACAGCGACCGCAACGCCGCGATCCTCTCGATTGGGGCACTCGGCTCGGGAAAGACCACACTCGACCAGAAGCTGGCGTACGAGGCGTTTCTGCTGGGCGCGCGCGTGATCGACTGCGACCCGAAGGGCGATCACCGCATGCACGAGCTGCCGGAGGTGGCGCCTCACGTCGAGACGATTGCGCTGCGCGGCGAACGAGCGCTGCGGGGGATGCTCGATCCGCTGCGCGTGGCGCCTGAGCACATGCGGCAGGACGCCGCGGTTTCCTTCCTGTGCGACCTGCTCCCGGCGCGCTCGGAGGCGTCGTGGGAGGCGGCGGTGGCCGGCGCCGTTGACGCCGTGCGACGCCGTTCCAAGGATCCCACGTGCTTCGAGGTGATCCGGGCTCTGGCGGCGGGCGACGCGGTCGACCAGCAGGTCGCCAAGACGCTCGCGGTACACGCAGGGGCCGGCCTGACCCAGCTCGGCTTCGCGGATCCGGACGTGCGGCTTCCCGCGGTCGGGACTCGTCAGGTCACCTACCTGCCGATCCGCGACCTTCCGGCTCCCCAGCCTGGAAGCGCGCGCTCCGACTACTCGCCACTCGAGCGGGTGGGAGAGCAGATGGTGCGGCTGATCGCGATGTTCGCGATGGCGTTGATGACTGCCGAGCGCTCGCGTCTGAAGGTCTTCTCCTTCGACGAGGGATGGCGACTGCTCGGCGACCCTGTCGGCCGCATGCTGCTTGCTTCGCTGCAGCGGATGGGGCGCAGCGAGCTCGCAGTACCGATCATCTCCACGCAACTCGTCACCGACACCCTCCTGGATGGCCGAGCGTCGCTTGAGAACCTCATCGGGGCGACCTTCGTGTTCGGCCTGCGCTCAGAGAGCGAGGCCGGCCGTGCCCTCGAACTGCTGAATCTCGACCCCGACGACCGGCTGCTGCGAGACAGCCTGCTCGAGTTCGACACCGGCCGCTGTCTGATGCGTGACCACCGCGGCAGGGTGGAGGCGGTGCAGGTGGAGGTCCTCGTGCCGCGGCTTCTCGCATCGTTTTCGACCACACCGCCGCGCCCATGACCCGCCGGCGCGCAGCCTTTACGGTCCCGCTCGCGGTCCTCGTGCTGGCGGCCTCACCGGTCGCCCGCGCGGCCGGCGCGCCGGCTCCGGTCGACGCAAGCCCGCTCGCTGCGAACGGGTTCGCCAGTCCGTCGTGCACCGCGCCCGACCTTGGCGCACAGCTCTCGGCCGCGCAGCGCACCGACTGCGCCGTGTCCGGCGTCGACGTCGCGCCGGTGCCGCTCTCCAACTACGCGGTTGACGTGAATATCCCTTCAGGTCTCGACGCCAGCGGCACCGACGACCTGCTGACCATCGTTCAGGATCTCCTCGTCACGCCGGTCTGGACCGCGCTTGTGTGGCTGATCCACGTGGTGCTCATCGCGCTGGAGTGGTGCTACGCAATCGACCTGCTGGCCCCGGCGACCTTCGCCCACGTCGGCTCGTCGCTTGGCGTGGCCGAGCGCGTCTTCACCGATCCCTGGCTGGGGCTGGTGCTTGCCGTCGCCGCCGTTGGTTTCGCATGGCAGGGGCTCGTCCGCCGCCGCGTGCTTGACACCCTGGGCAAGGCGGCATTACTCGCGGTGATGGTGTGTGCCGGGTTGTGGATTATTGCCGACCCCGTCGGCACAGTCGGGGCCGTCGGCAACCTCGCCGATCGCGCGGCACTCGGCACGGTGGCTGCGAGCGCCACAGGAAATCCGAGCCAGCCGGTCTCGACCGTCGACGCATCGTTCGCCGAGGTGTTCGACGCGGCAATCAACGGACCGTGGTGTTACCTGGAGTTCGGCGACGTCGACTGGTGCCGGCAGACCGCTGCGCTCGATCCACGGCTTCGCGCGACGGCGACGCGCATCGAGGCGGAACTGCGCGCCGAGGCGTCCTGCCGCGGGCCATCGCCCGGTCTGGTGCAATGCGCGCCGGGCGGCAGCGCGTTGCAGAGCCAGCTCTCGGGTGCCGCCACTGCGCTCGGCGAGGCGCGCACGAACGGTGAGTTGTTTCTGGCGATCCCGCCCCAGGCGCTGGAACGCACGGCGTTGTCGGCTCAAACGGCGACGCCAACTCTCTACGGGACCCTCTGCGGTTCCAACGATCCCACGGGGTGCACCGCTCCGACCGCCCCACAGGCCGAGTTCCGCACCGCATCGGGCACATGGCCGCGCGTCGGGGGCCTGCTCCTGATCGTGGCCGGGACACTCGGGATGCTGCTCCTGCTCGGCTTCATAGCGCTGCGATTGCTGGGCGCGGCCCTCGCAACACTCCTCTACCTGCTGCTCGCTCCGCTGGCAGTGCTCGCCCCGGCGCTGGGCGACGCCGGGCGGGACGCCTTTCGCCTGTGGCTCACCCGCCTCCTCGGCGCCGCTCTGGCCAAGCTCGTCTACTCGGTCGCGCTGGGCGTCGTCCTGTTGATCGTGACGCTGTTGAACTCGCTTGACGACCTCGGCTGGTGGACGCAGTGGCTTCTGGTCTCGATCTTCTGGTGGACAGCGTTCGAGCAGCGCCATCGGTTGCTCGGGCTCGTCATGCACGAGCGCGGGGAGCCCGCGCGCCGTGCGCCACTGGCCACGCGCGTGTGGCTCGCAGGTCGCAGCGCTCGTGCGGGTCTGGGCGCGGCAACGCTCACCGGCCGCCTCGTCGCCGGGACCGGCGGACGCGCGGTTGAGACGATCAAGCAGATCCGCGAGTTCCCGCAGGAAGGCGGCGCGCTGAAACCGCCCGTCGTGCCGGGACGCTCCGGGCGCTCCTCGACCGCTGGCGCCGGGGCGCCGCGCGGCACGCGGCGAGACGAGCGGCTGGAAGCCCGCGCGGGGCTCGCCGCCCAGGTGGAGCGGATGCGCGCCGCCGCTCCGCAAACCCAGGCCCGGGGCGAGGCGCGAGGCGCAGCACAGCGCAGCGAGGTCGCGGTTCTCGAGCTTCGGCGCTCGCGAATTGCGGCTGGCCTTCGCACTGCACAGGGGGAGGGGGACCGGCGCCGGATCGTGTCGCTGCAGTCGCGCGCCCGGGCCGTGGCCGGTGAACTTGCGGCAAAAGGCGCAGGCGAGCCGGCTGCCCTGGGCAGCAGGCTGGGCGGTGAGCTGTCGAGGAGGCTCGGGCGATCCGCGGCGGGGCCGTTCGCCGCGGCTCGCGTCTCGCGCTCCTTCGCGCGCGCACTCAATCAAGCAGCGCTGGCGCCGCCCGGAGTCCTGCTGCGTGGCGAGACTCGAGCGGCCCCGCTTGCGGGCTTGGCCGGCATCAGCTCCTCCGAGTACCTGCGCAGCCCGCCGGTGCGACAACGCGCCGTGCGGCTGGAGATCGAGCGAGAACTCGCCCGCCGGCGCGAGCTCCTCGGCGCGTCGGACTCTGCACCGCGGGCCAAGCTCCGCGCGGCGGCAGCGCGCGCGACCGGGTCCGGCGGACGTGGCGTCCCAGCGCCGATCGCGCCGCTCACGCGCCGCGCACGCCAGTTCGGCTCGCGTGAGCCGTGACCGCGCGAATCGCAGTACCGGCCGCGGCGGCGGCCGGCCTGTTCGCAGCGTTCGTCGTCCTGGGAGGCTGCACGTTGCTCCTCGTGTTTGCGGTTGCGCGCGGCGCGGAGCACGTCGCCGCCGACGGCGGCGACGTCGCTGGGGGCGGCCTCACGGTCTCCGTCGCTCCTTCCGGGCAGGCGCTCGCAGACATCCCGCCCCTTTATCTCGCGCTGTATATGCAGGCCGCCGCCCGTTTCGGGCTCGACTGGGCGGTCCTTGCCGGCATCGGCCGCGTGGAGTGCGATCACGGCCGCGATCCGGCTCCGTCATGCACCGTCGAAGGCCAGCTCAACTCAGCGGGCGCTGGGGGACCGGCACAGTTCCTCGTCTCGACGTGGCAGCGCTACGGGATCAGCGCTACCGGTGACGGCCCGCCCGACATGTGGAGCGCTCCGGATGCCATTTTCAGCATGGCCAATTACCTTCACGCGTGCGGCGCTCCCGCGAATTACCGACAGGCGATATACGGATACAACCACGCTTGGTGGTACGTCGCCGAGGTGCTCGCGTGGGCTCAGACGTACACGGCCCGCTACGGCTCCCAGGCGCCGCCGCGGTACCAGCGGAGCACGACCAACACCAAGTTCGCGCTACATTCGCACCGCTCCCGGGTATTAAGCGTTAGCGGCGGCTAGAGGAGCGCCCCGACGCCGATGCGACGAGCCAACCTCATAGCCGTGACAGTCGCCGCGACGCTGCTCGGCGCAGCAGTGCTCGGCGCGACGCCGGCGCTCGCGGCCAACGGCGAGCCGGTTTTCTTCGAAGCGCCGAACGCGCTGCTGACGCCGGCGACCCGCGCCAAGACGATCACCCAACTGCAGTCGCTCGGCGTGCACGCGCTGCGCGTGATCATCTTCTGGCGAGACGTTGCGCCCGACCCGAACAGCAAACGGCGGCCGAACTTCAATCAGGCCAATCCTGCGGCCTACGACTGGGGGGCCTATGACCCGCTCCTCGCCGCAGTGGCAGCAATTCACTGGAAGATCCTGCTGACCGTGAGCGGGCCGGTACCGCGCTGGGCGACGCCACACGGTGAGGACATCTACAGCGATCCAAGCGCCGCCGACTTCGGCAAATTCATGGAGGCGGTCGGCAGGCACTTCGGCAAACGGGTCAAGCTCTTCTCGATCTGGAATGAGCCGAACGAACCCGGCTTCCTGCGGCCGCAGTACCTGCATGGCAAGCTCGCCTCGGCGGCGATCTATCGCAGCCTCTTCCTCGCGGGCTACCAGGGCCTGCAGGCCTCGGGGAACTTCTCCGGCATGACCGTGCTGATGGGGGAGACCTCACCGACAGGCGTGGTTAGCCAGGGCGTGCCCGCGCCGCTCGCCTTCCTGCGCGGCGTGCTGTGCCTGAACTCGAACTACCGTCCCGTCGGGCACTGCACGCTGCTGCCCGCCGACGGCTACGCGCAGCACCCCTACTCGAACTCGCGTGGCCCGTTCTGGGTTCCGCCGGCCGACGACGTCACGATCGCCACGATCGGGCGTCTCGTGAACGCGCTCAACCGCGCCGCGGCGGTCCACGCGATCCGCCCGGGCCTAGCGGTCTACATCACCGAGTTCGGGGTTCAGAGCGTTCCCAACCCGTTCACCGGCGTCTCGCTCGCCCAGCAGGCCGAGTATCTGGCGATCTCCGAGCACATCGCGTGGGAGAACCCGCGCATCGCGTCCTTCGGCCAGTACCTCCTGCGCGACGACCGTCCGGCGGGCGGCCGCGTGGTCGGCTTCCAGACCGGTCTTGAAACCTACAACGGCGTCGACAAGCCGGCGTACGACGGATTCCGGCTGCCACTGACCGTAACGCGCACCGCAACCGGTGTCTCGTTCTGGGGTCTCGTGCGTCCCGCGCACGGCGGGACCCACGTCGTCGTGCAGTACTCGAGCGACAGCGGCCGCAGCTGGCAGGGGCTGGCCCACGAGCAGACCGGCGGCGCCGGCGCCTGGACGGGGACCGGCCGCTTCGTAGTGGGTCGGCTGTGGCGGGTCAGCTGGGTCTCGCCGACCGGGCAGGACTTCACGGGCGCGCCGACGCGCGCCTACAGCACCTCAGGCCACCTCGCCGGCTGAGCAGGCACGCCGGCGCGGCGCGGGAGCCGCCCGCTCAGCGGTGCTTGCCGGGAACCCACAGCGGGTCATCGCCGCCGTTGGCCTCCCGCGCCAGGATGAAGAGCAGATCGCTCAGGCGGTTCAGGTAGCGGAGCGTCTGCGGGCTGGCCTGCTCGCCGAGTGAGACGACGCGCCGCTCCGCTCGGCGGCACACGGTCCGGCACACGTGTAGCCACGCGGCGGCGGGCGTCCCACCGGAAAGCACGAACGAGTGCAGCGGCTGCAACTGCGCGTTCACCTCATCGCAACGCTGCTCGATCCACTCGACCTGCTCCGCCAGCAGGCGCAGGCGCTCGCGCGCATCCTGCGCCGGCACGGAGAGATCCGCGCCGAGGTCGAAGAGGTCGTTCTGGATCCGCCGTAGCCAGTCGGCCGTGTGCCCCGGCAGCCCGCTCAGCGTCAGCGCGAACCCCAGGTGCGCTCCGAGTTCGTCGACAGCGCCGCAGGCCTCGATCCGGCGATCGTCCTTGCGCACCCGGCTCATGTCGCCGAGATGCGTTTCGCCGCCGTCGCCGAGCTTGGTGTAGATGCGGGTCAGGTTGACGGTCATCGGGTCTGCTCGCAGTGTCGCAGAGCGCTACGATGGCGCGGTCATTGGTCGGTGGTATGGGAAGCCGGTGTGAATCCGGCGCGGACCCGCCACTGTTACCGGGGACGTCCACCGCATGCGCGCAAGCGCACGCCACTGGCTCGCCATAGCGAGCCGGGAAGGCGCGGCAGGATCGGCCCGGAAGCCAGGATACCTGCGCCGACCGCAAGCCCACATAGACCCTCGTGGAAAGGGGTTGGCCACTCATGCAACGCACCCATTCGGGCCGTCCGGCGCTGGTCCGCCGGTTGGCACTGACCGTCGCACTCACCGGCGCGCTCGCCGCAACACTCGCGACTGCGCTCCTCACATCCCGGGCCTCCGCCGTCGCTGCCGCCGAGGCCGTCACAGTACGTATCGAGGGCACCAAGGCAACGCTCGTCCCTGCGACGCGCGTCGTTCTTCCGACCGCCAAGGTCACCAAGAACGGGGTCGCCGCCGACAGCTGCGCGGGCGCCAGTGCTGCTGGTGCGCTCGAGCTGGCGACCCGCGGCGACTGGACGGGAACCTGGTCGGCGTCCTACAAGGCCTACTTCCTGACGGGGATCGAAGGGCTGACCTTCCCGAGCACCGGGGCGGAGTACTGGGCCTTCTGGGTCAACGATGCACCCTCCGCCGCGGGGATCTGCAGCTACGACCCAAAGCCCGGCGACAGCCTCCTGTTCTTCCCGGACTGCTACGGCAAGAAGTGCCCAAAGAGCGCCGGGGTGCTCGGCGTCAAGGCGGCCTCCGTCGCGGTGATCGGGCGGCCGTTCACGGTCGCCGTCACCGCCTACAGCGACGCGAAGGGCACACCGTCCAGGGCTGTCGGTGCACGCGTCAGCGCCGGCGGCGCCTCGGCTCGGACCACCGCCGCCGGGACCGCGACGCTGACCTTCACGAAGGCCGGCGAGCTGACGCTCGAGGTGAGTGAACCCGACGCCATCCGCACCGAGGCGAACGTCTGCGTCGAGGCCGCCGGAGCCAAGACGTGCGTGTGAGCGGTGCCCTGGACTAAACGGATCAGTGCGAGCGTCGCCATGGCGGCGACGCTCGCGCTCGCCGGCTGCGGACTGGGTGCCGGCAGCACGCCGGCACATGTCTCGCTGCTCGTCACGCAGGGCTTCGGGGCGCAGACCGTGCTCTCGCTGAGCGCGCCGAAGGTCGCCGGCGCCGACACCGTGATGCGCATGCTCGAGCGCAACGCGAAGGTTGGGACGCTCGACGGCGGCGGCTTCGTCGAGGCCGTCAACGGCCTCTCCGGCGGCGGCGGCCAGGACTGGTTCTATTACGTCAACGGCGTGCAGGCACCCAAGGGCGCAGCCGAGACGAAACTCCACGACGGCGACCACGTGTGGTGGGACCGCCACGACTGGAGCGCGGCGGACAGCATCCCGGCCGTCGTCGGCTCCTTCCCAGAGCCGTTCGCCGACGGCTACGGCGGCCGGCGCTACCCGCTGCGGATCGAATGCACCCAGACCGCGTCGAAGTCGTGCGGCGCGGTCGAGCAGGTCTTCGCCGGCTACAGCCTCGTCGCCTCGCTCGGCTGCCTGCTGTGCTCGCAGTACAACCTCTCGCTGCGCGTGCTCGTCGGGCCCTACTCGACCCTGACCGCCGATCCGGCGGCCGCCCAGCTTGCGCGCGGCGTCGGCGCGAGCGGCGTCTACGCGCGGTTTGAGAACCATGGCGCGACGCTCGAGCTGCTCAACCAGTCCGGCCGCGTCGTGCGCACCGCCGGCGCCGGCGCCGGCCTGGTCGCGGCGACCCGCTTCCTGGGCCAGCCGCCGGTGTGGTTCGTCACCGGCACAGACGCGGCCGGGGTAGCCGCCGCAGTGGCGGCATTCAACGCCGACACGCTGGACGGCCACTTCGCGGTCGCCGTGATCGCCGGCGCGGCGATCCCGCTTCCGGACGAGGAGCCTTGAGCTACCTGCGCCGCGCCAGCCCGCTGCACGCGGCGCGCGCCGGCGTCGGCGCCGCTTACTGCGCCGCCCTCGTGCTCGCGGCGCTCGTGATCGGAAATCCGCTGCTGCTCGCCGTGCTCGCGCTCGCGGTGCTCGCCGCGGGCGCCGGTGCCGGTGCAGGCGCCCGCGTGGCGCGCTCGCTGTACCTCAGCGCTCCGATGGCGCTGCTGATCGTGCTCGTCAACGGGCTGGTCAGCCGCGACGGACTGACCGTGATCGCACGGCTCGGCGACGGCGGCCCGTTCGGGCAGCTCGACATCACGCTCGAGGCGCTCGCATACGGTGCCAAGGAGGCGCTCGTGCTGGTCGTGATCATCGCCGCCTGCGCGCTCGCCAGCGCGGCGGTCGATCCCGATGAGCTGCTGCGCTCGCTGCGCCGCGTTTCGTTCCGCTCGGCGCTGACGGCGACGATCGCGACGCGGATGGTGCCCCTTCTCGCGCTCGACGCGCGGCGGATCGGCGAGGCTCAGCGCTGCCGGCCGGACCCCGCCGGACGGCTGGCCGTGATGCGGGCGATCGTCGCCAACGCGCTTGACCGCTCGCTCGACATCGCCGCGACGCTCGAGGTGCGCGGCTACGGCTGCGCCGGGCGACCCGCCCGGATGCACCGTGCGTGGTCGCGTCATGATCTCGCCTTCGCGGCCTCGGCCATCGCGATCGCGGTGGCGGCGCTCGCGCTGCCGGCGCCGTTCTCCTTCTACCCCTCGATCCACGGCACGTTCGGCGCGAGCACCTGGATTTCGGCGGCCGTGCTGTTCGTCGCCGTGCTGGCGCCGTTCGCGCAGCGCCGCGGGATCGCGCGATGAGCGCGCTGGCGCTGGAAGGCGTCACCTACAGCTATCCCGGCGCGGAGCAGCCGGCGCTTCGCGGGCTGACGGTCGAGATCTCCCAAGGCGAGTTCGTCGTGCTTGCCGGCGGCTCGGCTGCCGGCAAGTCGACGCTGCTCGGCGTGGCCTGCGGGCTCGTGCCGCATTTTCACGGCGGTCGCTTCGACGGCCGCGCCGAGATCTGCGGCATGAGCCTGCGCGAGCACGGCCCGGCCGCCCTGGCAGCCGAGGTCGGCACGCTGTTTCAGGATCCAGAGACGCAGGTGGTGATGGGCACGGTCCGGGCGGAGCTGGCATTCCCACTCGAGAATCGCGGGCACGCCGCCGTCGCCGTCGCACGCGGGGTCGAGGAGGTCGCGCTGGCGCTCGGCATCGAAGCGCTGCTCGAGCGCTCGACAGCCGAGCTTTCCGGCGGCGAGCTCCAGCGCGTCGCTCTCGGCGCGGCCCTCGCCGGACGCCCGCGGCTGCTGGTGCTCGATGAGCCCACCTCGCAGCTTGACCCGGTCGCCGGAGACGAGCTGCTCGGGCTGCTGCGGCGTCTGAACGAGGAGTGGGGGACGACGATCGTGCTCGCCGAGCACCGGCTCGAACGCTGCCTCGGCGCTGCCGATCGCGTGATCGCGCTGCGCCGCGGCGAGATCGTCTGCGACGCCGCCCCAAGCGGGTTTCTCGACTGGGCGCACGGCGCTGCGCCGGCGCTCGAGACGCCGGGCGCGACGCTCATCGCGGGCCTCGGCCTGCACCCCGCCCCGGCCGGGGTCAAGCAGGCGCGCGCAACACTCCGTGGCGCCGGGCTGCTGCCCGAGCCCGAGGCTCCTGCGGCTGGACCGAAGCCCCCGCCGCACCGGCTTCGCCGCCGTCAAAGCACGGCGGCGAGCCTGCGACTGCGCCACGTCTGGCACGAGATCAGCGGCGGGCCGGCGATTCTCGCGGGAGTGTCGCTGTCTGTGGCCGCGGGTGAGCGTGTCGTGTTGCTCGGGCGAAACGGAGCCGGCAAGTCGACGCTGCTGCGCCACGTGGCGAGGCTCGCCGAGCCCACCCGGGGCCGTGTCGAGCTCGACGGCCGCGTTGCGCTGCTGCTGCAGAACCCCGGCGACTACTTCATCCACGACCGCGTCGGTGACGAGCTTGACGCCGCGTCGCTGCGAGCCGCGGGCCTTGAGTCACTCGCCGCGCGCCACCCGCGCGACTGCTCCGGCGGTGAGCGCCAGCGCCTCGCACTGGCGATCGTCACCGGCGGCGAGCCGGCACCGGCCGTGCTGTGCCTCGATGAGCCGACGCGCGGCATGGACCGCGAGGCGAAGGCGGAGCTCGCCGAGCAGATCATCGGCTTCTCCCGACGCGGCGTCGCGGTGCTTGTCGCCACGCACGACCCGGAGTTCGCCGCCGGTTTCGCGACGCGCGCCGTGCTGCTCGCCGACGGCCGCGTGCTCGCGGACTCGAGCCCCGCCGACCTGCTCGCCGGCGGCTGGTACTTCGCCACCGAGACGGCCCGGATCCTCGGCGGGCACCGGGGAATCCTGACGGCGTCGCAGGCGCTCGCGCAGCTGCGTCCCGCGGCCGCGCCGAGCGGATCGGCCCGGTGAGCTGGCCGCTCGCCTCGTTCCTGATCCTCGCGCTCGCGCTCGCGGCCGGTTTCGCGTGGTATGAGCGCTCGCAGCCGTCCTCACGCACCGTGGCGGTCGTCGCCTCGCTCGCCGCGCTGGCGACGCTCGGACGGGTCGCGTTCGCGCCGCTGCCGAGCGTCAAGCCGACCACCGACATCGTGCTGATCGCCGGCTTCGTGCTTGGCGGGCCGCCCGGTTTCGCGGTCGGCGCGGTCGCCGCGATCGCCTCCAACATCGTCTTCGGGCAGGGACCGTGGACGCCGTGGCAGATGCTCGCGTGGGGAATGGTCGGGCTGTTGGGTGCGGCCCTGCGGCGCCGGCGTGCCCGGCCGATCCCGCGGCTCGCGATGGCGCTGATCTGCGCCGCCGCCGGCTTCGCCTACGGCCTCGTGCTCAACTTCTACACCTTCGTCACGTTCACCGGCCAGCACACGCTCGCGCAGTTCCTCGTGATCGAGGGAGCGGCATTCCCGTTCGATTTGGCGCACGCAGTCGGCAACTTCCTCTTCTTCCTCGCCTTCGGCCCGGCGTTCGTGCGCGCGCTCCAGCGCTTCCGGGCCCGCATGGACGTCCAGTGGGGGGGCCTCGTGGCGGGGACACCGCTGCTGCTCGCGCTCGTCTGCGCCGGCGCCGGCGGCCTCGGTGCCCCGCGGGCCACTGCGCAGGGCTCGCCGCTCCCGAGTGCGCAGGCCGTCGCCTACCTCGCGAATGCACAGAACGCCGACGGCGGGTTCGGACTCGCCCCCGGCCAGCGCTCTTCGCAGCTGGCCAGCGCGTGGGTCGTGATCGGCCTGGCCGCCGCCGGCCGCGATCCCGCGGCGATCACCAAGGACGGCCACAGCGCCGTCGCCTGGATCCGCACCCACCTCGGCCAGCTCCAGGGCGCGGGCGATCTCGAGCGAACGATTCTCGCGCTGGCCGCCGCCCGCGCCCCACTGGGCTCGCTGCTGGCCAGGCTGGCAGCCGACCAGCGCCCCGACGGCTCGGTCGACGAGCAATCGAACCTGACAGCGTTTGCGATCCTCGCCCAGCGCGCCGCGCACGCGAGCGGCACGCGGGCGGCCGCGGCGTGGCTGGTGCGAGCGCAGAACGGCGACGGCGGCTTCAGTTTCGGCGTTCGCGGCGATCCAAGCGACATCGATGACACAGCGGCGGCGATCGAAGCGCTGCGCGCCACGTCGGCTCCCGCCGCGACCGTGGCGCGTGCGCGGGCGTATCTGGCTGCGAGCGAGAACCGCGACGGCGGCTTCCCGCAGCAGCCGGGCGGCGCTTCCAACGCGCAGTCGACGGCCTGGGCGGTCCAGGCGCTCGTGGCTGTAGGGGCAGCCACGCAGCGGCCGCTCGCCTACCTGCGATCACTGCTGACGAGTTCCGGCGCCGTTCGCTACGCGGCCAACGTGACGCTGACGCCGGTGTGGGTGACGGCCGAGGCGCTGGCGGCGTTCGCGCGCGCGCCGTTGCCGGTCTCGGGCGGCGCCTGAGCGCGTCAGCGGGGCGTCTCGCGGACCGGACTTTCCCGCAGCGAAACCGCGGAGCTGCCACCGAGGGTTCCCCGCCTCCGATCGCATATGGTGCAAGCCGATGCTGATTGGGGTGCCTACGGAAACCGCTGCCGGCGAGAGTCGTGTCGCTTTGGTCCCGGAGGCGGTGCGCAAGCTGGTTGCGCGTGGCGCACAGATTGTCGTGCAGTCCGGCGCGGGTCATGCCGCGAGCTTCCCGGACAGCGCCTATGAGGCCGCGGGCGCGACGGTCGTGGCGGCAGCGACCGAGGTCTGGCGTGCAGCGCTGATCGTGAAGGTCGCGCCGCCGAGCGATGCCGAGGCGGCGGCGCTCGCCCCGGGCGCGGTGGTGATCGGCTTCTTGAATCCGCTCGGGAGCGCCAGGGCCACGCGCGCGCTGGCCGCGGCGGGCGTCACGGCCTTTGCGATGGAGTCGATTCCGCGGATCTCGCGGGCACAGGCGATGGATGCGCTGTCGTCGCAGTCGAATGTCGCGGGCTATCGGGCGGCCCTGCTCGGGGCGGGCTACAGCGGGCGCTTCTTTCCGATGCTGATGACCGCGGCGGGCACGATCCCGCCGGCGAAGGTGCTCGTGCTCGGGGTGGGGGTGGCGGGTTTGCAGGCGCTTGCGACCGCGCGGCGGCTGGGCGCGCAGACGACCGGCTATGACGTGCGCCCGGAGGTTGCCGAGCAGGTCACCTCGCTTGGAGCGAGGTGGCTCGACCTCGGGATCGAGGCGGCGGGCGAAGGCGGGTATGCGCGCGCGCTGACCGAGGCGGAGCGGGCCGCGCAGCAGCAGGCGCTGACAGACGCGATCAAGGGCTTCGACGTGGTGATCACGACGGCGCTCGTGCCAGGGCGCCCGGCCCCCAGACTCGTGACCGCGGAGGCGGTTGCGGGGATGAGGCCCGGCAGCGTGATCGTCGATCTGGCTGGTGAGACCGGCGGCAACTGCGAGCTGACGACGCCCGGCGAGGTGACGGTCGAGCACGACGTCACGATCGTCTCGCCGCTGAATCTCGCGGCCGAGATGCCCGAGCACGCGTCGCAGCTGTACGCGCGCAACGTCCAGGCGCTACTCGAGCTGTTCCTCGACGAGCGCGGCGAGCTGGCGCTCGATTTCGATGATCAGATCGTCTCGGGCTCGTGCATCGTGCGCGATGGTGTCATCGTCAACGACGGCGCTCGCGCGCTGGTGGAGGCCTCGGGCTGATGCTGGTCACCAATCTCACGATCCTCGTGCTGGCCGGCTTCATCGGCTTCGCCGTGATTTCGAAGATCCCGAACACTCTGCACACGCCGCTGATGAGCGGCACGAACGCGATCCACGGGATCGTGCTCCTGGGCGGGCTGCTGGTCATCGGCCTGGCGGGCAACAGCGCGTTCAACAAGCTGATCCTCGTGATCGCGATCGCGTTCGGGACGATCAACATCGTCGGCGGCTTCCTGGTAACCGACCGGATGCTCGAGATGTTCAAGCGCAAGCCCACCTCGGCGCCCAAGGACGGCGAGCAGAAGTGATCCTCGCCACCAGCTTCGTCCACAACGAGAACTTCCTGCGGGTCCTTTATATCGTCGCCTTCGCGCTCTTCATCTACGGCCTGATGGGGCTGACCGGGCCGCGCACAGCAGTGCGCGGCAACCGGATCGCCGCGGTCGGCATGGCGATCGCGGTAATCGCCACGCTGCTGCAGCCAGGCGAGGGCAACTGGGGCCTGATCATCCTCGGCGTCGCGATCGGGACGGCCGTGGGCATCCCGGCGGCACGCAGGGTGCGGATGACCGCAATGCCGCAGATGGTCGCGCTATTCAACGGTGTCGGCGGCGGCGCCGTGTTCCTGATCGCCTGGGCGGAGTTCGACAACACCGGCGGCTACGCGCACCCGGCCGGCCTGCACAGCGCAGCGTCCGGCGCGGTCCCGACCTACGTCGCCGTCTTCTCGGTCTTCGCCGCGATCATCGGTTCGGTGTCCTTCTGGGGCTCCAACATCGCCTTCGGCAAGCTGCAGGAACTGCTCCCCGGCCGCCCGATCACGCTCGGCTCGCTGCAGCAGCCCGTCAACTTCGCCCTCGGCGCAGTCGCGATCGCACTCGGTGTGATCATCGTCGCGGGATCGCACTCCGAGCTGATCTTCATCCTGATGCTGCTCGCCGCCGCCGCGCTCGGCAACGCCGTCGTGCTGCCAATCGGCGGCGCCGACATGCCGGTCGTGATCTCGCTGCTGAACGCCGCGACCGGGCTCTCCGCCGCCGCGACCGGCGTCGCGCTCAACAACCCGGCGCTGATCGTCGCCGGAATGATCGTGGGCGCGTCCGGCTCGATCCTCACGAACCTGATGGCGGTCGCGATGAACCGATCGATCCCCGCGATCATCGCCGGCGGCTTCGGCGGCGGCGGTGTCGTCGCGGGCGCGACCGGCGCCGGCGCGTTCGAGGGCACCGTGCGCTCGACGAGCGCCGCGGACGTCGCGATGCAGCTCGCCTACGCCCGCCAGGTCGTCGTCGTCCCCGGCTACGGCATGGCCGTCGCGCAAGCCCAGCACGCGGTGCGCGAACTCGCGAAGGCGCTCGAGGCACGCGGCGTCGAGGTCAAGTATGCGATCCACCCGGTCGCGGGACGCATGCCGGGCCACATGAACGTGCTGCTCGCCGAAGCTGACGTGCCCTACGACCAGCTCAAGGAAATGGACGACATCAACCCCGAATTCCCGCGTACCGATGTCGCGCTCGTAATCGGCGCCAACGACGTCACCAACCCGGCCGCGCACACCAACCCCGGCTCACCGATCTACGGCATGCCGATCCTCGACGTGGAGAACTCCCAGTCGGTCGTCGTCATCAAGCGCTCGATGAACCCGGGCTTCGCCGGCATCGAGAACGAGCTTTATTACAAGCCGAACACATCGATGCTGTTCGGCGACGCGAAGGGCGCCGTCGCCGACATCACCGCGGAACTCGCGGACATCTGACCAACACGAGAGGGAGGACACGCATGCCTGCAAAGGGAACCGCGGAGTGGAAGGGCGAGCTGCGCTCCGGCGCCGGCACGTTCAGCGCCGGCGACACTATCCACGGCGACTTCTCATTCCGTTCACGCTTCGAGGATGGCCCTGGCGCCAACCCCGAGCAGCTGCTCGCTGCCGCCCACGCGTCGTGCTTCTCTATGGCGCTCTCCAACACGCTCGCGCAGGCGGGCACGCCCGCGGAGTCGGTCCGCACCGACGCCGTAGTTACGCTGCGCCCGCTCGACGGCACGCCGACGATCACCTCGATCGCGCTGACCGTCGTCGGCGTCGTGCCGGGCATCGACGAGGCCGCCTTCCGTGAGTTCGCGGAGCAGACGAAGACCGGCTGCATTGTCAGCCGCGCGCTCGCCGCCGTGCCCGAGATGACGCTCGAGGCGACGCTCGAGGGCTGAGCGCCCGCCCGGCTGCGGTCGCGCCCGGACGACCGGCACTGGTCACGGCGGCGCCGCGCGCGGGGTGCCAACGGCGGCGCTTCCCTCGCCGGGCCCGCACGCCGACGCTCCCCACGGCGCGTCCGCCGGCCGGCGCTCCGGCGCCCGGGCCGTCGCGCTGTTGGCAGCGAGGTGCGCTCTCGGGCGCGCTCCGGCCCTCCTGCCAGACTCCGCGGAGTGATCCCCCGCGCCCAGGCCATCGAGGTGCTCGCGCGCGAGCACCTCGATGGCGTCGTGATCGGTGGCGCCATCACAGGGGCCGGGGTCGCGCTCGACGCCGCCAGTCGCGACTACAGCGCCGAGGTTGCCTACGCACCACGCCACGAGCAGGCCGCGACGATCGGCGATGTGCTGCTGCGCCGCACGCGCGTGGGCCTGCTCGCGGCGCGGCGGGCGATCGCCATTGGCACGCTCGAACCGCTCGCGGACGCGCTCGGGCGCGAGTGTGGCTGGGACGTGCGGCGCCATGCCGCCGAGGTTTCCGGCTTTCGCAGCGAAGCGCAGGCCGAGGGGATCGTTGTGGCGCCGGTGGCGCTATGAGCGTGCTGCTTCGCGCCTGTGGCGAGACGCACACGCTCGGCGGGCGCCCGTGGCTGATGGGGATCGTCAACGCGACGCCCGACAGCTTCTCCGACGCGGGCCGCCACCCGACGCTCGACGCGCGGGCCGCGCTTGGCGCGCAGCTCGCCGGCGCCGGCGCGCGGGTGATCGACGTCGGCGGCGAGTCGGGCGTCACCAACCGGCCGGCGGTGGGGGAGGCGGAGGAGATCGAGCGTGTCGTGCCGCTGATCGAGCGCCTCGCCGGGCTTCCGCAGGTGCTGATCTCCGTCGACACCTACAAGCCTGCGGTGGCAGCCGCGGCGATCGCGGCCGGAGCGGTGATCGTCAACGACGTCAGCGGCCTGCGCGACCCGGAACTGGCCGACGTCTGCGCGGCAACCGGGGCCGCGCTCGTCGTGATGCACACCCGCGCGGCGCCCAAGCAGCGGCTGCAGGATCCCGGCCTCTACGGCGGCGACGTGCTCGGCGACGTGGTCACGTTTATCTCGCAACGCCTCGAGCTGGCGCGCTCGCGCGGTGTCGGCGAGCACCAGCTGATCGTCGACCCGGGCCCCGACTTCGCCAAGACGCCCGTGCAGACAATCGAGCTGATGCGCGGCGTAGCGGCGCTGCATCAGTTTGGCCGGCCGCTGCTGTTCGCGGTCTCGCGCAAGGACTTTGTCGGCGCGCTGACCGGCCGCCCGCCGCGTGAGCGCGGTGCGGGGACGCTCGCGGCGCTGGCCTACGGCATGGAGGTCGGGGCGCAGATCTTCCGTGTCCACGACGTGGCGGCCGCGGCGGATTTCGTCACGGTGCTCGCGACGTTGCGCGGCGAGCAGGAGATCGCGCCGGCGCTTGCGCTCCCCGACGAGCTGCGATGGGAGCGCCCGGGTCAGCAGCTAGAGTAGGGAGACCGGGTGCCGGCGGCTGACATCAACGCCGCGGGACGCCTCACACCCATTCCAAAGGAAGACGATGTCCATCATCAGCCCAGCCGATCTCGAGGCGAGCCCGCTCGCCGACCTCCACGCTCTTGCCTCCGCGCTCGGCATCGACGGCTTCCGCCGCCTGCGCAAAGAGGAACTGGCCGACGCGATCCTTGCCCGCCAGGGCGCCAGCGCTCCACGGCGCTCACGCTCCGCCGCAAGCCGCGCCGCCACTGCCGACGCCGAGCCCGACGAGGGCGACTCCTCGCCCCGCGAGAGCCCGGGAGGGGAGTCTGATCGCGACGGGACGGCCGAGCGCCCGGCGCGCTCCGGGCGCCCCCGCCGGCGCCGCGGCGGACGCTCCCGGGAGGGCGGCGAGGAGAGCTCCGCGGCGCCGGCTGGCGCGAGCACGCGTGCGCGAGAGGAGTCAGAGCCTGCCGCCGAGCGCATCGCCGAGGGGGTCGTCGAACTGCTCCCCAACGGGTCGGGATTCCTGCGCGTCAAGGCCGACGAGGTCTCCGACGACGATGTCTACATCTCCGCGGCGCAGGCGCGGCGCTGCGAGCTTGTCGGGGGCGATCGCATCAGCGGCCCCGTTCGCCCGGCGCGGCGCTCTGAGCGTCACGCATCCCTGATCCGCATCGACACGATCAACGGCGTCGCCGCCGATCAGGCCGTGGTCGGCACGCGGATCGACGAGGTCGACGTCGACTTCCCGTCCGCGTCCTTCGTTTTCGCCGACGACAGCCTGACCGCGCTGCCGCCGTTCGGCCGCGGCTCGCGAGTCGTGATCGCCGGTCCGCCGCGCAGCGGCCGAAGCGCCCTGCTCGGGCGGATCGCCGCAGCGCTGGCGGGTACCGAGGGTCTCGACGTGGAGCTGCTCGCCGTCGGTGTACGCCCGGAGGAGCTCTCCGAGTACAAGGCGCTCGAGCACGCAACCTCGAGCGGGCTCTCGTTCGCCGCCTCGAGCGACGCGCAGGAGGCGGCGGTCGAACAGGCCGCCGAGCGCGGGCGCCGGATCGCGCTACGCGGCGGCGACAGCGTGCTGCTGATCGACACCCTCGACGGGCTCGGCGCCGGCGCGGCGCGGCGCACGATGGCGTCCGCACGAAACCTGCGCGGTGCCGGCTCGCTGACCGTGATCGCGACCGCGCGCGCGCCGCTCGGCGGCGAGACCACATTGATCGCCCTGCTCACCGAGGGCGAGTTCCCCGCGCTGGATCCCGCGCAAAGCGGCACGCTGCGCCCCGAGTTGCTCGCCCCGCCGGCCGCCGCCAAGCCGGCCCGTGTCCGCAAGCCGCGCAGCAGCGCCGCCTCAACCCCCACCACTTCGACACCCCGCACGACAACGCCTCGCACAAGGACGCGGCGCAAGCCGGAGCCCGCCGCGCCAGAGGAGGCCGCGGAGCGCGACCGCGACGACGAGTAGCGCTGCCCGGCAGCGGCGCCCCGGCACCGCACCCCCGGAGGCTTGCGCCCGCTGCCGCGCCGGCTCTCAGCTGCTGCGGTACGCGACCCGGCCCCAGGAGGGCTCGGGCGAAAGCTCGATCGGCTCGCCGCCGCGGTCGGGCTGGACGTAGGCGAAGCTGTTGGTCTGCTCGTTGAACGCGACGTCGAGCTCGCCCTCGCGCACGCGCTGGTCGAGCCAGGCGCCGCGGAAGACCAAGCGCCGAAGCCAGTGCACGAGCGAGCGCTCCGCCGGGCCGATGATCTCCGGCCAGCAGTCGTTGACGTGGTCGCCGAGCCCCGAGGCGGGGTCCAGGATCTCGCCGTTCACGGCAAGGTTGACGAGGTCTTCGAGCTCAGGCTCGTCGAGCCGATCGCCGATGAAGCCCAGGCGCAGAGCGGCCTGTTCGCAGCGCTCGCGGAAGTCCGCTTCATTGAAGGTGAAGCGCAACTCTCCGTACTCGAGCACGAAGTCCTCGCCAGAGTTGTAGTTTCCACGTCGCGCAGTGTCCATGAGTAGCCCTTTCCCAAGGGCCGTCGGCATCATAAGCCGCTTTCCTGCATTGGCGACCGCGCTGCACGCTTTCTTTCAGAGCGATAACAACGAGGATCGACATTGGGCTGCCATGAGGGGACGTCGTCATCGCTCGGCTGAGTGAGCATGGATTGCGAAGAACGGTCGGGGTGCCGGGCCTGTTCGCGACCGCCTACGGCAACGTCGGATCCTCGATCTACTATGCGCTCGGCCTGGTCGCGGCGCACGCGCTCGGGCTCACGCCGCTCGTCTTCCTGTTCGCCGGCGGCCTCTTCGCGCTGACGGCGAAGACATACGCCGAAGGCGCCTCGATGTTCCCCGAGGCGGGCGGGTCCTCGTCCTTCGCGCGTCACGCCTTCAACGACTGGGTCTCGTTCTTCGCCGGCTGGGCGCTGTCGCTCGATTACATCCTCACGATCGCGATCTCGGCCTACTTCGTGCCGTTCTACGCGAGCGCGCTGCCCGGTCTGCACGCGATCGGCTACCCGCCGGGCAACATCATCTTCGCGCTCGGCGTGCTGGTGCTGCTCGTCTTCCTGAACATCCGCGGCCTCGGCGAGTCGGCGAAGGTCAACTTCGTGCTCGCCGTGACCGACCTCGGCACGCAGCTCCTGGTCGTGATCCTCGGTGCGATCCTGGTGCTGAACCCGTCGCTGCTCGTGCACCAGGTCCACCCCGGCGCGCCCAGCCTCTCGCAGCTGATCTTCGCGCTGTCGATCGCGATGCTCGCCTATACGGGCATCGAGACGGTCTCGAACATGGCGGAGGAGGCCGAGGATCCGGGCAACGACGTGCCCAAGGCGGTGAACCTCGTGCTGTTCGCCGTGCTGGGCGTCTACATGGGCATCTCGGTGATAGCGCTTTCGGCGCTGCCCGTAGTCCACACCGCGGCCCACGGCTACCAGACGCTGCTCGGCGTCAATCAGAACCCACCACACGGCTTCGAGTCCGAGCCCGTGCTCGGGATCGTCGACCACCTCGGCCTCTCGGGCGTGCTGTTGAACGCCGCCCAGTACTACGTCGGGCTGCTCGCCACGACGATCCTCTTCATCGCGACCAACGCCGGCCTGATCGGCATCTCGCGGCTGTCGTGGTCGCTGTCGGAGCACCGCCAGCTGCCGAGTGTCTTCTCGCGGCTGCACCCGACCTACCGCACGCCGTGGTTCACGATCGTCTTCTTCTCGGGTTTCGCGGTGCTGCTGATCACCTTCGCGAACATCAACGTGCTGGGCAACCTCTACTCGTTCGGCGCGATGCTCTCGTTCACGACCGCCCACGCGGCGATCGTTGCGCTGCGCATCAAGGACCCCGACCGCGAGCGCCCGTACCGCATGCCTGGCAACGTCCGCATCCGCGGGCGCCAGATCCCGATCACGGCGGTGATCGGCGGGATCGGGACGTTCCTCGCGTGGGTTGCGGTCGTCGCGCTGCACCCCGAGGCCAAGTACGTCGGCATCCCGTGGATGGTCGTCGGGATGGTCGGCTACGTGGTCTATCGCAAGCGCTCCGGCCTCAGCCTCTCCAAGAGCGTCATCGTGGTGCGCCCAGAGCGCCCGCCCGACTTCCACGAGCTCGGCTACCGAACGGCGCTCGTGCCGATCTTCGGCGCCGACGTGAGCGCGCAGACGCTCGTCAGCGCGGCCAAGCTGATCGGCAAGGACGGGATCGTCTACGCCGTGTTCGTGCTGCCCGTCCCGCGCCAGCTGTCGCTCGATTCGGGACTGGAGGCCGAGGAGGCGCTGGGGCGCTCGATCCTCGAGAGCGCGCGCATCCAGGGGCGCCGCGCCGGGATCAAGGTCCACACGGGACTGATCCGGGCGCGCAACCCCGGCGCGGCGCTGGCTGACGAGGCCCTGCGGATCGGCGCCGACGTGATCTACCTCTCCACGCGCCACGCTCCCTCCAGCGAGCAGCGCATCGGCCTGACCGCGTCCTACCTTCTTGATCGACGGCCGTGCCGCATCGTGATCGAGACCGACAGCGCCGCGGCCGGTTCGCTGGCCCTCGCCTGATCCGCCCGGGTGTATTTGCAGCGGGTGCCCGCGTGTGCCCGGCCACGGGTCGACCCGTTTCGCCGGGAGGACGCAGCGACGGGTGCAGGCATCCGGCGTCCCGCGCGCCGGTTCGCCACGCGCGGGCACGGGTGCGCCCGTCCGGAAGGCCCGGCGGCCGCCGGGCTGGTGCGCAGGCCGTGATGGGAAAGTGGATGCAAGTGGGGGATAAGTGTGGATTTGTGTTGCAAAGTGGGGGAGACGTGCTACGGTCCCGCGAAGCGAACCGGGGTGGATGGGTTCCTCCCGCCTCTTCCAGCCCGGTTCGACCTTCTTTGCGAAGCAGACCGGCATGGCGTTCCGCGGCTACTACGACAACACCCTCGACGCAAAAAACCGGCTGACGATTCCGGCGAAGCTGCGCAAGGCGCTCGCCGACGGCGTGGTCGTGGCGCTGCAGCGCGACGCGCCGGAGTGCGTGGCGATCTGGTGCCCCGACGACTACGAGGACTACGTCGGCGGCCTGCTCGGCGGCATCGACCGGCTCTCCCCGGACTACGGCGCGGTCGAGCGCTTCACCAACGCCTGGTCGCAGGAGCTGGAGCTGGACGCCGCCGGGCGCGTGATGGTGCCTTCGAAGATGCTCGCCAAGGCCGGTCTCGGCAAGGAGGTGGCCGTGATCGGCGCCGGCAATCGCCTGGAGATCTGGGACCGCGAGGTGTGGGGACGGATTAGCGATGAGATCGTCAGCAACGTCCAGCAGATCGGACCGGGATCATCGAGTGGCCACACTGCTTGAGATGACGATCAACCACGTGCCCGTCCTGGCCGGCGAGCTGATCGAGCTCCTCGATCCCCAGCCCGGTTCACTCGCCGTCGACTGCACCGTCGGTGGTGGCGGTCACGCGCGCCTGATCGCCGAGCGAATCGGCTCGAGCGGCACGCTGATCGGGATCGACCGCGACCCCACTGCGCAGGAGCGCTTCGAGGAGCTCTCGCGCGAGGTCAGCTGCGCCACGCGTTTCATCCGGGCCAGCTTCGCCGACGGGCTCGCGTTGCTGCTCGACGAGGGCGTCAGTGCCGACTGCGTCTACTTCGACCTCGGCACCTCGTCGATGCAGATCGACACCTGGGAGCGCGGGTTCTCCTACGCCTACGACGCGCCGTTGGACATGCGCATGGACCCCGATCAGGAGCTGACCGCGGGGGAGATCGTTGGCGGTTGGGATCAGCGGCGGCTGGCCCGGCTGCTGCGCGAGTTCGGCGAGGAGCGCTTCGCCGCTCAGATTGCCCGCGCGATAGTCGCCGAGCGCGAGCGCGCGCCGATCGTCACGACGCTCGAGCTCGTCGAGGTGATCAAGGCCGCAGTGCCGGCGCCCGCGCGCTTCGCCGGCGGCCACCCCGCCAAGCGCACATTCCAGGCGATCCGGATCGCCGTCAACGACGAGCTCGACCAGCTCGACGCCGCCCTGCCGCTGGCCTGGGAGCTGCTGCGCACCGGAGGGTCGCTGGCTGCGATCTCGTTCCACTCGCTCGAGGATCGCCGCGTCAAGCAGTTCCTCGCGGCCCGCACGCGCGGGTGCATCTGCCCGCCCGACCTGCCGGTCTGTGGTTGCGGCCGCCACCCAGAGGCGGAACTCGCTCACCGCCGCGCGATCGCGCCGAGCGCCGGCGAGGTCGCCGCGAACCCTCGCTCCGCGAGCGCTCACCTGCGTGTCGCACGCAAGCTCGGAGCGCCCGCGTGAGCCCGCCTGCAGCCACGGCCGCCGCGCGCGCACGCCATGCGCAGGCGCCGCCGCTTCGCCTGCCTGCGGCGCCACGCCGCGTCTCGGGCCCGATACGCCATCCGCGCGCCGCCTCGGCGCAGCCGGCGGTCACGCCGAGTCTGTTCCTGCGCCTCATCGACCATCCGTGGCTCGAACGGCTGGTGCGCGGCCGCGCTTGGATAGCGATCGTCGCGACGGCGCTGCTCGGGATCGTCGGGATGCAGGTCGCGCTGCTTCGGCTCGGCGCCCAGATCGGCAACGAGACAACGGCCGTGAATGCGCTGACGGCACAGAACGAAACCGCCCGGACCGAGAACGCGCTGCTCGAGGCAAGTCACCGGCTGACCTCCACGGCGCGTGACCTCGGCATGGTCTATCCGGCTCCGGGTGCT
Organism: uncultured Solirubrobacterales bacterium; assembly: GCA_963788385.1. Taxonomy (GTDB): domain Bacteria; phylum Actinomycetota; class Thermoleophilia; order Solirubrobacterales; family Solirubrobacteraceae; genus Palsa-513. Next base: position 71,252 of record CAWBGR010000018.1, read on the forward strand.
GTGACCTACCTGGCGGTCAACACCGGCGACGCGCTGCGGGCGGCGCACGAGATGACGGCGCCCTCGGGCGCCGCGCTCAGCGCCGCCGTTGCCGACGCCCACCATCTCGCCGCCACGCCAGGCCCGCCGCAGGCGTCCACGACCGTCGCCACGGGCGCCCCGGCGACCGGCGCCACCACCGCGACCGGCGGGGCGACGGGGACGGGCGTGACCGGCGCCGCGGGGGCCACGCCCACGAACGCCACGACCGTCAATGCGACGCCGTCAACGACCGCCGCCGGGACGCCGGCCGCCGGCACCGGTACGAACGCCACGACGCCGGCCGCCGGCACCGGTACGAACGCCACGACGCCGGCCGCTACGAACGCCACGACGCCTCCCGCCGGCACGACGAGGACGCCGGCGGTCACGACGCCCGCCTCGACCACGCCCGCCGTCGTGACGACGGCAGCCGGCGGCGCCACGCCGGGGGCCTAGCATGGCAATCAGTCAGCGCCGGATCGGCTGGCTGTTCGCCGTCTTCGTGCTGTTGCTGGCCGTCGCCGGAGTGCGCGCGCTGCAGCTCGCGACGCTCAGCTCGGGCCGGCTCTCGAGCGTGGCCAACGCCGAGCACGTCACGACCGTGACGACGCCCGCGCCGCGCGGCTCGATCGTCGACCGCCACGGCGACCTGCTCGCCGTGACCGCAGCCGCCGACGACATCACGGCGACGCCGAAGCTCGTGAAGGACCCAGCGGCGGCAGCCGCCGCGCTCTCGCCGTTGCTGCACGTTCCGGTGACGACGCTCGAGGCCGACATAACCAGTCCGGTGGCTCCCGACTGGGCGCGGCTGGCCCTTCAGGTGCCGGTCGCCACCGCGGCGGCTGTGAAGAAGCTCGGGCTGGCCGGCGTAGCTCTGACCCCGGACCCGCGCATCGTCTACCCCAACGACTACCTCGCGGCCCAGGTCCTCGGTGGTGTGGGCACCGATGGCAACGGGCTCTCCGGCATTGAGCTCGAGTACAACAAGCAGCTGACCGGTATCCCCGGCCACCAGACCGTGGTCTCCGACGGCCAGGGGCAGCCGATCCAGGTGAGCGGGCCGACGGCGGTCCCCGGCAAGACGGTGCAACTCACACTCGACGCGGCGCTCCAGCAGTACACCGACTCGGTCGTCTCAGCGACCGGCCAGGCCTTCCGGGCGCAGCACGCCACGGCGATCGTGCTGGACCCCCGGACCGGGGCGATCCTCGCGATGTCCAACTGGCCGCGGGTGAACGCGAACGACCCGAGCAAGGTTGGCGTGGCGGAGAACTATGCGGTCGGACTGGACTACGAGCCCGGCTCGACGTTCAAGATCGTGGCGATCGGCGGCGCGCTGTCGGATGGCCTGATCGCGCCGAACACGCCGTTCACGATCCCGCAGTGCATCCAGGTCGCCAACTACTGCATAGCCGACTCCGAAACCCACCCGACCGAGGTTCTCACGACCCGCCAGATCCTCGCCGAGTCGAGCAACGTCGGCGCGATCAAGATCGGCGAGCTGCTCGGCGACGAACGCATGTACTACTGGATGCGTCGCTACGGCTTCGGCGCCCCGACGGGAGTCGATCTGCCCGACGACGAGCAGGGAAAGGTTCTGCCGGTGCCGCTGTGGTCGGGCTCCTCGATCGGCAACATGCCGATCGGCCAGGGCGTCGACGTCACGCCGCTGCAGGTTGCCGCCGCATACGCGGCGATCGCCAACGGCGGTGTGCTGCGCGCGCCCCACATCGTCTCGAGCGTCGGCGGCGTGGCGGTGCGCCCGCCGGCGGCGGAGCGGATCCTCACGCCCGCGGTCGCGGCCGAGCTGCGCGGCATGCTCGAAGGGGTTACCCGAGCAGGTGGGACCGCATCCGAGATCCAGATCCCCGGATACACGCTGGCGGGCAAGACCGGCACCGCCAACAAGGTCGTCAACGGGACCTACTCGCACACCGACTACTACGCCTCGTTCGTCGGCTTCGCGCCGGCGCAGAACCCGCAGGTCGAGGCGATCGTGATGGTCGATTCGCCGCAGACCGGCGAGATCTACGGCACCGAGGTCGCCGCCCCGGCGTGGCAGAAGATCATGGACTTCGCGCTGCCGTATCTGAAGATCGCGCCCGGCTGAGCGGCCTGCGACGGCGGCCGTGCGCTCGGTGCCCGGCGTCCGCGTCATACACTCCGAGCGCATGTTGCTCTCGCAGCTGAGCGCCGGTGCGGCGCCGATCGAGATCGCCTCGCTCGCCTATGACAGCCGGTCGGTGACTCAAGGAGCGCTGTTCTTCTGCGTTGCCGGCCGCCACAGCGACGGCCACGATCACGCGGGCGACGCGCTCGCCCGCGGCGCGGTCGCGCTCGTCGTGGAGCGCCCGCTGGCACTCGAGGTGCCGCAGGTGGAGGTCGTCTCGGCGCGCGCCGCGATGGCCGAGATCGCGGTTCGCTTCCACGGCGATCCGAGCGCGTCGCTGCGCGTCGCGGGCGTCACCGGAACCAACGGCAAGACGACCAGCGTGTTCCTCCTGGCCGGGCTGCTTGCGGCCGGCGGGGAGCAATGCGGGCTGCTCGGGACGGTCAAGTCGGTGATCGGCGGTGTCGAGGGCCCGGTGCTCCACACGACGCCGGAGTCAATCGACCTGCAGGCGAGCCTGCGCGCGATGCTCGACGGCGGCGACCGTGCGGCCGCGATCGAGGTCTCCTCCCACGCGCTCGCCCAGCAGCGAGTCGAGGGCACCCACTTCGCCGCCGCGCTGTTCACCAACCTGACCCAGGACCACCTCGACTTCCACCCCACGATGGAGGACTACTTCGAGGCCAAGCGACGCCTGTTCGCAAGCGATCCAAAGCTGCGCGTGATCAACGTCGACGACCCCTACGGCCGCCGGCTTGCGGCGGAGCATCCGGACGCGGTGACCTTCGCGCTGTCCGCGCCGGCCGCCTACGGCGCGCGCGAGCCGAGCTTCAGCGTCGCCGGCGCCCGCTTCGTCGTCACCACGCCGGACGGGGAGCTCGAGCTGACCACCCGCCTGCCAGGGCGCTTCAACGTCGCAAACGTGCTTGGCGCGGTTGCGACCGCGCATTCGATGGGCGTGTCGCTCGAGCGGATCGCCGCCGCGCTGCCGGCCATCGCGCCCGCGCCCGGCCGCTTCCAGGCGATCGACATCGGCCAGCGGTTCACTGTGCTGATCGACTATGCGCACACCCCCGACTCGCTCGAGAATGTCCTGCGCGCCGCGCGCTCACTGACGCAGGGGCGGCTGATGTGCGTGTTCGGGTGCGGCGGCGACCGCGACCGCGGCAAGCGACCGCAGATGGGGCGGATCTCCTCCGAGCTGGCGGATCTGACGATCGTGACCTCCGACAACCCGCGTTCGGAGGACCCCGACGCGATCATCGACGAGATCTTCTCGGGCATCCCGCCGGCCGGTGCCACCGCCCAGGCGGTCGTCGACCGCCGGGCGGCGATCGCGCTGGCAATCTGCCTCGCGGAGCCCGGCGACGTCGTCCTGATCGCGGGCAAGGGCCACGAGCAGGGACAGGAGTTCGCGGACGGCCGCCGGCTGCCCTTCGACGACGCGCAGGTGGCTCGCCGCGAGCTTCAGGCGCTCGCGTGAAGGAGTGGAGCGCAGAGCAGGTCGCCGCGGCCGCCGGTGCGCGGTTGGTGGGCGGCGGCGCTGCGCAGTCCGGCGGACCGGCGCGCGTGGTCGTCGACTCGCGGATCGCGGGCCCCGGCGACCTGTTCGTCGCGCTGCCCGGCGCGCACACCGACGGCGGGCACTTCGCTGCGGACGTGCTCGCCGCCGGGGGGTGGGGCGTGCTCGCTGAAAGCTCGCACCTCGAGCGGGTGGGCGACGCGGGCGCCGCGGTGCTCCTCGCCTGCGGCGATCCGCTGGCCGCGCTCGGGCGCCTCGCGCGGGCTTGGCGGCGCGAGCTGGGCGCGAAGGTCGTCGCGATCACTGGATCGACCGGCAAGACCTCGACGAAGGACATCCTCGCGGCGCTGCTGCGGCCCGCTCTAGCGACCGTCGCGAGCCCCCGCAACCACAACACCGAGATCGGGCTGCCGCTCGCGATCCTCGGCGCCGGCGCCGGCACGCAGGCGCTGGTGCTCGAGCTGGCGATGCGCGGCGCCGGCCAGATCGCGGAGCTCACCGCGATCTGCGAGCCCGACGTCGGCGTGATCGTCAATGTCGGGCCCGCCCATCTCGAGCTGCTCGGGTCGATCGAGGCGATAGCCGCGGCCAAGGGTGAGCTGATCGCGGGCCTGCGCGCCGGCGCGAGCGCCGTCGTGCCCGCGCGCGAGCCGCTGCTCGATCAGTTCCTGCGGGAGGACCTCGACGTCGTGCGCTTCGGCGAGGGCGGCGAGGTGTCGGTGCTCGAAGCCGGGGACGACGGCGTGCTCGTCGCGATCGGCGAGCGGCGCGTGACGCTCGAGCCCCACTTTCGCGCGCCGCATCTGCTGATCGACCTGTGCGCGGCGCTCGCCGCCGCCGGGGCGCTGGGCGTCGCCGTCGCGGCCGGCGCGCTGGATGTCGAATTCTCCGCCCTGCGCGGCGAGCGGCTGGCCCTGGCGGATGGAGTCGTCGTCATCAACGACTGCTACAACGCCAACCCGATGTCGATGCGCGCCGCGCTGGACGAGCTCGCCAGGACCGCCGCCGGGCGGCGCGTCGCGGTGCTCGGCGACATGCTCGAGCTGGGGGAGCGCGACGAGCGCCGCTACCACCGCGATCTGGGCGAGCAGGCGCAAGCGGCCGGCGTGGCGCTGCTGGTTACCGTCGGCGAGCGTGCTGCCTGGGCCGGTGAGAGCTTCGCCGGCGGCGAGCACGTCCACGTGCTCGATGCAGCGGGCGCCGCCGGGCTCCTGCGCTCCCGCCTCGCGCCAGGCGACACGGTGCTGGTCAAGGGCTCGCGCGGCGTCGCGCTCGAGCGCGTCGCGCAGGCGCTTGCGGAGGGCTGATGGCTCACGGGGCGCTCGAGGCGCAGGTTCTGATCGGCGGCACGGCGGCGCTTCTGATCTGCATCTTCCTCTCGCCGAAGTTCATCGAGTTCCTGCGCCGGCGCGAGTTCGGCCAGCATGTGCGCGACGACGGCCCACAGGGGCATCTCGGCAAGGCAGGCACGCCGACGATGGGCGGCGTGATCATGTTCATCGCGATCGCCGCGCCGTTCGCGATCCTCTCCAACTGGAACGACTGGCATGCGATCGGCGTGTTCGGCGCGGCGATCGCGTGCGCGTTGCTCGGCTTCGTCGACGACTACATGAAGATCGTCAAGCGGCGCTCGCTGGGTCTGCGCGCCCGCACCAAGCTGGTCGTGCTCGCCGTGATCTCGCTCGGCCTGTGGCTGCTCGCCCGCAAGGCACAGCTGCCGCCGGATCTGCGCCTGCGTTTCGTCGACTACAACGTCGACGTGGGGGCCTTCTACCCGTTCCTGATCTACCTCGTGGTCGCCGGTACGACCAGCGGCGTGAACCTGACCGACGGCCTCGACGGGCTGGCCGCCGGCTGTGCGGCGATCGTCCTGATGGCCTACGTCGCGATCACCGTGCTGAGCGGCGAGTATCAGCTGGCGCTGCTGGCCTCCTGCCTGGTCGGAGCGTGTGTGGGCTTTCTCTGGTTCAACGCCTTTCCGGCGACGATCTTCATGGGCGACACCGGGTCGCTGGGGATCGGCGGCGCGGTCGCCGGGCTGGCGGTGATGACGCAGACCGAGACGCTGCTGATCCTGATCGGCGGGATCTTCGTGATCGAGGCGCTCTCGGTGCTGATCCAGATCGTCGCCTTTCAGACGTTCCGCAAACGGGTTTTCCTGATGGCTCCGATACACCACCATTTCGAGCTGAAGGCGTGGTCTGAGACGAAGATCATCCTGCGCTTCTGGATCGTCACCGCGCTCGGTGCGGCGATCGGATTCACGATCTTCCAGCACACGATCAGGTGAGCCGCCCGCCATTGCCCGCCGGGCCCTACCTGGTGGTCGGACTGGCTCGCTCCGGAACCGCCGCCGCACTCGCGCTGGCCTCGCGCGGGGAGCAGGTGATCGGCACCGACCACGGCGGCGCCGCGCCCGCCGAGCTGGTGGACGCCGGGATCGAGCTGACGGCCGGCTGGGAGCGCGCGATGGCGCGCGTGCGGTGCGTGGTCAAGAGCCCGGGCGTGCCCGCCGGCGCGCCCCCGATCGTCGCCGCACGCGAACGCGGGATCCCGGTGATTGGCGAGCTCGAGCTGGCCTGGCGACTGCTCCCGAACGAGTTCGTCGCCGTCACGGCCACCAACGGCAAGACCACCACCGTGGAGCTGATCGGCGAGATGTACCGCCAGGCGGGCGCGGGCGTGGTCGTGGCTGGCAACGTCGGTCACGCGCTGAGCCGCCTCGCGACACCGCCGCCGCATGGCGAGGCGCCGCTGGACGCCGCCGTCACAGTCGTCTGCGAAGCGTCCTCGTTCCAGCTCGAGGACACCATCCTGTTCGCGCCGCGCGCCGCGGTGCTTTTGAACGTCGCGCCCGACCATCTCGACCGACACGGCGACATGGCGGCCTACCGGGCGGCGAAGCTGCGCCTGTTCGCCAACCAGGGTGCGGGCGACTTCGCCGTGCTTCCGTCGGCCGGCGTGGGCGCGCCGGTGCCGGGCCGGGCGGCACGGCTGACCTTCGGCACCGCCGCCGACGCCGATCTGCGAAGCGACGGGGAGTGGCTGTGGTGGCATGGCGAGCGACTGGCCGCCACCGCCTCGATCCGCCTGCGCGGAGCACACAACCAGGAGAACGCGATGGGCGCCTGCGCGGCCGTCCTCGCCTGCGGTGTGCCGCCGGCCGCTGTCGCCGCAGCGCTTGCGAGCTTCGCCGGCGTGCCACACCGCCTCGAGGAGGTTGCGACGCTGGGCGGCGTGCTCTACGTCAACGATTCCAAGGGCACGAACGTGGCGAGCACGCTGGTTGCGCTGCGGTCGTTCGGGCCGGGCAGCGTGCACGTGATCCTTGGCGGGCGAGGCAAGGGAGAGGATTTCGCGCTGCTGGGAGACGAGTTGGCGCTGCGCGCGCGGGCCGTCTACCTGATCGGCGAGACCACGGCGGAGATCGAAGCGGCGCTCGCGCCCTCGGCGGCGGCCGCGGGGATCGCCGTCATCGCCTGCGGCACGCTGGGACGGGCGCTCGCGACCGCCCGCGCAGCGGCCCGCGAGCGCGAGGTCGTGCTGCTCAGCCCGGCCGCCACAAGCTTCGATCAGTTTCGCGACTACGAGGCGCGCGGCGAGGAGTTCAGACGCCTCGTGCTCAGCTGAGCGGCCGGCCGGGGAAGGCATTCAGGCGGCCGCGTTGAAGGTGCAACGATGGCTTCCCTCGCCGCCGAGCGTGGGCGCGTCCGGCGCGCCGCCGAGTCGATTGCCCGCCCGGCGGTCCGCCCTCGGCTGCCGATCGAATACAGCCTGCTGCTGACGGCGACGCTCTGCCTGCTCGCGGGCGGCGCGGTGATGGTCTACAGCGCCTCCTCGCCGTCGGCGATCGACGGCGGAACGGCGGGCGGGATGGGCTCGCTCATCCGCTTCGTGCTCTACGGCGCGGTCGGCCTTGTCGTGCTGCGCCATGCCTCGCGCGTCGGGCTCGATCGCGTGCGCAGGCTGACCGGGCCGCTGCTCGGCCTCGCCTTCGCGCTGCTGATCGCGGTGCGCCTGCCGGGCATCGGGCACACCAACTCGACGGTCGCCGCGCGCTGGATCGGCGCCGGCCCGTTCGAGTTCGAGCCTTCGGAGCTGATGAAGCTGGCGCTGGTGCTGTACGCGGCGCACGTGCTCGCGCGGGGACGGCCCGGGACGCGCAGCCGCTCCACCGCCCTGCGGCGCGTCGCGCTGGTCGGCGTCGCCGCGTGCCTGCTCGTCGGCTCCCAGCCAGACATCGGCACGACCCTGGTGATCGCCTTCGCGCTCGCGGCGATCGTGGCGACGGCCGGGATCTCGATCCGGATGCTCGCGCTGATGGCGGTCCTCGGCATCGGCGCGGTGGTGGTGTTCGCGGTCGCGGTGCCCTACGCGGGCGCCCGCCTGACCTCGTTCCTGGACCCGTGGGCGCACGCCTCGCGCAGCGGCTACCAGTCGGTCCAGAGCCAGGTCGCGATCGGCTCGGGCGGCCTGTTCGGCCGCGGCCCGGGACAGTCGCTGCAGAAGGATTTCTACCTGCCGGAGGCGCCGACGGACTTCATCCTCGCGGTGATCGGCGAGGAGCTCGGGTTCGCAGGGATCGCGGTCCTGCTGGCGCTCTACGGCCTGATCGCCTACGCCGGGCTGCGCGCGGCGCGCGCCGCGAAGGGCTCATACGCCCTGCTGGTGGCGGTCGGTGTGACCTCGCTGGTGGTGCTGCAGGCGGCGCTGAACGTGTTCGCCGTGCTCGGCATCGCTCCCGTCACCGGCGTGCCGCTGCCGTTCGTGTCCTACGGCGCGAGCAACCTGCTCGTGATGCTCGCGGCAATGGGGCTCCTGCTGAACGTCGCCGGCGGCGGCGCCGCCCACCTGCGCGCCGTGCGCAGCACGCCGGATCAAAAACAGCGACGATCCGCGGATGCGCGAACAACCGCGGATCGCGATCGCAGCCGGCGGCACCGCCGGACACGTGGTGCCCGCGCTGGCGGTGGCCGACGCGCTGCGGGAGCGGGGGGCTGAGGTCGTCTTCATCGGCGGCGAGCGCGCGGAGCGCGAACTCGTGCCCGCCGCCGGCTACAGCTTCGAGCAGCTGTCGGTCTCCGCGCTCGACCGCCGCAACCCGTTGCGGGCGGCACGCGCGCTGTGGCTCGCCGCGCGGGCGCTGTCGCGCGCCCGCCGGCTGCTCGCCGCCGGGCGCATCGATGTGGTGATGGGCGGCGGCGGCTATGTCGCCGCCCCGGTCGCGCTCGCCGCCTGGACGCGCCGCATCCCGTTCGTGCTGACCGAGGCCGACAGCCACCTCGGCCTAGCCAACCGCGCGCTGGCGCCGCTCGCGCGCCGCGTGTGCCTCGCCTTCCCGATCGCCGGACGCCGCGGACGGCGCTACCGCGTGACGGGCCGGCCGGTCGCGCCGGTCCGCAGCGACCGCGACGGCGCCCGCAAGGCCTTCGGGATCGAGCCGTGGGAGCAGTGCGTGCTGGTATTCGGCGGCTCGCTGGGGTCGCGCACGATCAACGAGGCGGCGCTCGAAGGTCTCGACGGCGCGCGCTTCCGCGTGCTGCACGTGACCGGCGTGCGCGACTGGCCGGCGCTCCGCAACCGCCCACGCGGAGCGCTCTACGACCTGCGCGAGTACCTGGACCGCGACCGCTTCGCAGCGGCGCTGGCGGCCTGCGACCTGGTCGTGGCGCGGGCCGGCGGGTCGATCTTCGAGATCGCGGCCTACGGGCGCCCGGCGATCCTCGTGCCGTTCCCTGCGGCGAGCGCCGACCACCAGCGCAGCAACGCCGCCTGGATGGAGCAGGCCGGCGCCGCGATCGTGCTCGACGACCGCGACTGCAGCGGCCCGCGGCTGGCCGCCGAGGTCGGGAAGCTGATCGGGGACCCGGCGAAGCTTGCGGCGATGGGGCGGGCTTCGCTCGCGCTCGCGCGCCCCGACGCCGCAGCGGCCGTCGCCACGATCGTGCTGGCGGCAGCCTAGTGGCGGCGGCGCCCGCGCCGGAGCGCCCTTGGGCCGGGCGCCGGCTTCATTTCGTCGGCGTCGGCGGGGCCGGGATGAGCGCCTACGCGCGCGCGGCGCATTCACTCGGCGCCGGCGTGAGCGGCTCCGATCGCGCCGACTCGCCGTTCGCGCAGGCGCTGCGCGCGGACGGGGTGCTCGAAGCGATCATCGGGCAGCGGGCCGAGAACGTGCCGGCGGGCGCCGAGGTGGAGGTCGTCTGCTCGAGCGCGATCGACGCCGCCAACCCGGAGCGGCTCGCGGCGCTCGAGCGCGGCCTGGCGGTGCTGACCCGGGCGCAGCTGCTCGCGCAGCTGACGGCGCTGCGTCGCACGATCGCGGTGGCCGGCGCCCACGGCAAGACCACGACCTCGGCGATGATCGTCAGCGCACTGCGCGCCGGCGGGCTGAATCCCTCCTATCTGATCGGCGGGATCCTGCGCGACAGCGGCCGCAACGGCGAATGGCATCCCGGTGAGTGGCTGGTCGTCGAAGCCGACGAGTCCGATCGCTCGCTGCTCTCGCTGCACACCGAGATCGCGGTGCTCACGAACGTCGAGCTCGACCACCACGACCGCTTCGGGTCGCTGCACGAGCTCGAGGAGCTCTACCGCGAGTTCCTTGCGGGCGCCGCAACGGCCGTGATCTGGGCGCGCCCGGAGCTGCTCGCGCTGCGCGACGGCCCGGTCCGCGCCTACGACGCGCCGGTCGCCGCCGCCGCGGGCGCGAGCGCGCCGCGCTTCGAGTGGGATGGCGTGGAGGTGGCGCTCGCCGTCCCGGGTGTGCACAACGCAGCAAACGCGGCCGCCGCGCTGACCGTGGCGGCGCTGGCAGGCGTCAGCGCGAGCGACGCCGCACGTGGCCTCTCGGCCTTCACCGGCACCGCACGGCGCTTCGAGCGCCTCGGACGCACCCGGTCGGGCGCCGAGCTCTACGACGACTACGCCCACCACCCGACCGAGATCGCCGCGACGCTCGCCGCCGCGCGCACACTCGAGCCGGAGCGGCTGATCGCCGTCTTCCAGCCGCACCTTTACTCGCGCACACGGGCGCTGTCGCGCGAGTTCGGCGCCGCGCTGGCGGGCGCCGACGTCGTCGTCGTGCTCGACGTCTACCCCGCGCGTGAGCGCGCGGAGGACTTCCCGGGCGTCAGCGGGCTCGCGGTCGCGCAGGCGGCCGCGGACGCGGCCGGTGGCAGGCCCGTCTACTGGATGGCGGACGGCGAACGTGCCGTGGCGCTCGTCGGCGAGCTGGCGGGTGCCGGCGACCTCGTGCTCGCGATGGGGGCCGGCGATGTCGATCTTCTCGCCCGCGCGCTGATCGCCGGAGGTGGGGGGGATGGTTGAGCCCCAGGCCGGCTATCCGCTCGCGCGGCTGACGACGGTGCGCGCCGGCGGCGCCGCCGATCACTTCGCGGCGGCCGGAACGCTGCCGGAGTTGCGTGAGCTGCTGGCGTGGGCGCGCGAGCGCGACCTGCGCGTCCACGTCCTCGGCTCCGGCTCGAACCTGCTCGTGGCCGACGCGGGCGTGCGCGGCCTGGTCCTCAAGCTGGAGCGCGACCTTGCCCGGATCGAGCCCGACGGCGAGGGGCTGCGTGTCGGCGCCGGCGCGCGACTGCCCGCCGTCGCGGCGCGCTCCGCCGCGGCCGGCCTCGCCGGGATCGAGTTCGGCGTCAACATCCCGGGCACCGTCGGCGGCGCGGTGGCGATGAACGCCAACGCCTACGACGGCGCGCTGGCGGAGGTGCTCGACTGGGTCGAGATCGTGACCTTCGACGGCGTCGCGCGGCGCGGTCCCGCCGAGCTTGGCTTCGCCTACCGCAGCTCGGCCCTGGCGGCTGGTGAGATCGTCGCGCGGGCGCGTTTCGCGCTGACGCCGGCCCCGCCAGCGGTGGTTCGCGCGGCGCTCGCGACGCTTCGCAAGCGCCGCTGGGAGGCACAGCCGAAGGGGATCAAGACGTTCGGCTCGACCTTCAAGAACCCGCCGGGCCACAGCGCCTGGGAGCTGCTGCTCGCCGCGGGCGTCTCGGATCTGGCGTTCGGCGACGCGCGCTTCTCGGCCAAGCATGTCAACTTCGTCGAGAACGCCGGCGGCGCCACCACGACGCAGATCCTCGAACTGATGGCCGCGGCGCGCGAGCGCGTGCACGAGCGCTTTGGGATCACCCTCGAGCCGGAGGTCCAGATCCTCGGCGACGTTCGCCTTCCCTGGTAGGTGTTTGCGCCGCGAGCGCGAAGGAGTACCGGATGGCCCTGCGCCACAAGCTCGCCTGCCTGGTTCTGCTGCCCGTGATCGCCATCGGCGGCTGGATCGTGGTGCGCGGGAGCTCGCTGTTCGCCGTGCAGGAGGTCACCATCGTCGGCCTCTCGCCGAACGCGCTGCCGGCGGTCTCCGACCAGCTGATCGCCGCCGCGCGCACACAGACGACGACCGACTTCTCGGTCGCGGCGCTGCGCGCGTCGGTTTCGTCCTACACGCTGATCGAGGGTGTGAGCGCGCAGACCCACTTCCCCCACTCGGTGCGCATCGAGGTGCTCGAGCGCCGGCCGCTCGCCCGCCTGGCGGTCGGGCATCACTCCTTCCCGCTCGCAGCCGACGGGTCGCTGATCAGCGGCCTGGCCAACACCGGCTCACTGGCGACCGTGCGCTCCACAACCATGCCCTCCGGCGGACGCACCCGTGACCCCTTCGCGCTGCTCGCGCTGCACGTGCTCGGCGACGCGCCGGCGCCGCTGCGCGACCGCGCGGCGGCGGTGACCAGAGCCGACGGCGCCCTGACGGTCTATCTCCATCGGGGCCCGCGCCTGATCTTCGGCAACTACGCGCTGCTGCATGCGAAGTGGGACGCGGCCGCCGCCGTGCTCGCGAACCCGAGCTCGCGGGGGGCCGCCTACATCGACCTCAGCGTGCCGTCGCGCCCGGCCGCGCAGGTCGCCGATCCGGCGACCCTGGGGACCGCGACCGGCGCCGCGGGCGCGCAGTCGGGCGCCCCGGCGAGCGCCTCCACGGTCTCGACCGCGCTGCAGCCGGACCTGATCGGACCCTCAAGCTCTACTTCAGGTTGATCCCCGCCTGAGGGCCGATTTCAGGTCGTGGTCGAGGGTTCGGCGTTCTGCAACGAAAGTTGCGATGATGCGGTTGCATTGACAATCGCCCGAAGCCCTGCATAACGTGGATTTTACGGGGCCTTCGTGGCACCCGTGTAAAACCCTTCATTCTGACTCTAGGCTCGGATGTGATTATGGACGGCGGTAGCTATCTCGCAGTGATCAAGGTCGTCGGAGTGGGCGGCGGCGGCACCAACGCCGTCAGCCGGATGGTCGATGCGGGGCTGCGCGGCGTCGAATTCGTCGCGGCCAACACCGACGCGCAGGCGCTCGCGATGTGCGACGCCGACGTGAAGCTGCACATCGGCACGGAACTGACGAAGGGCCTCGGCGCCGGGGCCAACCCCGAGGTCGGGTTCGGCGCCGCAGCCGAGTCGCGCGATGAGATCAAGGAGGCGCTGAAGGGCGCGGACATGGTCTTCGTCACGGCCGGCGAGGGCGGCGGCACCGGCAGCGGCGCGGCGCCCGTGATCGCCGAGATCGCCAAGAACGAGATCGGCGCGCTGACGGTCGGCGTCGTGACGCGCCCGTTCGAGTTCGAGGGGGCGACCCGCTCGCGCCAGGCCGAGGAGGGCATCCGCAAGCTGCGCGAGGTCGTCGACACGCTGCTGGTGATCCCCAACGAGCGACTGCTGACCGTCGTCGAACGGCGCACCTCGATCCTCGACGCCTTCAGGGAAGCCGACAACGTCCTGCGCCAGGGCGTGCAGGGCATCACCGATCTGATCACGATCCCCGGCCTGATCAACCTGGACTTCGCCGACGTGCGCACGATCATGACCGACGCCGGCACCGCCGTGATGGGCGTCGGCACGGGCACCGGCGAGAGCCGTGCGGCGGACGCCGCGAAGGCGGCGATCGCCTCACCGCTGCTCGAGGAGGCGATCGACGGCGCGACCGGCATCCTGCTGAACATCACCGGCGGGCGCAACCTCGGCCTGTTCGAGGTCAACGAGGCGGCCGAGATCGTCCAGGCCGCCGCCGAGCGCGACGCCAACATCATCTTCGGCGCCGTGATCGACGAGTCGCTCGAGGATGAGGTCAGCGTCACGGTGATCGGCACGGGCTTCCAGAACCGCAGCCGGCCGGGCGCCCGCGCCGGCACGATCTTCGACACCGGCGCCGGCGAGGCGCGAGGCGGGCGACGCCCGCGCCGTCCCGACCGCGCCCCGGCCGAGATCCGCGACGAGGACATCGACGTCCCGCCGTTCCTGCGCTGAGGGTTTCAGGGGCTCCGCCGGCAGGCCGGCTGCGCCAGGGTGGAGTGGGCGCGCGCTGATAGCGTGGCGCCGGGATGGCGCAGCAGCCCGGTCCAAACATCTTTGACGACTCGTGGGAGCGCGAGATCGCCCACGGGGCGTTCGCGATCCGCGGCACCCGCGTGGGGGCGGCCGCCGGCTGCCAGCGGATCGGCGTCTGCGTCTACGAACTGGCGCCGGGCAAGCGCAACATGCCCTACCACGCGCACTTCGCCATCGAGGAGCTGCTGATCGTCCTGCGCGGGCGGCCCACGCTGCGCGGCCCCGGCGGCGAGCGCGAGCTTGCGGCCGGCGAGGTCGTGTCGCTGGCGGCCGGGCGCGACGGGGCGCACCAGCTGATCAACAACACCGACACGCCGGTGCGCTACCTGATGGCCAGCTCGAGCGCCGCGGCGGATCTGATCGAATACCCCGACAGCGGCAAGATCGGCGCCCGCGGAGGAAGCTTCGGGGCCCCGGACTCGGTGTCGTACATGCTGGCCGGCGGCGAGCAGCTCGGCTACTTCGACGGCGAGGACGGCGACTAGGGCGCCCGACGTTGTAGCTTTGAGGCGAGTGTCGGCTCCGCTTCGTCACACGCCGCTGTATGACGCCCACGTCGCCCTGGGGGCCCGGATGGTTCCCTACGCCGGCTGGGAGATGGCGGTCCGCTACGACGGCGTGATCGCCGAGCACCTCGCGGTCCGCGCCACCGCCGGAATGTTCGACGTCTCGCACATGGGCCAGATCGAGACGGTGGGGCCCGCCGCGCTCGAGCTGCTTGAGAGGCTGTGCACCAACGACGTGGAGCGGATACCGATCTCGGGCGCCCAGTACACACTGCTGCTGCGCGAGGACGGCGGCGTGCTCGACGACCTCTTCACCTACCGGCTCGAGGCCGAGCGCTACCTCACCGTCACCAACGCCGCCAATCACGAGCGCGACCTCGCCTGGTTTCAGTCCCACGCCGCCGCACTCGACGTGGCGGTGATCGACCGCGCCGCCGACTACGCGATGATCGCGGTCCAGGGGCCGCTCGCGCGCGAGATCGTGCAGGCGATCGCGAACGCGCCGCTGCCCGAGCGGATGACGATCGGCACACGCACGGTCGATGGGGCCGAGATGCTCGTTGCCGGCACCGGCTACACCGGCGAGGATGGCGTCGAGCTCCTGCTCGCGCCGGCGGACGCGCCCGCGGTATGGGACGCGCTGGCGCGCCGCGGCGCCAAGCCGGCCGGCCTCGCGGCGCGCGACACGCTGCGCACCGAGGCCTGCTTTCACCTCTACGGCAACGACCTCTCGACGCAGCGCGGGGCGATCGAGGCCGGCCTCGGCTGGTGCTGCCGCCCCGCCGGGGGCTACATCGGCGCGCAGGCGGTGGCCGCGGCGCGCGCCGGCGGCACCGCCGAGCTGCTCGTCCCGTTCGTGATCACCGACCGCGGCGCCGCGCGCCCCGGCGACCCGGTCATCGGGGGCGGCGTGGTCGCCAGCGGCACCTTCTCCCCGACCCTCGATGTGGGCATCGGGATGGCCTACCTGCCGGCGGCGAAGGCGGTCGTCGGCAGCGAGTTCGAGATCGACGTGCGCGGCAAGCACCGGCGGGCGCGCGTCGCGAAGCGACCGCTGTTGAAGGTGTGAGCGCCAAACCAATAAGCTGGAGGTAGCAAGCCGATGGCCGAAGCGTCCTACCCGCAAGATCTGCTTTACCACCCTGAGCACGACTGGGTCCGCATCGACGGCGACGTCGCGACGTTCGGCATCACCTGGCATGCGCAGGACGCGCTCGGCGAGGTCGTGTTCTTCGACCCGCCCGCCGTGGGCACGCAGGTGACCCAGCACGAGCCCTACACCGAGGTCGAGTCCGTCAAGGCCGTCTCCGACGTTGTCGCGCCGCTCTCGGGCGAGGTGATCGAGGTGAACGACTCACTCGCGAAGGCGCCCGAGGCGATCAACGAGGATCCCTACGGCGCGGGCTGGATCGTCAAGGTCCGAGTGGCGGATCCCGCCCAGACCGGCGCGCTGCTTGAACCGGACGCCTACGTCGCGCTGCTGCACTGAGGCGATGAGCCGCTACACCGCCGTCACCGACTCCGACCGCGAGGCGATGCTCGAGACGATCGGCGTCGCGAGCGTCGAGGAGCTGTTCGGCGAGATTCCGGCAGCGGTGCGCCTCGAGCGCGAGCTCGACCTGCCGCCGGGGCTCGGCGAGGCCGAGGTATACGCGCACCTGCGCACGCTCGCGGCGCGCAACGGCAGCACCGAGGACGAGCTGTGCTTCCTCGGCGCGGGCATGTACGACCACTACGTTCCGGCGCTGATCGACATGCTGCTCGGCCGCTCGGAGTTCCTGACGCCCTACACGCCCTACCAGCCCGAGATCTCGCAGGGCGGGCTGCAGGTGATGTTCGAGTACCAGACGGCGATCTGCGAGCTGACCGGCATGGACGTCTCCAACGCGTCGGTCTACGAGGGACCCTCGGCGCTGGCCGCCGCCGGCTACCTGGCGAAGCTGACCAACGGCCGGCCGCGGTTCGTGATCTCGCGCGGCGTTCACCCGCATGCGCGAGAGACGCTACGGACGCTTTCTGCCGGTTACGGCACGAGCGTCGATGAGGTCGCGCTCGCCGACGGCGTGACCGACCCGGACGCCTGGGCGCGCGCGATCGACGACGACGTCAGCGCCGTGTTCGTCGCCCAGCCCAACTTCCTCGGCGCGGTCGAGGACCTCGAGCCGCTCATCGCCGCAGCGCGCGAGCACGGCGCGCTCGTCGTCTGTAGCGCCGATCCGCTCGCGCTCGGCATCGTCGAGGCGCCCGGGACGCTCGGTGTCGATGTCTGCGTCGGCGAGGGGCAGACGCTCGGGAACCGGCTCGACTACGGCGGCCCGTCGTTCGGCTTCTTCGCCACCCGCGAGGAGCACCTGCGGCGGATGCCTGGGCGGATCGCCGGCGAGACCAGCGATGTCGACGGCCGCCGCGGCTTCGTGCTGACACTGCAGACGCGGGAGCAGCACATACGCCGCGAGAAGGCGACCTCGAACATCTGCACCGCGCAGGCGCTCAACGCGCTCGCCGGCGTCGTCTACCTCTCCTGGCTCGGCCGCTGCGGCCTGGTCGAGCTGGCCGAGCTGCTGGTGCGCCGCACCGCCTACGCCCGCGAAGTGCTGGTGGGCATCGACGGCGTGACCGCGCTGCATGAGCAGCCGGTCGTGCGCGAGTTTGCGCTCTCGCTCGGCCTGCCCGGTGTGGAGAGCGTGCGCCGCGTCATCGCGCGCTGCGCCGCCGAGCGCGTCACGCCCGGCTACGCGCTCGGGCGCGACTACCCCGAATACGCCGACGGGCTGCTCGTCGCGGTCACCGAACAGCGCTCGCGCGAGGACATCGACCGGCTCGTCGAGGTGCTCGCCCGCGCGCTCGCGGCTGAGCGTGCGGCCGCCGCGACCCCGGGTGCCCCGGCATGAGCCTCTCGCCCGAGACCGCGATGCAGCGCGAACGCGCCACGACGATCTTCGAGAAGGGAGCGCCGGGCCGGCGCGCGTTCGTGGCGCCGGCGCTGGATGTGCCGATGCGGGCGCTCGATGAGCTGATCCCGGCGCGCCTTCGCCGGCGCGAGCCGGCGCGGCTGCCGGAGATCTCCGAGCCCGAGCTCGTGCGCCACTACGTGCGCCTGTCGCGCCGCAACTTCGACCTGGACTCCGGCTTCTACCCGCTCGGCTCCTGCACGATGAAGCACAACCCCCGCCTGCACGAGCGCGTCGCGGCGCTGCCTGGCCACGCCCGTCTGCACCCGCTGACCGAGCCGGCGCGGGCTCAGGGCGCGCTGACGCTGATGTGGGGGCTGGAGCGCGCGCTGTCGGAGATCGCCGGCCTGCCGTACGTCTCCCTGCAGCCGTCCGCGGGCTCCCACGGCGAGCTGGCCGGCGTGCTCCTGACCCGGGCCTACCACGCCCAGGCAGGCCAGAGCCACCGCAAGGTCGTGCTCACGCCGGACACCGCCCACGGCACCAATCCGGCGACCGTGACGATGGCCGGATACGAGGTCGTCAAGGTCGGCACCGACGCCCGCGGTGGCGTCGACATCGACGACCTGCGCGCCAAGGCCGACGGCGACGTCGCCTGCCTGATGCTGACCAACCCCAACACGCTCGGCCTGTTTGATCCCAACATCGAGGAGATCGCGCGGATCGTCCACGGCGTCGGCGCTCTCGTCTACTACGACGGCGCGAACCTCAACGCCGTGATGGGGATCTCGCGGCCCGGCGACATGGGCTTCGACATCGTCCACTTCAACCTGCACAAGTCGTTCACGCAGCCCCACGGCGGCGGCGGCCCGGGCTCGGGTCCGATCGCCGTCTGCGAAGCGCTCGAGCCCTACCTGCCACGGCCGGTGATCGTGCGCCACGGCGGCGCGGAGGGCAACGGCTCGACGGTCGAGTTCGACCTCGACTACGAGCGCCCACGCTCGATCGGCCGCCTGCGCGGGTTCCAGGGCAACTACGGCTGCTTCGTGCGCGCCTACGCCTACATCTGCTCGCTCGGGGCGGCCGGCCTGCGCGACGTCTCCGAGACCGCGGTGCTGAACGCCAATTACCTGCTCGCCCGGCTGCGCGAGCTTGGCGTGTGCGACCTGTTGCCGCCGGCCTACGAGCGCCTCTGCATGCACGAGTTCGTGCTCAGCGGCGCACCGATGAAGCAGGAGCTGGGGATCCGCACGCTCGACCTCGCCAAGCGGCTGCTCGACTACGGCTACCACCCACCGACCGTCTACTTCCCGCTGCTCGTCGAGGAGGCGCTGCTGGTCGAGCCGACCGAGACCGAGACCAAGCAGACGCTCGACGAGTTCGCGGCGGCGCTGGCGGAGATCCTGCGCGAGGCCCGCGAGGACCCCGAGCTCGCCCGCGGCGCCCCCTACTCGACGCCGGTGCGACGGCTCGACGAGGCGGGCGCGGCCAAGCGCCCGGTCCTGCGCCAGGCGCTTTAGCGGCGCTCGCGCAGCTACGCGAGCAGCCGCGGGAGCAGCGGCTCCTCGAGCACTCCGCCGGAGGCGGACATAGAAACCCTGTAGGCGGATTTGCCGGGCAGCTGACTGATCACCTCCGCGACCGCCGTCCCGCGGTAGTGGATCGCCACGCCGTCGTCGGTGGCGTAGCCGGCGGGCAGCGTTCCGGCGGCGATCAGCGAGTGGAAGCTCGGGCGGCGGGCCGGCTCTGAGTCGTAGTGCACGCAGGTCGAGTAGGGCAGCAGGCCAAGGCCGTCGGTCACCGCCGCAAGCGCCGGCCCGAAGGAGTCGGTGTTGGCGCCCACGTGCCAGCAGATCGAGCCGGCGCTGACTCCGGCCAGCACGACGCCGCGCTCCCAGGCGCTGCGCAGGATCGTGTCCAGGCCGTGCGCGCGCCAGACCGCGAGCAGGTTGACGACCGAGCCGCCCTGGACCCAGATCACGTCCTGTGCGAGCAGGTGAGCCTCCGGCTCGACGTTCGGCATCGAGAACAGCTGCAGGTGGCTGGCGTCGATCTGCTCGCCCGAGCAGGCGCCGTAGAAGCTGCGCAGGCCGAGCAGGCTGTCACCGGTCGCGGTGCCGATCCAGCACAGCTTCGGCCGCCGCGCCGCGGCGAGTGAGAGCGCGTAGCGCACGACCTGTCCGAGCCGCGACCGGTACGGGTTGAGCCCTGACTCTTCGAATCCGGCGCTGCCGGCGACGATGTGGCGCTCGGCCATCGACGCAGTCTGGAGCGCCGCGGCCGCCACGTCAACGCCGGCAGCTCGCCGCGGCGGGCGCTGCGGATACGCTGGGCGCGTGCGCATCTTCTCGGGCATCCAGCCGACCGGCCGCAAGCACCTCGGCAACTACATCGGCGCGATCACCCAGTACGTCGCCGGCCAGGACCGCGGCGACGCCGTGTACTGCATCGTCGATCTGCACGCGACGACGGTCGAGTTCGACCCGGCGGACCTGCGCGAGCGCACCTATGACACGGCGGCGATCCTGCTCGCGGCGGGCCTTGACCCGAAGCGCTGCATCCTGTTTCGCCAGAGCGACGTGGTCGAGCACACCGAGCTCGCGTGGCTGCTGACGGCGGTCACCGCCTACGGCGACCTGCAACGGATGACGCAGTTCAAGGAGAAATCCGCCGCCCAGCGCAAGCTGGTCACGGCCGGCCTGTTCGTGTACCCCGTCCTGATGGCGGCCGACGTGCTCGCCTACCGCACCAACGAGGTCCCGGTCGGCGACGACCAGCGCCAGCACGTGGAGCTGATGCGCGACGTGGCGCTGCGCTTCAACGCCTACTTCGGCGAGCATCTGGTCGTGCCGGAGGCACGCATCCCGTCGGTCGGCGCGCGGATCATGGATCTGCAGAACCCCGCGGCGAAGATGTCGACGACGAGCGGCGGCGAGGAGGGCACGCTGTACGTGCTCGACGAGCCGGCGCTGATCGAGCGCAAGCTCAAGCGTGCCGTGACCGACTCCGGCGAGGGCATCCACCGCGCGCCCGACAAGCCGGGGATCACGAACCTGATCGACATCCTCGCGGTCGTCCGCGGCGTCGGGCCCGAAGCTATCGAGCGTGAGTTCGCCACGCTGCGCTACGGCGATCTGAAGAGCGCCCTGGCAACCGAGGTGACGGCCTACCTGGCGCCGATGCGCGAGCGCTACGCGCAGCTGCGTCCCGACGTCGCGGGCCTCGAGGCCACGCTCGCGCAGGGCGCGGCGCGGGCGCGGACGATCGCCGCGGCGACGCTGGCCGATGTGCGCGACGCGATGGGCGTCGGGCCGCCGCGCTGAACGCGCGCGCCGTCGGGGGGCCGCTGTAGCTTTCGCAGCGTGTATCTCGCGGAGCTCGAGCTGGACCTCGACGTCTTCAGCGGTCCGTTCGACCTGCTGCTGACGCTCGTGCTGCGCGAGGAGGTCGACCTGCGCGAGCTGTCGCTCGCCGAGGTCGTCGTCGCCTACCTCGACCATCTCGATGCACGCGGCGAGCTGGATCTCGAGGTCACGACCGAGTTCATCGTGCTCATCGCGGCGCTGCTCGAGCTGAAGTCGCGTCTGCTGCTGCCCGGCGAGGAGCTCGAGGAGCTGCTCGAACTGGAGCCCGGCGAAGCGGCGGAGGAGCTGCTCGCGCGGATGCTCGACGCCCGCCGCTACCGCTCCGCCGCGGCGCATCTGGGCGAGCTGCTCGCCGGCCAGCCTGCGGTCCGCTACCGCGAGGCGCCGCTACCCGCGCACCTGCGCCGGCGCACGCTCGAGGACCTCGACGACGTGCGCTGGGATCCGGTGATCCTGGGGCGCGCGCTCGGCGGCCTGCTCGCGCTGCCCGCCAAGCTCGACTTCAGCCACATCAGCGTGATGCGCGTGTCGGTTGCCGAGCGCGTCGCGCATCTGCGTGGGCTGCTGCGCTCGGCGGTCGCGCTGAACTTCGACGACGCCGTCCGTGACGCCGATCGGATGACCGTGGCCGTCACGCTGTGGGCGCTGCTCGAGCTCCACAAGCGCGGCGAGGCGAGCTGGGAGCAGTTCGAGCCGTTCGGGGAGATCACCGTGCGCCGCGTGGCCGCCTCGGCGGGCGAAAGCCACGCGCGGTGAGCGAGCTCGGGCGGATCATCGAGGCCCTGCTGTTTCTGGCCAACGACCCGGTCGGTGCCGAGGAGCTGGCGGAGGTGACGGGGTGTAGCGTCTCGGAGGTGGCGGGCGCCCTCGAGGAGCTTGCGGCCGCCTGGGCGCCCGGGCTGCGCGGCCTGCTGCTGCGGGAGGTCGCGGGGGGCTACACGCTCGCCAGCGACCCGCTCGCCGAGCCCGCGGCGCGGGCGCTGCTGACCAAGCCGCGGCTCGCCGCGCTGACCCCGGCGCAGCTTGAGACGCTCGCGATCGTCGCCTACCTCGCGCCGGTCTCGCGGCCCGAGATCGCGCGGATCCGCGGCGTCAACGCCGACTCGCCGGTCGCCTCGCTGCTCGACCGCGGCCTGATCGAGGAGAGCGGGCGCTCCGACTTCGGCGCGGTCACCTACCGCACGAGCACCCTGTTCCTCAAGGTGTTCGGACTGCAGGGCGCCGATGAGCTGCCGGACGTCGCGCAATGGGATCCGACGCCGCAGGAGCGCAGCGCGCTGCGCGAGCGCCTGCTCGCCGCGGGCGAGGCCCGGGCCGGGATCACGCCCGAGTAGCGCCTCGGCCCAGGTGTGGCGGGCAACCCTAGGCGGCCGTGGCGGCGAGCTGGCCGCAGGCGGCGGCGATCTCGCGTCCTCGGGTCAGGCGCACCGTGACCGGCACGCCCCGCGACTCGAGTGTCGTGCGAAAGGCGGCGATCGCGTCGCGCCCGGAGCCCTTTAGCTGCGAATCGGTCGGGTTGTACGGGATCAGGTTGACCTTGAAGGCCTGGCGGGGCGAGAGCAGCCGCGCGAGCGCCAGCGCCTGCTCGTGGTGGTCGTTGACGCCGGCGAGCATCACGTACTCGACGAACACCGTGCGCCGGCGGATCGCGTGGTCGGCGCGGCAGGCGTCCAGCACGTCGGCCAGCGGATAGCGGTCGTTGACCGCCATCAGCGCGCTGCGCAGCTCATCATCGGGCGCGTGCAGCGAGAGGGCGAGGCGGATCGGCAGGCCCGAGGCGCTGAGGCGCTCGATGCCCGGGATCCAGCCGACGGTCGAGATCGCCGTGCGGCGGTTTGTGATGCCCAGAGCGGGGAGCATCGTGCATGCGTCGAGCACGGCGTCGAGGTTCATCATCGGCTCGCCCATGCCCATGAAGACGGCGTGATCGACCTCCCCGCGGCGGCGGAAGTGCAGGGCCTGGTCCAGGATCTCATCGGCGCTGAGGTTGCCGGCGAAGCGCATCCGTCCGGTCGCGCAGAAGCTGCAGGTCAGCGGACAGCCCGACTGCGAGGACAGGCAGAGCGATCGGCGACCGTCGCGGTAGCGCATCAGCACCGCCTCGACCGGATTGCCGCGCGCCGTCCGCAGCAGCGCCTTGACGGTGCCGTCGCTCGCGCGCGCCTCGCGCTCGAGCAGGAGCGTCGACAGCGGCACGTCGCGTTCCAGGCGCTCGCGCAGCCCGGCCGGCAGGTCGGTCATCTCGGCGTAGGAGCCGGCCCCGCGCGCGAGCCACGCCCAGACCTGGCGGGCACGGTAGGGCGGCTCGCCGCGGCGCTCCAGGGTTTCGTGCAGCAGATCGCGATCCACCGACCTATGGTTGCAGTCGTGCGACTTGCCAAGTTCCTCGCCCACTCGGGCCTTGCCTCGCGGCGCGCGGCGGCGGAGATCGTGCGGGCCGGGCGGGTCCGCGTCGAAGGCGTGCGCGAGCTCGATCCCGCGCGCGAGATCGACGGCGAGCGCGTCGAGCTCGACGGGCGCCTCGTGGCGGGGGTCGAGTCGCGCGTGGTGTACGCGCTGAACAAGCCGGCCGGGGTGGTCTCGACCGTGCATGACACCCACGGCCGCCCCACCGTCGTCGAGCTGGTCAGCGACCCCCGCCGGCTCTACCCGGTCGGGCGCCTCGACGCCGACAGCACAGGACTGATCCTGCTCACCAACGACGGTGAGCTGGCCAACCTGCTCGCACATCCGCGCCACGAGGTCCCGAAGACCTATCGCGTGCGTCTCGCCGGCGGACGCCCCGGCCCGGCCGCGGTCGCGGCGCTGCGCGACGGCGTGATGCTCGACGACGGGCGGACCGCGCCGGCCCAGGTCAGGCGCGTGTCGGCGAACGTCATCGAGCTCGAGCTGCGCGAGGGACGCAAGCGCCAGGTGCGCCGGATGTGCGAGGCGGTCGGGCATCCCGTGCTCGAGCTGACGCGCGTCCGGCTGGGACCGCTCGAGCTGGGCGGGCTCGAACTGGGCGCCGCGCGGCTGCTCAGTGACGCCGAGGTGAGCGCGCTGCGCGACGCCGCGCGACGGTAGGCTGCGCTGGTGAGTGAGCGGCTGTACGCGCTGCGCGGCGCGACGAGCGTCCCGGAAAACAGCGCCGAGGCGATCCTCGCCGCGACCGAGGAGCTGATGCGCGTGTTGATGGAGCGAAACGAGCTCGAGATCGAGCGGTTCGTCAGCTGCATCTTCACCGCCACCGACGATCTGAACGCGGAGTTCCCGGCGCTCGCCGCGCGCCACCTCGGCTTTGACCGCGTGCCGCTGATCTGCACGCGCGAGATCGACGTGCCGGGGGCACTACCGCGGGTGATCCGCGTGCTGGCCCACTACCACGCGCCGGACGGCCACGTGGCGCGCCACGTCTACCTCGGCGAGGCCCGCAGCTTGCGCGCGGACCTCGATGCCGCACAATAAGGTCGTGGCGATCGAGTTCAAAGCGGCGGTCAGGCAGATCCCCGTCTACCCGGCGGCCGCGGGCTACGCTCAGAATGGCCCGCTGGTGCGCCTGGCCAGCAACGAGTCGCCCTACCCGCCGCTGCCCGAGGTGGTGGCCGCCGCGAGCGCCGCGCTGGAGGGCGTCAACCGCTATCCCGACCCGGCGTCCGTCAAGCTGCGCGGCGCGCTGGCGGGGCGCTACGGCGTGGCGGCCGAGCGGATCGCCGTCGGCAACGGCTCCTGCGACATCCTGCTGGCAACGGGCGAGGCGCTGCTCGAGCCTGGCGCCGAGCTGGTCTACGCGTGGCCGTCATTCTCGGTCTACCCGCAACTCGAGGCCGCTTCGGGCGCGCGCGGGATCCGTGTGCCGCTCGACCACGACGAATGCCACGACCTCGATGCGATGGCGCGCGAGATCACCGTCGCGACGCGCCTGGTGATCGTCTGCAACCCCAACAACCCGACGAGCACGGCGCTGCGCCTGGAGGCGATCGCGGCCTTCGTGGCAAAGGTGCCCGCGAGCGTCTGCGTGCTGATCGACGAGGCCTACTGCGAGTTCAGCCTGCTCGACGACCCCGACGCTTCGGTCGAGTTGCTCACCCGCCATCCCAACCTGGTGCTGCTGCGAACCTTCTCGAAGGTGTACGGGCTTTGCGGGCTTCGCGTCGGCTACGCACTGTGCGGCTCGCGCGACCTCCCCGACGCGCTCACCGCCGTGCGCCAGCCGTTCTTCCTGAACTCCGCAGCCCAGGCGGCCGCGCTCGAGGCGCTCGCGCACCAGGACGAGGTGGCGCGACGCGTCGAGCGCGTCGCCGTGGCTCGCGTGCAGATGGAGGACGGGCTGCGCGAGCTGGGGCTTGCGCCCGCAGCCTCGCAGGCCAACTTCTGCTGGTTCGCGCTCGGTGAGGAGCGCGACGAGGCGGCGATCGTCGACGGACTCGCGCGCGAGGGCGTGCTGGTGCGGGCAGGCAGCGCGCTCGGCAGGGACGGGGCGCTGCGCGTCACCTACGGCACGCCGACAGAGAACGCGCGCTTCCTCGAGGTGCTGGCCGGGCTGCTGTAGGCGGCCGGGGCCGGGCGGCGGCCGGGGGCCGGCCGGGTGGACGAATGTTCGAGGCGCTGCTGCGAGCACCGGTTGCTAGCAGCAGCGGCGATCTGCTACACATTGCTGCGGATGTGCGATGCAGCCGACCGACCGCTGAGCACCGTGGGCGCCCCGAGCGCCACCCTGGTCGCTGCCTATTCGTACGCCTACGTCACGTCCTGGCGATTTAGCTAGGCGTCCGGACCTGCGCCCGCCGCGAGCGGGCGCCTGGCCACGACAGAACGGCCCCACGGGCCCGGACGCCTCTCCCACCGCCGCGAAACGCACGTTGCACGTGCTTCGCCGGCTCCCGTCTACCCTTCCAGCGAAACCTTGAAAGGACTTTCCAAATGATGATCGTGATGAAGCCGAATGCGACCGAGGAGGAGATCGAGCACGTCCTCGCGCGCGTTCGCAGCGTGGGCGCGCGCGCCCACATCTCAAAGGGCGAAGAGGTGACCGTGATCGGTGCCATCGGCGACCGCGAGCACGTCGCGAGACTCGAGCTCGAGGGCGCTCCCGGCGTCTCCCAGGTGGTGCCCATCCTCAAGCCCTACAAGCTGTCTTCCTCGCAGCTGCGCGGCGGCGCGCGCTCGGTGTTCGAGATCGGCGGCCGCCGCATCGGCGGCGAGCACTTCGCGCTGATCGCCGGGCCCTGCACGGTCGAATCTCGCGAACAGGTGCTCGAGACCGCGCGGGTCGTCAAGGAGGGCGGCGCCGCGATGTTCCGCGGCGGCGCCTACAAGCCGCGCACCTCGCCCTACGCCTTTCAGGGACTCGGCCAGGAGGGCCTGCGGCTGCTGGCCGAGGCCAAGGAGCAGTACGGCATGCCGATCGTCACCGAGCTGATGGACGTGCGCGACCTCGAGGCGGTGCTCGAAGTCGCCGACGTGCTGCAGATCGGCGCGCGCAACATGCAGAACTACACGCTGCTTTCGGAGGTCGGGCGCAGCGGCTGCCCGGTGCTCCTCAAGCGCGGCCTCTCGGCCACACTCGAGGAACTGCTGATGGCCGCCGAGTACATCCTCAAGGAGGGCAACGAGAAGGTCATCCTCTGCGAACGCGGGATCCGCACATTCGAGACCGCCTACCGGTTCACGCTCGACCTGATGGCGGTGCCGGTGCTGCGCCAGCTCTCGCACCTGCCGGTGGTCGTGGATCCCAGTCACGCCGCGGGGCGGCGGGACCTGGTTGAGCCGCTCTCGCTCGCAGCGGCGGCGGCCGGCGCGGACGGGATCATCGTCGAGGTGCATCCGAATCCGGATGAGGCGATCTGCGACGGGCCGCAGGCGCTGCGCGCCGAGCAGTTCGCGGAGTACGCGGCACAGGTCGAGCGCGCTGCGTCGATCGCCGGCAAAGCCTTCACGCACGCGTGAACGTCGCCGTAGTCGGCGTCGGGCTGATCGGCGGCTCGATCGGGCTGGCAGCGCGCGAGCGGCTCGGCGCCCGGGTCGTCGGCTTCGATCCCGACGGCGGCGTCGGCGCCGCGGCGCTTTCGCGCGGGGCGATCGAGGCCGTGGCCGCCAGCGTGCCCGAGGCGGTGGCGGACGCCGAGGTGGTCTTCGTCGCGGCCCCGGTCGGCGCGCTCGCCGCCGCACTGGACGCGGTCCTCGCGGCGGCACCGGCCGGCTGCGCCGTCAGCGACGTCGGCTCGACCAAGCGAGCCATCGTCTCGGGTCGCGTCGATCCGCGCTTCATCGGCGGGCACCCGCTCGCCGGTGCCGAGACCTCGGGCGTCGAACACGCGCGGGCTGACCTCTTCGATGGCGCGACGTGGTATCTGACGCCCGGGGCCGCCACCTCGGGAGCGCTCTACGAGCGGCTGCACAAGGTGCTTGTGGGTTTCGGCGCGCAGCCGACCGCAATCGATGCCGCCGTCCACGATCGCGTGATGGCGAGCGTTTCGCATCTTCCGCACGTCTTCGCCAACGTGCTGGTGGCAGCCGCCGTCCGCGCCCTCGGCGATGGCGCGGACGTGCCGGCAACCGGCCCGAGCTTCCGCGACGCGACACGCGTCGCCGGGGCGAATGCGGCGATCTGGCCCGACATCTACCTCTCCAACAGCGACGCGCTGGTGGCGCTGATCGACGAGACCCAGGCCCGCCTTGCACAGGTGCGAGCAGCGCTCGACGGCGGTGACCGCGCAGCGATCGAGCGCTGGAACGAGGGGGCGCGCGTCGATCGCGACGCGCTGCTCGGCGCCGGGCTCGCCGGCGGGTCGGTCCACGAGCTGCGTGCGGCTGTGACGGACCGCCCGGGCGTCGTCGCCGAGATCGCGCTGGCGCTCGGTCGCGCCCAGATCAGCATCGTCGACATGGCGCTGTCGCCCTCCCGCGACGGCGGCCAGGGTGTCGTCGCGCTGTGGGTTCGCGGCGAGGATCAAACGCGGCGCGCGATCGAGCTGATCGAAGCGCTGGCGATCCCCGTTGCGCGGGCCTGAGGAAGGTCGCGCGTCCGTGGAGGTGACAAGGATCAAGCCGCTGCGCGCGCCCCCGGATGTGACGCTGCGCCCGCCGGGCTCCAAGAGCATCACCAACCGCGCTCTGCTGTGCGCCTCGCTCGCCGACGGCACGAGCACGCTGAGCGGCGCCCTCTTCGCCCAGGACACGCAGGCGATGATGGATGCCGTCGCCGCGCTCGGGGCGGGCCTGCGGACCGATCGCGCAGCCGGGACCGTTGCGGTGCGCGGAACGGGCGTGCGGCGCCCGGCGGAGCCCGTGCGGATCGACGCTCGCCAGTCGGGAACGACCTCGCGCTTCATCCTTGCGGCGGCGGCGCTCGGCACGGCGCGGGTGGTCGTCGACGGCGCGCCGCAGTTGCGCGCACGGCCGCTGCGCCCGCTGCTGGGCGCGCTCGAGGCGCTCGGCGTGCGCGTCGAGGCGCTCGAGCAGCCGGGTTGCCTGCCCATCGCTGTGCGCGGACCCGCGCGCGGCGGCGATGTGCGTGTCGAGGGGCACATCTCGAGCCAGTTCCTCTCCGGCCTGCTGATGGCCGCCCCGCTGATGAGCTCCGGTCTGCGCGTGGAGCTGAGCTCGCCGCTGGTATCGGTGCCGTACGTGAAGATGACGCTCGCCGTGATGGAGGCGTTCGGCGTCAGCGTCGAGGGTCTGGCCGTGGCGCCCGGGCGCTACGTCGCGACGGACGTCGCGATCGAACCCGACGCCAGTGCCGCGGCGTACTTTTTCGCGGCGGCGGCGATCAGCGGCGGGCGCGTCACGATCGAGGGCCTGGGCGAGGGGTCGATCCAGGGAGATGTCGCGTTCGTCGACGTCCTCGAGCGCATGGGCGCGCGCGTGGAGCGGGGGGCGGAGCGGATCACGGTCTGCGGCACCGGCACGCTGCACGGGATCGAGGTCGACATGGCCGACATCTCCGACACCGCGCAGACGCTCGCGGCCGTCGCCGTGTTCGCCGACTCGCCGACCCGGCTCACCGGCATCGGCTTCATCCGCGCCAAGGAGAGCGACCGCATCGGGGCGCTGGCCACCGAATTGCGGCGGGCGGGGATCGAGGTGGCGACCGATGAGGACGGCTTCACGGTGACGCCGGGGACGGTGCGACCGGCGCGCTTTCGAACCTACGACGACCATCGCATGGCGATGAGCCTCGCGCTGCTCGGCCTGCGCGCCCCGGGCGTCGAGATCGAGGATCCGGGTTGCGTCGCCAAGACCTACCCGGACTTCTTCGCCGATCTCGCAACGCTTCAGTGAGCGCCGCGGCCGTCGCGGCCGCCGGCGGCAGTGAGCCTGAGCAGGGCGGCCCGGGGCGTTGCCGCGGCTATCGTGGGGCGATGATCGTGGCGATTGACGGGCCCGCCGGGGCCGGCAAGTCGACGGTGGCGCGCGCGCTGGCCGCGGCGCTCGGCTTTGACTACCTCGACAGCGGCGCCCTGTACCGCTGCGTCGCGCTCGCGAGCCTGCAGGCCCCCGAGATCAGCCCGGCCGAACACGCCGCCGCGCTCGATGTCTCGCTCGGCGAGCGGGTCCTGCTCGACGGCCGCGACGTCACGCAAGCGATCCGCAGCCCGGACGTTTCGGCGCGAGCGTCCGTTGTCGCCGCCGACCAGGCCGTCCGCCTCGCACTCCTGGCCCGCCAGCGCGAGTTGCTGGCGAAAGGAGATTGGGTCGCCGAGGGGCGCGACATCGGCACCGTCGTTGCACCCGGTGCCGAGCTGAAGATCTTCCTTGTGGCGAGCCTGCAGGAGCGTGCGGCGCGGCGCGCGGGCGAGCTCGGCGCCGATCCGTCGCAGGTGGAGGCGGAGATGTCGGTGCGCGACGCCCGTGACCGCGAGCGCGACCATTCGCCGCTGCAGGCAGCTCCCGACGCCGTCGTGCTGGACACCAGCGGCCTAGACGTCGCGACGGTCACCGCACGCGCCGTGGATCTGGTTGCGCGCGCGCGCGGGAGCAACCAGCCCTGAGCGGCGGGCGGCGGGCGGCGCCGCGGGCGCGCGGGCGGGTGCTGGCTATGCTGGTCCCATGACCCACGAGCCGATCGCCACGGCGTCTCATCGCGCGCGGGCCCGTGAGCGGGCCGGGCGAGCCACGCGCCCGGGGGGCTGAGCGATGGCTGACCTCGAACGGGCCGTGAAGGTGGCGGTCGTCGGCTACCCGAATGTCGGTAAATCTTCGCTCGTCAATCGCCTGACCGGCACGCGCGAGGCGATCGTGCACGAGCGCCCCGGGATCACGCGGGACCGCAAGGAACTCGAGTGCGAGTGGAACGGGCGCATCTTCACGCTGATCGACACCGGCGGCGTCGATTTCGCCGATGAGGATCCGCTGTCGGGCTCGATTCGCGACCAGGCGCGGGCGGGTCTCGCCGACGCCGATCTGGCATTGCTCGTTGTCGATGCCCGGGCCGGCGCGCGCCCGGGGGAGCACGAGATCGCCGACCTGTTGCGCCGCGGCCGCACACCGGTGCTGGTGGCGGCGAACAAGTGCGACACCGTCGCCGACATCCCGCTGGCGGCGGAGTTCCACGCGCTCGGGCTCGGCGAGCCGGTTGCGGTGTCGGCGGCGCAGGGGCTCGGCACCGGCGATCTGCTCGACCGGCTGGTGGAGATGCTGCCGGCCGTCTCGCAACGCCCGGCGCCCGCGCAGGACACCGTGCGCCTCGCGGTGATCGGCCGCCCGAACGTTGGCAAGTCGTCGCTCGTCAACCGCTTCGTCGGCGAGCAGCGCGTGATCGTCGCCGAGCAGGCCGGAACCACGCGCGACGCGATCGACCTGCCGCTGCTGGTCGACGGGCGCAGCCTCGTGATCGTCGACACCGCCGGCATGCGCCGCCAGTCGAAGGTCAGCGAGTCGGTCGAGTACTACACGACGCTGCGCTCGCAGCGCGCCGCCGAGCGCGCGGACGTCGCGATGGTGGTCTGCGACGCCGGGGACGGCGTGACGGCGCAGGATCTGCGCGTCGCCGACCTGGCGATGCGCAGCGGCTGCGCGACGCTGGTCGTGCTGAACAAATGGGATGCCCAGTCGCCGACGCTCGATCTCGAGTACGAGCGGGCGCGGGTTGCCGAGAAGCTTCGCCAGCGTCCCCGCGTGCTGACGGCGTCGGCCGCGACCGGGCGCAACGTGTCGCGGCTGCTGGCGGAGGCGATCACGTTGGGGGACCGCCGCGCGGGACGGATACCCACGCCCGAGTTGAACCGCTTCCTCGGGGAGACCGTCCAGACGCGCCAGCCGCCGGCCAAGCAGGGCCATCGCCTGAAGCTGATCTACATGGCGCAGATCGGCACGAGCCCGCCACGCTTCGCAATCCAGGTCAACTCTCGCACGCGCGTCACGCGCGACTACGCGTACTTCCTCGAGAACCAGATGCGCGAGCGCTACGCGCTCGATGGCGTGCCGCTGATCATCGACTTCGTCGAGCGCGGCTCACGCGCCGAAAACACGCGCCCGCGAGGCTCGAGACGCCCGGCGCCCGTGCTCTCGGCGGTGCCCGGCGACGACGAAGACGACCGCCAGTCGCTCTAGTCTCCGACGGTGGCATCGATCGCCCAGGTCGAGCCGCTCACGAGCGCGCGCGCGCTGCGTGGGCCGTTCGACTACGCCCTGCCGGAAGAGATGCGTGCCCGCGTCGGCGTCGGCTCGATGCTGGTCGTGCCCTTCGGCCGGCGCGAGTTGCTCGGTGTTGTCGTCGGCTTGAGCGATGCGAGCTCGGTCGCTTCTGAGCGGCTGCTCGCCCCGCGGCGGACGGTCGAAGCGGACGTCCCCGCGGACCTCGTCGAGCTGGCCGGATGGATCGCGCTGGAGTACTGCTCGACGCCGGCCCGCGCGCTCTCGCTGGTGCTGGCGCCCGGGGCCGGCGCGGGTGTGCACGGCCTGGCCCGCCTCGTCGCCGAGCTGACCGAGGCCGGGCGCGCGGCACCGGCGGGCGGGGTGCGGCTGACGGCGGTGCAGCGCGCGGTGCTCGAGCGGCTTGCGCCGTCGGGGGCGACGCCCGCGTCAGCTACGGGCGCGGCCCACGGGACGCTGCGGCGCCTCGAGGCTCGCGGGCTCGTGCGCCTGAGCCGCCAGGCGCTGGCGCGCGCGCCCGAGCATGTCGCCGTCGGGGCTCGCCGCGAGGGCCGCCCGGCGCTCAACGCGGATCAGCGTGCGGCGCTCGATTCGGTCTGCGAGGCGGTTGACGCGCGGCGCTTCGAGCAGCTGCTCCTGCACGGCGTCACAGGCTCCGGCAAGACCGAGGTCTATCTGCGGGCGGCCGAGGCGACGCTGGCCCAGGGCCGGGGCGTGATCGTGCTGGTGCCGGAAATCGGGCTGACCCCCCAGACCGTCGGCAGGTTCGTCGAGCGGTTCGGCGACACCGTCGCGCTCGCCCATTCGCGGCTCGGTGCGGGCGAGCGCTACGACGAGTGGATGCGGCTGCGCCGCGGGGAGGCGCGGATCTGCGTCGGCCCGCGCTCGGCAGTGTTCGCCCCGATCGAGAACCTCGGGCTGATCGTCGTGGACGAGGAGCACGACTCCTCCTACAAGAACGAGGGCGACCCGCGTTACGACGCGCGCCACGTCGCGGCCCGGCGCGCGCAGCAGTCCGCGGCGGTGCTGCTGGCCGGGAGCGCGACGCCGCGGCCCGAGAGCTACGCGCGGCTCGCGCGGATCGCACTGCCGGTTCGAGTCGACGGCGCCGCGATGCCGGCGGTGGAGGTGCTTGACATGTGCGGCGTGCCCGGCGCGCTGCACGAGGTGACCGCCGCCGCGCTCGGCGAGCTGCGCCGCGCCCGTGGCAAGGCGATCGTTCTGCTGAACCGCCGTGGCTGGTCGAACTTCCTCTCCTGCCGCTCCTGCGGCAAGGTCTGGGGCTGCCCCGAATGCGATGTTGCGCTCGTCCTGCACCGCGCGGAGGGCGTGATCAGCTGCCACCATTGCGGCCATCGCGAGCGAGCGCCGGCGCGCTGCGACGCCTGCGGTTCGACAGCCGTCGCGCGCCACGGCTTCGGCACCGAGCGCCTCGAGCACGAACTGCACGCCGCGCTCGGCGGCGGCGAGTACCCGATCTTTCGCCTCGACGCCGACGTGGCGGGCGCAAAGGGACGCGCTGCGGATGTGCTGGCGCGCTTCGAGCGCGCCGATGCCGGCGTGCTCGTCGGCACCCAGATGGTGGCCAAGGGACACGACTTCGACGGCGTCGCCCTCGGCGTCGTGCTCGACGCCGACGCCACGCTTCGGTTTCCCGACTTCCGCTCGGAGGAGCGCACGTTCGCGCTCGTCGCCCAGCTCGCCGGGCGCGCGGGACGCGGCGGGACCGCCGGGCGGGTGCTGGTGCAGACGATGGCGCCAGACGCGCGGGCGATCGTCGCTGCCGCGCGGCACGACAGCGAGGGATTTCTCGCCGGGGAGCTCCAACGACGCAAGGCGCTGCGCTACCCGCCCTACGGCGAGCTGATCAGGATCGTCTGCTCGAGCGCCCGTGAAGGGGTCGCGCTGCAGGCGGCGCGCGAGCTGCGCTCGCGCCTCACGCTCGCGGACGCCGTGCTGCTTGGACCGGCGCCGTTGTTTCGCCTGCGCGGGCGCGAGCGGGCCCAGATCGTGGTCAAGTCCGCCGACCGCGCGGTCGCGGTCGCGGCGGTCGGTGAGGCCGTTGCGGAGCCTCTGCACCGCGACGCGTCGGTCAGCGTCGACGTCGATCCGCAGTAGCTCGCGGCGGATCCGCCGCCCAGCCCGGATCTCCGATCCCGGAAGCCGGTGACCCCTAGACTGGGGTCATGGCTGAAGAGCTGCTCGAAGAGGAAGAAGAGCTTCAGGGCGAGTCCGCGCAGGAGCGTGAGCGGCGTGAGAGCGCACTGGCGAGGATCCGCAGGCTCGGTGACCCGGTGCTGCGAACGCGTGCGCTCGAAGTGTCGGCGTTCGACGCGCGGCTGCGCGAGGACATCGACTGGATGCGCGGCGTGATGGACGGAGCGCTCGGAGTCGGACTGGCTGCTACGCAGGTCGGGATGCTGGCGCGCGTGCTCGTCTACCGCGTCGAGGCGGAGAGCCCGACTGCCGCGCTTGTGAACCCGCGGATCGAGTGGCAGAGCGATGAGACCGAGACGATGGAGGAGGGCTGCCTCAGCATCCCCGGGATTCGCGTCGACGTCGAGCGCGCGCTGCACCTGCGCGTCGCGGGCGCCGACGGGCACGGAGAGGCGGTCACGGTCGAGGCCTCGGGCCTCGAGGCGCGCGTGCTGGCGCACGAAATCGACCACCTCGACGGCGTGCTGATGCTGGACCGCGCGAGCAAGGCGCAACGTCGCGAGGCGATCCGCGCCTGGCGCGATCGCCAGCTCGACGCGTGAAGACCGTCTACATCGGCAGTTCCGACTTCTCGCTGGCGGTGCTCACCGCCGCCGCGCCGACCCTGGCCCCGGCTCTGGTGGTGACGCGCGCGCCGGCCGCGAAGGGCCGCGGCCGCCATCTCGCGCCGACGCCGCTGGCCGCCGGCGCGCGGGAGCTCGGGCTGGAGGTGCTCGAGCCGGTGGCGCTGGCCGACGCCGCCGAGCAGATCGACGCCGTCGCGCCGGAGGTGATCGTCCTCTGCGCCTACGGAGCGCTGGTGCGCGAGCCGCTGCTGTCGCGCTACGAGATCCTCAACGTGCACCCGTCGCTGTTGCCGCGCTGGCGCGGCGCCGCCCCGATCGAGCGCGCGATCATGGCCGGCGACACGCGGACCGGCGTATCGCTGATGCGTCTGGTGGCCGAGCTCGACGCCGGCCCCGTTTGCTCTGTCGCGGCCGTCACGATCGAGCCCGACGACGATTTCGCCACCCTCAGCGCGCGCCTCGCCGGCCTCGCGGGGGCGCTCGTCGCGCAGGCGCTGCAGGCGCCGCGCCGCTACCGCGAACAGGACGGCGACGGCGTGACCTACGCCGAGAAGCTGACGGCGGCCGACCGCGAGCTTGATCCCCGGCGCCCGGCCGAGGAGCTCGAGCGACGCGTGCGCGCGCTGCATCCCCACCTCGGGGCGCGCCTCCCCGACGGCCTCGGGGTCGCCGCGGCACGCGTTTCGAGCCGGCCGACGCCCGCGGGAGCGCTCGCCGCGCAGGAGGGCCGCCTCTTCTACGGCGCGACGCCGGGAACGCTCGAGCTGCTCCTCGTTCAGCCCCCGGGCAAGCGCGCGATGGAGGCCGCTGCCTACCTGCGCGGCCATGCGCTCTGAGCGCCCGCGAGATGCGCCCGAACAGCCGACTCGAGATGCGCCCGCGGCGGCGCGGACATGCCGTCTGAAGCCCGCGCCGCCGCCTACGTCGTGCTGCGGCGGACCTTCGAGCAGGGGGCGTTCACCGACCGGGCATTCCACGATGCGGCGGCTGCGCTGAGCGGGCGCGACCGGGCCCTCGCGATGCGCCTGGCCTACGGGGCGGTACAGCGCGCTTTGACGCTCGATGAGCTGATCGAGCAGTGCGCCGGTCGCCCGGCCGCGAAGATCGACGCGCCGCTGCTCGCGGCGCTGCGGCTGGGTGCCTATGAGCTGTGCTTCGCCGAAAGCGCCGCGCATGCCGTGGTCAACGACGCCGTCGAGCTGGCGAAGAGCTCGCACGGGCACGCGCTGGTCAACGCTGTTCTTCGCCGGCTCGCCCGCGAGGGCGGCTCGCTGCTGGCCGCGCTGGACGACAGCGATCCGCGGTCCGCATCGATCCGCCACTCGATGCCGCTGTGGATCGTGGAACTCTGGTGGGACGCGCTCGGACCCGAGGCGACGCGCGGGCTGCTCGCCCGCGCAAACGAACCGGCTGAAAGCTCGTTGCGGGCCAACACGCTGCGTACGGATGCCGCGGGCCTGGTCGAGGCTTTGGCCGCCGCCGGGGTGAGCGCGAGCGCCCCGGGTGAGCCGCCCGAGGCTGTGATCGTGGCGGGCGCGTTCGACGCCCACGGCTCCGCGTTGTGGCGCGACGGCGCACTGATGCCGCAGTCGCGCGCGTCGATGATGGTCGCCCATTGCGTCGGTGCCGCACCGGGCGAGCGCGTGCTCGACATGTGCGCCGCGCCCGGAGGCAAGACCACACACCTGGCGGCGCTGATGGGGGCCCGAGGGGATCTGGTGGCCGTCGAGCGTCACGCCGGCCGCGCGCGCGCCCTTGAGCGCACGGCGGCACGCATGGGAGCGGCGAACGTGAGGGTTGAACTCGGCGACGCGACGGCCCGCCGCAGCTCCGGCGCGACCTTCGCGCGTGTGCTGCTGGACGCGCCGTGCTCGGGGCTCGGGACGTTGCAGTCGCGCCCCGATCTGCGCTGGCGCGCCTCGCCGGACACCGTGGCGGCGCTCGCCGCGCAGCAGGCCCGGCTATTGTCCGCGGCGGCCGCCGCGTGTGCGCCGGGAGCTACGCTCGTCTACTCGACGTGCACGATCTCGCCGGCCGAGAACGAGCACCAGATCGCAGGATTCCTCGATGCCCATCCGCAGTTCGCACCGATCGACCTACAGCTTCGCCACCCTGCCTGGGCGCACCCTGGCGCCGCGGATGAGTTGCTGGCGCTCGGGCACCGCCAGGGCAGCGACGGCTTCTTCATCGCCGCGATGGCTCGCGGCGGAGGCTGAGCGGCGGGCGGTTCGATGAGCGAGGCGGCGGGACTCGGAACGGCCTGTCCCAACTGCAGCGAGCCGTGGCTGCGTCCGACGAACCTCCCGGGGCGCTATCGCTGCGTCTACTGCCTGCACCGCTTCGAGCTGGTCTCCGTCTGCCCGAACTGCGGCGAGCATTCCACGATCGTGCGGATGGCCAGCACGGCGATCGTGATGTGCAACGTGTGCGGCGGCAGCATGCTGCGGGAGATATGAGCGTGGCGCTCACCGCTGTGCCGCGCGTCGCGCCGTCGGTCCTCTCGGCCGACTTCGCAGCGCTGGGCGCGCAGGTTCAGGAGGTGCTCGACGCCGGCGCTCGGGTCATCCACGTGGACGTCATGGACGGCCATTTCGTCGCGCCGATCACGATGGGCCCGCTCGTCGTCGCCGGCCTGCGCGAGCGCGTCGCCGCCGCGGGCGCGCGGCTCGAGGTGCACCTGATGATCGAGCGCCCGGAGCGCCAGATCGACGAGTTCGCGCGCGCGGGCGCCGACCTGATCACGATCCATGCCGAGGCGACGCCGCACGTCCACTACGCGCTCTCGCAGATCCGCGCCGCCGGGCTGGGCGCCGGGCTCGCGCTCTGTCCAGCGACGCCACTCGAGATCTTCCGCGAAGTCGCGGAGCTCCTGGATCTCGCGCTGTGCATGACGGTCAACCCCGGCTGGGGCGGGCAGCGTTTCATCGAGGCGTCGATCAGCCGGATCGAGCGCACGCGGGCTCTGCTCGGCGGCGCCGTGGCCGTCGAGGTCGACGGCGGCATCGATGCTCTGACCGGGCCGCGTTGCCTCACCGCCGGCGCCGGCGTGTTCGTCGCCGGTAGCGCCGTGTTCGGAGCGCCCGATCCGGCGGCGGCCTACGCCGCGCTTGCCGACGCGGTCGGCGACCCGCGGCGGTAGAGCGCGAAGAGGCCCGCGGCCAGCAGGCCGGCGGCGCCGGCGTAGCCCACCTCGGTGCGCAGGATCTGGTCTGCGATCACTCCGGCCAGCATCCAGCCGACGAAGACCGCTGCCGCCGCGAGCCACATCGCCGCCGCGCGTGTGGCCTGCCCGCGGGCGAGCGCAGCCTGGTTGAGCGCGCCGGCCGACAGGTGCAGGCCCATGCCGACGGCGATCAGGGCCAGGCCGAAGCGGCTGTAGGCGTAGTCGTTGTGGAAGAGGTGGTGCAGCACGAACGGCCCGATCGCCAGCAGGCCGATCGCCACGGCCACCGCGAAGGCGGCGATCGCGAGCACCGTCAGCCGGATCGCCCGGGCGAACGCCGCGCGGCCCCGGGTGACCTCGAGGCCCGCGAGGTGGGGTAGCAGCGAGGTCTGAATCGCCTGGAAGAGCTGTAGCGGCGCCCGCGTGATCAGCATCACGTTGAACACGAGCCCCGGCAGCGCCGAGGTTGAGGGTGTCGTGGCCGCGATCGTGAGCACGGCCGCGTTCAGCAGCGTCTGCTCGGCCAGCTGGATCGCCGAGACCGCCACCGCGAAGCCGCTGCCGCGGCGGATCGAGAGGTCGCTGACGGCCTCCTCGATGCCTTCGGCGGCGGGACCTTCGAGCGCCGCGTCGCTCGCCGGCGGCGCTGCGCTGCGCTCGCGGGTCGCCCGGCTGGCGAAGGCTGCGGGAACAACCACCAGGGACACGAAGGGCGCCGCGGCGATGCCGATGGCGATGGCCGACTGGCCGTGCGTGATGCCGGCCGCTGCCGCGAGCGCAAAGGCGATCCGCGAGGCCGACTCCATGAACACCAGACCGCCGTAGAGCGCGAAGTACTTGTGACCCGCCAGCCAGCCTCGGGCGAAGTAGCTTGCGGCGTAGGCGACGATGCCGACGACGAAGATCCAGTAGAGCGTCTCGGAGTCGAACACATGGCCGGCCAGCTGGTCGTGCAGCGGCAGCGCGACCGCCAGGAAGACGAGCGCGAAGGCGCCCTGGATCGTCATCGGGATCCGCATCGGCAGCGCGGCGATGCCGCGGGCGCGATGGTCGGCGATCGTGCGCGAGAGCAGCTGCTCGATCGGCCTGTAGATCACGCTGATGATCACGAACATCACCGACCACAGCACGTCGAGATGGGAGTACTGCGAAGAGACGTGGCCGCCGCGATCGAGGAGATGGCCCGCGATCGCGAAGTAGGCCAGCGTCAGGACACCGGTCGAAGCGATCCCGATCGAGAGCATGCGCGCCCCGCGCGCGTAGGTCTGGGCGCCCGGCTGTGCGCGTGACGGACGCGGCGAGCGCTGCTCAGACTCGGACAAGCACCATCGTCCAGGGAAACGGCGAGCGGGTCTCGATAACCTCGCCGTGGCGTGCGCACAGCGCGACGATCCCGGGCTTTGAGAAGTGGTTGACGTGACCTGGCGTGTTGCCCAGCTGCCCCCAGTAGGCGCCGCGCGCCATGTTCACGCCGCGCCACAGCGGTTCGCGCGGGACCGACACGAGCACGTGCCGCGCGGCGCAGCGCGCCATCTCCGCCAGCGTCTGCTCAGGGTCGGGAACGTGCTCGAGCACCTCGATCGCGCAGACCAGATCGAACTCGCGCGCCGCGAAGGGCAGCTGCTCCGCGCGCTGGGCGATGTAGGTCAGGTTGGGCGCCGGGCGCTGCGCCCACTCGGCGGCGAGCAGCGGATCGTCGAGGTCGATGCCGACGACCCGCGCCGGAGCAAGAGTGTTCGCCCAGCGGTGGGTGAGCACGCCCTCGCCGCACCCCACGTCGAGCACAGAGCCGGGATCGGTGGAGAAGAAGAGGTCGTCGAGGTTGCGTTCGAAGCCGCGCATCAGCGCGCGGGCGACGGGGTTGCGCGCGTTGTACTTGTCGTAGGTGTTGCCGGTGACGACACCGTCGGCCGAGCGGGTGACGGCGGTCACGAATCGGCCTCCCGGCCCGCGGCGCCGTCGCTCGGGTGAAGCGGAGGACGGTCGGTCAGCGCCTCGTAGTGCGACGGCGCGACTCCCAGCTGCAGCTCGATCCGGCGGACGCGTTCGTGGGTGCGCTGGATCATCGTGCGCTGGGCGCTGAGCAGGTCGCCGATCACACCGAGGGCGGCGACCACGACGCCGGCGTTGAACAGCACCGCGCCCAGGATCAGCGACTGGACGTGGCCCGAACCCTTGCCCTGGACGTAGGCGACGAAGAAGCGCACCCACACGCCGAAGGCGGCGATCAGCAGGATCGCCGCGGCGCTGAGGAACACGCGAAGCGGCTCGTACTGGGCGTAGATCCGGAAGATCGAGGCCGCGTTGCGCCGGACGTAGGACCACATCGACGGGAACAGCCGCGACTCGCGCGTCACCGGGTTGGTTCGGATCGGGACGTGGTCGAGCGCGATCAGCTGCTTGCCGGACTGGATGATCGACTCGAGCGTGTAGGTGAAGCGCGAGACGATCAGGATCTGCAGCGCAGCCTCGCGGTTGTAGGCGCGAAAGCCGGAGGTCGTATCGGGCACATCGGTTGAGGAAGCTGCTCGCACGACGCGCGATCCGAGCCGCTGCAGGCGCTTCTTCAGCGGCGAGAAGTGCTCGATCGAGAGCACGTCGCGATCGCCGATCACCATGTCGGCGCTGCCGGCGATGATCGGCGCAACGAGCTTGGCGATGTCGGCGCCCTGGTACTGGTTGTCGGCGTCGGTGTTGACGACGACGTCCGCGCCGAGCTTGAGCGCGGCATCCATGCCGGCCTGAAAGGCGCTGGCCAGCCCCTTGTTGTTGGTCAGGCGCACGATGTGCTCGACGCCGTGCGCCCGCGCGACCTCGATCGTCGCGTCGGTCGACCCGTCGTCGATCACCAGCCACTCGACCGAATCGAATCCGGGCAGTACCCGCGGCAGGTCGGCGAGCGTCGCCGGCAGTTGCTCGGCTTCGTCCTTGCAGGGAATCTGGATGATCAGCTTCATCGTGTGCGGTGCCGTCCGCGCGTTCCGTCCACGACGGTGCCGTAAACTGGCCGCCCAGTATCCCAGAGAAGCCGGGAGGCCGTCAGGCCCGCCGGCGGCGTCCGAGGCCCTGTGGATTCTCCCTTTTCGATGCCCAGAGGTTGCCTCAATACCGCGTGTGTGCAGCTGGCGACCGTAGCGCCCGCGCGGGTTGCAGTGCAACCGGCCGCGCCGGAGCGCGTGGCGCCTTGAGTCATTCCTCGGATGCGGCGAGCGCCATGAGGGCCAGGCGGCCGGCGTGGCTTGCGCCACTGCTGGCGCTGCCCGCGGCGACATGGGCGAAGTTGTGTTTCGCCGCGATGTCGCTCGCCGCGCTGATCGGCTTCCTCGCGATCCCGACCTACCCGATCTACGACACCGAGTACTACCTGCTCTGGGGACGCGAGATCGCCCACGGCCAGCTGCCTTCGTTCACGGTCTATGAGGCGCCGACCGAGCACCCGCTCGCCGTCGCCTGGGGCACCGTCATGTCGATCTTCGGCAACTCGGCGCTGCGCCTGTCGGTGCTGTGCGCGATCGCGTCGTTCCTGCTGCTGGCCTGGGGCGTCTACCGGCTCTCGCGCACAGCGTTCTCGCCGATCGTCGCCGCGACAGCGGTGGCGCTGCTGCTGACCCGCTTCAACTTCCTGTTCCTGGCGGCGCGCGGGTATGTCGATCTGACCTACTGCGCCGCGATCGTCTGGGCTGCGGCGTTCGAGATCGAGCGCCCGCGTCGCGGGACGCTTGTGTTCGCGGTGCTGTTGAGCGCCGAGCTGATCCGGCCGGATGCATGGCTGCTCGCCGGCCTCTACTGGCTGTGGTGCGCGCCGAAGGCCGGCTGGACCCAGCGGATCCGCTGGGCCGCGACGGTGGCCGCCGGCCCCGTCATCTGGGTGCTGCTCGACTGGACCGTCACCGGCAAGCCGCTGCACTCGCTGACCAGCACGCAGAACACCGCCGTCGCGCTCGGCCGCACCGTGCCGCTGGCGCAGCTGCCCGGGACACTCTTCCACTACCTGATCCTCTTGACCAAGTCGCCTGTGGTCGCGGGTGCGATCGGCGGCGTCGTGCTCTCGGCCTGGCTTGTTCCGCGCCGGATGCTCGCGCCGTTCGTGGTGCTGCTGAGCGGCATCGGCACCTTCGTGGTGCTCGCCGGGGCGGGGCTGTCGGTCATCGACCGCTACCTGCTGATGCCCGCCGTGATCATCCTGGTGTTCTGCGCGTTCGCGCTCAGCGGCTGGACGATGCTCGAGCGCGGGCTGTTGCGCAAGGTCTGGGCGACGGGGGCGGCGGTGCTTGCGGGCATCGGCATCTACCTCGCTGCGAGCACGCTCAGCCTGAACAAGATCGAGAGCGAGCTGGGCTTCCGCGACAGCGGCCAGACCTCGCTGGTCGCGATCCTGAAGGAGCCGCAGGTCCAGCGGGACCTGGCGTGCGGGCCGGTGTCGGTTCCCGACCACAAGCTCGTGCCCGACGTGCGGCTGATCCTCAACCTCGGCCGGGCCGGCGTGATCGACCGTGGCGATGCGCGCTACCTGCTCCACACCGGCCGGTCGGCGGTCTATGACGCCGAGCAGCACGGGGTCGCGATCTACCCGCTCGGGCTCGCGGTCATCCGCTATGCGTTGACCAGTCCGAACGACAGCCCGCTGGACCAGGTGCCGCTGGCCGGCTTCCAGCTGATCGCGCACACCCGGTACTACGCGGCGTACGCACGCTGTTGAGCGTCCTGCGCCGGCGCTTCGACCTCCGCTACGGCGTGGCGCTGACGGGGGTGCTCGCCGTCGCGCTGGCGTTGCGGCTGTGGGGTGTGGGCAGCGGGCTGCCGTGGGTCTACAACGTCGATGAGGCACAGCACTTCGTGCCGCTCGCGGTCGGCATGCTCGGCGGCAACCTCGATCCCGGCGGTTACCTCGCCAACCCGCCGGCCTTCACCTATCTGCTCGCCGGGCTCTACAAGCTGCTGCTCGGCTCCCGCACCGCGGGCCTGTACTACTCCGACCACTCGACCGAGGTGTGGCTGATCGCGCGGATCGCCTCGGGCGTGCTCGGGACACTCGCCGTCTGGCTGCTCTATCTCGCGGGAGCGCGACTGCTCGACCGCCGCGCCGGGCTGCTTGCCGCCGCCGTGATGGCGGTCGCCTTCCTGCCGGTGTTCTACGGCAAGCTGGCCCTGAACGACTCGCCAACGCTCGCCCCGGTGTGCCTTTCGCTGTGGGGCAGCGCCGGCGTGGCGCGGTTCGGTCGCCGGCGCGACTTCGCGATCGCCGGGCTCGGATTGGGGCTGGCGGCCGCGACGAAGTACACCGGCGGGATCGTCATCGTCGCGCTGATCGTCGCCGGCGCCTCGCGCGTGTACGCGCCGAGCGGGCGCCGGCGAGCCGCTCTATGGCTGGTGCTGTCAGGCGTCGTGGCGCTGGCGGCCTTCATCGCCGCCAACCCCTACGCCGTGATCGACTTCCACAGCTTCATTCATCAGCTGGCCCACCAGTCCTCGGAGAGCGAGACCAACGGCAAGCTCGGCCTCACCTACGGCAGCGGCGTCTTCTACTACCTGTGGTCGATCACCTGGGGCGTCGGCTGGGTTCCGGCGCTCGCCGCCGTCGCCGGCGCGGTCGTGCTCGTGCTGCGCCGCGCCTGGGTGACGGCGGCGCTGCTGGTGCCGGCGCCGATCGCCTACCTGGCGTTCATGGGATTGCAGGGCCGCTACTTCGGGCGCTGGGTGATGCCGATCGTGCCGGTCGTTTGCCTGCTGGCCGCCTGCGCCGTGGTCGGCGCCGCGGACCTCCTCGCGCGTGCACGACCGCGCCTGTGTGCCGCGCTGGTGCTTGCGGGCGCCATCGTCCTGTGCGGGCAGGGACTCGCCTACAGCGTGCATTCCGGTTTGGTGAACTCGCGTGCGGACACGCGCGCGCTGGCTCGCGCCTGGATGGTCGCGCACATTCCGCGCATGGCGAGGATCGTGGTTGAGCCGATCGCGCCCAACTCGAGTCGCGCCCCGAACAACTGGGCGGGGCGCTGGGCGGCGTTCCCGGATTTCCTCACCCACGTCGGCCCGCGCGGCATCCTCTACGTGCTGGCGGGCCGGGAGGTGAAGCTGGAGGACTATGAAAGAACGCTGCAGCCGGCCCTGGTCGGCCTGTACGAGCGGGACGGCTACTGCTGGGTGGTGACAGGCTCGATTCAGGAGGGTCGCGCGCTCGCAGACCCGCGGGCGGTGCCCAAGGCGATCGCCTACTACGCCGCCCTGGCCACGCAGGCCACCCCCGTGTTCATCGTCTCGCCCTATTCGAGTGGCACCGGCTCGCTTCCGTTCAACTTCGACTGGTCGTTTGACTACTACCCGATCGCCTACGCGCGCCCCGGGCCGGCGATCACGATCTGGCGCCTGCACGCAGGAGCCTGCGCCAGCCGCAAGCGGGCCCCCGGCAAGCGCGCCAAGCGGCCCCGCAGCTCGTCCTGAGCGGCGAACTCGAGGGTGCACGGGAGCGCCGTATGCTTCAGGTTGGATGCAAACCTGCACGAAGAGCGATCTTGCGCACCTGGCGCGCGCGATCGAGCTGGCGCGCAACGG
Organism: uncultured Solirubrobacterales bacterium; assembly: GCA_963788385.1. Classification (GTDB taxonomy): domain Bacteria; phylum Actinomycetota; class Thermoleophilia; order Solirubrobacterales; family Solirubrobacteraceae; genus Palsa-513. Next base: position 115,125 of record CAWBGR010000018.1, read on the forward strand.
CGTCGGACGCGCCAACCCCAACCCCGTGGTCGGGGCGGTTATCGCGCTCGACGGTGCCGTGCTCGGAGAGGGCTGGCACGACGAGCTGGGCGGCCCGCACGCCGAGGTCAACGCGATCAGCGCGTGCGGCGATAGCGACCTGAGCGCCGCGACGCTGTACGTCTCGCTCGAGCCCTGCTGCCACCATGGCGCCACGCCGCCCTGTACCGACGCGATTCTTGCCGCCGGCATCAGGCGGGTCGTCGTCGCAAGCGACGACCCGACCGAGAAGGCATCCGGCCGCGGGCTCGGCATCCTGCGCGACGAGGGTGTCGAGATCGTGCTGGCCGACGGCGAGCTGGCACACACGGCGCGGCTGCTCAACCAGGGCTTCCGCAAACACGCGAGAACGGGCCGCCCGTGGGTGCTGTTCAAGTCGGCGATGACGCTCGACGGCAAGGTCGCCACACGAGACGGGGACTCGAAGTGGATCTCCGGCGTCGAGAGCCGCGAGCGTGCGCACCACTGGCGGGCGTCGGTGGACGCCGTTGCGATCGGCATCGGCACCGCGCTGACCGACGACCCCCAGCTGACGGCGCGCGTCGAGAACGTCCACCGCCAGCCCCGCCGGGTGGTATTCGACTCGCTGGCCCGCCTGCCGCTCTCCTCGCAGCTCGTCTGCCTGACGGCCGAGGTGCCGCTGATCGTCGTCGTCTCCCGGGCGGCGGCGCGCTCCGAAACCGACGCGCTCGAAGCTGCGGGGGCCGAGGTGCTGGTCGCAACCGGCGAGAACGAGCCGGCGCGAATTCGTGCCGCGCTCGACCAGCTCGGGTCGCTTGGGATCTCGTCGATCCTGCTTGAAGGCGGCCCGCACCTGGCCGGCGCGTTCCTTGACGCCGGCGAGATCGACGAGGTGCGCCTCTTCCTTGCGCCGATGCTGCTGGGCGGGCGCAGCGCGCGAGATCCACTCGAGGGCGAGGGCGTCGAGCGGATCGCCGAGGCCATCAGCGCCCTGACGCTCGACTGCGAGCGGGTCGGCGAAGATCTGCTGATCTCGGCGCGGCTGCGGGAGTGGTGATGTTCACCGGCCTGGTCGCGGCGGTGGGGGAGGTGGTGGGCGTCGAGCGTGACGAGCGCGGCGTGGTGATCGAGATCGCTTCGCCGATCGCCGGCGAGCTCGCGCCCGGCGACTCGATCGCCGTCAGCGGGGCGTGTCTGACGGCCCGCGAGATCGACAGCGGGCGCTTCCGCGCCGACATCGTCTCCGAAACACTGCGGCGCACGACCCTGGGCGAGCTTGCCGGAGGCTCGCGCGTGAACCTGGAGCTGCCGCTGCGGCTGAGCGACCGGCTCGGCGGCCACGTGGTGCTCGGCCACGTCGACGGTGTCGGCGAGGTGCGGGCGCGGCGCGACTCGGGCGAGATCGAGGTCTCGATCGACGAGGAGCTGTCGCGCTACGTGGTCGAGAAGGGCTCGATCGCGCTCGACGGCGTCAGCCTCACCGTCGCCGCGGTCGACGCCTCGACGGTCACGGTCGCGCTGATCCCGGCGACGCGCGAGTCGACGACGCTCGGCAAGGCGGCCGTGGGCGCGCGGCTGAACGTCGAGGTGGACATCATGGCCAAGCACCTCGAGCGCCTGGTGAGCCGGTGAGCACGCAGGTGTCCACCAAGAGCCCATTCTCGACGATCGACGAGGCAATCGAGGAGATCCGCCGCGGCAAGATGGTCGTCGTCTGTGACGACGAGGACCGCGAGAACGAGGGTGACGTGGTGATGGCGGCGCAGTTCGTAACGCCCGAGGCGATCAACTTCATGACGAAGGAGGCGCGCGGCTTCATCTGTCTCGCGCTGACACCCGAGCGCTGCGTCGAACTCGGGCTGAACCTGATGACGGCCAAGAACGAGTCGCACATGCAAACCCCGTTCACGGTCACAATCGAGGCCCGCGAGGGCGTCACGACCGGCGTGTCCGCGCACGACCGTGCGCACACGATCCAGGTCGCGATCGACTCGCGCAGCGGTCCCGGCGACCTCGTCCAGCCGGGCCACGTGAACCCGCTGAAGGCGAAACCTGGGGGCGTGCTCGAGCGCACCGGACACACCGAGGCGAGCATCGATTTGGCGCGCCTGGCCGGCCTCATACCGGCTGGGGTGATCTGCGAGGTGATGAACGACGACGGCTCGATGGCGCGGGTCCCCGACCTGATCGCCTACTGCGCACGCCACGGCCTGAAGATGGTCACGATCAAGGACCTCATCGTCTACCGCCGCCGCAGCGACCGGCTCGTGGAACGCGTCGTGTCGACTCGCCTGCCGACGGCGTACGGAGTGTTCGAGGCGGTCGGGTACCGCTCGCTCGTTGACGACAAACACCACCTGGCGCTCGTCAAGGGTGACGTCGCGGGCCGCAGCGACGTGCTGGTCCGAGTCCACTCGGAGTGCCTGACGGGCGACGTGTTCCATTCCGAGCGCTGCGACTGCGGCGGTCAGCTGGTGTCGGCGTTGCAGCAGATCGAGAAGGAGGGCCAGGGCGTGCTGCTCTATCTCGCGCAGGAGGGGCGCGGGATCGGCCTGCTGAACAAGCTGCGCGCCTACAAACTGCAGGAGGAGGGCCTCGACACCGTGGAGGCGAACGAGCGCCTCGGGCTGCCAGCGGACCTGCGCGACTTCGGGATCGGCGCGCAGATCCTCGTGGACCTCGGACTCTCCTCGATTCGCATCCTGACCAACAACCCGAAGAAGATCCACGCGCTGGAGGGCTACGGGCTCTCGGTCACCGACCAGATCCCGATCGAGGAGGCGCCGAACCCCGAGAACGTCGCCTACCTGCGGGCGAAGCGGGAAAAGCTCGGACACACACTCCACCACCAGGGCCTCGACCTGGCGACGGATCTGCGCGAGGCCACGCCCCAGTCGACGCCCGGCGAGCGCTGATGGCGACCTATGCGCTGGTGGTGGCTCGCTTCTACGAAGATCTCGCGGCACGGCTGGAAGCCGGAGCGAGGGCCGTGCTCGAGGAGCACGGCTGCGCAGTCGAGGTGTTCGACGTCCCCGGCGCGTTCGAGTTGGCGCCGGCCGCGCAGTACGCGGCGGCGAGCGGGCGCTTCGACGGGGTTGTCTGCCTCGGCGCGGTGATCCGCGGCGAGACCGACCACTACGACCACGTCTGTGCCGCCGCGGCCCGGGGGATCGAGGCGGTCGGGCTGGAAACGGGCGTGCCCTGCTCGTTCGGAGTGCTGACGGTGGACACCTACGAGCAGGCGCTCGCGCGCTCCGGCGGCGACCGCCGCGACAGCGGCGCGCACGCCGCCCGGGCGGCGCTGTCGCTCGCCGAGATCCGCGCCGCGCTCGCGAGCGGCTAGACTGACACGCGTTATGGCCAAGGTCTGTCACACCTGTGCAAAGGGGCCGGCGTTCGGCAACAACCGCAGCCACTCGATGGTTGCGACCCGCCGCCGCTTCAACCCCAACCTGCAGAAGGTACGCATCGTCGAGGGCGGCACCGCCCGGCGGGTGTACGTCTGCACGCGCTGCCTCAAGGCCGGCAAGGTCACGAAGGCCAGATAGCCGGACAGGGTCGTGCCTGACCCTAACCTGATCCGCTTCCGTGCCCTCGTCGCCGGGGCGCTCGCGCATCTGGAGTCGCGCCGGCAGGAGGTCAACGACCTCAACGTGTTCCCGGTGGCCGACGGCGATACCGGCGACAACATGGTGCTGACGATGCAGGCGGTGCTCGCCGAAGTCGACCGCCTCGCGGCCGGCGGCGACCGCACGATCGACGAGATCGGCCGCGACGAGATCGTCGAGAACGTTGCCCGGGCGGCGCTGCTCGGGGCGCGCGGCAACAGCGGCGTGATCCTCTCGCAGCTCATCCACGGCGCGGCGGAGGAGCTGTTCAGCCGGCCGGGCGAGCTGATCGACCCGACGCTGATCGGCGCCGCGCTCGCCAGTGCCGCCGACCGCGCCTACGCGTCGGTGCGCGAGCCGGCCGAGGGAACGATTCTCACGGTCGTGCGTGAGATGGCCCACCGTGTGATGGTGGAGCTCGCGCACATGCCGGACACGCGCCTGGGTCCGCAGGTCACCCCGCTCGAGCAGGACGACGCGATCGCGGCCGTGCTGGAGCGGGCGGTGGCGGCCGGGGAGGCTTCGGTGATGCGCACGCCGGACCTGCTCGCCGTGCTGCGCGACGCGGGCGTTGTCGATGCCGGCGGCTACGCGCTGGTCGTGATCTTCGCAGGCATTGTGGCGGCCCTGCGCGGCGACGATCCGCCGGCGCTCGAGCATCACGCGCCGGCGCGGGTGACGCACCCACAGCACCTCTCCTCGACGTTTCGCTACTGCACGAACTTCGCCGTCACCGGGCGCGAGCTTCAGCCGAGCCGCTTCACGGAGGCGCTCGAGGCGCTGGGCGATTCGGTGCTGGTCGTCGGCGACGCTCGGACGCTGAAGATCCACGTCCACACCGACCAGCCCGAACAGGCAATCGCGGTGCTGGCAGCTGCCGGCGAGGTCTCGCACCTCGACGTCGCGGACATGCACGCCCAGGTGGCAGCGAGGGCGCGCCAGCTCGCCGAGGGCGCCCGCTGCGGCGTGCTCGCGGTGGTTGCGAGCACCGGCATCGGAACTCTGTTCCAGAGCCTCGGCGCGCATGTGCTCGATGGCGGCCCGACTCTGAACCCCTCGACCTACGAGCTGCTCGCCGGGATCCACGCCGTCGCTGCCGAGGAGGTCGTCGTGCTGCCGAACAGCCCGAACGTGATCATGGCGGCCGAGCGTGCGGCCGAGCTGTCGGAGAAGCAGGTGGTCGTCGTCCCCTCGCGCAGCCAGCAGACAGCGCTCGCGGCACTCGTCGCGCTCTCGCCGACGAAGGGGGCGGTGGAGAACGCGACGGCGATCACGGCCGCGCTCGGGCGCATGCGCAGCGGCTCGGTCGCGCCGGCGGCCCGCGACGACGCCGAGGGCCGCTTCGCGATCGGCGAGGCGGTTGGCTTCGTCGGCGAGTCGCTGGTGGCATGGGGAGATCCGGCGACCACGCTCGCGCACGTGCTGGCGAGCCTCGGCGACGGCAGCGAACTGATCACATGCATCGCCGGTGCCGGCGCTCCGCTGAGCCCGGAGCGCATCGCGGCGCTGGCCCCGGAAGCGGTGGAGCTCGAGCACCGCCACGGTGGGCAGCCGAGCTACTGGTGGCTGCTTTCAGCCGAGTAGTGACCGCAGCGCGGATCATCATTGCCGCAGGATGAGCTCGACGTCCACGACAGCGCTGGCGCCGCGAGGGTTTGCCGGGATGGCCGCGCCGCCGCGCGCGGCGCTGCTTGGCGCGGCGGTGCACACGCCGCGCGCCTCGCGACTGGCACGCCCGCTGGAGCTGAGCCCCAAGGCCGCCGAGGGCGCGCAGGCGCTCGGCCTGCACAACGTCGGCGACCTGCTCGAGCACGTGCCGCGCGCGCGCCGCGAGGCGCGCACGGTCGCGGCGCTCACGACGGGGGAGACGGCGACCGTGCTGGTCGAGGTCCGCTCGATCACCGCGCGCCCGGTGCGCCGGCGCGGGATGCGGCCGCTGGTCGAGGCGACCGTCGCCGACGCCACAGGGCCGATGCAGGCGACATTCTTCAACCAGCCGTGGCTGGCGAATCGCTATCAGCCCGGCACGCGCCTGGTGTTGCACGGGAAATACGAGGGCAGGGGGCGCTTTCGCGTCGCCAATCACGCGACCACCGACGAGGCCGCCTCGAGCACCGAGGAGGTCTCGCACTACGCGGCGAGCGAAGGGCTTTCGAGTACCCAGATCCTGGCGCTGGTGTCGGCGGAGCGCCCGGCGCTTGCTGAAGTTGTCGAGCCGTTGCCGGGACGGCTGCTGGCACGGCTGTCGCTGGCCACGCGCGGGGCGGCGCTTGAGGCGATGCACTTCGGGTCCGGTCCCGAGCAGGTCGAGTCCGGGCGCCGGCGGCTCGCCTTCGAAGAGCTGCTGCTCGTGCAATTGGCGCTGCTCGCGCGGCGGGCGCGCGAGGATTCGGGGGCGAGAGCGGTCGCTCTGGACGGCGAGCCCAGCCTGACCGGGCGCTGGCTCGAGCACGGGCTGCCGTTCACGCTGACCGCCGACCAACTGGCGGCGATCGCGACGCTGCGCGCGGAGCTCGCCGGCGAGCGGCCGGCTCAGCGCCTGCTGATGGGCGAGGTTGGCAGTGGCAAGACGGTCGTGGCGCTGTTCGCGATGCTGCGGGCCGTCGAGCACGGCTACCAGGCCGCGCTGATGGCACCCACCGAGACGCTCGCCGAGCAGCACTTCGCGACGATCCAGCGCCTGCTCGGAAGCGAGCCGGCGACGCTCGCACTCCTGACCGGGTCCACGCCCGCCGCCCGCCGCGCCGAGATCCTCTCGCGGCTCGCCGGCGGCGAGTGTTCACTGATCGTCGGCACGCACGCTCTGATCGAGGACTCCGTGCGCTTCCGGAACCTGGCCGTCGCGGTCGTCGACGAGCAGCACCGCTTCGGCGTTCGTCAGCGCACCGCTTTGCATGGCAAGGCGCCGGAGGGCCGCGCGCCGCACGTGCTGCACATGACCGCGACGCCGATCCCGCGCACGCTCGCGCTCTGCGAATACGGCGATCTGGACCAGACACGCCTGCACGAGCGTCCGCAGGGGCGCCGCGCGACCGCGACCCATCTCGTGTCCGGCGAGCGCGAGCGCGTGCGGGCCTACGAGCGAATCGCCGAGGAGGTCCGCGCCGGGCGCCAGGCGTTTGTCGTCTGTCCGCTGGTCGAAGCGGGCGAGTTCGAGGAGGGCGTGGGGGCGTCCGCCCAGGCCCGCGCCGCGACCGAGGAGTTCGAGCGGCTGCGCGCCGGCGAGCTGCGAGACTTCCGCCTCGTGCTCCTGCACGGGCAGCTTGGCCATCGCGAGAAGCAGGCGGCGATGGCCGCGTTCGCGGCCGGCGAGGCGGACGTTCTCGTTGCCACGACCGTGATCGAGGTGGGGATCGACGTCCCGAACGCGACCGTGATGCTGATCGAGAACGCCGAGCGTTTCGGCATCTCGCAGCTGCACCAGTTGCGCGGGCGGGTCGGCCGCGGCGAGCACGACTCGCTGTGCCTTCTGTGCGGGCCACGGGGATCGCCCCGGCTGAAGGCGCTCGAGCGCCACGACGACGGCTTCGAGCTGGCGGAGATCGACCTGCGTCTGCGCAAGGAGGGTGAGTTGGTCGGCACGAAGCAGTCGGGCGCGGGTCGCTTCACGCTCGCGCAGCTGCCGGAGGACGAGGCGCTCCTGATGACCGCGCGCGAGTGCGCGGCGGCCCTGATCGCCGCCGATCGCCAGCTTGCCCTGCCCGAGCACGCGCTGCTTGCAGACCGCCTCGCCGAGCTCTACGGCGAGATCGAGGCACACCCGATCGCGGCCTGAGTTGAGCCCGACAGGACCGCGACGGCGACGGTGTCCCAGATGCGTGTGATCGCGGGGGAGCTTGGTGGCAGACGGCTGGCGAGTGCACGTGGCGGTGCGACGCGTCCGACCGCCGAGCGGGTCCGTGAGGCGCTGTTCTCGATCCTCGGTCCGCTGGAGGGGGCCTTGGTGCTCGACCTCTTCGCCGGGTCCGGGGCGCTGGGGATCGAGGCTCTCTCGCGCGGCGCGGCGCACGCTACCTTTGTCGAGCGGGCCCCCCGCGCGCTCGCTGCGCTGCGGGCGAACGTGGCGGCGCTCGAGCTCGGCGAGCGCTCGCGGGTGCTCGGCGGCGACGCGCTCGCGGCACTGCGCGGGGATGACAAATACGATCTTGTGTTCCTCGACCCCCCATACGCGATGGCGCCGGCTTTGGCCGAAGGGCTCTCGCGCGCACTCCCCGGCGTCCTGCGCGCCGGTGCGCGCGTGGTCAGCGAGTCCGGCCGCCGCGCCCCGCTTGAGCTCGAGGCGCTGCCGATCTTCCGCGAGCGGCGCTACGGCGACACGATGATCCGAATCCACGAAATGACAGGAAAATGAGCGAGCACCACCGCATCGCCGTCTGCCCCGGCTCCTACGACCCGATCACCAACGGGCACGTGGACGTGATCACGCGCGCTCGCGGGCTCTTTGACGAGGTGGTCGTGGCGGTCGTCGCTCATTCGCTGCGCAAGGCCGGGACGACGCTGTTCGCGTTGCCCGAGCGGCTCGACTTCATCGCGGCCGCGACCGGCCATCTCGACGGCGTGCGGGCCGAGCCGTTCGACACCCTGGTCGTCGAGTTCGCGCGCAACGTCGGCGCCAGCGCCATCGTCAAGGGCCTGCGCGCGATCTCCGACTTCGAATACGAATTCGAGATGAATCAGCTCAACCGCCGCCAGGCGCCGGAGATCGAGTCCGTCTACATCATGGCGAGCCCCGAGTTCAGCTTCGTCTCCTCCAGCGGCGTGAAGGAGCTGGCGACCTTCGGCGGGCGCATCGAAGGCCTCGTACACGAAGACGTCGCGCGGCGTTTGCAGGAAGAGCTCGGGCGAACGCGAAACTCGTGAGGACAACGCGCCGCATTTGATGCGCGTTACCCTGTAGCCATGGACGTTCTCGTTCTCATCGACAAGCTTGACGACTTGGTGCACAACGCCAAGCAGGTTCCGCTGACCGATCAGGTCCGCGTCGACAAGGAGGAGATCTACGATCTGCTCGACCAGATGCGCGCCACGATCCCCGAGGAGATCAAGCAGGCGCGCTGGATCGTCAAGGAACGCCAGGAGATGCTGGCGGAGGCCAAACGTGAAGCCGAGCGGATCGTCAAAGAGGCTCGCGAGCGCCAGGAGCACCTGATCTCCAACGAGGAGGTCACGAAGGCCGCGGAGCGGACCGCAGAGGACATCGTCGAGGACGCACAGGCACGCGAGCGCGAGATCCGCCTGGGAGCGGAGGACTACGCCGACGAGATCCTCAACACGCTGGAGATCAACCTTTCGAAGTTCATCGCCGCCGTTCAGCGCGGTCGCGACCGCCTCGCCGGGCGCGACGAGTCCGCAGCCGCCTAGCTGACCGCGCCCGCGAGGCCGCCACACGCGGGCGATCGCCGCAGGCCGCGCCACGGCGACCTGCTTGGATATCGGCCGTGAACCTAGCCCGCATCAACACCTCGCTGCGAACTGGAATCACGCTCACCCGCGCCGGCGTGTTGCGTCCCGACCGCCCGGACAAGCTGGCGCGCGTCGGTCTGACGCTACTGCGCTGGGGGCCGACTCCCGCCACCGGCTACGCGATCTCGGCGCTGCGCACGCCCGATCGCGCGGCAATCCACGACGACCGCGGCACGATCACCTTCGGCGACCTTCAGTCGCAGACCAACGCGCTTGCGCACGGGTTGCGCGAGCTGGGTGTGCGCGAGGGCGACTCGATTGCGATCTTCTGCCGCGACCACCGGGGCTTTGTCGAGGCCTCGGTCGCGGCCTCCAAGCTCGGCGCCACGCTGCTGCTTTTGAACACGTCCTTTGCCGGACCCCAGATCGCCGAGGTCTGCGCGAACGAAAACCCGCGCGTGCTGATCTACGACGAGGAGTTCAGCGATCTCTGCGCCGCCGCGGGCGCCGGGCGCACGAACGTGATCGCGTGGCAGGACTCGCCGCGCGCGGCGCACGCGACGATCGAGGAGCTGATCGCGGCCTCTTCCACGGCGTCGCTCTCCCCGCCGCGCGACCGCGGTCGCGTGGTGATCCTGACCTCCGGCACGACCGGCGCGCCGAAGGGCGCCTCCCGCCGCCAGCCGCGCAGCCTCGACCCAGCCGCGGCGTTCTTCTCGCGCATCCCGCTGCGGGCGCGCGAGACGACGCTGATCGGCGCGCCGCTCTTTCACTCCTGGGGCTACGGGCACTTCACGATGGCGCTCGCGCTGTCCTCGACGCTCGTGCTCCAGCGCCGCTTCGAGCCCGAGGCGACGCTCGCGGCGATCGCGACCTGGCGGCCGAGCGCACTGGTCGTCGTGCCGGTGATGCTGACGCGGATCCTGGAGCTCGGGCCGGAGGTCATCAAGCGCTACGACACAAGCTCGCTGCGCGTGATCGCCGTCAGCGGCTCGGCGCTCCCGGGCGACCTCGCGCTGCATGTGATGGATACCTTCGGCGACGTCCTCTACAACCTCTATGGCACGACCGAGGTCGCCTGGGCGACGATCGCCTCGCCGCAGCAGCTGCGCAGCGCCCCCGGGACGGCCGGCACGCCGCCGCGCGGAACGGTCGTCGCGCTGTTCGACGACAAGGACGCCCGGATCACGACGCCCGGACGGACTGGACGCATCTTCGCCGCCAACGAGATGGTGATGGACGGCTACACGGGTGGTGGGGGCAAGGCGGAAATCGACGGCCTGATCGCGACCGGCGACGTCGGCTACCTCGACACGCGGGGCAACCTGTTCGTCTCCGGGCGCGACGACGACATGATCGTCTCCGGCGGCGAGAACGTGTTCCCGCGCGAGGTCGAGGACCTTCTCACCGAGCACCCGGACATCGAGGATGTGGCCGTGATCGGCGTGCCCGACGAGCAATTCGGCCAGCGGCTGAAGGCGTTCGTCGTGCCGGCCGAAGGCTCCGGGCTGACCGAGGACGCGGTGCGCAGCCACGTGCGCGACAACCTTGCCCGCTTCAAGGTCCCCCGCGACGTCGTGTTCGTGGATGTGCTGCCGCGCAACGCGACCGGCAAGGTCCTCAAACGGGAGCTGCGGGCGCGGTGAAGGCAGACCTGTTCGACCTCGGTGGCCTGCGCCTCGGCTCGGGCGAGGGACGCCGGCTCGAGCTGGACGTCGTGCAGGACCCGCTGGAGCTGGCGGGTACCACCTACCGCGTGCTGCCGGAGCTCGTGGCGGTGATCGTGGACGTATCGCGCACGACCGGCGGCGGCTACGCGCTCCGGCTGCGACTGACAGCCTGCCTCGAGGGCCCCTGCATGCGCTGCCTGGAAGGCGCACGGCCGCGGTTCGAGGTCGACGCGCGCGAGGTGGAGATGCCCGGCGGCGGGGAGGAGCTCGACAGCCCCTACGTACAGGGCGAGCTGCTCGACGTGCGCGCGTGGGTCCATGACGCGGTCGCGCTCGCGGCCCCCGACCAGGTGCTGTGCGACGAGGGGTGCCAGGGACTGTGTCCGGTGTGTGCCGTGCCGCTCGCGAGCGCCGGCCCGCAACATCGCCACGACAGCGAGCCCGACCCGCGCTGGGCGAAGCTGCGCGAGCTCGATCTGTCCTAGACCGCAGGAGGCTTTTTCGGGTCGGGGCACCCCGTTTTGCGGCACAGGCATGCGCCGACCCGCGGGCGGGTGCATGCACCCACCCGAACCGCAATGGGTAAAACCTCCGGATCCCACGCGCTCGCGCCGGAGAGTGTGTGATGATTCAACCAGCGCCCCCGCGCACGCCAGCCGGCGTCCGCGCCGCGTCCAGGAGTCCGCCGGCATCCACAGGCCCCGCCGTGGGGTTGGTGGTCCGCGTGGAACACAGTTGGCAGTCACCGAACCCCGACCGATAACCACTCGCCAAGCGCCCGCCGTGCTCGCGGCGCCTCCCGGTGAGTTCCAGCCGCCGAGCAGCCACGACCGGGCCGACCGGATCGCGACGGCGATCGTCACGCTGCTGCCGGTGATCGCGCTGGCGGTCGCCATTCCCCTCGCCTGGGGCAGCGTGCTGCACTTCTACGACGTCATCGTTTTTGCACTGTGCTACGTCCCAACGGGCCTTGGGATCACGATCGGCTTCCACCGGCTGCTGACACACCGGGCGTTCGAGACGACGCCGGCGATCCGCGGGATGTTCACGATCTTCGGCTGCATGGCGATCGAAGGACCGCCGATCGAGTGGGTCGCCAACCACCGCAAGCACCACACCTACTCCGACGAGGAGGGCGACCCGCACAGCCCGCACGTCAACTTCGCGGGCGGCGTGATCGGTGCGCTGCGCGGCCTCTGGCACGCCCACCTCGGCTGGGTGTTCGCCGGCGGCATGGCGAACGAGGCGCGCTACGCCCCGGACCTGCTCGCCGACCCGGTCGTGCGCTTCGTCGATCGTACATTCATCGTCTGGGTGTTGGCCGGGCTCGCGATCCCATTCGGGCTCGGCTACGCGATCACGGGCGGCACGCTCGACGGCGCTCTGACCGGGCTTCTGTGGGGCGGCGCCGTGCGGATCCTCGTCCTGCACCACGTCACCTTCTCGATCAACTCGCTCTGCCACTACTTCGGCAACCGCGACTTCGAGACGTCAGACCACTCGACCAACCTGGCGTGGCTGGCGCCGCTGTCGTTCGGGGAGTCCTGGCACAACAACCACCACGCGTTCCCGCGCTCGGCGGTGCACGGCCTCGGCCGCGGCCAACTGGACCTCTCGGCGCTCGTGATCCGCGGGCTCGCGAAGGTCGGCCTGGCCTGGGATCTCGTGATCGTCACCCCGGAGCGCCAGGACGGGCGGCGCTGCCCCGGCGCGTGAGCACCGCGCCCGGCTGGTAGGCTTGCCCGCACATGCAGGCTCCCAAGCAGAAGCAATCCCACAGCCGCACCGCGAAGCGACGCTCGCAGCACAAGATCGTCGCCCCGACCCTGAACGCCTGCCCGCGGTGTCACAGCCCGCGCAGGCCCCATCGCGTGTGCGCGGTCTGCGGCACCTACGCCGGGCGCGAGGTGCTCGCGCCGGCCGAGCACGAGCACGACCACGAGCACGACCACTAGGTGAGCGGCCCGGAGCACCCCGAGCGCCCGAGCAGGCTGACCAGGGTGGGAGTGGAGCACTAGGCATGACGGTCGTCGCGGTCGACGCCAACGGCGCCGATCTCGGACCGGGTGAGGTCGCTGCGGGGGCGAGGATAGCCGCGCAGCAGGGCGTCGAGATCCTGCTGTTCGGACCCGCAGCCGAACTTGGCGACGCCGTCAGCGGGATCGAGATCGTGGACGCCCCGGTCTCGATCGCAAAGGACCCGGACCCCGTGCGTGCCGTCCGCGGCACGCCGCACGCCTCGATCGTGCAGGCGGCTCGGGCCGTCGCCGAAGGGCGCGCTGCGGCGCTCGTTTGCAACGGCTCCACCGGCGCGGCACTGGTCGCCGGGCAGCTGGCGATCCGGCGGGCGCCGGGCGTGCACCGGCCGGCGCTGGCGCTGACGCTGCCGGTCCCGGGGCGCCCTGTGACGCTGCTGGACGTGGGCGCGAACGCCGACGTGCGGCCGGAGATCCTCGTTCAGTTCGCTTTCATGGGCGCCGCCTACGCCAGCGCGATGCTGGGCGTCGCCCGCCCGCGCGTCGGCCTGCTCTCGAATGGCTCCGAGGCCCAGCGCGGCAGCCAGCTGGTGCTCGAGACCCACGCACGGCTCGCGGCACAGTGCGCCGGCAGCGACGCGCTCGTCTTCATCGGCAACGTCGAAGGCAGCGGCCTCACCCAGGGGGTTGCGGACGTCGTGGTGACCGATGGCTTCACCGGCAACGTCGCGCTGAAGCTCGTCGAGGGTGTCTCGCAGGCGACGCTCGGCGCGATTCGCGATGTCGCGCTGGCCTCCGTGCGCGGACGCGTCGGCGGGATGTTGCTTCAAACCGGGCTGCGCGCGTTTCGCGAGGAGATCGACCCCGAGCGCCAGGGAGGCGCGTATCTGCTCGGCCTGCGACAGCTTGGCGTGCTGGCCCACGGGAGCTTCACGCGGCACGGCATCGCGCGGGCGATCGTTCGCGCGCGCCGGGGTGCGGAGGAGGATCTCGTCGGTCGCACGCACCGCGCGCTCGAGGCCGCCGGGGCGCTGCGCCGCCACGACCTGTTGTCCGTGACGGACGATACGGTGCTGGGCGGAGATTCATGACCCGCGAACAGGTGCTTGACATGATCCGGGCGCATCTTGCCGACGAACTCGAGCTCGACCCGGCGACGATCACGCCGTCGACCCGGTTTCGCGAGGACCTCGCGGCGGACTCGCTGGATCTCTACACGCTCGTGCAGGAACTCGACGACACCTACGGCGTGAAGATCTCCGACGAGCAGGCGGCCCAGCTGCTGACCGTCGAGTCGGCCATCGACTTCGTCCTCTCACACGACGCTGACCGCTGAAGCGTCTACGCGAACTGCTCCAGGAGTTGCCGGAGGACCTCTACCGGCAGGTTTTCACGCACGCTTCGTGGACCTCGCGCCGCAGCGACTCCTACGCCCGGCTCGCGTTCCTGGGCGACAGCGTCCTCGCCCTGTCGGTCACCGCGCACCTGTACCCGCGGCTGGAAGCCGAGCAGTTCGGCGCCGGGCGCTTGACAAAGATCCGCGCCCAGGCAGTTTCCGGACCGGCCTGCCGTGCCGTGGCAGAACAGCTCGGCGTGCCGGAGCTGCTGCGCGCCGCGGCGCCGCCGGGCACGCCGGCAGGGGCGGCTGCCGTGGTGGAAACCGAGCGGGTGCTGGCGTCGGTGATCGAGGCTGTGATCGGCGCCTGCTATCTGAGCGCCGGCTTCGAGCGGACCTCGGCGGCGGTTGCCGAGGCCTTCGCCGAGCAGATCGAGGAGGCGCTGGAGCACCCGGTCGACTTCAAGTCGGCGTTGCAGGAGCGCCTCGCACGTGGCGGCGAGACCGTGCTCTACGAGGTCACCGAGCAGTCTGGACCGCCGCACGAGCGGACCTTTGCCGTGGCCGCGATGGTTGGGGGAGCGCCGGTCGCGGAGGGCTCGGGGCGCAGCAAGAAGCTCGCCGAGCAGGATGCCGCGCGGCGAGCGCTCGACGCCGTGGCGCAGGCGCGTCCGTCCTCGCCGCCGGCGGCGGAGTGAGCCTGCCATGCATCTGAAGTCGATCACGATCAAGGGCTTCAAGTCCTTCCCCGACCGTACGCGGCTGGAGTTCGGCGAGGGTGTCAGCGTGATCGTCGGCCCCAACGGTTCCGGCAAGTCCAACATCACCGACGCGGTGCTGTGGGCGCTCGGGGAACAGTCGCCGCTCGCGGTCCGCGGTCACTCGATGGCGGACGTGATCTTCGCGGGCGGGCGCGGCATCCAGGCGCGCAGCGAGGCCGAGGTCGAGCTGGTGCTGGACAACAGCGACGCGACGATCGCCGACGGCGCCGCCGAGGTCTCGATCCTGCGCCGCTACAACCGCGCCGGAGAGGGCGAGTACCGCCTGAACGGGGCGCACTGCCGCCTCGTCGACGTGCTCGAGATGCTCTCGGACACCGGACTCGGCAAGGAGGCGCACTCGGTGATCTCGCAGGGCCGGGTTGAGGCGATCGTGACGTCCAAGCCGCGCGACCGCCGGCTGCTGATCGAGGAGGCGGCGGGGCTCGGCAAGCACCGCAAGCGCCGCCGCCGCGCCCAGCTGAAGCTCGAGCGCACGCAGGAGAACCTCGACCGCTCACTCGACGTCGAGCGCGAAGCGCGGGCGCGCCTGCGCCCGCTCAAGCGCCAGGCTGAGGCGGCCGAGCTGCACGAGCGGCTGGAGCATCAGTCGCTGCAGGCGCGCTGGGCGATCACGCGCGAGGAGCTGCGGGTGCGCCGCGCCCGACTCGCACAGACCGAGGCGGCAGTCGCCGGCGTGCGTGCGGAGCGGGCGGCGCTGGAGAGCCAGATCGAGCAGGTGGCCGCCCGGCGCGAGGAGGCCGAGCAGGCCCTCGCGCAGCGCAGCGAGCGCCACGACGCGATCGCGGGCCGCGCGTTCGCGGCGCGCTCCGCGCGTGAGCGGATCCAGATGCGCCTCGAGCAGGCACGAGCGCTCTCCGCGACGCTCGAGGCCCGCGGCGAGCGGCGCAAGCGCGAACTCGAGCAGCTGCGCGCGCACAGCGGCGTCGAAGCGCAGTCGGGCACGGCCCGGATCGAGCAGCTCGAGGCCGAACTCGAGCTGCTCGACCGACGGCGCGAGGAGCAGCTCGCCGGGGAACTCGAAGAGCTCGAGTCCGCGCGCCGCGCGGCGGCGGGCGCGATCGAGGAGCTCGCTCGCGAGCGCGATGCACGCACGAGCGAGAGCGGGTTCGCCGAGGCCGCTGTGGCGAGCGCGCGCGAGGCTCTGCGCGAAGCCGAACGGGCCGCCGAGGCGGCGCGGCGCGAGGCGGCTGCGGTCGGTGCGCAACTCGCGGGCGTCAACCAGTTCCTGCGCAGCCACGCCGCCGCCGGCTCCTCCGCCGACGCGCTCGAAGGTGCTCTGCGCGTCGAAGCGGGATACGAGCTCGCGCTGGCCGCGACGCTCGGCGGCTCGCTCGGCGCCGCGGTCGTCGCCGACCGCTCGCAGGCGCAAGCGGTCGTTGAGCGCGCCGGCGAGGAGGGCGGGCGCGCCCTCGTTATCCGCCGGGGCACGCCGCCGCCGCCGGGACCGCCGCCGGTCGCAGGCGCCCGCGCGCTGATCGAGTTGCTGAGCGGCGAGGAGGGCGCGCTGGCGGTCGCCGCGCGGTTGCTCGCGGACACCTGGGTCGTCGAGGATCTTGCGGCGCTCGGCGAGGACTTCGGGGGGACCGCGGTGACACGCGCCGGGCGGGTCTGGAACTCAGCTGCGGGCGAGCTGCGCCAGGCCCCCAGCGGGGGCCGCGAACGAGCGCTCGAGCAGCGCAACCGCCGCGAGTCGCTGCTCGTGGATGCGCAGGGCGCCGCTGCGAGCGAGCAGGCGGCGCTGGCGGCGGCGCAGAGCGCCGGCGCGGCGGTGAGCGCGGCGCTTGATGAGCGTGAGGCTGCCGACGCGCGTGCCCGGGCTGCCGACCGCGCGCACGCGGAGGCGCTCGAGGCGGAGCGCCGCGCGGTGTGGCTGATCGAGCAGCGTCGCGCGGCGCCCGATCAGGGCGAGGCGGCGGTGCGCCGGGCCGAGCTCGAGGGCGAGCGCGCGGCGGAGCGCCGTGCCGTGGAGAGGATCGAGCGCGAGCGCAGCGCGCGTGAGCAGCGGCTCGCGGCGCTCCAAGCGGAGGCGCTCGATCACGCAGAGCTTGCACCGGCGGCGAGCCGGCTCGCGCAGGCGCTCGAGGCGCTCGGCGGCACGCTCGCGAGCGTGCTCGACTCATTCGAGCAGGACCTGCGCGCCGATAGCGAAGCCGGCGAGGCGCTCGCCGGCACGCTGCGCGAATGCGCCGGGGAGGAGAGCGGCCTGCAGGCTCGGCTTCGCGAGCTGGCCGAAGCCGTCACCGCCGCGGAGGTCGCCGCGCAGCAGGCTCGCGACCAGGCGGCCGAGTCGGAGGGGGAACTCAGCGGGCTGGCAGAGCGGCTCGGCCTCGAGGCGACCGCGGCCGAGCACGAGCTGCCGGCGGGTGAGCTCGAAGCGCTGCGAGACCGCGTTGCGCGGCTGGCTCGCCGCCGCGAGGCGCTCGGCCCGGTCAACCCGCTCGCCGCGGAGGAGTACCGGGAAGCGCTCGATCGCGTCGAGGAGCTCGAGGCTCAGCGCAGCGACCTCGAGAGCGCTCTGCGCGAGCTGCGCACGCTGATCCGCAACACCGACCGCGAGATCGCCGAGAACTTCCAGCAGACCTTCGCGGCGGCCGCCGAGAACTTCGAGGCGCTGGTCGGCGACGTCTTCCCGGGCGGCCGCGGGCGGCTGCGACTCGTCCGCGAGGCGGTGCCACGCGCCGTGCTGGGCGGCGAGGCGCTGCCGGCAGCGGGGGATGAGGACGCGGCCGAGATCGAGGCGGCGCAGGAGGAAGCGGCGGCGGAGGGCCTCGGGCCGGACGAGCTGCTAGGTGTCGAGATCGAGGTCACGCCCGCCGGCAAGACGATGAAGGGACTGTCGCTCCTGTCAGGCGGCGAGAAGTCGATGACGGCGATCGCCTTCCTGTTCGCCGTGTTCCTGGCGCGACCGTGCCCGTTCTACATCCTCGACGAGGTCGAGGCGGCGCTGGACGACCTCAACATCGACCGCTTCCTCACGCTGCTGCGCCGGCATAGCTCCCGCGCCCAGTTCATCGTCGTGACGCACCAGAAGCGAACGATGGAGGCTGCGGACTGGCTCTACGGCGTCTCGATGGGCGGCGACGGCACCTCCAAGGTCGTCTCGCGCCGACTCGGCCGCGAAGGACTGGCCGAGGTTGACGCCGCCGCGGCCTGATGGCACGCGAGTGGTCCGACCTGCTGCTGCTGCGCGATAGCGCGCAGGCGGAGGCAGCAGCGGGCGAGGAGCTGACCGCCGAGCGCCGCGGCTTCGTTCGCCGCCTGCGAGCCAGCCTGCGGGCGACGCGCGAGGCGCTTGGCGCGAGTTTCGCCCAGACACTCGAGGATGGTGACTGGGAGGCGCTGGAAGAGGCGCTGATCCTCGCCGACGTCGGCGCCGCAACGACGGCCGAGGTGGTGGAGGAGCTGGCGAGCGTCGCGCGTCGCGAGCGCCTCGACGGCGAGGCGCTGCGCGAGCGGCTGGCCGCGATCCTCGCCCTTAGCGCGCGCGGGGGCGAGGACTCACTCGACGCGACGATCGACCTGCGCCCCGCGCCCACCGTCGTGCTGATGGTCGGCGTCAACGGCACCGGCAAGACGACCACGCTCGGCAAGCTTGCCTGGCAGCTGCGAGCGCACTTCGGCCTATCGGTGCTGCTCGCCGCGGCCGACACCTACCGCGCCGCGGCGACCGAGCAACTCGAGGAGTGGGCGCGGCGTGCCGGCTGCGAGATCGTGACCGGCGAAAAGGGGTCTGATCCGGGCGCCGTCGCGTTCGAGGCGCTGGCCGCGGCGCGCGCCGGCGGCCACGACGTGGTGCTCGTCGACACGGCCGGGCGGCTGCACAACCAGGAGCCGCTGATGGGCGAGCTTGAGAAGGTGCGCCGCGTGATCGCGCGCCAGCTCGACGGCGCCCCGCACGAGACGCTGCTGGCGATCGACGCGACGACGGGCCGCAACGGCGTGCGCCAGGCCGAGTTGTTCTCACGCGCGGTCGAGGTCGACGGCATCGTGCTGACCAAGCTGGACGGCAGCGCCAAGGGCGGCGTGGCGATCGCGATCGCACGGGAGCTGGGCATCCCGGTCAAGCTGATCGGGGTCGGTGAGCAACTCGACGATCTGCGGCCGTTTGACGCGGATGAGTTCGCGCGGGCGCTGATCGACCTGGACTGAGCGCGGCAGTCAGCGGGGCGTGTTCGTGCGCCGACGTTCGTGACGCGCCATAATCGATGCATGGGCTCATGGGTGCTGTGGACGATCGTGGCTGCTGCGTTCACGCTCGGCGAGCTGCACACGAACTCCCTCTACCTCGCGCCCTTCGCTTTTGGCGGGGCTGTCGCCGCAGTGCTCGCCGCGCTCGGATCCGGCGGTCTGATCGCAGTTGTCGCCTTCGCCGCGGCGGCGCTGCTGTTCCTCCTGCTGCTGCGTCCGATTGCCGTACGCCATCGCAAGGGGGTGCCGGCGATTCGCACGGGCGCCGCGGCGCTGATCGGCCAGCCGGCGCTCGTGCTCGAGCGGATCGCCAACAACGAAGGCGTCGGCACCGTGAAGATCGGCGGTGAGGTCTGGACCGCCCGAGCCTACGACGAGGACCAGGTCATCCCCGCGGGCGAGCACGTCGAAGTGATCGAGATCAGGGGCGCCACGGCGCTCGTCATGCCTTAGCGAGGAGTCCCACGTGGTCGGATTGATCGTCGTAGCAGTGCTCGTCGTGGTTGCGCTCGCCCTCGCCGCAAAGACGATTCGAGTGATCCCGCAAGCGCGCGCGGCCGTGCTCGAGCGCCTCGGGCGCTACCACCGCACGCTGGAGCCCGGACTAACTTTCGTGACGCCCTTCATCGACCGCGTGCGCCCGCTGATCGACCTGCGCGAGCAGGTGGTCAACTTCTCCCCCCAGCCGGTGATCACGCAGGACAACGTCGTCGTGAATATCGAGACCGTCCTGTATTTCACGATCAACGACGCGAGAGCCGCCACGTACGAGATCGCCAGCCCGCTGCAGGCGATCGAGCAGCTCACCGTGACGACGCTGCGCAACGTGATCGGCGGCCTCACGCTTGAGCAGACGCTGACCAGCCGCGAGGGAGTCAACACCGAGCTGCGTGCCGTGCTGGACGAGGCGACCGGCAAGTGGGGCATCCGCATCAACCGAGTCGAGATCAAGTCGGTCGATCCGCCGGCGGACATCAAGGCGGCGATGGAGAAGCAGATGCGCGCCGAGCGTGACCGCCGCGCCGCGATCCTGACGGCCGAGGGCACCAAGCAGGCGGCGATCCTGACCGCCGAGGGTGAGCAGCAGGCTGCCGTGCTGACGGCCGAGGGCGCCCGACAGGCGGCGATCCTTCGCGCCGAGGGCGAGGCCAAGGCGATCGCGACGGTGTTCGCCGCGATCCACGCCGGCAAGCCCGACCAGCAGCTGCTCAGCTACCAGTACCTGCAGATGCTGCCGCAGCTCGCGCAGGGCGAGGCGAACAAGGTGTTCGTGATCCCGTCGGAGTTCACGCAGGCGTTTGCGGGCATCGGCGACTCGCTGAGCCGCGCGCTGCCGGCGAAGTCGAAGCCCGAGGAGAAGTGAGCGCAGGGGAGCTTCGCGCGGCCCGGCTGGGCTGTCCTGCCGTGCTCGGTTCCGCTGCGCCGGTGAACCGGCCGGGCGTGCGTTAGCTCGTGTTCGACTCCCTTTCGGAGCGGCTTCAGGCGACGCTGTCGGGCCTTCGCGGGCGTGGCGTGCTCAGCGAGGAGGACGTCACGCGCTCACTGCGCGATATTCGTCTCGCGCTGCTCGAGGCGGACGTGAACTTCAAGGTCGTCAAGCAGTTCACCGAGGCCGTGCGTGAGCGGTGCCTCGGCGCGGAGGTCGTCGGCCGGCTGAACCCGGGCCAGCAGGTCGTCGCGATCGTCAACGACGAGCTGACCGCGATGATGGGCGGCGAGAACCCCACCGTCACCTTCTCAGCGCGCCCGCCGACGGTGATCCTGATGGCCGGCCTGCAGGGCTCCGGCAAGACGACGGCGGCCGCCAAGCTCGCCCGTCTGCTGCGGATCGAGCATCACAGCTCGGTCGCGCTGGCGGCGTGTGACGTCCACCGCCCCGCGGCAGTGCAGCAGCTCATGCTGGTCGGCGAGCAGGCGGGCGCAACCGTCTATCAGCAGGGCACGGAGCGATCCGCGCCGGAGATCGCCCGCTGGGCGCTCGAGCGCGCACGCACCGACGGCAAGGACGTGCTGATCGTCGACACGGCGGGACGGCTGCACATCGACAGCGAGCTGATGGCTGAACTCGTCGCGATCCGCGACGTCACCTCGCCTCACCAGATCCTGCTGGTGCTCGACGCAATGACCGGCCAGGACGCGGTGAACGTCGCCGAGCAGTTCGCCGCCGCCGTGGACTTCGACGGTGTCGTCCTCAGCAAGCTCGACGGCGATGCTCGCGGCGGCGCCGCGCTGTCTGTACGCGCCGTCACCGGCAAGCCGATCCTGTTCGATTCGACCGGCGAGAAGCTCGACCAGTTCGAGCGCTTCCATCCCGACCGCATGGCCCAGCGGATCCTCGGCATGGGCGATGTGCTGACGCTGATCGAGAAGGCCGGGCGCGAGGTCGACGAGCAGCAGGCCAAAGCGCTCGAACGCCGCGTGAAAGCGGGCGATTTCGACCTCGAGGACTTTCTTGCCCAGCTGCGCGCGATGCGCCGCATGGGGCCGTTGCAGGGCCTGCTGGGGATGATTCCCGGACTCGGCTCGCAGATGCGCGGGATGAACGTCGACGAGCGCGAGATCGATCGGATCGAGGCGATCATCCTGTCGATGACGCCCGAGGAGCGCCGGCGCCCCGATCTGATCAAGGGCTCGCGGCGTCTACGGATCGCGCGGGGCTCCGGGACCAACGTGCAGGCCGTCAACCAGATCGTCAAGCAGTTCGCCCAGGTTCGCAAACTGATGCGCCAGGTCGGCCGCGGCCGGATGCCCGACATCGGCGCGTTGACGCGCCAGCAGCGCTGATCGCGGGGAGGTGACCCGGCGGCGGGACGGCGGCCGCCGGTGCTCGGGCTCGCCGAAATGCTCGCGCAGCAGCGCTCTCACGCGCATGCGGCGAGATTCAGGAGCCTGTCCTGCGAGCCGGTCAGCTAAGGTGATGGACCGCTTTCCATTGATCGAAGGGACATCGTGGCTGTAAGACTCAGGCTGACCCGCGTCGGCGGACGCAAAGATCCGGTGTGGCGCGTCGTCGTCGCCGACCAGCGTTCCAAGCGTGACGGGCGCGTTATCGAGACCGTCGGGCACTACAACCCGCAGACCAACCCGTCGACGATCACCATCGACGAAGCGCGTGTGCGTGACTGGCTCGCCCGAGGCGCGCAGCCTTCGCAGACCGTGCGCAAGCTCCTGCGCATCCACGGCATCGCCAGCTGAGCCGGCCACCCCGATGGATCCAACCGAGCTGCTCGAGTACCTCGCCGAGGGACTGGTCGACGACCCTGAGCAGGTCGAGGTGGAGCGCTTCGAGGAGCCAGACGGCACGATCGTTCTCGAGCTGGCGGTCGGGGCCGACGACTACGGCAAGGTGATCGGGCGCGGCGGCCGCACCGCCGCGGCGCTACGGACCGTCGTGGGCGCCGCCGCGGCAGGCGACGGGCTCCGCGTGGTAGTCGACATCGTCGATTAGTTGGCCGGCGCGGGCGAGTCCAACGAGCTGACGCTCGCCGGGGTCGTCGGGCGTCCCCATGGGCTTGACGGGAGCTTCTACGTCGGCGTGCCGCAGGCCGCGCTGCTGGTGCTCGGTGTGATCGTGACGGTCGGCGAGCTTGAGCGAGCGATCGTGCGCCGCGCGGGAACCGACCAGCGCCCGATCGTCCGCCTCGAGGGCTGCGAGGACCGTGACGGCGCCAACGCGCTGCGCGGCCAGCAGCTGCGCGTGCCGCGTCCGCCGCGCGCGCCGCTCGGGCCCGACGAGTGGTGGGCGGAGGAACTCGAGGGTGCGCGCGTGTTCGACGGCGAGCGCGAGCTGGGGGTCGTACGCAGGCTGCTGGCGCTACCGTCCTGCGAGTGCCTGGAGGTGGCGCGCGCGCAGGGCGGGGGAGATCTGCTCGTGCCGCTCGTGCGCGACGCCATACGCAGCGTCGATCCGGCGGCAGGGCGGATCGACGTGGACCTTCGCTTTCTCGGCGAGGCATTGTGAAGCTCGACATCGTCACCCTTTTCCCGAACTGGTTCGAGTGGTTCGCAACGCAGCGCCACGTGGCCAACGCGCTGGCTGCGGGCAGCACGCTGACGTTGATCAACCCGCGCGACCACACGCCGCTCGGGGGCGGCCAGGTGGACGACGCTCCGTTCGGCGGCGGCGCCGGGATGGTGCTGCGCGTCGACGTGATGGATGCGGCCCTCAGCGGGCACTACGGCTGCGACGCGACCGCGCTGCGTGGCCGCCGCCGCGTGATCGCGCTCAGCCCGTCGGGGCGGCTGCTCGATGACGCCCTGGTGAGCGAGCTGGCCGCCGAGGGGGCTCTGACATTTCTCTGCGGGCGCTACGAGGGCTTTGACGAGCGGATCGTCGAGCACTTCGCCAGTGACGTCATCTCCGTTGGGCGCTACGTGCTGGCCGGCGGCGAACTCGCCGCGATGGTCTGCGCGGATGCGGTTCTGCGCCGGCTTCCCGGCGCGCTCGGTCATCCCGACTCGGCTATCGAGGAGTCCTTCAGCGAAGCGCTCGAAGGGCTGCCGGAATATCCGCAGTACACCCGCCCGGCCGAGTTTCGCGGCTGGCGGGTACCCGAGATCCTGCTCTCGGGCCATCACGAGGAGATCCGCCGCTGGCGGTTGGCGCGCTCCCGCGAACGCGGCTGAGCCGGCTGGCGCACACGCGGCCGGGCGGGCTCTCGCGCGCGGCTGAGCGCGAGCGGGCGGCGAGCGCGCTAGGATTCCAGGGCGCGCCGGCGTACTCGTCGTGCGCGCATTCTCTCTGCCATGAGCACCGTCATCGACACAATCGAGCGCGCCCAGCTGCGCCGGGTTCCCGAGTTCCGGGCCGGCGACCGGCTGCGCGTGCATTTCATCGTCATCGAGGGCACCCGCCGGCGCACCCAGGTCTTCGAGGGAGTGGCGATCAAGCGCCAGGGCCAGGGCGTACGCGAGACGTTCACCGTGCGCAAGCAGTCCTTCGGCGTCGGCGTCGAGCGCACGTTTCCCTTGCATTCACCCAAGATCGAGCGGATCGAGGTCGCGGCGCGCGGCGATGTGCGGCGCGCGAAGCTCTACTACCTCCGCGACCGGGTTGGCAAGGCGGCGCGCGTGCGCGAGCGCGGCTACGTCGGACCTGAGGAGACGGTCGAGCCCGGCCTGCTCCACCCGCCTGCGCAGCCCTCCGGGCCTGGGCACGACGAGATCGTGGCGGAGTCGCACGAGGATTCGGCCGAAGCGGTCGTTGACGGCGGTCCGGGAGTCGAGCAGGCACAGGCAACCCAGACAGCGGAGAGCCACGAGCCCCAGGAGCGCGAGGCGGACGAGTCAGAACCCTCCGAGCCTGCCGGTGCCGGGGCCGACGATGACGCGGCGCCGCTCAGCGAAGCGGGCGCGCAGCCGCAGGGCAGCTCGGGCGACTCCGACGAGGCAGCCGCTTCGGAGTCGAGCGAGCATGGCGATCCGGCCGAGCCGGTTGCCGACGTGCCCGACGAACCGGCGTGAGTCTTCGGCGACTCGCGCGCGGCAGCCAGGCCGTCGAGTTCGTCCTGATCGTCGTGATCGCGCTGGCGCTCGCGTTCGGCCTGCAGGCGTTCGTCGTCAAGCCCTACAAGATTCCGAGCGGATCGATGGAGCCCACCCTCGCGATCGGACAGCGCGTGCTCGTGGACCGCATCGGCAACGACTTCTTTGCGCCCTCGGTCGGCGACATCGTCGTGTTCCACCCGCCGGCCGGCGCCAGCAACCAGGTCTGTGGTGACCGCAACGAGAAGCCCGGCCAGGCCTGCGACCGCCCGACCGCCCAGGAGTCCACCCAGAACTACATCAAGCGCGTCGTCGCCGGTCCCGGTGACACGCTCAAGATCATCGACGGGCAGGTCTACCTCAACGGCAAGCGCGAGAAGGACAGCTACGCGAGGCTCACCGGCTGCACCCCGGACAACGCGGATTGCAACTACCCGACGCCGATCAAGATTCCGGCCGGGCACTACTTCATGATGGGTGACAACCGTGACTTCTCCGACGACAGCCGGTTCTGGGGACCGGTCCCGCGAAGCTGGATCATCGGAGAAGCGTTCTTCACCTACTGGCCGCTCGACCGAATCGGCTTCCTCTAGAGCCGTCCAGGCGGCGCCCGGCCCCGCCGGGGCGGCGGGCGCTTCCGCCCGCCCGGGGTCGTCGCGTTCGTCGACCGCCAGGGCTCGCCGTAGCGCGCGCCGGCGCACGAGCGGCCACCGCCTCTTCGCCTTCGATCGTGCCCTCGGGGTGCGGCTTGTCGCAGGAGCCGACGAGGCCGGACGCGGCTGCCTGGCCGGCCCGCTCGTGGCCGCTGCGGTGCTGTTCGACCACGCGGCGCTGACCACCCGCGAGTTGCGCTCGCTGAGCGCCCTCAACGATTCCAAACAACACGATCACGCTGCGCGCGAAGAGCTCTATCCCCGCGTGCTCTCGTGCGCAAGGCGAGTCGTCGTGGTGTCGCGCTCGGTGCGCAGCATCGACGGCAACGGACTGCACGTGATGAACCTGGAGGCCCTGCGTGACGCGCTGAACGCCGTGGCGCGACCCGGCGCTCTGTGCCTGATCGACGGTTTTGCGGTTCCCGAGTTCGCTTTCGAGCAGCGCGCGATCGTCAACGGCGACGCGACCAGCGCGGCCATCGCCGCCGCATCGATCGTCGCGAAGGTGACACGCGACCGCTTCATGCGCCGGGCCGACGAGCGACACCCCGGCTGGCAGTTCGCGACCCACGTTGGATATTCGACGCCGGAGCATCGCTCCGCGATCGCGCGCCAGGGCGTCTCGCCGCTGCACCGCCTGTCGTTTCAGTCCAGCGCGTACGAGCAGCTCGCCCTTTAGCTCGCCTGCCGAGGCGAGCGGAGGCCGGCCGGCCCCGGTAGCTCGCGCCGCCACCAGCCTCACGCGACGTCCTCGACCTGCTCGAGGGAGACCAGGGCTCCGCGTTGATCCACCAGCACCGCGACGGCGTCGATGCGCAGGGCCGGTGTGCGCGGGCGAACCGGGCGGGCGGCGAGCCACGCGCTGGCCAGCGAGCGCATCCGGCGGCGTTTGAGCGCGGTGATCGAGACGAGCGGGTCAAGGCCGCCCACGTGGCGTGTCTTGACCTCCGCGAAAACCGTCGTCACGCCGTCGCAGACAACCAGGTCGATCTCCCCGGCGCGGGTGCGGTAGTTGCGCTCGAGCAGCCTGAAGCCGAGCCGCTCGTAGTGCTCGAGTGCGAGCCCCTCGCCGAGCCGGCCGAGGATCTGTCGCGCGTTATCACCCACGCCTAGACGCTAGCCGCGCGCGGGCCGCAGTTCGCTTAAGAAGTGCGACGTAATCGAGACGCAACCCATGCGCTGGCCGACCTGGCCGCCTCGATCGACGAGTTCCTACGCCATCGCCTGCTGTGATCGCAGGATGCTCGTCCAAGCGCACGGCTTCGCGGTCAACCGCGGCATGGTCGAGCACGTGATCGTCGAACTCGACGCGCGCGGCGGACTGCCGGGTTTCTCGGTCATCG
Organism: uncultured Solirubrobacterales bacterium; assembly: GCA_963788385.1. Taxonomy (GTDB): domain Bacteria; phylum Actinomycetota; class Thermoleophilia; order Solirubrobacterales; family Solirubrobacteraceae; genus Palsa-513. The sequence continues at coordinate 141,568 of CAWBGR010000018.1, forward strand.
GGCTCGGCGGCGCCGCCGCGCGCGATGCGCGCGAGCGCATCCACGCGGCGGTGCTGAACAGCGGTTTCGGCTTTCCGCGCAAGCGCCTGACCGCGAACTTGACCCCCGCCGCGGCGCCGCAGAGCGGGCCCGCTTTCGACCTCGTGCTCGCCTGCTGCGTACTGGCCGTGCAGGAGCAGATCGATCCGCGCCGGCTCGTCCGGATCGGCCTGTTCGCGCAGCTGGGGCTCGGCGGCGACCTGCGGCCCTGGCCTTCAGCGGCGCTGGTCGCCGCCGCCGCCGCTGCGGCGGGCCTCGCAGGACTGGTCGTCGCGGATTCGGACCTGGCGGAGGCTCGCGCGTGTAACGCGCTGCCGGTGGAGGGACTGCGAGCCCTGCCCGACGTCGTGGCGCTGCTGAGCGTGCGAGCGGGCGTAAGCCCGCTCGCAGAACGCTCGCGTCGGGCGCCAGCTGAGGTCCCGTGAGGCTCCCCGTCGCGGCCGCAGGTTCGCGGTGGTTGCGCTGTTTGCGATAATCGGCCGATGCGGCTGCTCCGGATGAAACCCGGGCATGGAGAGGTGCTGATCGCCGAGGGCGATGTGGAGGTGGCCGAGCAGGAGCTTGCGCTGATCGAGGCCTTCCGGGCGCAGCTGGAGGAGGGGATGTGGGCGGCGGTGCCGGTGGTCGCGCCCGACGGCCGTCGCCAGGCCGAACTTGTGCGCGACTTCGGCGACATTCCCCGAGACGCCGAGCGTGTGATCTTCTTCCCGCGTGCCGCGGGCGGCCGCTGAGGCGCCGTCGTGGTCGCCGCCCTCGGCGTCTGCGCGGTTGTCGCGCTGGTGCTCGCCTGGGACCTGATGTCGCCAGGGCTTCGGCCGGCGCTCGTGCACTGGCGCGGACGTATTTCGACGGGGTCGGGCGAGGATGTCGCAGCCTACGACCCGGGACGCGAGCGGCGAGCCGAGCACCGGGCACGTGAGCTGCTGCGCTCATGCGTCGATCAGGAGGACTGGGAGATGTACCGCGACCTCGGCTTCCTGCGCGTCTGGGGCAGCGACGGGTCGGGGACAGGAGCGGGCCACGGTGTAGCGCCCTACGCCTACCTGATCTACCCGCACAAGCCGATCGTCGCCTACGTTCCCCGCAGCTCCCGGCTGCTCAGCGAGTACTGCGTCGATTTCCCGGACCACGAGCGTCCCTACGGTAGCGTCCGGCTGCCGCCGTCCGATGACGTGCTCGCGAAGTGGATGGCGCTGACAGCAGACGAGCACCGGCTGATCGAGAACGCGAACCTCCATCTCGCCGGGCGCCAGCTCGACCCGGACGCGATCCGCTCCGACATCGCCGCGCTATCGCGCTGGGAGCGCGAACGCGAGCGCCGGGGCGACGTCGGTAGTCTTCGCGCCCCGTGAGCTCCTCCCCAACCGGTTTCGACCTCAAGCACCGCAGTCGCCAGCTCACCGACGGACCGGAGCGTGCGGCCGCGCGCGCCTATCTGAAGGGCATCGGCTACGACGATGAGGCGTTGGCCAAGCCGATCGTGGGCGTCGCATCGACGTGGATCGAGACGATGCCGTGCAACTTCCATCTGCGCGCGCTGGCAGCCCAGGTCAAGGACGGCATCCGCGAGGCCGGCGGCACGCCGATGGAGTTGAACACGATTGCGATCTCGGACGGGATCACGATGGGCACCGCCGGCATGAAGACCTCGCTGCCCTCGCGCGAGGTGATAGCCGACTCGATCGAGCTGGTCTGTCGCGGCCACTACTTCGACGCCGTTATCGCACTGTCGGGGTGCGACAAGACGATTCCCGGCACCGTGATGGCCCTCGCACGCCTCGACGTGCCCGCGCTGATGCTCTACGGCGGCTCGATCCCGCCCGGCCGATTTCAGGGCCATGACGTCACGATCCAAGACGTCTTCGAGGCCGTCGGCGCGCACGCCTCCGGCAGCATGAGCGACGCGGAGCTCGCAGAGCTTGAGAGCGTCGCCTCTCCGGGGGCCGGCGCGTGCGGTGGGCAGTTCACGGCCAACACGATGGCGATGGCCTACGAGATGCTTGGCATCTCACCGATCGGCGACTCCCTGATGCCGGCCCAGGAGCCGACCAAGCCGGCGGTCGCCCGCGCCTCGGGCGCGCTGGTCGTCGATGTGCTGCGTCGCGGGCTGCGCCCCAGCGCCATGATCACGCGCCACGGGCTGGAGAACGCGATCACCGCGATCGCCGCGAGTGGCGGCTCGACCAACGGCGTGCTGCACCTGCTGGCGCTTGCGCGCGAAGCCGGGGTCGAGCTCGAGATCGACGACTTCGACGCGATCAGCGAGCGCACGCCCCTGCTGTGCGACCTGAAGCCGGGCGGGCGCTTCGTCGCCGTCGACCTCTACCGTGCCGGCGGCGTCGCCTTGCTGGCGCAGCGCTTGGCGCAGGCGGGCCTCCTGCACGAGGACGCGCCCACGGTTACCGGCCAGACGCTGGGCGAGATCGCCGCCGCCGCGCGGGAGACACCCGGGCAGCAGGTGATCCGGCCGCGTGACAATCCGATCAAGGCGACCGGGGGCCTCGCGATCCTGCGCGGCAACCTTGCCCCCGAGGGCTGCGTCGTGAAGCTGGCCGGCCACGAGCGCCGCCACCACCGCGGGCCCGCGCGGGTGTTCGAAGGCGAGGAGGCCGCGATGGCGGCCGCCACGCACGGCGCGATCGTCGCCGGCGACGTGGTTGTGATCCGCAACGAGGGCCCCGCAGGGGGCCCCGGTATGCGCGAGATGCTGGCCGTCACGGCTGCGCTGAACGGGGCCGGGCTCGGCGAGCACGTGGCGCTGCTGACAGACGGCCGCTTCTCGGGCGCAACGCACGGGCTGATGGCCGGCCACGTCGCACCCGAGGCGGTGCGCGGCGGCCCCATCGCCGCGGTGGCGGACGGCGATGAGATCACCTTCGACATCGATGCGCGCCGCCTCGATGTGGCCCTCAGCGACGAGGAGATCGCCACGCGCGTGGCGGCCTACCAGGCACCGCCCAACCCCGATATGACCGGCGCGCTGAAGAAGTACGCGCGGGTTGTCTCGAGCGCGTCCAACGGCGCGATCACGATCTGAAGGCGTTTGCGCGCAGAGGCGCAGAGGCGGAAACGCGCAGGCGCCGGGCGCATGCGCGTGTTGCCGTACGCCCGGCGGATTGCGCGCGCAGCGGAAGGTCGCCGGGCGCTTCCGGCGAACAATGGACAACGGTGGCGAGCGCAACAACAGATGAGGCGGTCACGCTGGACGGGCGCTGGCCGGCGGCGCTACGCGAATTCGATGCCGACCTGCGCATCCGCGCCGCCGCTGAGAAGACGCGCCGCGCCTACGGAGGTGACCTCGCGCGCTTCGCCCAGTGGTGCGCGGGGCGCGGCATCGAGCCCGCCGCGGTGGACTCGAAGTTGCTGCGCCGGTACGCTTCCGCGCTTTCCCAGGGCGGGCTGAGCCCGGCCTCGCTCGCACGCAACGTCGCCTCGCTGCGCTCCTTCTACCGGATGTTGCGCGAACACGGGCTGATCGCCTCCAACCCCGCCGACCTGCTGACCTTGCCGAAGCGTCCCCGTTCGCTGCCGCATGTGCTGAGCCCCGAAGAGCTTGCCCAGCTGCTCGACAGAATCCCGCCGAGCACGCCACTCGAACTGCGCGACCGAGCCATGCTGGAGCTCGCCTACGCCTGCGGGCTGCGTGCGGAGGAGCTGGTCACGCTGAGCACCGACTCGGTCAATTTCGACGCCGAGCAGATAAGGATCGAGGGCAAGGGCTCGAAAACCCGCCTGCTGCCGGTGGGTGAGCCGGCACTGCGTGCGCTCTCGCGCTACCTGGAGCGTGCGCGGCCGGCGCTCGCGCACGACGACCAGCCGGCGCTGCTGCTGTCCAAGTCAGGCCGGCCGCTGTCGACATCGGACGTGCGACGGCGCCTGCGGATCTGGTCGGCGCGGGCAGGATTGGGTGGGGCCGTGCACCCGCATGCGCTCCGGCACTCCTTCGCCACGCATCTGCTCAATGGCGGCGCCGACCTGCGCGTAATACAGGAGCTTTTGGGACATTCGAGCATTTCGACGACGCAGGTCTACACTCAAGTAGAGTCTGCAAGGCTGAAACGCGCCTACGCAAGCAGTCATCCGAGAGCGTAGCTGGCTCGGACAGCCGGATCCCGGGAGTCCTGTGCAGACGAACGTAAAAGCCGTCGAACTCCGTGATCTGTGGCGGCGGTACAAGAACTCAAACGATCAAAAGGCACGCGACCGACTGGTCGTGGCCTATTCGCCGCTGGTCAAGTACGTGGCCGGCCGGATGGGCGCGGGCCTGCCGGCGCACGTCGACGAGGCTGACCTCATCTCCTACGGCCTCGGCGGCCTGATAGCCGCGATCGAGCGCTTCGACCTGAGCCGCGAGATTCGCTTCGAGACCTACGCGATCACGCGAATCAAGGGGGCGATCCTTGATGAGCTGCGTGCGCTCGACTGGGTGCCGCGCTCGGTGCGCGCGCGGGCGCGCCAGATCGAGCGCGCCAACATCAAGCTCGAGGCGAAGCTGCAGCGCGTGCCGACCGATGAGGAGCTGGCCGCGGAGCTTGAGATGAGCGTCGAAGAGTTTCGCGCCGCGCTGCTGCAGATCGCCAATTCGTCCATTCGGGCGCTCGACGAGCTGTGGAGCCCCTCGGATTCAAGCGGCGACAGCATGTCGTTGCTTGACACGCTGAGCGACGCCGGCGCCCCCAACCCCGAGCGCATCGTCGAGCAGAACGAGCTGCGCGACCGCATCGCCGAAGCGCTCGAGCGGCTGCCCGAGCGCGAAAAGCTCGTGATCGCGTTGTACTACTACGAGAACCTCACGCTGCGTGAAATCGGCGAGGTGCTGCGCGTGACCGAGTCGCGCGTGTCACAGCTGCACACCAAGGCCGTGCTCGGCCTGCGCTCGCACCTCACAGCCGCCAGCTGATCCACCTGTTCGCGCCGGGGCGTTCGCGCTATGTTGAACTCCCCGAAGGAGAGGAGAGATCACATGGCTTACAGCGCGGAGGCGATTCGCAATGTGGCCCTCGTCGGCCATCGCGGCACCGGCAAGACGTCTTTGCATGAGGCGCTGCTGTTCGAGGCCGGCGTCCTCGGGCGCCTGGGCTCGGTCAGCGAAGGCACGAGCGCGTCCGACACCGAGGCCGACGAGCAGGCCCGCCAGATGTCGATCTCGATGGCGCTCAGCTCCTTCGAGTGGGAGGCCCGCAAGATCAACCTGCTCGACACTCCGGGCGAACCGAGCTTCATTGCCGACGCGCTGGGAGCGCTGCGCGTGTGCGAGTCGGCGATCTTCGTGATCAACGCGGTCATGGGGGCCGAGGTGACGACCCGGAGGCTGTGGAAGGTTGCGGCTGCGCGCGACATCGCCCGCATGCTGTTCGTCAACATGCTCGACCGCGAGCGCGCGGACTTCTACCGCACGCTCGAGTCGCTCAAATCTGCTTTCGGCCCGCACGTCGTGGCAACCGAGATTCCGATCGGCAGCGAGCAGTCCTGCAACGGCGTCATCGATCTCGTCGACATGCGGGCTTACCGCTACGAGGGCGCCGGACGTGCCAACGCGACCGAGATCGAGATCCCCGAGCCGGAGCGCGCCCGCGCCCAGGAGTACCGTGAGAAGCTGCTGGACGAGGTTGCCGAAGTGTCCGACGAGCTGATGGAGCGCTATCTCGAAGGCGCCGAGATCTCCCACGAGGAGATCGTCGATGCGCTGAAGCGAGGCACCAACCACGGCTCGATCTTCCCGGTCGTCTGCGGCGTCGCGACGCGGAACCTTGGGACCAACCGGCTGCTCCAGGCGATCGTCGAAGACCTGCCGTCGCCGGTCGAGCACGGCGCCTTCGAGACCGACGAGGTCACGCTCGAGCCGGTCGCGGATCGCGAGCTGTTCGCCTACGTCTTCAAGACCCGCGCCGACCCGTTTGCCGGGCGGATCAACCTGCTGCGCGTCTACCAGGGCACGCTGGCGCACGACACGCAGCTGGCGAACACGCGGTCGCACGCCAAGGAGCGGATAGGGCAGCTGATCGTGTTCGCCGGCAAGGGCACGGCGACCGCCGACTCCTTCGGGCCTGGCGACATCGGCGGCGTCGCGAAGCTGAAGGACACGCGCGCCGGCGACTGGCTCGCGGCGCGCGATGAGCCGGTGCGGATGCCGACCGAGCGGCTTCCGGCCCCGGTCATGGCGTTCGCGATCGAGCCCAAAACCAAGGGCGATGAGGACAAGGTGTTCACGTCGCTGCGCAGGCTGCAGGAGGAGGATCCGACGATCGATCTGCACCGCGACGCGCAGACCGGAGAGCAGATCGTCGCCGGGCTCTCACAGATCCACGTCGAGGTGATCGTCGACCGGCTGCGCTCGCGCTTCGGCGCAGAGGTCACGCTGAAACCGCCACGCGTGCCCTATCAGGAGACGATTCGCGCCGGGGCGAAAGCCCATGGGCGCCATAAGAAGCAGTCCGGCGGGCGCGGCCAATTCGGGGACTGCCACATCGAGATCGAGCCGCTCGAGGCAGGCGGCGGCTTCGAGTTCGTCGATCGCATCAAGGGAGGGGCGATACCCGGGTCGTTCATCCCGGCCGTCGAGAAGGGTGTCCGCGAGGCGATGGAGCACGGCGTGCTGGCCGGCTACCCGGTCAAGGACGTGCGCGTGACGCTGTTCGACGGGTCCTTCCACACGGTCGACTCCTCTGAGCTCGCCTTCAAGCTGGCCGGTTCGCTGGCGATGAAGCAGGCGCTCGAGCAGGCAAATCCCGTCCTGCTTGAGCCGATCATGGCGGTCACGATCAGCGTTCCAGAGGACACCGTGGGCGACGTGATCGGCGACCTGAACTCGCGCCGCGGCCGCCCGCAGGGGATGGAGCCAAACGGATCCATCACCGAGATCAAGGCCGAGCTGCCGATGGCGGAACTGCTCGCCTACGCGCCGGATCTGCGCTCGATCACCGGCGGACAGGGCGACTACACGATGGAGTTCCTGCGCTACGAGGAGGTTCCCGGCCACCTCGTGTCAAAGGTGCTCGGCGCGGCGGCAAGCGAACCCGTGCGCGCTTAGGCGCGCACCTCGCTGGGGTCGTGGGCTGCGTGCTGCGGTAGGGTGGGCGCGATGGCGACCCGGCAGCTGCAAACGAGCCAACCGCCGGTCACGTGCGAGGTCTGCGGGCGCTCGCTGCTGCGCGGCGAGCACGCGGCATCGTTCCGAAGCGGAGCCGACATTCACACCGTCTGCGAGCTGTGCACGCCGCGGGCGCTCGGTGAGGGCTGGGTTCGCGAGGGCGCGCCCGTCGCGAGTGCGCTGGCAACGCGCACGGTTCGGGCACGCTCGCTCGTCGGTCGCCTGCGCGCGCGACTGGAGGACAACCACGGCCCGGCGGTCGGCGATCGCGCCGAAGTGGCTCCCGCGGAGCGCCATGTGCGCGCCGTGCCCGCCGACCAGCACGGCCAGCTCGCCCGAGCGGTGACCCTGTTCAATGCCAGCGAGCACACCAAGACCCTGTTTGGCGTCATCCGCTCGCTGGGTGCGCCCTATGTGCACGTCGGCCCAGTGCACGACGAGGTGCTGGTCGAGATCCTCGTCGCCTGGGAGCTGTGCTGGTACCGCTTCGAGGCCGACCTGGAGGGAGACATCGTGCATCGCCGCGCCCAGGGTTACGAGCTGACGGAGTTGGACGCGGACCTCGCCGAAGCCAACGCCGCTGCCGACCCCGACGGCAGGCTTGCGCTGGCAGTGTAAGCTGCCCAGCATGATTTATTCCGTCGTTCCCCGCGAACTTGAGGACCAGCTGTTCGAGCGTCTGTCGGCGCACTACGCCGACGACGCCGAGGTCGAGGTGATCGTCGACCGCCGCCAGGGCGACCGTCGCGCGCGACGCGCTGTCGCGACCGCCGAGGTGCGTCAGCAGCGCGAGCTCCGTGATCGCCGCCGCCGTCGGGCCGGCGGCGATTTCGCCCCGCTGCACGGCGAAGGATCGCTGATCACCGCAGCGTGAGGGTGGTCGTCCACGTCGACGGCGGCTCCCGCGGAAATCCGGGGCCGGCCGCCGGTGCTGCGGTGGTCAGCACACCCGATGGTGAAACGCTCGCGCAGGCCAGCGAACTGCTCGGCGTCGCGACCAACAACGTGGCCGAGTACCGCGGCCTGCTGCTCGGGCTGCGCCGAGCGAGTGAGCTGGGCGCGACCGAGGTCGAGCTGATCAACGACTCTGAGTTGGTCGCCAAGCAACTGAGCGGCGTCTACAAGGTCAAGCATCCCGACATGCGTCCGCTGCATGCCCAGGCGGCGGCCGCCCTTGCGGCGTTCGAGCATTGGTCGATCCGCTCGGTCCCGCGCGAGCAGAACGCGCAGGCCGACGCGCTGGTCAACGCCGCGCTCGACGCCGCGCGCTGAGACTCCGCCTACGCGGGCCTCCGGTGCGCCCCAGGCACTAACCTTCGGCGGTGCTCAGCGCTCGCAACCGAGAGCTGATCGGTCTGCTGCCGGCGGCCCTGCTGGTCACCGCCGGTTTCGCGGCGATCTTCATCCAGTCCGACAACTCGCTCTCGACGGTCTCGCTGACCTACGGGGGCGCCTTCCTCGCGCTTTGCCTCGCAGGCCACATGGTGATCCGGCGCGCGCTGCCCTACGCCGACCCATACCTCTTCCCGCTTGCCGCCGCACTCGCGAGCGTCGGGATCGTCGAGATCTACAGGATCAGCCCGACGCTCGCGCGCGACCAGGCGCAATGGCTGGTCGTCGGCCTTGTGCTGTTTGCGATCACGATTGTCGCCCTGCGCGACGGGCGCTACCTGCGCCTGGAGAACTACCGTTACCTGATCGCGATCGTTGGCGTCGCGGCCCTGCTGCTTCCGCGCCTGCCGGTGATCGGCGGGCAGCAGAACGGCGTCTACCTCGCCGTACATGTCGGTGGCCTGAGCTTCCAGCCGTCCGAGTTCGCGAAGATCGCGATCGTCGTCTTCCTCGCCTCCTACCTGCGCGACAACCGCCAGGTGCTGGTGAGCGCGGGGCGGCGTGTCCTGTGGCTCACACTGCCGCCGATGAAGCAGTTCGGGCCGTTGCTGCTCGTCTGGGGATCGGCGATGGCGATGCTCCTGGTCACACGCGAGATCGGCACCTCGCTGATGTTCTTCGGCGCCTTCCTGGCGCTCCTGTACGTCGGGACCGGACGTTTTTCGTTCCCCTTTCTCGGGCTGATCCTGTTCGCGCTAGGCGGCTACTACCTCGGGACCCACGTCGCGCATATCCACGACCGCGTGATCGCCTGGGAACACCCGCTGAGCGCGACGTTGTACAAGAGCGGCACCTCTTACCAGCTGGCCAACGGGCTGTTCGCCCAGGCCGACGGCGGCCTGCTCGGAGTCGGCTTCGGCCAGTCGCTGATCGGGCTGATCCCGGTGGCCGAGAGCGACTCGATCTACGCCGTGATCACCAACGAGGTTGGCCTGGTCGGCGCGATCGGGCTGCTCGTCACCTACCTGCTGTTCGTCGCGCGCGGCCTGAAGATCGCGACGCTCGCCCGCGACTCGTTCTCCAAGCTGCTGGCGACCGGCCTGGCTTTTATCGTTGCGATGCAGGTGTTCGTGATCGTCGGCGGGGTGACCGCGGTGATCCCGCTGACCGGCGTGACGCTGCCGTTCGTGGCCTACGGAGGCTCCTCGGTCGTGATGAACCTCGTCCTGCTCGCGCTTTTGCTGTTGATCTCCGACCGGGCGCGGCGGCCGGCCTGAGTGTTGGCGGGGGCGGCGCGCTAGCGCCGGCGTCCGCTGCCGAAACTCTGGATTGGCGGGGCGACCGCGCGAAAGCCGGCCGCTGCGGCCCTCTCCTCGCCGGGCGCCGATGGCGAGTGGACCTCGCGCGCAGGCAGGCGAGCGATCGGCGCCGCGGCGATCGTGGCCAGCTCCCCGTCGAGCGTGCGCAACTCGCTTGCGAGCACGTTGATCGTGCCGCCGCCGGCTGGCGGGCGTTCGAGACGGCCGTGGGCGAGAATCAGCGGCTCGGCGCGAACCAGGTGGCGGGCGCGCTCGTAGAGGGCGGGAGGGACGATCAGGTTCACCGAGCCGTGCTCGTCCTCCAGCAACATGAAGACGACCCCGCCTGCAGTCTCCGGGCGCTGGCGGGCGACGACCAGCCCGGCGATCGTGACCTGCGCGCCGTGACGGAGACCTGGCAGCTCCAAGCTGGTGGCGACGCCCTGCAGGCGGGGGCGCAGGATCGCCAGCGCGTGATCGTTCAACGTGACCCCGCTGGTTGCGTAATCGGCAAGCAGCGCCTCCCAGCGGCCGAGCTCGCGCAGCTGCGGGACCGCCCCGGCGTCGAGTGCGAGCGCGAGCTGGGTACCGCCGGGAACGCGCCGGCCCGCCGTCGCGACACCCAGGTCCCACAGTGCGCGGCGACGCTCGCCGGCCAGCGCATCGCAGGCCCCTGACCAGGCGAGCTGCTCGAGCGAGGGGCGCGCCGCGGGAACCCGGGCGGCCAACTCGGCGACGCTGACGAACGGGCCGCCCTCCTCGCGCGCGCGCACGAGGGCCGCGACCTCCTCGGCGCGCACACCGCGCACATAGCCGAGCCCGATGCGCACGACCCCGTCGCCCGCCACGGTGCATTCGGCGAGCGAAGCGTTGACGTCGACAGGGCGCAGCGTAATCCCGCGCCGCTGGGCCTCGTGGGCGAGGCTGTCGGGCGGGTAGAAGCCCATCGGCTGCTCATTGAGCAGCGCGCACAGGAACTCGGGGCCATAGTGGACGCGCAGCCAGGTGGACTGGTAGGCGAGCAGGCCGAAGGCAACGCTGTGGGCCTTGGGGAAGCCGAAGCCCGCGAAGCCCGCGACCATCTCCCAGACCCGCTGGGCGAGCGCCTCGGGTGCACCGACGTGAGTGGCGGCGCCCTCGATGAAGCGGCGGCGATAGCGCTCGATCGCGACACTTGCGCGTTTGCGGCTCATCGCGCGGCGCAGCCCGTCGGCCTCGCCGGGACCGAAGCCGGCGAAGGCCTGCGCGACCTCGAGCACCTGGTCCTGGAAGATGATTGTGCCGAGTGTCTCGCGCAGCACACCGGCCAGCGACGGGTGCAGGCACGGCGGCTCATAGGCTGGGTCCTCGCGCAGCCGCTGGCGGCGTTCGATGTAGGGGTTCACAGCCCCGCCCTGGATCGGCCCCGGGCGGATGATTGCGACCTGAACCGCCAGCTCCGCGAGGTTCTCCGGCCGGGTTCGCCGCAGCGACTGCATCTGCGCGCGGCTCTCGATCTGAAAGACGCCGGTCGTCTCGGCCGCCGCGATCGCAGCGAAGGTCGCAGGATCGTCAAACGGGATCCGTGAGAGGTCGATCCGCTCATCGCGCGTACGTGCGATCGACTCGACCGCTCGCTCGACCGCCGAGAGCATCCCCAGCCCGAGCAGGTCGATCTTGAGGAAGCCGGCGTCGGCGCAGGAATCCTTGTCCCACTGCACGAGCTGGCGACCTTCCATCGCCGCTGGCACCACGGGGCAGCAGTCGATCAGCGGCCGGGTTGCGACGATCATCCCGCCTGGATGCTGCGAGATGTGGCGTGGCAGCCCAAGCGCCTCCTGCGCAAGGCGTGCCAGCCAGACCCAGCGCCCGCCGTGCGCGCGCGTCCCCAGCGCGCTTGCGAGGTCGCGCTCGACCGCGTGTCCGAAGCCATCCGCACCGCGGGCGACGCGCTCGATCTCGCCCGGCGGGAGACCCAGCGCCTTGCCCAGTTCGCGGATCGCGCCGCGCGCGCGAAAGCTCGGAAAGGTCGCGACGAGCGCCGCGCGATCGTGCCCGTAGCGCTCGTGGACGCGCCGGATCAAGACCTCTCGGACGTCGCGTGGGAAGTCGATATCGATATCTGGCAGGGACGTCAGCTCGGGATTCAGGAAGCGCCCCAGCGCCAGCCCGCCGGCGAGCGGGTCGATGTGCGACAGGCCGGTCAGGTAGCAGACGATCGAGGAGACCGAGGATCCGCGCCCACGGCCCGGCGGCAGCAGCGCGCGCGCCGAGCCGGCGCCGCGAACCTCGGCTGCGACCTCGCGCGAGAGCTCGAGGATCTCGTGGTGCAGCAGGAAGAAGCCGGCCAGCGAGAGTGTCTCGATCACCGCCAGCTCCTGTTCGAGCCGGGCGCGGGCATCGCGCAGCGCGATGCCCGCGTAGCGTTCGCGCAGCCGCTCGCCGCACAGCGCCGCCAGGCGGCGCTGTGCGCTGCGGTCCTCGACGCCCGGGTAGCGGTAGCCGAGATCCCCGGTGAGGTCGAAATCCAGTTGCTCAGCCAGGGCGCCGCTCTCTGTCACCGCCTGCGGATGGTCACTGAAGCGGGCTGCCATCGACGCCGGGGAGGCGAGCACGTGCGAGCTGTTGGGGCGCCGCAGCGGCTCGCTCGACTCGAGCGTCAGGTGGTGGCGGCGCGCCACAAAGGCGTCCTGGAGCGGGGCTCGCGCCGCTGTGTGGGCGTGGACGTTGCCGCTCGCCACGCAGCGCAGGCCCAGCCGCGCGGCGAGCGCGGCGAGCGCGCCGTTGCGGGCTCTGTCTCCGGCGAGGAAGGGGCGCTGCAGCTCGACGCGCAGTCGTTCGCGGCCGAAGGCCTCGCGCAGCCGCCGCACGCCGGCTTCGTCGTGCACGCCTTGCTGGGCGCAGCCGGTCAGGCAAACCAGGCCCTCGGCATGCGCGCAGATCGTCTCGAGCGAAACGGCCGGCGGGATCGGCTCCCGGGGGCGTTCGCGGGTATGGGCGTGGGCGAGCGTCAGCAGGCGGCAGAGATTGCGCCAGCCACGCTCGGTGGCGACCAGCAGCGTCAGGTGGCGGCCGTCGGTGAGGCTCAGCTCGGCGCCGTGGATCGGGCGCAGCCCCAGTCCGCGGGCGGCATGCGCAAACTCCATCGAGCCGTAGACGCCGTCATGGTCGGTCAGCGCGAGCGCCTGATGGCCGAGCTCGAGCGCGGTGGCGGCGAGCTCCTCGGGCAGCGAGGCGCCGTCAAGGAAGGAGTAGGCGGAGTGGCAGTGCAGCTCGACGTAGGGGCAGCTCACGGCTGACGCCTGCTTCCAGCCGCCGTCAGGGGGTGGTGGCCGTCTACCGAGCGGCGCCGGACGAAGCCTTTGGCGCTCATCGCTGGCGAAACCAGCGGCCGTCTGCCAGGTCGTGAAAGACGACGAGGTCGCGCCCGGAGTCGCTGACGAGTTCCCAGTATCGGCGCCGCAGCGGCTGCTCGGTCCACCAGCGATCTTCGACCAGCCAGGACTCGCGCACGTGCGCGATGATCCGCCCGTCGACCGCCAGCGGCGCTCCTCCGGGGGCGGCTCGCACCCGCGCGGCGCGCGGCAGGGCGAGACGGCGCGGGGCGCTCACGACTCGAACGGGGTGAGCATCACGCGCCGCTCGGGAACGCGCGAGTCGAGCTCGAGGCAGTGGACGCGCAGGGCGGCGTCGGCTCCGGCGGCACTGCGCATCTGCTGGACCGCCTCGCGAAGTCGCGCACGGCGATCGGCGCCTGCCTGATCGAGCAGCGCGCGCTGCTCGCCGGCCGGCGGGCCAAAGCGCTCGGCGGCCAGCGTCAGCACACTCGCCGGAGAGGGCAGTGTCTGCAGGCGCGGCAGCAGCACGAGCGCCATCCGCTCCGGTTGGGCGAGCGCCTCGCGGAAGGTGACGCCGGCGCTCCAGCTGCCGCCGTCGATGAGGCGTGCGGCGAGCGTAGCCGCACGCAGCGTGCGCCCGCGGCGCTCGGGGCGCGCCAGCAGACGGCCGATCAGCAGCGTGAGCGCGCGCTCGAGAGCCGGACCGCTGGTCGCCTCGGGCAACTCAAGCGACTCCCGCAGCGCAGTCTCGATTCGCCGCGGGCGGGGCGGATGGTCCTCGCCGCAGGCAAGTCGGTGCGCCTCGATCCCGGCCGGGCCGAAGCGGTCGGCGACGGCGGCGCGCGGGAACGCCGCGAGCTCGCCCAGCGTCGAGATCCCCAGCCGCTCCAGGGAGTCCACCAGCGGCGCGGTGCGCTCGCGTGAGCGCAACAGCGAGACCGGCAGCGACACGAGGTACGCACGGGCGCTCTCGCGGACGATCAGCGTGCGCCGAGGGCGGGTCGCGAGGGCGCCTGCCAGGGCGCAGAAGCGGGTCGGTGCGGCGGCCAGGCGAGCGGGGCGGTCGAGCGCGCGTCGCACCGCCACCAGCACGAGCTCGTCGCTGCCTCCGTACAGCCCGCGCAGTCCGTCGAGCGTGAAGCATGCAAGGCCCGGGCGCATGGGCTCGACGCCGGCGCCGATTCCCTCCAGCGTGCCGAGTGTGCGCTCCCAGGCAGCGGCGACCGCAATCGGGTCCGCGTCGAGCAGTTCGAGCTCCGGACAGCGTGCGAGCGCCTCACCGAGCGCCATGCCGATGCGTACGCCGAAGGCCTGGGCGGCGCCGGAGACCTCGCCGATCGGCCCGGAGCCGCGCTCAGGGGCGATTGCGACCGCGCGGCCGGCCAGCGGCTCGAGCCCACCGGCGGCGACCGCGAGCTCGAAGCGGGGGATCAGGACGCACGCAACCATACGAACATATGTTCGCACGCGATTCGCGTGGATACAAGTGGTCGCCTGGCGGGCCTTGCGTGGCTTCGGCGGCAAAGCCTCCGGCGTTCGAACCCGGAGCCCCGTGCTCTCGATGTGAATCACCAAAGTGGGCAGGAGCCCTGGCGGGGAGGCCTACCACGTACACTTCCCGCCATGTCGACCTTCGATCCCAACTTCAAGGGAGTCTGCATTGGAATCGCCGTCGCGCTGGTGATTGGCGTGGCCTCCGGCGTGTGGGTCGTCGGGATCGTCATCGGCATCGCCGTCGCTGCGTCATTGTCTGACCGGATGCGCCGTCGCGCCGCTCCGCCTCCGCCGCCGATGGTTGAGCGGGGTCGCAAGAAGCGCAAGTCCGGCTGAGCGCGGCGGAACAACCGACGCCGAGTCGCGGGCGGGCGAACGCGAGGCCAGCGCTCCGCCACCGGCCTCGCCCGACCTCGAGTGCTACTGCTTGAAGTGCTCGACCGTGTCCGCGGAGCGGATGCTCACATCGTCGGGGTTGAGGCCGAACTCCTCCTGCGCGCGACGCTGGCGCAACAGGTCCCAGTAGCGGTCGAGGGAGACACGGATCTCCTCGAGGCGCGCCCGCTCCTCGATTGTGTGACCACCCTCGCGCCCGGCGGCGTCATACAGCCGGCGCTCCTCGGCGACCAGTTCCTCGATGTGATCCTGCACAACGCTGTCGTCCATCCTGCCTCCTGCTCGTCGGCTCCTCGATCCACCACCGGCCGTGGCGGGGCGCCATCGCGAAACGCGCCGCGCAAGGGGAGTCTTGCAGCGTGCCTCGCCTGTGTCGAGCCGTTCCGGGGATCGGGCGCAAATCGAGCCCCCTCGGCGCGAATCGGCGCTGCGATGGCTGCAAGGATTCTTTCCGCTCCGCGGGGCAGGATCCGTAACACTGTTTGGTGTCATGTGCCACGAAGATGGGGAGTGGGGGATCGGCTGATGGCGCAGCCACCGGAAGAGCCGCCCGAAGAGCGGTTCGGCGAAGGGGAGCCGGAGTCGGGCGACCGCTACGCCGAGCCGCCGGAGGAGCCCGGCCGGGAGTCGCCCGAGGAGTCGAGCCACCGCTATTCCGAGCCGCCCGGGGGACCGCTCGGGGAGTCGAGTGACCGCTACCTGGATGACGCTCCCACGCAGCGACCGCACGGGCCGCCCGATCACCGCCAGGAAGACGAGCGCGAGGAGCCGGTCGCGTGGTCTTCAGAGCCGCCGCAGGAGCCGCTCGCGGATCCGCTGCCCGAGCCGCCGCGGCACTTCGGCGACGCGGGCGCGGAGGACGAGCCGCCTCGCCACCCTCCGTCCGAGGCAGAAGACTGGCGCAGCCACCGCCACGACTCGACGCCGGAGTGGCCCGGCGACGGCGAGAATCCGCTGGAACCAAATGACGCGCCCGAGCACCCGGCCGGCGAGCGCTTCGACGACCATCGTGATGACCCGACGGGCGAGCTTTACGGGGATGACGCCGACGCGGTGCCGCATGAGCGCAGGCTGCCGCCACCGGCGGCGGCTCTGCTCGGAGACCTCGGCGAGGAGGTCCATTCAAGTTCCGAGCTGGCAGGGCGCCGCGCGCAGGAGCGCGCACAGCGCCGTCGCGCTGGCCGCCAGCGGCTGGCGGTGTTGGTCGGCGGCCTGGTCGTGGTCATCGTCGTCATCGTGCTGCTCGTGGGCGGCGGATCGAGCCCGACGACCACGACGACGACGCACAGCAGCCCGCTGGCGGCGGCGGGCACGGGCGCTGGCCATCTGCTCGCAGGCTCCTCGACTCAAGCGCTCAGCGCCAACATCCTCGTCGCCGATCGCAATAACAACCGCCTGATCGCGTTGACGCCGCAGGGGCGGGTGGCCTGGACGCAGCGCCTGACCGGGCCGAGCGCTGCGTTCCTCAGCCCGACCGCGCGGTCGATCACGGTCACCCAACCTGGGACTTTCGTCGTCCTGCAGCTGGCCGTCGCCGACCGCAAGGCCTTCTACCGCTACGGCCGCAGCGGCCATCCGGGCAGCTCGCATGACGAGCTGCGCGACCCCGGGACGGCGCAGGAGCTGAGCGACGGCAAGCTTGTGATCGCCGACAAGTCGAACTGTCGCATTCTTTTCCTGACGCCGCCGAAGCGCCTGCCGACGGCAACGCTCGGGACGCCCGGCTCCTGCCTACACGACCCGCCGAAGTCCCTGGCCTACCCCGCGTCCGTGTTCCCGGCGTTCGGCGGCGGCATCGTGGTGACCGAGACCGACCCGAACTGGGTCGACGTGCTGAGCCCGGCCAACGCAGTTGTCGCGGCGATGCAGGTCCCCGGGCTGAGCGTGCCCAACGACGCATACGAGTACGCCAAGGACAAGCTGATCGCGACCAGCCGCACCCACCCCGGCGCCGTCGAGGAGTTCGACACGGCCGACAAGGTGACCTGGACCTACGACCCCACGAGCGGCACAGGGGAGCTTGATCGCCCGTCGCTGGCGGAAGTGCTGGCGGACGGCGACGTGCTCGTGTGCGACTCCGGAAACGATCGGGTCGTGGTGATCGATCCCCAGACCGACACGATCATCTGGCAGTACGGGCACACGGGGCACCCGGGCAGCAAGCCGGGCTACCTGCATACGCCCGACAGCGCGGTCCTCGTGCCCTGAGCTCTAGCGCGGCCGCGCTCGCCGGGGGTTGTGGATCCCGGCCAGGGCGATCAGCGCCCCGAGCGCGAGCAGCGCCGCGGCGATCGCGATACCCAAATGGAAGCTCGACAGCGACGCGGCGTCGGCGGCCCGCAGGATCGCGTTGCCCTCCGCTGCGGGCAGGCTCGAAACCGGAGGGCGCCCGAGAACCAGATGCTCAGCCGTGGCGATCGTCGCCTTCGCGCCGGGTCCGAGCGTGACGGTCGCTAGGCGCTCGCGCAGCGTCGCGCCGAAATGTGTCGCCACGATCGCGCCGACGCCCGCCGTGCCGAGCAGGCCAGCGATGCGCGCGACGGCGTTGTTGACGGCGGAGGCGATGCCGGCGCCCTCGGGTTCGACCCCGGCCAGGACGGTGGTGGTCAGCGGCGCAACGGTCAGCGACAGCCCGAATCCGAATACCAGGGCGACCGGGAGCAGGTCCGAGAAATAGCCAGGGTGAAGACCGATCCGCTCCGCCAGCAGCAGGCCCGCAGCCGCGAGCGCCGGTCCGCCACACATGAACAGTCGCGGCCCAAATCTCGCCGACAGTTGTCCCGCGTAGCGCGAGACGCTGAACATCACGACGGTGGCGGGGAGCAGTGCCAGTCCGCTGCGCAGCGGGGAATAGCCGGCCACCTGCTGGAGGAACAGGACAAGGAAGAAGGAAAAGACCGCGAGTCCGGCATAGATCGCGAAGGTCTCGACGTTGGCGGCCGCGAAGTTGGCTCGGCGGAAGATCGCGAGGGCCAGCATCGGGTCGCTGGCCCAGCGCTCCCGCAGCACGAAGCCGGCGAACAGCAGCGCGCCGGCGGCAAGTGCGACGTCGATCTCCGGATTGGCCCAGCCGAGTCTTGGCGCCTCGATCAGGGCGAACACGACACCGGCCAGCCCGGAGGCACACAACAGCGCGCCGGCCAGATCGACGCGCCGCCGGCGCAGTGACGAGCGCTCCGCGCGCGGAATCACGGCCAGGATCAGTGTCAGGCAGGCGACGACGACCGGCACGTTGATCAAGAACAGCCAGCGCCAGGAGGCGAGCGCCAGCAGCTCGCCGCCGACCAGCGGCCCGGTCACCGTCGCGACGGCGCCAAAAGCAGTCCAGGTGCCGATCGCCGCGCCGCGCTCCTGGTCCGGGAAGGTTGCCGCGATCACGGCAAGCGAGCTCGGCGTGAGCAGCGCTCCGGCGACGCCCTGGACCGCCCGCGCGGCGGTCAGCACGCCGATCGTAGGCGAGACCGCGCACAGCACCGACGCCAGGCCGAAGCCGGCGGTGCCGATCGCGAAGACGCGGCGCTCGCCGAAGATGTCGCCGAGCGAGCCACCGATCAAGATCAGCGAGCCCAGCGTCAGCAGGTAGGCGCTCGAGATCCACTGCTGCCCGGCGAGTCCGCCGCCGAGGCTGCGTTGGATCGTCGGCAGCGCGACGCTGACGATAGTGCTGTCGAGCAGGGCGATCGCCGAGCCGAGGATCGCCGCTGTAAGTGTCAGCCGTTTGACCCGCTCGGACGCCACCGAGGCTCAGTCTATGCGGGCCGCGCCCGGCGTCCGCGAGGCGCTAGATTTCCTCGCGAGCGCGGATTCCGGATCGGCTTTGATCCGTTTCGGGCCGCAGCTGCTGCGATCGCCCCCAACCCGAGGATCGAGATGAAGCTGAGAACGACTTTGGCCGCCGTATCAGCCGGAATGCTCGCAGTGGCCGCGATCGTGCTGGCGGCCGCGCCGGCCGCGAGCAGCGCGGCCGCGAGCACCGCCGCCGCCAGCTGCGCGAAGGGGTCGCTCTCGCTCGTGCACGCCGGCCAGCTCACGGTCGCGACCGATTCGCCCGCCTACCCGCCCTACTTCGAGAACAACAAGCCGGCCAACGGCAAGGGGTTCGAGAGCGCGGTCGCCTACGCGATCGCGAAGGAACTCGGCTTCTCGGCCGGCGAGGTGAAGTGGACGGTCGAGTCGTTCGACGACTCCTACGCGCCCGGACCGAAGTCCTTCGATTTCGACATCAACGAGATCTCGATCACCGCCGCGCGAGCGAAGGCCGTTGATTTTTCGACGCCCTACTACACCAACCCGCAGGCGGTGATCGTGGTGAAGGGCTCGAAGTTCGCCCACGTCACGACGCTCGCCGCGCTGCGCGGCGCCAAGTTCGGTGTCCAGGTCGGCACCACCAGCCTGACGGCGGTCACCTCTGAGATCCACCCGACGCAGCAGCCGCAGGTGTTCAACAGCTCAAACGACGTGATCACCGCGCTGCGCGAGCACCTCGTCGACGCGATCGTCGTCGACCTTGCAACTGGCTTCTACCTCACATCGGGCGAGATCCCCCACGGCCAGGTCGTCGGCCAGTTCAACGCTCCCGGCGGCGACAACTGGGGCGTGCTCCTGAGCAAGGGCTCGAAGCTGACGGCCTGTGTCGATCAGGCGCTGGCGAAGCTGCGCTCGGGCGGAACCCTCGCCTCCCTGACGAGCCGCTGGATGCAGTCGGGCGCGGGCGTTCCCGTGTTGAAGTAGCAGTCTCGTGCACACGATCCCGACGAGCCGCGCCGAGCGCCAGCTTGCCCGGCGCCGCCAGGCTCGCCGGTCCGTCGCGCTGTCCGCGACCTCGACCATCGTGGTCCTGGGCGCGGTGGCCGCGGGGATCGTGCTCAGCCCGGGCTGGCGGACCGTGCGCTCGACCTTCTTCTCCTGGCACTACTTCCGCGCCGTGCTCTCGAGCCTGCCGGCGGGCTTCTGGCTCGATGCGCGGATGTTCATCGTCGTCGAGGTCGTGGTGCTCGCGCTCGGCTTGACGATCGCGCTTGTGCGCACGCTGCGCGCACCGCTGTTGTTCCCGCTGCGGCTGGTGTCGGCGGTGTTCGTCGATGTGCTGCGCGGGGTACCGCTGCTGATCCTGCTCTATCTGATCGGATTCGGCGTTCCCGCCCTCGACTTCTCGTTCCTGCCGACCGACGAGACCGTGCTGGGCGGGGCTGCGCTTGCGCTCTGCTATTCCGCCTACGTCAGCGAGGTCTTTCGCGCGGGCATCGAGTCGGTCCACCCGAGCCAGCCGGCCGCGGCGCTGTCGCTCGGCCTCACCCGCACCCAAGCACTGCGTCACGTCGTGCTCCCGCAGGCGGTGCGACGCGTGGTGCCGCCGCTGCTCAACGATTTCATCTCGCTGACCAAGGACGTGGCGCTGGTGTCGGTGCTGGGGCCACAGGAGATCGCGCGGATCGCGCAGATCAACAGCGACCTGAACTTCAACTTCACGCCCTATGTCGCGGCCGCGGCCTTCTACCTGTTGCTGACGCTGCCGCTGATCCGCGTGGTGGACCACATGCGCGGCCGGGCGCTGACGCGCCAGAACGCGGTGGTGATGCTTTGAGCGGCGCGCCGGTGCTCGAGTTGCGCGGCGTGACGAAGTTCTACGGCGAGCGCGAGGTGCTCGGCGGGATCGATCTCGAGGTGCGCGAGGGTGAGGCGGTGGCGCTGATCGGAGCCTCGGGCTCGGGCAAATCGACGCTGCTGCGCTGCATCGACCTGCTCGAGGAGATCGACGACGGCGACATCTACCTCGACGGCGCCGCGATCACCGATCCCGGCAGCGATCCCGTGCCGATCCGCCGCCGCCTCGGGCTGGTGTTTCAGGCCTACAACCTGTTCCCGCATCGCTCGGTGCTCGAGAACGTCGTGCTCGGCGCGATCCGCGCGCAGCGGATGCCGCGCGGCGACGCGCTCGCGGCCGGCCACGCGCTGCTCGAGCGCTTCGGGCTGGCGGGGCGCGAGCACGATTACCCCGATCGCCTCTCGGGCGGGCAGCAGCAGCGCGTGGCGATCGTGCGCGCGCTGA
This sequence comes from uncultured Solirubrobacterales bacterium, assembly GCA_963788385.1. Taxonomy (GTDB): domain Bacteria; phylum Actinomycetota; class Thermoleophilia; order Solirubrobacterales; family Solirubrobacteraceae; genus Palsa-513. The sequence continues at coordinate 162,583 of CAWBGR010000018.1, forward strand.
TGACGAAGCCGCGGGCGCTACTGCTCGATGAGGTCACCAGCGCGCTTGACCCCGAGCTTGTCGGCGAGGTTCTCGGCATCATCCGCGAGTTGAAGGGTGATGGCATGACGATGCTGATCGCCACCCACGAGATGGGCTTCGCTCGGGAGTTCGCAGACGAGGTGTGTCACCTCGAGTCCGGCAGGATCATCGAGCGCGGCCCGCCCGAACAGATCTTCAGCGATCCGGCGCATCCGTCAACGCGGCGCTTCCTCACGCGGCTGATCGACGGCGCCCGGGCGTGACACGTGGTACCCGCACGCCGCTGCTTGCCGCGGCGATCGCGGCGGCGATTGCAGCGCCCGCGGCAGGTGCCTCGAGCCCGCCCGACCCCGCCACAGACATCCCGCTCGGGCCGCTGCCGGCGGCCTGCCGGCCCGCTCCCACGGGCCAGCGGTGCGAGGCGGCGGCGATCGCTCGCCTCGACTACGCCCGCTCCAAGCTTGGGCTCGGCCCCTACCGGCTGCCGGCCGACTTCGTCGCGCTGGCGCCGCCGCGGCAGCTGCTGATCCTTGCGAACCTCGACCGCATCGCCTATGCGCGCCGGCCGATTGCCGGCCTCAGCCTGACCCTCGATTCGATCGCCAAGCAGGGCGCGCGGGCACGCGAGGATCCGAACCCCTGGCCGCAGGTGGTCGGGCTGCCGGGGCAGAGGCTGATCGGCTTCTCCTCCAACTGGGCGGGCGGCGCGCCGAATGCAGCGGTCGCCTACTTCGAGTGGATGTACGACGACGGTTACGGGAGCGGCAACATCGATTGCCCGCGCCCGTCTTCACCCGGCTGCTGGGGGCACCGCCATACGATCTTCGCCTTCGCCGCAGCCCCGACCCTGACGATGGGTGCTGCGGTCGTGCCGAGCCAGCTGAGCTATGCGCTGACGATTGTCGAGACGTCCAAGCCGGCGTGGCCTTACTCATACACCTGGGCGCAGGCGGTCGCCGACGGCGCCGGACGCTAGGCGCGCCGCGCTCCGAGCAGCTCGCGCAGGACGGACAGGCCGTCCCACACCTCGACGAAGCGCGTGCTGAGCGGCGAGAGCCCGATCCGAACGACGTCAGGCGCGCGGTAGTCGGCGAGCACGCCGCGGCCGGCGAGCTGCTCGCACAGCGCCGCCGCATCGGGGTGGGCGAGGGCCACGTGTGCGCCCCGGATCGCGCCGTCGCGGGGCGAGGCGACGCTGACGCCGTGCTGCGCCAGCCATGCGTCGGCGAGGGCGATCGCAAGCCCGGTCAACGCGATGCCCTTCGCGCGGATCCGCTCGATTCCGGCTCGCGTGACCAGTTCGATCCCGGGCTCGAGCGCGTGCAGGGCAAGGATCGGCGGAGTCCCAGAGAGGAACGCCCTGATTCCCTCGACCGGCTCGTAGCCGGGGCCCATTCCAAATGGGTCGCGGCGGCCGAGCCAGCCCCAGATCGGCTGGCGCAGCGTGCTCGCCAGCTCACGGCGCACATATATGAAGGCGGGCGAGCCCGGCCCGCCACAGAGGTACTTGTAGGTGCAGCCGACGGCCAGATCTGCACCGGCGGCGTCGAGCGAGACCTCCACGGCGCCGACGCTGTGGGAGAGATCCCAGACGGTCAGGGCGCCGGCTTCGTGCGCCACCGCCGTGATGGCAGTCATGTCGAGTATCGCGGCCGAGCGGTAGTCCACGTGCGTGAAGGTCACGAGCGCCGTGCGCTCGCTGACCAGCGCCGCCACCTCCGCCGGGCTCGGTCCGCGTGTCGGGTCGGCCGGCTCAAGCCAGCGCAGGTGCAGCCCGCGAGCCGCGGCGAGGCTCTCTAGGACGTAGCGGTCGGTCGGGAAGTTTCCCGGGTCGCTCACGATCTCCGTCCGCCCCGGGCGAGCGTCGAGCGCTGCGCAGGCCGCCTTGTAGAAGCAGACCGTGGTCGAGTCCGCGACCGCCGTCTGGCCCGCCGCGGCGCCGAGCAGTGCGCCGATGCGGTCCCCGAGCTCGAGCGCCAGATCCATCCAGCCCTCGGCCCAGGCGCGGATCAGCCGCTCGCTCCAGCCGCGCGCCACGACGTGTGCAAGCGCCTCGGCGACGCGTGCCGGCGGTCTCCCGAGCGAGTTTCCGTCCATATAGACGATCGTCTCCTCAGGTATCAGGAACTCATCGCGGAAGGCTGCGAGCGGGTCCTCGCGGTCGCGTTGCTCAGCCGCCGCGCGGCTGTCGATCGGTGGCGGCGTCGGCACGGCGCAAACCCTATTCCCCACGCCTGCGAGCTCCCGGGCCGTCCCGTCGCGCGAGCGATCCGTATTCTGCCCGTCGGGGATCGCGTGTCCGCCTGCGCAGGTCGGCCGGCGGACGCGACGCGCGAGCCTCCAGCGATCATGGCAAGCCGCGCCGACATCGAATTCACCTACACGTCGATCGACAGGATCTTCCGCCTCAGCCTGGGCGAGCTGGCGGATTTCAGCGGCGCCAAGTACGACGGCGACTTCTCGCTCACGCTCGAGCAGGCGCAGGGGCGCAAGCACGAGTTCATCGCCGAGCAGATCGGCATCGGGCCGGGCCGGCGCCTGCTCGATCTCGGCTGCGGCTGGGGGGCGCTGCTCGACTTCGCGCGCGCCCGCGGCGCCGAGGGGGTCGGCGTGGCGCTTTCCTCCGCGCAGGTCGAGTCCTGCCGCCGCCACGGCCTCGACGTCCATCTGCGCGACGCGCGCACGGTCGAGCGGGAGACCTTCGGCGCCTTCGACGCGGTCGCGAGCCTGGGCGCCTTCGAGCATTTTTGCTCGCCGGATGAGTACCGCGAGGGTCGCCAGGAGGAGATCTACAGCAAGTTGTTCGCGAACGCGGCCGCGGTGCTGCCCGCCGGTGGGCGGTTCTACCTGCAGACGATGGTGTTCGGCGCCAACATGATCGCGCTCGACGAGGTCTCCGAACACGCGCCGCGCGACTCCGACGCGTTCATCCTCTTTCTCCTGAGCTGCCAGTTCCCCGGCTCGTTCCTGCCCTCCGGGCTCGAGCAGATCGTCCGCTGCGCGCAGCCGCACTTTCGCCTGGTCGATCACTCCAGCGGGCGCCTTGACTACATCGAGACGATCACGCAGTGGAGCAAGCGGATCGGCGCGCCTAGCATGCGCAAGAACCTGCTGAAGCTCCGCCTGCTACCGCATTGGCTGCGCAGCCCCGAGTTCCGCTACGCCTTCACCTCGGGGGTCAGCGCGAACAAGGTCTGCTTCGAACGACAGCTGCTCGACCATTTCCGCATGGTGTTCGAGAAAACCGACGCTCCCGCGGAGCTCGACCAGCCGGCTCGCTGATGCCGGCCCGCCACCATCGCACGGTTGATCGCACCGTCGCCATCATGGAGGTGGCGTCGCGTGCCCAGAGCGGCGTCTCGCTGGCCGAGCTGGCCTCGCGCCTGGGAGCGCCGAAGTCCTCGATCCAGGAGCTGACCAACGGCCTGCTGGCGACCGGCTACCTGGTCGAGCGCGACCGGCGTTTCCTGCTGGGACCGGGGGCCTTCGTGCTCTCGCTGCACACGGCGGGACTTCCCCTGCGGCGGGTCAAGCACGAGGAGCTCGAACGGGCACAGGAACGCGTCGGTGTGTCCCTGTTCGTCGGCGCGCGCGTCGGCGACGACCAGGTCTTCGTCGACCAGGCGGGCGAGGACGTGCTGATGGACTTCGTCTCCTCGACGCACCCGCGGCGTCCGCTGCTGACAACCGCCACGGGCAAGATCATTCTCGCCTACATGCCGTCGGCCGAGCGCAACGAGTTCCTGCGGCGGATGGAGCACGAGCAGCCGGACGTCGTGGCGGGCTTCCTCGAGCAGCTGGCCGAGATCCGCTCGACGCAGCTGGCGCTCAACCACGCCTCCACCGTGCCGGGCCGCTACGCCGTGGCGACCCCCCTGATCGACCCCGACGGCAGTTTTCTCGCTGCGATCTGCGCGGTCGGCGGCCCTGAGCTGGCGGACCGCCTGCCGCAGGTCGGAGCGACGCTTCGCGAAGCCGTCGACGGCTGGAAGTTCCCGCGCCGGCGGCGCCGTAGCGCCGTGTAGCGGCGCGCACGCCGGTCACGAGGGTCAATGATGGCGTCGGGGCGGCGCATGCGCCGCCCCGCGGGTGGGTGCATGCACCCACCCGAACAGATCCCCTCGCAGCAGCCGGTTGCGAGCGGCGGCTGCGTCGGCTAGCATACGCATACAGGTGTAGCAAACCGGATATACGTATTATCCGGTTCAGGGTCGAGGAGCACGGACATCTAACCGGGAGGCCGGGAGGGACCTATGAGATACGCAATCGTCGGATTGCCGCGGGCGAGGCGCCTGCTCGCGGCACTTATCGCAGTTGGAGTGCTCGGGGCGGTCTGCGCCAGCTCGGGCGCTGCCCATACAGCCAGGGCGGCAGCGTCGAAGTCGACCTGGGTGATCGGGAACATCGGCACCTACAGCGGGATCAACTCGGGCAACTTCCTCGGGGCCGGGCAGACGCTGCAGGCTTGGGCGGACTACACCAATGCCCACGGCGGCGTGGACGGCCACAAGATCAAGGTCATCTCGCTCGACGACGCGGGGGTCGCCTCGACATCGGTCAACGATGTCAAGCAGCTGGTCGCGACGGACCACGTCCTCGCCATCGTAGGCATGAGCAGCGGCGACGACGCGGACTGGGCCAGCTACATCGAGGGGACCGGGGTGCCGGTGATTGGCGGCAGCACGCCGCTACCGGACTTCGCCGGCAATCCCGACTACTTCCCGGTCGGCGCAACCGCCAACAACTCTGTGCCGGACCTCCTGCTCTACGCCAAGAACGTGCTCAAGCAGACGGTCGGCGGTTACCTCGGCTGCGAGGAGGCACCGGTCTGCTCGGCGCTCGAGCCCGTCTACGCGGGCGCGTATTCGGCGATCGGCGGCAAGCTCGCCTACAACACGCTGTTCTCGAGCAGCGCGCCGAGCTACGCCGCGCAGTGCCTGGCGGCACAGTCGGCAGGCGTGCAGGACCTCGAGATCATCGGCCCGGCGCCGGTGATCCCGAAGATCGCCCAGAACTGCCAGTCGCAGGGCTACAACCCGACGCTGCTGCTCAACGACGTCGTGCTCACGCCGTCACTCGCGAGCTCGATCGGGACGGCCGACGCCGTCTTCGGCGCCGACGCGTTCCCGTTCACCTCCACCGGCAACGCCGCCGCGAAAACGTTCCATGCGGCGCTCCAGAAGTACGAGCCCTCGGTTCTGAACCCGGCGGACTTCACCCAAGACGACGCCGACACGTGGGCGTCTGGGCAGCTGTTCGCGGCCGCGGCGAAGGCCGCGAAGCTCGGCAACCACCCGACCAGCAAGCAGCTCGTGGGCGGGTTGTACAAGCTCAAGAAGGACACGCTCGGCGGGCTGACCCCGCCGCTGACGTTCAACAAGGGCAAGCCGAACTCGATCAGCTGCATCTACATCATGAGCATCTACCACGGGAGCATCATCGAGCCGCAGGGCCTGAAGCTGTACTGCCCCGCAGCCGGCTAGCGAGTAAAAGCGACACACGATGCAAACCGCCGGCACGACCCCGATCGGGATGAGGAGCTGCTGAAATGCTCCTGCCTTACATCGTCATCGGGGTCGTGTCCGGCTCGGTTTACGGGCTGGCGGCGGTGGGCCTGGTGCTCAGTTACCGCACCTCGGGCATCTTCAACTTCGCCCACGGCGCGCTCGCGACGCTGTCGGCCTACGTCTTCTACGCCCTGCACATCGCCGGCAGCGTCTCCTGGCCGATCGCCGCGATCATCTCGGTGATCGTCCTCGGGCCGGCGCTGGGGATCGGCTTCGAGCGCTACGCCCGCGTCCTCTCGCGCGCGAGCCTGATCATGCAGGTCGCCGGCACGGTGGGTGTGCTGCTCGTGATCGAGGCCGTGTGCACGCAGTGGTACGGATCAAACGGGGCCTTCTTCCCCAACTTTCTACCCCAAAGCTCGGTCAAGATCGCGGGCGCCTTCGTCACGGCGGACGAGTTCATCGTGGTCGGAATCTCGATCGCGCTGACTGCCGCGCTCTATGTGATGCTGCGCGCGACGCGGCTCGGCAAGGCGATGCGCGCTGTCGTCGACGATCCCGACCTGCTCGCGATCGCGGGCACGAGCCCGGTCAGCGTGCGCCGGGCCGCGTGGGTGATCGGCTGCTTCTTCGCCACGCTCTCCGGCGTGCTGCTCGCCCCCGATGTCGGCCTGTCGGCGGGGGCGCTGACCCTGCTCGTCGTGCAGGCCTTCGGGGCGGCCGCGATCGGGCGCTTCCGCAGCCTGCCGATGACCTGGGTCGGCGGCGTGATCATCGGCGTTGCCGCGAGTGTCGCGACGAAGTACTTCACGTCGCGCTCGATCCTCAGCGGCATCCCCACGGCTCTGCCCTTCATCATCCTGTTCGTCGCGCTGCTCCTGGTCCGCCAGCGGGGAACCATCGAGAGTGCCGCGCGGCGCCTGCACGAGGGCTACGGCGCGCGGCGGCTGCCCGTGCGGCTGCAGGCGCCCGGCGCGATCACCGTGCTCGGCGTGCTGATCGCGGTGCCATGGCTCTTCCCCGGCTACCTGACGGCGTGGATGACGGTGCTCTGCGACGTGATCCTGTTCCTCTCGCTCGGCCTCCTGGTGCGGGCCTCACGCCAGGTCTCGCTGTGCCAGGTGACGTTCGCTGCGATCGGCGCCGTGGCGTTCTCGAAGCTCGCCGCCGCCGGGGTCCCGTGGGTGCCGGCGCTGCTGCTGGCGGGGCTCGTCGTGGTACCGATCGGGGCGCTGCTGGCGATCCCCGCGGTGCGCCTCTCCGGCCTCTACCTGGCGCTCGCCACGTTCGGCTTCGGCCTGCTCGTGCAGGCGATGTTCTACCAGTCCTCGGTCGGCTTCGGGGTCGCCGACCTCGGCCTGGCGATGCCGCGTCCGAGCTGGCTCGGCCTCTCCGGCGACCGCGGCTTCTACTTCCTGCTGCTCGCGCTGACGGTGCTGACGTCGGCGCTCGTGATCTGGCTCGTCCAGGGCCGCCTCGGCGGGCTGCTGAGGATGCTCGGATCCTCGCCGCTGACGCTCGAGGCCTTCGGTGTGAACATCACCGTCACGCGGATCCTGGTGTTCTGCATCTCCGCCTTCATCGCCGCGATCTCGGGCGCGCTCGCGGGCTGCGCACTCGGCAGCGTCACCGGCTCCAACTACGACCCGAACATGTCGCTGACGCTGATGGTCGTCGTCGCGATCGTCGCCGGCGGCGAGCCCTGGTACGCACTGGTCGCAGCGCTGCTCGTGGCGCTGATCCCGGCCTACCTGACCTCCCAGACCGCCACCGACGCGCTGCAGTTCCTGTTCGGCACCGGCGCGATCCTCTTCTCGCTCGGCCAGGCGCCGAAGGTGCCGGCTCGGCTTGCGGCGTGGATCGAGCAGATGCGCGAAGCGGCCTCCAGGCGGCGTCCCGCGCCAGTCGGCGCGCAGGCGCCGCCGCGCGGGCCGGTGGCCGAGGGGAGCCTGCGCGCTGAGGAGATCACCGTGCGCTTCGGCGGCCTGGTCGCCGTCGACGCCGTCAGCGTCACCGCCGCGACCGGGCGCATCACCGGCGTGATCGGGCCCAACGGCGCCGGCAAGACGACCCTTTTCAACGCCTGCTCCGGGCTCGTCACGCCGGCTGGCGGGGAGGTCTCACTCGACGAGCTGAGCCTCGGGCGCCGGCGGCCCTCGGTCCGCGCGCGCCTGGGGCTCGGGCGGACCTTCCAGCACGTGCAGCTGGGGGAGACGCTGAGTGTGGCCGACAACGTGCGCATCGGCGCCGAGGCCGGGATCGTCGGCGCGAGCGTGCTGCGGCACCTGGTGCGCCGCGCCGGCGAGCGACGGGCAATCGAGGCGCTCGGCGCGCAGGCCCTCGCCGTGTGCGGGATCGAGGAACTGGCGGAGCGGGCGGTCAGCACGCTCTCGACCGGCCAGCGACGTCTGGTCGAGCTTGCCCGCTGCCTCGCCGGGTCGTTTCGCATCCTCCTGCTCGATGAACCCTCCTCGGGTCTCGACGCCGCCGAGACCGAGGCCTTCGGCGCGCTTTTGCGACGCGTCGTGTCCGAGCGCGGCCTCGGCATCCTGCTGATCGAACACGACCTCTCGCTGACGATGAGCGTCTGCGACGAGCTGTACGTACTCGACTTCGGGCGCGTCATCCACCGCGGGACGCCGAGTTCGGCACGCGACTCCCAAACCGTCCAATCGGCCTATCTGGGCGACGCGGTGCTTGCGCCATGAGCGCCACGACGGAGGCCACGGCCGTGCTCGAGCTGCGCGACGTCGCGGCCGGATACGGCGAGGCAGAGGTGTTGCACGGGGTCAACATGACGATCCGCGAGCGCTCGATCGTGACGCTCCTCGGCGCGAACGGCGCAGGCAAGACGACCGTGATGCGCGTCGTGTCGGGGACGCTGCGGGCGGGCGGTGGGAAGGTGCTCCTGCGCGGCCGCGACGTCTCGGGGCGCTCGCCGCAGCAGCTCAGCAAGGACGGCGTCTGCCTGATCCCTGAAGGGCGGGGTATCTTCCGCTCGCTCTCGGTCCGCGACAACCTCGAGCTGTTCCGGCCGGCCTGGGCCGCGAAGGAGGGCCTCGAGCGCGTCGTCTCGGTCTTTCCGGTGCTCGGCGAGCGTCTCGGCCAGACCGCCGGGACGCTGTCGGGCGGCGAACAGCAGATGCTGGCGCTCTCGCGCGCGTTCCTGTCCTCGCCTGCGCTCGTGCTGGTGGATGAGGTGTCGATGGGGCTGGCGCCGAAGCTGGTCGACCAGATCTTCGAGATCCTCGTCGCGATCGCCGCCCAGGGCGTGAGCGTGCTGCTGGTCGAGCAATACGTCAGCCGCGCACTCGAGCTGGCCGATTACGCCTACGTCCTGCGCCGCGGCGAGATCGTGCTACAGGGTACGACCGCCGAGATCGACTACGCCGACGTCGCGAACACCTACTTGGTATGAACGCTTCCACCCCCGATCGCCGGCCGCGCCCTCTCGAGGGAATCACCGTGCTCGACCTCGGACAGGTCTACGGCGGCCCCTACTGCGGCCTCCTGTTCGTGCACCTGGGCGCGCGCGTGGTGAAGATCGAGGCGCCGGCGCGGGGCGAGCCGCTGCGCTCCGGCGTCGGCGCGACGGCGACAGCCGATCCGTTCGCCTTTCAGTTGCTCAACGGCGGCAAGGAGTCGGTGACGCTCGATCTGAAATCGGCGGAGGGGCGGGAGGGCTTTTTCGCCCTCGCCCGGGGCGCTGACGTCGTCGTCGAGAACTATGCGCCCGGAACGACGACGGCGCTCGGCGTCGACTACGCCGCTGTCAGCGCGGTGAACCCGCGCATCATCTACGCGTCGCTGAAGGCCTACGGTGACGACACGCCCAAGCGCGACCTGCGGGGGATGGACCTGACGGTGCAGGCGAGCTCCGCGGCGATGTCGGTCAACGGCTTCCCCGACGGGCCGCCGACGCGCTGCGGCCCCTCGCTCGCCGACTTCCTCGGCGGCACCCACCTTGCACTCGGCGTGCTCGCCGCGCTGATCGAACGCGACCGCACGGGCGCCGGACAGCAGGTTGACGTGGCGCTGCAGGACGCGGTGATCCCGGCCCTGGCGTCGAACATCGCCGGCTGGCTGACCGATCCCGACAACGCGCCCGAGCGCACCGGCAACCGCCATGGCGGCATGCGCGAGTCGCCCTACAACGTGTACCGGACCGCCGACGGCTGGGTGGCGATCCTTGCGATCAGCGAGCCGCACTGGCGCGCCGTCGCCGAGTTGATCGGCCGCGTCGATCTGCGCGACGACCCGGGCCTGGCGGGATCCTCGGGCCGCGTCGCGCGGATCGAGGAGATCGACGCAGCGGTCGGCGCGTGGACCTATCGCCACACCAGTGCCGAGGTCTCGGCGGCGCTGCAGCACGCCGGCGTGCCGGCCTCGCCGGTGCGGACCGTCGCGCAGCTGGTCGCCGAGGAGCTGACTCGGCCGGCGCCGATGATTCAGCGCACCGGCACCGAGCACGAGCCGACCTACACGCTCGGGGCCGCCGTGCGCCTGGCCAACCACGCGCCGCGGCCCGCCGGAGCGGTGCCCGGACTCGGCGAGCACACCGATGCGGTGCTCGAGGCGCTGCGCAGCGCTGGCAACGGCGGCGCCGGCGACGGCGCGACCGGCGAGCTCGAGCAGCGGGGGGCCGCCGATGCCAATTGACGACGCCCTGCGGCGAGCGCTGCAGGCGCAACTGGGGATCGAGCACCGCGAGGAGCTCGGCGAGGTATCGGCGGTCATGATCGCGCGCTACGCCGCCGCGGTGGGAGACACCAACCCGCTTTACAGCGACCCGGCTTATGCGCGCTCGCGCGGCCACGCCGACATCGTGGCGCCACCCAATCTGCTCGCCGCGGTGATCAACTGGGGGCCCGGTGCGGCCTACGACCGGCTGCGCGAGGACGGTACCGAGGCCGACACGCACCTACCCGGTGTGCCGGTCGCCGGCGTGCGCGTGATGGGCGGGGGCGAGGAGATGACATTCGCCCGCCCCGTCCTGGCCGGGACGCGAGTGAGCCGCGCGACGGTGCTGGACGACATCGGGGAGCGCAGCTCGAGCAGCGGCCCGATGCTCGTGCTGCGCTACCGCGACCGCTACCGCGACGGCGACGGCGACCTCCTGCTCGAGTCGGTCCGGACGGTGCTGCTGCGATGAGCGCCGGCAACGAGGCGGCGGGACCTGCGGCGCGCGAGCGTTCGCTGACGGTCGGGACGGAGCTTGAGCCGGCGCGCCAGGCGACCTCGAACGTACAGGTCTTTCGCTACAGCGCCGCGACCTGGAACACCCACCGGATCCACTACGACCGTGACTACGCCGTCGCGGAGGGCTATCCCGGCGTGCTCGTCCAGAGCCACCTGCACGGAGCGTTCCTGGCCCGCTACTGCACGGAGTGGGCCGGCGCGGAGGGCCGCCTGCTGGAGCTGGGTTTGCGCGTGCGGCGCTTCGCCGTGGCGGGGGAGACGCTAAGCGTCGCAGGTGTTGTGAGTGCGGTGGCTCGGCTCGCGGAAGATCGCGCGGAGGTCTCACTCGAGCTGACCGAGACGCGCGGATCCGACGGCGAGGTCTGCGTGACCGGTGCCGCACGGATCGAGATACCCGCCGGCTGGCTCGCGCAGTCCGGCGGGGGCGACGGGGCGGGTCCGGCCGGCGCCGCGAGGCGATCGGCTTGACCCGCGTCGAGCCGCTTCGGATCGCGAACTGCTCCGGCTACTGGGGCGACCGCGCGAGCGCGGCGCGCGAGATGCTGGACGGCGGGCCGGTGGACGTGCTGACGGGCGACTATCTGGCCGAGCTGACAATGCTGATCCTCTGGAAGACGCGCCAGCGCCGGCCCGGGGAGGGCTACGCGCGGACGTTCCTCGCACAGATGGAGGAGGTCCTCGGCGACTGCCTGGACCGCGGCGTCAAGGTCGTCGCGAATGCCGGCGGCCTGAACCCGGCCGGCCTGGCAGAGGATCTGGGGGCACTCGCGCAGCGACTCGGCTTGCACCCAAAGATCGCCCACATCGAGGGCGACGACGTCACCGACCGCCTCGACGACTGGATCGCGGAGGGGCGGGATCTGCGCAGCATGGACAGCGGCGAGCGGCTCGCGGACGTCGAGTTCTCGCCGATCACCGCCAACGTCTACCTCGGGGCATGGGGGATCGTCGAGGCCCTGCGCGCGGGCGCCGATATCGTTATCTGCCCTCGCGTCACCGACGCCTCGGTGGTCGTCGGCCCGGCGGCATGGGCGTTCGACTGGCGCCGCGACGACTGGGACGCGCTTGCCGGCGCCGTGATCGCCGGCCACCTGCTCGAGTGCGGCGCGCAGGTCACCGGCGGCAACTACTCCTTCTTCACGGAGATCCCCGACCCCGTGGCGCCCGGTTATCCGCTCGCGGAGATCTCGCCCGACGGGTCGTTCGTGATCACCAAGCACCCGGGCACCCCGGGCCAGGTGTCGAGAGGCACGGTCACCGCCCAGCTGCTCTATGAGATCGATCGCCCGGCCTACCGCAATCCCGACGTGACCGCGCATTTCGACACCGTTGCCGTGGTGGACGAAGGCGATGACCGCGTGCGCCTGTCGGGCGCGCGGGGCTCGCCGCCGCCGGACACGCTCAAGGTCTGTGTGAACTATCACGGCGGCTTTCGTAACAGCTACACCTGCATGATCGCTGGGCTCGACATCGAGGCCAAGGCGCGCCTGGCGGTTGACTGCGTGTTCGCAGCCCTGGGGGGTACCGAGCAGTTCGAGTCGACCGATGTCCGGCTGGTGCGCAGTGATCGCGCAGACGCGGCGGACAACGCGGAGGCGGTTGCGAGGCTCACGATCACGGTCAAGGACCGCGACGGAGAGGCCGTCGGGCGTCGCTTCGCGGCGGCCGTCAACGGGATCGGCCTGGCCATCTATCCGGGCAACTACAACGACGTCGTCAGCGCGCAGGCGACCGAATACGGGGTGATGTGGCCCACCCTGATACCGGCGTCGCTGATCACGCAGCGCATCATCGTCGCCGGCGAGCCGGTGATCGAGCTGCCATGTGCGCTGCCGCCGGAGGGCTGGGGCGAGCTGGCGGATGTGGTTGGCGACTCGGCGCCGGAGCGCCCCGGCGCCCGCGACTGGAGCACGGAGCCGACCTCGCGGGGGCCTCTGGGAGCCCTGCTTGGGGCGCGCTCCGGCGACAAGGGGGCGAACGCGAACATTGGCGTCTGGGCACGCTCCGCCGAGGCCTTCGACTGGATGAGGTGGTTTCTGACCGTCGAGCGGCTGCGTGCGCTCGTGCCTGAGACCGCCGGCCTCGCGGTCGAGCGCTACGAGCTGGCGAACGTGGCGGCGCTGAACTTCGTCGTGCGGGGAATCCTCGGCGAGGGTGTCGCCGCGACCACGCGCCCCGATCCTCAGGCGAAGAGCCTGGGCGAGTTCCTGCGTTCGCGCGAGGTCGAGCTGCCGCGTGTGCTCCTGGGCGACGTGCCGGGCGGCCCCGACGCGGCTGGGCGCGAGGCCCGCGCGCCCGAGGGCGCCTGGTGAGCGGCCCGCCTGCCCCCGGGCAGCCAGCGCACGTGAGCTTCTTGGCGCCCACCGACGAGCAGCGCGAGCTGTGCCTGGCGATGCGCCGCTTCGTGGGCGAGCAGATCGTGCCGCTCGAGGCCGAGCTTGATCCCGACGCGAGCGAGGTCGACCGCGACACCCTGCTCGCGCTGGTCGCGCTGACCAAGCAGATGGGCCTGCACAACCTCGGCGTGCCCGAGGAGCACGGCGGCCCGGGCGTCGACACGGTCACCCACGCGCTGCTCGTGATGGAGATGTCACAGCACCGGGCGGGGCTCTACAGCCCGTGCTACGGCGCCTTCGGCGGGACCGGCATCGCACAGCTCTACGACGCCGATCCGGCGCAGCGCGAGCGCTACCTCTATCCGGCGCTGCGCGGCGAGAAGCGGATCTTCTTCGGCCTGACAGAGCCGTCCGGCGGCAGCGATCCGGCGAACACGATCCTGACCACCGCGGTTCGCGACGGCGATGACTGGATCATCAACGGCAGCAAGGTGTTCATCAGCGACGCCCACCGCGCCGACTGCGGCCTCGTCTTTGCCCGCACCGGCGGCGCCGGCTCGGGCCGGGGCGGAATCAGCTGCTTCATCGTCGACACCGATACGCCGGGATTCGCGGTGACGCGCGTGATCCCAACATTGCGCGCCGGCTCCTGCCCGACCGAGCTGAGCTTCACTGACATGCGCGTGCCGAGCGCGAATCTCCTGGGTGAGGTCGGCGGCGGCTTTGCGCTGGCCAACGAGGCCCTCGTGCGCACGCGGATCCCGTATTCGGCGGGCTGTGTCGGTGTCGCGATGAAGGCTCAGTCGCTGGTGCTCGACTACGTCAAGCAGCGGTCGGTGTTCGGCAAGACGCTGGCCGAGCACGAGGGCGTGCAGTGGATGCTGGTCGACAACGAGCTCGACATTCGAAACGCGGCGCTCCTGACGTTGCACGCTGCATCGCGCGCCGACCAGGGTCTGCCGTTTCGCACCGAGACGGCGATGGCCAAGATCCATGCGACCGAGGCCTCCGCCCGCGTCGTGGACCGCTCGATGCAACTCTTCGGCGGCTCCGGCGTGACCAAGGATCTGCCTTTCGAGCGCTGGTTTCGCGAGTTGCGCATCCGCCGGATCGGGGAGGGAACCAACGAGACGCAGCGGATGCTCGTGTCGCGGGACCTGCTGCGCGCCCCCCGCTACAAGGCGATCTGGGAGGCCTGAGCCAGACGGAGCGTCGCCTGCGCCGGCCGGAGCGGTCCTGGCGGCTGGCGCAGCGGTCCGAGCGCCGCCGGCGAGCCCGTGGCGATCGGAGTTGAGCGGGCGCGGTTGGGGGTTGCGCGGCCCGCCGCGACGGGAATAGAATGCGGGAATCCAGTTTCGGATTCGTAATTACGGATACGTCGCGGCTGGCTCCGGGTCGCCCGGCGTGTTGAGAGGAGAGCCTTCTATGGGTACGTTTCGCGCCTCAGCGCGCGCTTTGCTTGGGGTTTCCGTCGCGCTTGGCGCGTTCGCGTTCGCCCCGATCTCGACACTCGCCGCGTCGCCAACGATCGAGTCGAGCCGGATGCTCGTCCTCTTCGACATCATGAAAGGGCAGCTGCCGGAGAACATGGCCGCCGCGCCACACGGGGCACTCGACGTGACCCTGAACGGGGCCGGCGAGATCGCTCGCATCGGACCGCAGGGTAAGATCACCCCCCTCGCGATGATGCCGGCGCCCGCGGACGGCGGCGTCAACACGCCGCTCCTGAAGAGCGCCTTCACCGCCGGGATGGCGCTGGCGTCCAACGGAACGATCTACGTGGTCTACTCGACCGGCACGAGCGGCCAGACAGGCGTCTACCGGATCGCCCCCGGCGGAAGCCCGCAGCTGATCGTGCCGCTGCCGGCCGGAAGTTTCGCAAACGACGTGGTGCTCGACGCCGCGACGCACGAGCTCTACATCTCCGACTCCGCGCTCGGCGTGATCTGGAGTGCGCCGCAGGCGGGCGGGACCGCGCAGATGTGGGCATCCGGGCCGGCGCTCGCGCCGACCGAGTTCCTCGGCGTCAACGGGCTCAAGCTACACGGCCACGCACTTTGGGCCAGCAACACGGACGCCGGGACGATCGTGAAGATCCCGATCGAGTCCGGCGGCAACGCCGGCCCGGTGTCCGTGTTCGCAAGCGGGCTGGCGACGATCGACGACTTCAATTTCGTCGGCAACGGCAACGAGATCGCGGCCGCCCTCAACCGCGACAACGAGGTCGCGCTCGTGCAGGCCAACGGGAGCCATTCAATCGTGCTGGACGCCAGCGACGGGCTCGAGGGCCCGAGCTCGATCGTCGTGCGATCGAGCACGATGTACGTCGCGAGCGCCGGCTACTTCACCGGCCAGAATCCCAACATCCTGGCCGTGCACCTGTCGCGTTAGGCAGCTGCTGGGTCGCGGCGCGTCCGCCGTGGGCGGGCGCGCAGGGGCGGGCGCGAAGACCGCCGCTGCGGACCAGTTTGCAGGGGGCACGCGGAAGCAGCGGCTTTCGAGGTCCATGGCCGGGCCTCGGCGGGCGCGCTCCGAAGGCCATCGGTGTCGAGACTCGGCGCGGCGCCACCGGCGCGCAGAGCCCGTGGCGCGCCGGGCCGCGTACCAGCACGCCGTAGCATGGGTCATGGCCCTGATGACTGCTGACCAAGATCCCGAGCACGACGCCGAGCGCGACCGGGCCGTGGCTGTTCGCGATCGCGTGCTCGAGCCGCCGCGGGACACGGAAGGCGCGCCGAGCGTCCAGGCGCAGGCGCGCGGCGAACTGCTCGCGCTCAAGTCAGCGGCGCAGTTCTGCTGCACGCGCCCTGACGGGAGCATCCGTCCCGCGCTCGCGTCGGGCGAGGGCTTCTACGCCGCCGATACCAGGCACCTCTCGGAGCTGCGCCTGACGATCGCCGGCCGCCAGCCGGTCCTGCTGTCCTCGGCGATGGAATCCGGGCATCACGCCGTCATCAACGCCACCAATCCGGTTCTCTCCGATGGCTCCTCGCGCGTGCCGCAGGACACCCTCAACCTCCGCCAGACGGTGCTCGTCTCCGACTCCCTCTACTACGACGTCGCGGTGCGCAACTTCCACCGGGGCCTGGTCGCGACGGAAGTAGCGGTGTCGCTCGCCGCCGACTTCGCCGACGTGTTCGAGGTGCGAGGCGTCGACCGGCGCACGGGCGGGAGCCTCGCGACACCGACGGTCGACGGAGACCTGCTGCGCTTCGGCTACGTCGCGCTCGACGGCCAGCGGCGAGAGACGCTCGTGCGCCTGCACCCAACGCCGCGGCGCGTGCTGATCGAAGGCGATCAGGTTCAGGTGGTTTGGGCGGTGGAGCTCGAGCCGGGCGCCGAGTTGGAGCTCGGGTTGACCGTGACGCCCGTTATTGGCGGGCGCGCCAGCGCCGAGCCGGGTGCCGGGACCAGCGCCGAGCTGCTCGCGGCGGACGACGAGGAGTGGGCCGACGCGTGCGCGCGCATCAGCAGCGACAACGAGCTTTTCGACGCCCTGATCGATGCCTCTGTGCGCGATCTGCACGCGCTGATGATGCCGGTCGGCGACAGCGAGCTGCCCGCCGCCGGGATCCCCTGGTACGTCGCGCCGTTCGGGCGCGACTCGCTGCTCAGCGCGTGCGAGGTCATGATGATCAACCCCGCTGTGGCCCGCGGCACCCTGCTCGTCCTCGCCGGCCTTCAGGCCGACGCCGACGAGGAGTGGCGCGACGCCGAGCCGGGCAAGATCCTGCACGAGCTGCGCGTCGGGGAACTCGCCCGCACCGGGCAGATCCCGCACACCCCTTACTACGGCACGGTGGATGCGACGCCCCTGTTCCTGATGGTCGCCGGCGGTTACTACCGCTGGACGCTCGACCTTGACACGATGCGGCGGCTGCGCCCGGCGCTGGACGCCGCGCTGGTGTGGATCGACGACTGGGGAGATCGCGACGGCGACGGCTTCGTCGAGTACGAGCGACGCTCGCCCGCCGGCCTGCGCAACCATGGCTGGAAGGACTCCGACGACTCGATCATGCACGCCGACGGATCGCTCGCGCAGGGCCCGATCGCGCTCGTCGAGGTCCAGGGCTACGTGTATGAGGCCAAGCTGGCGATCGCGGACGTCTACGACGCCCTCGGTGAGGACGCCGTCGCCGGCCGTCTGCGGCGCGAGGCCGCCGCCTTGCGGTCCGCGTTCAACGAGGCCTTCTGGATGGCGGATGAGGGGTTCTTCGCGCTCGCGCTCGACGGCGCCAAGCACCAGGTGCGCAGCGTCACGTCAAACCCCGCGCACTGCCTCTACTGCGGGATCGTCGACGACGAGAAGGCGCGGCTGGTGGCGGAGCGACTGATGGCAGCGGACATGTTCTCCGGGTGGGGAATCCGGACACTCTCAAGCCTGTCGCCGGCCTACAACCCGATGAGCTACCACAACGGCTCGGTCTGGCCGCACGACAACGCGATCGCGGCGGCGGGACTCAAGCGCTACGGCTTCGACGTCGCGACCAGCCGGATCGCGGCGGCTCTGTTCGACGTCGCCTCAGGGGCGCGCGATTCGCGCCTGCCGGAGCTCTTCTGCGGCTTCAGCCGCAGCGAATCACGTGCGATCGTCGCCTACCCGGTCGCCTGCATTCCCCAGGCCTGGGCCGCCGCGGCGCCGTTCATGCTGGTCCAAGCGCTGCTTGGGATCTCCGCCCACGCGCCGGACAAGCAACTCGTCGTTGACCGCCCGCGGCTTCCGGAGTGGCTCGCGAGCGTCGAACTTCGCGACATCCGCATCGGCGGGGCGAGGGTCAGTCTGGCGTTCAACTACAGCGCGTCGGGGGCCACGGGTTTCACGCTGCTTGAACAACACGGCGACCTGCGCGTGACGATGTCGGCATGAAATGTTGCGAGCCGCGGGCCGAACGGCCCGGCCTCGGCGCAGCAGCTGGCGGCGGATGACCCAGCCGGGCGGACCCGTCGATCAGCCGCGTTACGAGGCCGTGATCTTCGACTGGGACGGCACCGCGGTCCCTGACCGTTCGGCCGATACCTCGCACCTGCGAGCGCTGGTCGTCGAAGCCTGCCGGCTAGGCCTGGATCTGGCCGTCGTCACCGGCACGCACGCGGAGAACATCGACGGGCAGCTTGGGGCGCGGCCCGCCGGCCCCGGGGAGCTTCACCTGCTGGTGAACCGCGGCTCCGAGAGCTTCCGCGCCGAGCCGCGGGGACTGGTGGCGATCGATCGGCGGACCGCCTCGCCCGCCGAAGACGCGGCGCTCGATGCCGCCGCCGCGCTGACGGTCGAGCGGCTCGCTCAGCGCGGCCTGCAGGCCCGCCTTGTTACCCAGCGGCTGAACCGGCGCAAGATCGACCTGATCCCGGAACCCGCCTGGTCGGACCCGCCGAAGGCCCGCATCGCCGAGCTGCTCACGGCCGTCGAGGAGCGCCTGCGCGAGCACGGCATCGCCGGACTGGCGGCGGCGGTTGGGCTGGCACGGCAGGCCGCGGCCGAGGCCGGCCTGCCGGACGCCCGCGTGACCAGTGACGCGAAGCACATCGAGATCGGCCTGACCGACAAGTCCGACGCGGGCCGCTGGTGGTTCGAGCATCAGTGGCGGCGCGGAGTCGCGCCCGAGCAGGTACTGATCGTCGGCGATGAGCTCGGTCCGCTCGGCGGCTTGGCGGGCAGTGATTCGCTGCTGCTGGCCGGCGTCGGCGCACGCGCGTCGGCCGTCTCGGTGGGCGTTGAGCCCGAGGGCGTGCCGCCGGGTGTGATCGCGCGAGGCGGCGGCCCCGCCGAGTTCGCGCGCCTGCTCGAACGTCAGGTCGCGCTGCGCCGGCTCGGCGCGATGCCGATGGTCGTCGCCGACGCAAGTTGGACGCTCACGGTCGATGGGGCCGAGGCTGCGCACGAACAGGCCCGCGAGTCGCTGCTCTCGCTGGCCGACGGGCGACTGGGAACCCGCGGCAGCCTCGTCGCTCCGAACGGCGCATCAGCGCCGGCGGTGGTGCTCGCCGGGGCATATCGCGGCGAGGGCGAGCACTCGACGTTGCAGCCCGCACCGCTGTGGAACAGGTTGTCGCTGCGGGTGCGCGACGCCGCGCCACCGAAGCGCGTGCTTGAGCTCCACGTCGGTCTGCTGCGCCAGACGTTCCTTGGCGAGGCCGAGGTGCTCCAGTTCTCCTCGTTCGCGCGCCCCGGCGTCGCAGTCCTGCAAGCGCTGGGGCGCCGGGAGGCGTTGGAGCGCAGTTCGGCGCTGGTCGTCGCAGCCGAAACCGGAGCCGAGGTCTCACTCGACCCCGAACGGACGCTTATGCGCCTCGAGCTGCCGGACGGAGCGCTCGAGGCAGCAGCAACCCAGACCGTCGAGCGGCGTGGGCAGACGGCGATGCTCGAGCGGATCGTGGCCTACACAAGAACCGAGGCGCAGCCGAGCGCGACCGCGGCGGGCGCCGCGGCGCTGCTCGAGTCCGCGCGAGCCGCCGGGCGCGAGCGGCTGCTGATCGAGCACCGCTGCGCGTGGGCGGCGCGCTGGGAGCGTGCCGACGTGCGGATCGAGGGCGACGCGGAGCTCCAGCTCGCACTCCGCCTCGCCGTCTACCACCTGATGGGATGCGCCGCCGACAGCGGCGAGGCGGCGATCGGTGCGCGCGGCCTCACGGGCCCCGGCTACAACGGACACGTCTTCTGGGACGCCGACGTGTTCGTGCTGCCCTTCTTGGCGGCGACGCACCCGGCCGCGGCTCGCGCGGCGCTGGAGTACCGCGTCCACCGCCTCGCCGCGTCGCTCGAGGCGGCCCGGGAGGAGGGCCGCAGGGGCGCGAGGTTCGCCTGGGAGTCAGCCGCAAGCGGCTTTGACGTGACGCCGAAGCTCGCCCGCGACCGCGCCGGCCACGAGGTCGCGATCCTGACCGGGGAGCGCGAGGAGCACATCGTCGCCGACGTCGCCTGGGGCTGCGCGTGTTACGTGGACTGGTCCGGCGACGATGATTTCCGCGACGGCCCGGGACGCGATCTGGTCGTTGAAACCGCCCGCTACTGGGCGTCGCGAATCGAATGGGACGCCGCCGGCCTCGCGCACATCCGTGGTGTGATCGGCCCCGACGAGTACCACGAGATGGTCGACGACAACGCTTACACGAACGTGATGGCTCGCTGGAATCTGCGGCGTGCATGCCTTCAAACGACCGACGACGACGTCGAACCCGGGGAGCGCGCCGCATGGGGTGCGGGCGCGGACGCGCTCGTGGACGGTCTGGCGGCGACCGGCGGGCTGTATGAGGAGTTCGCCGGGTTCTTCGACCTCGAGCCACTCGTGATCGCCGAGCTTGCCCCGCGCCGGCCGATCGCCGCCGACCTGCTGCTCGGACGCGATCGGCTGGCGGGCGCGCAGGTCGTCAAGCAAGCCGACGTATTGATGCTCCATCACCTGGTCCCCGACGAGCTCGCCCCCGGGTCGCTGTCGGCCAACCTGGCGTTCTATGAGCCGCGCACGGCACACGGCAGTTCGCTCTCGCCTGGCGTCCACGCCGCCCTGCTCGCGCGCGACGGCAAGCTGCCGCAGGCGCTCGAGGCGCTGCGTCTGACCTCACGCATCGACCTGGACGACATCTCCGAGTCAACGGCGGGCGGAGTCCACATCGCGGCGATGGCGAGCCTGTGGCAGGCGGTCGTGATGGGCTTCGCTGGTGTGCGACCGATGCGCGGGGAGCTCCTCGTTGACCCGCATCTGCCGAAATCCTGGGAGCTGCTCGAATTCCCGCTGATGTTCAGGGGTGCGGCGCTGACGATCACGATCACCGCGAGCGAGACCCGGGTTCGCAGCGACCGTCCCGCGTGCATCAACTTCGCGGGTCGCGGGCCGACCAAGATCGGCCCGGGCGAGACGTCCTTCGCGATGGCTGGGACGCAGCAGTGAGAGCGATCGTCGCAGCCCTCGAAGACGATCCCACGGCCGCCGGGGTCGCTGGCGCGGCGGTCGCGCTCGGCCGGCTATTTGCCGCCGAGGTCGAACTGCTCAACGTGTGCGAGCACCGCCGGTCGGCCATCGCCGAGACGGCCGCGGCCGCTGCCGGGTTGACGCTGAGCACGCTGGCGGGCGACCCGTACGCCGTGCTGAGCGCAGCCGCCGCGCGCGAGGACGTGGTCGCGCTGATCGTCGCGGCCGGCGCCGCGGGCGACGGCGCGCACCGGCTGGCTGAGACGACCCGGGCGCTGATCACCTCGGTGTCCAAGCCGGTCGTCGTGGTGCCCGGCGGCTACGGCGCCGCGGGCGGGATCGCCCGCGTGCTCGTGCCGCTCGACGGCACGCCTGCGAGCGCGGCTGCGCTGACGGGGATCGTCGAGATGGCGGCCGAGGCCGAGGTCGAGATCGTGCTGGTGCACGTGCTGGATGCCGCCAACCTTCCGGCGTTCGGCGACCAGCTGGCCCATGAGGTTCGGGTCTGGAGCGACGCGTTTATCGCTCGTAACGCGCCGAGCGCGCGCAACGCGCGCCTCGAGCTGCGGGTCGGCGAGCCGGCCGCCGGGATCGAGGAGGCGCTGGCGGAAAGCCACGCCGACCTGGTGGCGCTGGGCTGGAGCCGCGAGCTCACCGAGGGCCGCGCGGCGGTGGTTAGCGAGCTGCTCGTCGCCGCGGGCGTCCCCGTATTGCTCACTCCGGCCTGAGCTGAAGGCGCGAGCCGGGCCATCTGCGCGGGCGCCCGCTATCGTCGAGGCTGCGTGGGGGTGCGGTCGGCCGCTGTCGGCACGCACCCGTTTGTCAGTCCAAAGGAGGAGCGTCGTGGAGTATCGCCAACTCGGAGCAAGCGGCCTGCGCGTCTCGTCGTTGTCGCTCGGCACGATGACATTCGGTGGTCGTGGCAAGTTCGCGCTGGTGGGGGAGACGGGTGCCAAGGCCGCGGCGCGTCAGCTCGACATGGCGCTCGACTCCGGCGTAAACCTGATCGACACGGCGGATGTGTACTCGGACGGCCTGGCTGAGGAGATCCTCGGGGAGGTGCTACCCGGCCGGCGCGAGCGGGTTTTGGTCGCGACCAAGGCGCGCTTCCCGATGGGCACCGGCGCCAACGACGCCGGCCTCTCGCGCCACCACCTGATCGAGGGCTGCGACGCAAGCCTGCGGCGACTGCGAATCGATCACATCGACCTCTTCCAGGTTCATTCGTGGGACGGGCAGACCCCTCTCGAGGAGACCGCTCGGGCACTCGACGAGCTTGTGAGCTCGGGCAAGGTGCGCTATATCGGGGCATCCAACCACTCGGGCTGGCACCTGCTCAAGGCGCTCGGCGTGCAACGGCTGCTTGGGTGCCATCCATACGTCTCCGAGCAGATCTACTACTCGCTGCAGGAGCGATCGGTTGAGTACGAGCTGATCCCAGCCGCAATCGACCAGGGCCTTGGGGTGCTGGTCTGGAGCCCGCTGGCCGGCGGCCTGTTGAGCGGGAAATACCGTCGTGACCAGGACCCGCCGGACGGCGGGCGCCAGTTGACCGACTGGGGCGAGCCGCCCGTGTATGACCAGGAGAAGCTGTACGACACCGTCGAGGTGATCGTGGAGATCGCGCAGGGCCACGGCTGCTCCGCGTCGCAGGTGGCGCTGGCATGGCTGCTGGGGAGGCCGGCCGTGAGCTCGGTGATCGTCGGCGCGCGCACCGACGAGCAGCTGGCCGACAACCTTGCCGCCGCGGAGCTGGCGCTGAGCGCCGATGACCGCCGGCGACTGGATGAGGTGAGCGCGCCGCCGATCATCTATCCCTACTGGCACCAGCGTGCGACCGCGCAGGACCGTCTGAGCCCGGCCGATCTCTCGCTGCTCGCGCCGCCTGCGTCGTGAGCGGGCGCTGATCGCAGCGAGACCGGCGCTGCTCAGCGTTCGTGACGGTCCCGCGGGCTGGCCGCGCGGGTGTCGCGTTCGACGCCCGCGATACCGCGGCCGGCCGGGGCGGGCCGTCGGCTGCGGGCCAGCGCCCAGCCTGGTCCGGGCTGATATCGCGTGGCGGCCATTACGCTTTGCTGCGCCCCGCAGGAGTGCGACGGCTACGACCGATGTTCTGCCACGGCCCGCAACTGAAGCGGTCATCGGGCTGAGCGCACAAGACGGCAAACGGAGGCGTCGTGAGTGAACCGCCAGAGCTCGATCGCAGCGCCCCGGATGAGCGGTGGATTGCCTGCGTCAGACGGCCGGCCCATGCTCTCCTCGCGCTGGCCATGGCGGCTGCTCTGGTGGCCTGCGCGGGCGCACAGAGCGCCGCGCAGGCGTCGCGGTCAGCCGGCTCTACCTCGGCAGGCGGCGAATCCCACTCGACAGTCGCCGCCTCGGCAACGCGCCGCGCCGGCCTTTCGGACACCTACCTCGTCGACCTCACGTGGGTGAGCGCGGCCACGGGCTGGGCGCTGTCTGCGGCGCCGTGCGCCAAAGGTCTCTGCGTTCGGATCTCGCGGACCGAGGACGGCGGCCGCAGCTGGACGCAGCTGCCGGCGCCGCGTGCGTATCTGTCGGGGTCAAGCGCCGCCACGTATTGCAGAACCAGTCCGTGCGTCGATCACCTTCGTTTCGCCACGCCGAAGATCGGCTACCTGTTCGGGCCGTCGCTGCTGATCACGCGAGACGGCGGTCAGACCTGGACGGCGGTCGCCAGCCCGCCGGTGGAATCGCTCGAGCCGGGACCGGGTTCTGTGGTGCGGGTCGTCTACGACCACGATGGCTGCCCGGGGCCGTGCAATCGCACGGTCGAGTCTGCTGCGGCCGGCTCCGATGACTGGCGGGTGCTCGACGCGAAC
This sequence comes from uncultured Solirubrobacterales bacterium, assembly GCA_963788385.1. Lineage (GTDB taxonomy): Bacteria > Actinomycetota > Thermoleophilia > Solirubrobacterales > Solirubrobacteraceae > Palsa-513. The sequence continues at coordinate 186,396 of CAWBGR010000018.1, forward strand.
CTGACCGCACCTTCCGACGCGGTCAGAGCGCAGGTCCTTCGAGCCGGCGCGGGGGTGATCTACGTTCCGGTCTACGGCAACCTCGCCGCCGGTGCGGGCATGCAGCAGGCCGTTATCTATCGCTCGCTGGACGACGGGCTCACCTGGACGGCGCTCCGCGACCCCTGCGGCGGAACGGGCGCCGCGCTGCGGGATGCGATCAGCATCGCCGCGGCGCCGGGCGGCTTCCTCGCGGCGCTGTGCACCACGCGCGTGATCAGCACCTACGGCTACTCGGTGGTGAGCTCGCTCGACAACGGCGCCACCTGGGGCGCCAGACGCCCCGTTCCAGTCACGCCGGCGTTCTCTCCCGACCTCATCGCCGCCACCGGTTCGAAGGCGATGGTCATCACCAACAGTCCCGCCGCCGGGAGCGGCGAATACACCTACCAACTGGTCTTCTCCGCCGATCGGGGGAAGATATGGGCGAGCGTCGCGAGCGATGCGCGCCAGCTTGACCCTAACGCCCCATACGCCACCTATCTCGCCTTTCAGGGCCCGCTGGAGGGCCGCTGGGTCGGCTATCCGCACGCCATCTGGACCACCACCGACGGCGGTCGCCTCTGGACGCGACGGCGGTTCGCCTAGCGCGAGCCGCCACCGCATCCGTTCGGGCACCTATCGTCCACTGCCCATGTCGCCAACCTTCATCGCGTCGCTCGACGACGGCGCAGCCGTCCTGCAGTTCCCCTTTGACGAGCGTCTTCGCGTGCTCCTGCGGGCGATTCCCGGGCGACGTTGGGATAGCGAATACAGGGTGTGGCGCGTCCCGCTTGACCCGGACCGAGCCGAAGCACTGGCGCGACTCTTCGCGACCGTCCCGTACCCGGTGCAGGTCAGCGATGCGCTCGAACGAGCACTCGAGCGCCGTCGCGCCAGGCGCCGGCCCGACGAGTGCGTGATCGACCTCGCGCGTCCCGACCAGTCGTGGTGGTTCAGCTTCGCGACGGACAGCGCTACCGATCTCGTCTCGGCGCTCCTGCAACACCCGGACGCTTACAGCCTGGCGGCCATCGGCCGGGCGCTGATCCCCGTGGATCCGCTAGCCGCCGACCTCGTGCGTGCCCTGCTCGATGACACTGCGCGTCTTCGCCTGACCGACGACGCCGAACACGCGCTCGTGGAGACCGGGCAGCCGAAACCCGCCTCGGCCGCCCGCGAGAAGCCATCGGCCGCTGACGTGGAGTTGCGTCGTGGTCGGGGCGGCAGGGCCTGGGTCGTGATCGCGGCGCCGTACGCGCCGATCGCTCGGGCGCTCGCGAAAACGGCCGGCCTCACGCTGATCGAGGGCAGCGGCTCGTGCGTGGCGTTGGCGGCAGCCGACCGTGACGGCGTGCGCATAGCCGAGTTGGTTGGCGAACTCGACGTGGCGACGCTCGACCCGCGGCTGGAGGCCTGGTTGGAGCGCGTCACGACCTGGCATGGCACGATCGAGGTCGAAGGGCCGCCGCAGGCGCCGGTGTTCGTGCTGATCGGGCAGACGGAGCGCCTTCCGTCTGCGCTGCGTGACCGCGCGCTCGCGGCCCCAGAAGGTGTGAGCCTGCCGCTCACGCTCGATTCGTGGCGATTGATCGAAGGACAGCAGCTACGTGGCTGGATCAGCCATGCAGCCAAGCGATGCATCGCGGCCGTTGTCGCCGGCAGCCCCGCGCCCCCGGCTGTGCTCGAGCTGTCCGCAATCCACGCCGAGCCATCGTTCGTGCTGGCCCCCGGGCACGAGCACGGTCTGCTTGACGCGTTCGTGAGGCTGCCCGGAGCGGCACCCGGCAAGGAGAGCTCCTCGGGTGAGCACGAGCACAGCCGCCTGCCGGTGATCCGAGTCGATCCGTTCTGCGTCCCGATGCTGGACGGCTTCATCGCCGAGAGCAACACCTGGGTCGCGCCCGACGCGCTCGCGGCGTTGCAGGAGGTGCGCGAGCAACACGCGCACGCCGCCGGGCTCGTGGCGCTGTCCTGCGCGACGGATTCCGCCCTCGAAGTTCACGGTCTCGGTGGCGAGCTGAAGCCGTTCCAGCGCGCCGGCGTGGCCTACCTCCTCGCCCAGCGGCGCGCGTTCCTCGCGGACGAGCAGGGCCTTGGGAAGACGATCGAGGCGATCGCAACGCTCGAGGCCGACGGCGCCTATCCCGCCGTCGTTGTCTGCCCGGCGAGCCTGAAGCTCAACTGGATGCGCGAGCTGCAGCGCTGGCTTCCAGGCCGCAGCGCCCGGATGCTCAACGGAGCCGCCGAACGCGGCGCCGTGGCGCCCGCGGACATCACGGTCGTCAACTACGACATCGTCGCGGCGCGAATCGGTGCGCTGACGGCGCTCGCGCCACGCGCGCTGGTGATCGATGAGTCCCACTACTGCAAGAACCCCGGCGCCAAGCGCACCCAGGCGGTGCACCGGCTGGCGGCGGCTGTACCCACGGACGGACTCGTGCTCGCCCTGACCGGCACGCCGGTGATCAACCGCCCGCCGGAGCTGATATCGCAGCTGCGGATCCTCGGTCGGCTCGGTGACTTCGGCTCCGGGGCGCAGTTTGGCAAACGCTTCCGTGGCCCGGACGCTCATCACCGCCTTCACTGGCACCTGCGCGCGCGCTGCTTCGCGCGGCGTCTCAAGGCCGATGTCCTGCCCCAGTTGCCGCCGAAGACGCGCGCGGTCGTGCCCGTCGAACTTGACAACGAGCCGGAATACCGGCTCGCCGAGCACGACATCGTTGCCTGGCTCCGCAGTCAGCCCCTCGACCTGCGTGAGCTCGACGCGAAGGTCGCGGCAGCGCTTCGCGCCGAGCGACTGGTGCGGCTGAACGCGCTCAAACTGCTCGCCGCGCGCGGCAAGCTCCATGCCGCGCTCGCCTGGATGCACGACTTCCTCTCCTCTGGCGAGCGCCTCGTCGTGTTCGCGCGCCATCGCGAGATCCAGCACGCGGTGCTCGAGCGCTTTCCGGCGGCGCTGCATCTGCTCGGCGCGGATAGCCCCCTCGCGCGCGACGACACGCTGAGGCACTTCCAGGCTCCCGACGACGGGGCAAACCAGCTCATCCTGTGCTCGATCGAGGTCGCGGGCCAGGGGATCACGATGACGCGATCATCGAACGTCGCGTTCCTCGAACTCGATTGGACACCCGCCAAACACGATCAGGCGGAGGACCGCTGCCACCGGATCGGGCAGGCCGACGCGGTCAACGCCTCCTACCTGCTCGCGGCGGGCACCGTCGATGAGTCGATCGCGACGCTCCTCGAGCGCAAGCGCGCGGTGATCGCCGCCGTTACCGACGACCGTCAGCAAGACGACGCGGGCGTGGTTGACGCCCTCGTCGCCGAACTTCGCGGCGAGCCTTACCGCCACCTGCGCGCCGTCGCCTGACCGGCTCATCGCTCCGCGGGGCGTGTCCAGGGATCCGGGTGCGAACCGGGGGAGAGCTGTCGAGGTCCAGCTTCGCATCGCCTCACACGACGCCACGGCTCGGGAGAGGATTCGCGTCGGGCGCCGACGCGGGGGACAGAGCTAGCTGCTGTGCGTGTAGTGCAGGCGTCCGACTGCGAGTCCCGTCACGCAGCCACCAGCGGGAAGGCGAATGTCGAGTTCGCGCAGCTCTCCGGTGACCTCGAGCGCAATCAGCTTGCCGCCCGATCCGCGAGGCCACTCGCCCGAGACCCGCGCAAAGCCGCGGCCGCCGCGCCACGTGACCAGCGTGACGGGCACATGCGCCGAAGCCCGCAGGCGGACCTGCACACGCATCACGTCGGGGAGTCCATGCGGTTGGGCGCGCAGTCGCTGTGGGCGCCCGAGCGGTACCTGTAGCCACGACGGGGGCTGTCCGGCTGGGACGCACGCGCTCGACCCGCCAGGTTGTGGCGATGCCGGCTCGGTCGACCCGTAGGCGGTGGTCACAGTCGCCAGGCCGAGGAGGCCGCGGGTCGAGGCAACGAACCGAACCGGTCGCAGCCGGCCCCGAGAACCGAGCACGAAAACCGGGTTAGCAAGTGCGCCAACGCGTAAATTCGGGTTGAACAGCGCAAGGAACACCCCGTACGTCGGGACCGCCCCGAAATCCCGTGGCAGCACGACGGTGGGAACATCGAGATCGACCAGCACAGGCTCCTCGCCGATCGCGGCTCTCACCTTTTTGTCGCTGGCGAGGTAATCACGCACGTATGCGCTGTCCTTGCGCTCCTGCCAGACCTGATGCGCCAGTGCCCGCACCGATGTGACGTAAAGCGTCGCGTACGCGGCCACCAAGGCTGCGCCCGCAGCGGCGAGGGCGCGGCGCGACGGTCGCCGGAGCGTAAGCGCCGGCAAGCCGCTCGCGGCTGGTATGCGCGTCCCAAACACCGGCCGTGTGCGTCGCCCACTCCAGCGCGAGCTGAGCGCGAAAGCGGCCAGCACGAGGAACATGAACTGCGCCGACTGCTGGTAGTAGATCCGCTGCCCAAACGACACGCCGAACTGCTCAATCTTGTTCAGCCCGACTGGCAGCATGGTGATCAGGAACACGAGGATGAACGCGACCAGGCAGCGCCAGGCGCGCGGGCGCAGGTACAGCGTCACTGCAACAGCCGTGAGCACGACGATCCCGGCCGCGACAGCCACCCATGGTGTCTGCGAATATTTGACCCCCACCAAGGCCGGGATGAACGTCTGGAACAGCGCGATCTCCAGGTAGTGCGCCACTTCGGTGAACGGCGGTTGCGGCACCGGCTTGTAATAGAACCGGTAGTAGTTCACGACCGCCGCAGCGTCGAGAGCCGCGTATCCGGCCCATGCCCACCGTTCTCGCCACAGCAATGCGAGCCACGCGCGTGGCCCGGGACGGCGCTCGAGCACCAACAGGCTGATGATCGCGACGTAGGCAGGAAACAGGATCGCGGTCTCGTAGTCGAGTAGCGCGATCGCCTGCGCCGCAAAGGACCCCAGGAGCAGCGCCCAAGAGCCCGTATCGCGCCAGCGCAGATAACACCAAAGCCCGAGCAGCGCGAAGACGCTCGCCGGCAGGATGTTCGCTGTGGCGGTCCACCAGTAGAGCAGGCGGATCAGGAAGATCGACTGACCAAAGACGACCGTGAACGCAAACGCAAGCCAGGTGTTACCCAGGATCCTGCGCATGAGCAAGGCGAACGCGAGCAGCGCGCTCGCGTAGAGCGCCAGCTCGATCGCGTGCGCTAGCACAAAGCTTCCCGGCGCGAGCACCACCAGCAGCTTGTCGAGCAGGCGGCTGAGCGGCGAGAAGTGCTCGTACAGCCCTGCACGCAAATAGGTCAGACTGAAGGTCTGCGTTCGCGCCTGGCTCAGGAACTCGTAGTCGTCAACCAGGAAGAACGTGAAGTTCGTCAACACCGCGGCACAGACGACCTGGAGCCCGATCGAGGCGCCCCAGAGCCAGCTCGCCGGCCGCCGCCACCGGCTTTCGCCGGCCTCGTCGGCAAAGGACCGCGGCTGCGTGTAACCGTCAGCGGCGGTCGGAGTGGCCTCGCTCACGACGGATTGGGTGACTCGTCGATGACCGTCGGCGCCGGGCTCGTCTCGCAGTGGTAGAGAAACTGGTAGGCAAAGAGCTGGGGCCGCAGCGCCACCGCCGCGCGATCGAGCATGCCGACGACGCGCCTGGCCGTGCCGCTGCCGGGTGTCAGGACGTCCAACGGAAGACCGGTGCAGTGCCTTCGAACCGTGGTGAACCCGGCCTGGTGGAGTTCACGCTCGATGCTGCGCTGAGTGAAGAACCGAACGTGGCTGCGGTCGAGCAGGCCTCGCTGGTCGTAATCAAAGATTCCGAGCAGCGCTCTTGCGCGCACGTACCAGTGGCCAAAGTTCGGGACCGACACGATCAGCGCTCCTCGCGGCGCGAGCACGCCGTTGACATGCGCCAAGAGAAGCGCCGGATCGCGAACGTGCTCTAGCACGTCCGCCGCGAGCACGATGTCAAACGGACCTTCCCGCGTCACCTCCTCCGGCAGGCCGCGATCGAGGTCGGCCTGGATGAAGCGGTCGAGGCGCTCGCGCGCCTCCGGCAGCTCCACCACATCCACACCGATCACACGATGGCCGAGCGCGCGGGCGCGCTCGGCCAGCAGGCCGCCCGAGCAGCCGAGGTCGAGCACCGTCCCCGCCGGCATCTGTTCCAGCCACTTGAGGATCACCGCGTGCGAACTGCCCGGGCTCTCCTTCAGGGTGTACTCCTCGCCGACGCCACCGAGATCGCCGGAGCGAAAACCGAGCTTCCCCAGTCGATAACGCACGACGTCGGTCGTGACATCACGTGCGTATCTGGGGCCGTTGACGTAGCAGATCTCATCCCCGTAGTAGGTCGGGATCGGGACCTCCACGATGCGCTTTCCGGCGTCGGTCAGCTGGATGATGATCTGCGTGTCGAAGTTGAAGCCATCCGAGTTGCGCTCGAACGCGATCGACCGGAGTGCCTCGACGCTGTACGCCCGGTAGCCGGAGTGAAACTCACTCAGGCTCGTTCCAAGCAGGCGATTCTCGACAGCGGTCAACAGCTTGTTGCCGACATATTTGTACAGCGGCATTCCTCCCTTGCGCGCCGCCCCCCTGACCATCATCCGGGAGCCCATCACCGCGTCGCATTCGCCGCGTTCGAGCGGCGCGACGATCTCAGCGATGCACTCCGGGGCGTATTGGCCGTCGCCGTGCAACAGCACCACGATGTCGAGATCCTCTTCGATCGCGAGCCGATAGCCCGCCTTCTGGTTACCGCCGTACCCGAGGTTGTCGGGGTGGCGGATCACCGTCAACGGCAGATCCGTAGCGATCTGCTTGTAGCCCAGGCCGACCAGGTATGTCGAGTCTTCGCTCGCGTCGTCGCACACGAACACCCGCGTGATCCGATGGCGAAAATCCTTCGGCAGGCGGTCGAGCACCGCAGCCAGCGTCGACGCCGCGTTGTAGGCCACAACGAGAATGCCGATTCTCGGTGCTGCCGCGAGCGCCACGTCGTCTTGCGGCGTGGATGTCTGGGAGTTATCCCGGCTCATCGTTGCGCGGGTCTAGCTTGCCACCGATAGCGGTGCTCCGGCGAGCGACTGCGTCGACTGGTGTCTACAGGTTCCATGACACGGAACGGTTCGCGCAGCGCCGCGGCGGCGCTGAGGGCCAGGCGGGCCACCCGGTCTGCGTGTTTGGGCACCGACGCGAGAACTCTTGCCGCTTCGACTCCAAGGATCCGTCGGGGCGACATTGACCCTCCTTTCGGCTGAGAGCTTAGTGATGTCGGCCGTCGCGCCTTCCGACAGAAGCGACAGGGCGACAGTCGGCACCGCCGGGAGCGGCCGCACGTCTCGGCCCCGTGCCGGCCGCACGCGCGCGAATCGAGTCTCGTATTCGTTGTGAAGCGACGTCCTCCTCCCGTGCGTGCTGGGGCGGAGCCGTTGCCCCCGGCGACGCCTGCCCGGAGAGGTGATCAGGCTTAGATCCGGCGCACGATCGACGTGCCCGATCCCTTTCGTGAAACTATTCTCATCTTTAATGGGTGCGACATCTTCAGTGATCCGCAAAGCGCTCCACCAGTGCCTCAAGGCCCGCTGACCGGGACGGCTGTGTTCACGCGGGCGCAGGCGCGTGGGTCGGGGAAAGTTCGTCTTGCTCCGGAATCGCTGTGGCTAGCCGGTGCGAGGCCGGCTGTCCGCGGATTGGGACGGGTCGCGTGTTATGCCGGGGGCTGGGCCGCGAGTTGGAGGCGGGCCGTGTGGGCGGCTTAGGATTGCCCGGGATGCGATACGTCGAGTGCTCGCCCCCTGCCGATCTCGGCGGCGTTGTTGACGCTTTCTGGATCGTGGAGGGTGGGGTTGGAGATCGGATCCGCGTGGTGCCCGACGGGTGCACAGATCTGATTGATGCGGGGACGGGTTCGGTGTGGTTCAACGGGCCGATGAGCCGTGGGGAGATCGTCGAGTTGCGCGTTGCGACTACGCGCGGGGTGCGACTGGCGCCGGGAACTCTGCTCACGCTCGGCGCCGTTGGCGATCTGCGCGCGCTGCGCGACGGCGGCACGCGCGTGATGGTGCCGGCGTGGGCGAGTGGTGCGGATCGATCCGGTGAGCACGTCGCGCGCGAGCTGCTGCGCAATGGTGTGCTCGTGCGAGATGGCGATGTCGACGCGGTACTTGCGGCGTTCGCTGGCGCCCCGCGCCGGTTGCTGGCGGAGATCTACGCCGAGCTCGGCCTCCGCGAGCGCCATGTACAGCGTCTGTTTGACCGCTACGTGGGGCTGTCGCCGAAGCAGACAAGGCAGGTGCTGCGCCACAGCGGAGTGGCACGCGCACTGCGCGTAGGGGACGATGGGCTCGCGACGCTCGCCGCTGCGCACGAGTACGCCGATCAGGCCCATTTGAGCCGCGACTATCGTCGGCTGGCCGGCGTTTCACCGGGTGGCTATCGGCGAGAGTTCGACGTTGTCGGGTTCGTTCAAGACGACGCCGACCGCTCCCTGCAGAATGAGTCTTCCCCGACCTGAGGAGGCTGCCAGCCATGTTCTTGGGATTGCGCACAATCATCTACGCCGCCCCTGACCTCGATGCACTCAAGCTCTGGTACGCCCAGTTGTTGGGGATAGAGCCGTACTTCGATCAGCCGTTCTACGTCGGCTTCAACGTCGGCGGCTACGAACTCGCGCTCGATCCCGACGGCGACATCACCGCAGGCCCCCGCACCTACTGGGGTGTCGCGGACGCCGACGTGGCGTTGCAACGACTCCTCGAAGCGGGTGCCACCATCGGAGAGGACGTGCGCGATGTCGGCGACGGGATCCGAGTCGCGACGGCGCGAGATCCCGCGGGATCGCTCATCGGGATCATCGAGAACCCACACTTCGCCATCGTCGAGGCGCAGCCCGGGCTAGGGCCGGGGCGATAGACCGAGCGCGATCAGCGCGCCGCTCCGAAACGACGCGCCCGTCTCGTGACCACCTCGGAAGGGTTCCAGTTCGTGCGCAAAGCCATCGTGCGCCGCGCAGGACACAAGGGGGCGTGCTTTGACGAACCGGCCCGCAAACACGGACCCGATCACGAAGCGGATGAAGGGACTCGAACCCTCGACCTTCTGCATGGCAAGTCTCCCTGGGAGGTACGATTCCCCCGTTTTACGGGCTCTCAGGTGCTCTGACGTGTCCCCAGATACCCTCAGATTTGCTGAGGTCGGGACATATTTCGGGACACGGTTTTGGGTGCCGAACCGGATCAGCTGGCCGCGAGACGCTCGACGAGGAGCCGCGGCGTGAGGACCTCGATCTCGAGCTCGTTGGTGTCGATCGCGAGCAGATCTAGGTCGCCGGTGACGACCGCTTCGGCGCCGCTCGAGCGTGCAAGAGCCACCAGGTAGTCGTCGCGAGGGTCGCGACAGACGGCAGCATGCGGCTCGGCCGGATCATTGACCTGCTCGGTCAGGGCCGCAAGATCGTCAACGTAGCGAGTTGCCTCGTCGGTTGACAGATAGCGTCGCAGGCGCGGCCGGCCGAGCACGTCTGCCACCTCCGCCAGCAGCTTCGGCGAGGTAACCAGTTCGAGCCGTCCATCAAGTGCCGCATCAAGGGCCATCACGGACGGTGCCTCGGGCGACCTCCCAAGTGCCGCGGACACGAGCACATTCGCGTCCGCGACGACCCGCATCAAGCGGCGTTGCCCCGCTCCTCGCGCACAGCCCGCAGCTCCTCACGCGCGAGAGCCATTGCTTGCTCCTCATCGAGATCGCTACGTTCGCGGATGCGGGCAACAAGTGAGCGCAGATCGAGTGCACGGATCGCGCGGTCGACGATCTCGCCTTCGCTCACGTGCGCCTCTGCCGCGTGGGAGCGCAGCAGCGACGCCACGTCCGCGTCCAGGTCGATGTTCAACTTCTCGCGGGCTGCCATAGGGAAAGCGTAGCGACACGGGTCGTCACGAACCCCAGCCGGACGGGTTCCCCGGTCGTGCCTAACGCCAGCGCGAGGCTGCGGTGCCGAGTGGCCACGCGGCTGCTTTCACGCGGATGGGACACTCTGGTTCATGGCCGGGAAGTCGCGACCCGCGGACCTGCTGCACCTTCGCCGCTACCGCGATGCCGACAGCGAGGCTGTTTGGTCTTTGCACGACCGTGCTTTGCACGATGCGGGCGCGCATGCGGGTGACGGGCCGTGGGACGACGACCTACGATCGATCAGCGCGGTCTACCTCAACGACGGGGAGTTCTTGGTCGGCGAGCTAGACGGGGCTATCGTCGCGATGGGAGCGCTGCGCCGTTCTGCGCCGGACCGTGCGGAGGTCAAGCGCATGCGCGTCGATCCCGCGTATCAGCGCCGCGGGTTTGGCGAGTTGATCCTCGGCCGCCTCGAGGCTCGAGCGCGTGAACTCGGCGTACGAACGCTGTTCCTCGACACAACAGTCGTTCAGACGGGCGCAGAACAGCTTTACCGCAAGCACGGCTTCATCGAAACGGGGCGCGGGGAAGCCGCCGGTCTCGAAGTGATCCTCTTCGAGAAGCATCTCTCGGGCTAGGGCGCCAGCGCCCGTCGCCGGCGGGAGCCCGTGAGTGTCGAGTTGCGCGAGGAGGAACAGCGGGGCGACTGCGCCACGCGCCAGCCGGCGGGCCGTCTTTAGCGGCGTCAGCCCCGGTGGGAGAATCAGGCATGGACCGCAACCCGCCCGCCGACATCCGGCGCCAGCTCGCCCGCGAGGTCGGCTTCGGCTGCCCCGTCTCCCGCTGCGGCAGCCCTTATCTGACCTGGCACCATTTCGACCCGCCGTGGGCCGTCCGGAAGCATCACGACCCTGCTGGGATGGTCGCACTCTGCCGCGATCACCATCCCGAGGCCGACGCCGGCGTGTTCACCGTCGATGAGCTCCGCGAGTTCAAGCGATCGGGCCGCGACCGGCGCCGGCTGCTCGGCGCGCGGTTCAACTGGAGGCGGGAGGAGCTCCTCGCGATCGTGGGTGGCAGCTTCTACTATCGGACCCCGATCGCCGTGCGTGTGAACGACATCCCCGTCGTGTGGTTCAACCGCGACGACTCCGGCCATGTGCTGGTCAACTTGCAGATGCTGACGACCTCCGGTGAGCCGCGCCTGCTGATGCTCGACAACTTCTGGATGACCGAAGGCGCCGACGAGCACGAGATCGAGTGCCCCCCGTCCGGGCGCCTGGTCAGCGCGAAGTACCCGAACGGCGACACGCTCAAGGTCGCGTTCCGCAACGTGGAGTCGCTCGAGCAGCTCGATCAGCGCTTCCCGATCAGGACCTCGCGAGCGCTCCAGCGGCGATACGAGAAGCTCGGATGGCCGCCGCCGACCCCATGGGCAACGCACGCCGACGCTGTCCGGATGAGTGGCGTGACGTTCCCGATCGCGACGGTCGAGATCGCGATGGAGATAGCCGGCACCGGCCTGAGCTTCTCCCCGCGGCGCACTGCGATCGGAACGAACCAGCTCATCGGGGGTTGGATCAGCAACTGCGGTGTCGGCGTGCAGATCGGCGTCCCCGCCGGCGGGCCGGGCGGTCGGGAGCGGCCCGCGACTTAGCGGACGTTGAGTTGGGCGATCCGGAGAACGCGCGCTGATCGCGCGGAGCGGCGGCGACCAGCGGATGACGGTCGTTACTCGTCAGCGTCGAGGTCTGCGCGCATCTCCCGAGCGCCCGCGACGATGAGGCGGACGGCCGGATCGTCTGACCCGTCGAACTTTGAGATCAGCGACTCGAGTGTTTCGGCGCTCTCCTGATCGCGGTCGAGTTCGCTGAGCAAGCTGGCGCGGAGGAGGAGTGTTTGGGCTAGCCACGGCCCCAGCCACGGGGCGGTGGCGATGTCGGCGTTGTCGATCTGCCAATCGAGCACCGCTAGCGCTTCCTCCGGGTAGTCGTGGATCGCTTCTAACGCACCGCTGGCTTCCTCTGGGCGGCCGAGGGCTCCGAAAGCTCCAGCTCGTTCCAGCAGCGCCCGCGCGACTGTTTGTCGCAGCGCCGGATCGTCGCTGTCGCGGAACTTGCCGATGATGTCGTGCGCGACGGTCACGACTTCTTCGAGCCGACGGGCCGATGCCAGAACTCCGAGCCGCTGTTGAACTAGGCGTGCGAAGTGGCTGGGGCTGGCGGGGAATCGCCGCAGTGTTTCGGTGGTCCAAAGGTCGAGATAGCGCAGCGCCCCATCGGCATCCCCGCGGCGCGAAAATCCGAGCGCCTTGCCCTCCGCGGCTGCAACGACCGCGCTCCACACCTGCTCGTCTGTCGTATCACTCCCGCGCTCTATCACCATGTCATAGAGCGCCGCCGCCTCCTCGAACTCGCCGCGCAGATAGCAGTCCAGCCCGCGAGCGCCCAGGCCCCGCGTCACGGCGTTGGCGACCTCAGGGTCCGACTCCGAGAAGAACTCGGTGGTCAAACGCTCGAGCGCTGGCGCGGCCATCTTGGGCTCGCCCATCTCTCGCCACGCCCACACCTGCTCCAACAAGCCCTCTGCAAGCCGCCGGTGGATAAACAGGCTCTCCTCGCGCGTGAACTCTGCTTGCAAGCGGTCCAAGTCTGCGAGTGCCGCGTCGTGGTCGCCGAGCAGCCGCAATGCGCCTGCTCGGCCCAACAGCGCTGTAGCCACCAGCTCCCGCCCCGCCGGATCAGTCACGCCGAGGAGACCGGCGAGCTCCTCCACCCAGTCGACTACCGCCTCGGCTTGGCGACCGAGCGCCGACAACGCCATCGCGCGACCAGACAGAGCGTAAAGGCGGGCTCGCGGCCGGCTTGCTGGGTCTGCCCGCCTGTAGCGCTCAAGCTCGAACTCGCGCTGAGTCAGCGCCTCCTCATACCTCCGAAGCTCATACAACGCCTGCCCCTTGCGATCCAGTGCACGCGAAACATAGGCGCACAGGGCGTCGTCATCGTCGTCGCCGAAACGCGCCAGCACCTCGTCATTCACAGTGATCGACTCCTCAAGCGCCCCAGCGTCCCGAAGCGTGATCGCCTTCCGGTGAAGCGCGTACGCAACCTGCGCCCGCGTGTCCGCTGCACCGCCAAAGCGCGCGACCAGCTCGTCCAACCCCGCGATTCCCTCGTCCCGACGACCAAGTTCCACCAGCGCCGTCGCACGACCCGCAACAGCCCGTGCGACCTGAGCTGGACTCCCGGCTGGCGTCGTCCGCTCGTAGCGCGCGAGTTCCGTATCGCGGACGTTCAACTCTTCCTGATAGCGGCCAAGGTCTCGAAGTGTGCGCGCCTTGCGATCCAGCGCGTTGGACACCTCGCCGCAGAGATACTCGTCCGTGTCGCCGCCAAACAGCGAGATCAGCTCGCCATCGACGCCGATCGACTCCTCGAGCATCCCGGCTTTGCGAAGCACCTGCGACTTGCACGCCAACCCGCAAGCAACCCAGCCACGATCGCCCGGATCGCTAGCGCTAGCGTTAGCCAAGCCGCCGACAACCTCATCGAACCGTGCGAGCGCTTCGTCATAGCGCCCCGCCGCACTAGCCGCCTGACCCGCAGCAATCAAGTCGCCAGGTTCCATCATTGTCAGCCCTCATCCCCGACCGAGGTCATCCACCGCGTCACCCTACCGAGCACCCACGGCGCCATCCCGCGCGGTAGCCCGCCGGAGTGCTCCCCGTCGCGCAACCCGACAGCGCGGCGGCGCTACTCGGCCTTGCGCATGAAGGCGACCGTGCTGCTCGTGCTGTACGACCCCGGCGTGTCAAAGAGTTGCTCGTCGGTGAAGAGTTGTTGTGCCCGGCTTACGGCGTCGAGGACGAGTTGCGCGTCGATCTCGTGGCGGGTTAGCGGAATCCCTGCTGCCGGCCATTCGCAGACGAACGCCAACTGGCCGGCTGGCGGGAGCGGCCACACCCAGATGCTCTGTCGAGAGTTGCCGTTCCCACCGCCGCTCCCGCCCCGTGGACTGAGCACCGGGCCGGGCGGAGGATCAACCCCCTGCGGGCCCTGCGGCCGCGAGGTGTTCGTTGCCTTCGTTCCGTCGGCGAACTCGATGCCGAATCTCAGCTTCTCCGGCGGTATAGCGGCACCGGTCTTCGACCCGCGACGCAGCGACTGCCCGCCGAACAGGAAGGGATCGAGTGATTCGGACTCGCCACAGGCCATCGTGACGAGCTCGAGCTCGAAGCCGGTCGCGTAGGCGCCCAACCGCGTCACGCAGACCGCGACTCGGTCCGTGCGTGCGAGCACCAGCTGAAGCGTTACGACGCCCGGCAGCGTGCCTGACGGGGCGTGCCGCCACGCAGGCCGGGGCTCAAGACGCTCCGGCTCCTCAAGCGGCGGCGGCGGCTCAAAAAACTCGCTCACACGAGCACCGACTGTAGCCGCTCACCGCTCGTCCTAGCAAACAGGTCGCGACTCCTGCTCGCGCCGGGCGACAACGGCGGAGTCGGAGAATCAGTCCGCTGGCCAGGTATAGCGACGTGCGAGTTCTGGCCCGAACGTGAAGTTGGTGCGAGCCTCGACGATCGGGATGCCGGAGGCCTTGAGTTCCTTGACCACGCGGCGATGCTTACCCCAGAACGTCGCCACGAGAAAGTTGCCGTCCTCGCCACGGAGGATCAGGCCCGAGTTAAAGAGCGGTGGCAGGAAGCGCGCCCCGAGCACCGCCACCGGGAAGCCCACCGCAACAACTCCCGTCGGGACCCGACGGTTCAGAACGCGCCCAAAGCCGCTCCACTCCCACGTGACAATGCCCGCGTCGATTGAGAGCCAACCGTCGCTGCCGCGCCCGCCACATACGCGCTCAAGCGCACCCTTAGCGGTCGGCTCCTGTTAGCCATGTCCTCTGTATCGGCCGATTCAGCGACGGGGCGAGAGTGCCGCTCGCGCGTGGTCTCGACCACCCCGGCGCTGTCGGAAGTCGCGCGAACCAACAGCGTCGACGGCGCGCGCGGGCAGCCAAGGTCGGTCTAGGTCTGGTGCTTGTGCTGCATGTAGTGCAGTCGCGTGGTGGCGATCGTGAACATGATCAAAGACGCGGCTGCCGTCAGGATCAGACCGTTCGATGCGTCTGTCCGCGACAGTGCGACGGTGACATCGCTTAGCCCGACACCAGTCCACGCGATACCGCACGCGATCGCGAGACGCGGATCGACCGGGAGACGGAGCACTCCGAGAAGCGACACGAGCACCAGGAGTGCTGTGCCGCGATCAACCGCTTCAGGAAGTAGTGCCACGAGCGCGATGGCTGGAACCAGCAAGACCAGTCGGCGAGGGTCAGGCGATCGCTTGCGAGGGGCAAAAGCCATCACCAAGCAGCACACCAGCGGTACGAACAGGGTCGCCAGCGTAAGCGGACGCGTCGCGGCCTGTGGGTCCGTGAGCAGTTCGACGGCGGCGATGAACGCCAAACCGATGACACCGACAATCCGGTCATAGCCAACAAGAACACCAACGAGCAGAGCCAACAGCACGATGAGCGCCAGCACGTCGGGGCTCGCGGCCCACGGTCGCTGCAGCTCGGAGGACACGATGTTCACGGCGCCCCACATAAGCCAAAGCGCCGCCGCCTGGCAAAAGGCGTCGGCGATCAACCGCCGGGAGCCCACACGGGCTAGGAAAGTCGCACGCTCACGCAAACCGGCGAGCACGATCGAGCCGCCCTCGCGAACGAATGCGCGCGCCGAAGGCTCGCCAGCCTCGAGCACCGTACCGAGGATCTCCTCGCCGCGCGCCGCACGAACTTCGTGCGGGTATGCACGCAACATCGCCCGACCGATGCGCTCACGGATCACGCGACCGCCACATCTGCCGTCGCCTTCAACCTGCCGGACACCGTCTTCGCAGCGCGTGCGAGACGCTCTGCCTCCTGCGCTAACACGAGCCGACCAGCCGGTTTAAGCATGTAATCGCGCCGCTGCCGACCGGCCTCCACGTACGGGTCACCCGCCACCACAAGCGACTCGGCCAACGCGCGATCCAACAGCGCGTAAAGCGTCCCGGTCGACAACCGCACGCGGCCATCGGAAAGCTCAGCCGCGCGACGCACGATCGCGTACCCGTGCAGCGGCCCATCAATCAACGCAGCAAGAGCGAAGTAGCTCGGCGGGCGAAGCTCCACGACCGCCACCATACGTCGATAAACGATCTATTGTCAACCCCCTCTCGTCCACGCCCATGAGCCACAGGCCCCGGTCGTGGAGCGCTGTCCCAACTCGCGCAAACCGGCAGCTGGGTTTGCTCTCCGCCGCGGGGTCAGCGCGGGTAGTCACGCCGCCGGGCGTAAGCGACGATGGCGAAAACGAGTCCGACTAGGAGTGCGACGGGAGAAACCGCCTGCGCACCGGTGAGACTCAGGACCAAGGCGATCGCTGCACATCCGGCGGCGGCGCGTTGGTAGGGGTTCTTCGTTATCCGCACTACCCCACCATCGGCAACGGCATGGCGTACTAGATGTGTTCTGAGCGAGGTGACCCGGTCACCGTCGAAGTCCTGAACGAACTGTGGGTCGCGGCCCTCGAAGGCTCGACCACCGCTGACGAGGTCCACAGGCGAGTTGAGCGGCTACTTGAACGCAGCAATGCCGAGACTCCAGTCGTGAACTGGGGCATGACGCGTCTACACGCCCTGACCCGCTCGTCGCCCGCATCGACAGACGAACTCACCGAGGCTCGAATCGCATGGCTGGGGGAGGTCGAGCGTTACGAGGCTGACCGCGAGGGATGGATGCGTCGGTACTTCTTAGACATGGTCGGTGCCTATACCACGAACCATGGAGTCGAGAAAGGGCGGGCGTTTGCGACGAAACTCGTCCGAGCCGGGAACCTCCGCGAACGGGACCTCCCGCCTTAGTTGCGCACGTAACGCGCAAACGCCCGGCTGCCCGATGTCGCGCAAGGCACAGCGTCGGGGTGCGCGCGATGCGGCCGTCTGGGTCGCGGTCTTCGACGGACGTTCAGATCTTGCTGTGCAGGAGGACCGCTTTGCCGTTGGTGGTGCCTGCGTGGAGTGTCACGGTCACGTGCCGGGGAGCGGCGCTCAGGCGAAGGGTAAGGTGGGTGACCGTGTCGAGCTGCCTGAGCTTCCTGTGGGCGAGCAGGACGTTCGAGCGAGACCGGATCGAGACGACCAGGTTGTGCAGAGGCAGGCTGCCTGGCGCGATTGTGATCTCCGCGCGTAGCCGGCGACGGTTGTAGTGGACGATCCGCAGCGATGGAGCTACCGCCGCTGGCGCACGGCCTGAGGGGTGTTGCGTTGGGGCGGATGGTGCCGACGGCACCACCGCGAGCCCGATCAACGCGGAGGCGTCAACGGGCGAAGGCGGGGGCGAGTCGCTGAGGATCAACGTCACCATCCCGCCGTACTGGCTCACGAGCGCCTGCGCGGCACTGACGTCAGCCGCAGTGCGATCATTCCAGAGCGTGATCTCGACGACGGGGTAGGGCTCCGTGACTGCCACCCCCACGTGCCACGCGGCGGGTGTCGGCTCGTCCGTCACCAGCGCCTCGATCGGCTGCGCAGTCTGGTCGAGTTCGCTCTCGCTGTACGGCGCACTCTGGACCGTTAGGTGAGACTCGAACCACGCCGCCTCCGTCTGCCCCAGCGCCGAGACGAAGATCGCGTCGATTGCGCTCGTCGCCGCAGCGAGGTCCAGCGGACCCGGCGCGACCCAGATGTAGAACTCACCCTGGGCGTCACACTGCGCCAGCATGTCAATTCCTCCCTGGCTGCCGAGTGTCGACTCGATCGCCGAGATCTGGAACACGACGTCCTTCTGGACGCGCAGCGCCGTCGCGTCGGCTGTGTCGAGCTGACAGTTCGCGTCGAACCAGTCCATGCCGTTGCTGCCCGAGCCGGTTGTGCCCGTCGACCCGGTCGGCCCCGTCGAGCCGCTCCCGCCGCTCGCGCCAGTCGACCCAGTTGCCCCGGTAGCGACAGTCGATCCCGTCGACCCGGTCGCATCCGTCGCTCCGCCCGCGGTCTGTGGCCCGGCGAAATATGCCGCCAACACCGCCGTGTTCGCGTGCTCAGGCGCCGTGAGCGTGCCGACGCGCGCTGCCGCGGCGACAACGAGAACGACAACAAGACAAGCCGCCGTAGTTGCCAACAGCCTGCGAGCCATAGGCACACGCTACACCGAACAGCGAGACCCGACAGGGGACATAAACACCGCGCCCGGCGACGCCCGGCCGCGCGCAGAGTGCTGCCTTCGCGTGAAAGCAGCCGCGCGGGCCCTCGCAGATGCCGCCAAGCGTGAGTGCGCGCCGCCGTTTCACAGGCGCGGCCATATCGCTCCGCTCCATCCCCTCGAACAACCAAAAGCCAGTGCACACGGTACGCACTGGACAGTGCAGACTAACTAGACGAAGAAGATAAACCCCGCTAATGTGGGCTTTGTGAACACTGGCTATCTCACGGTCGCTGAGGTCGCGGCCGAGCTCGAGATGACCAACGACGGCGTCTACAAGCTCATCAGGCGGGGGAAGCTGGAGGGTGTGCGTCGTAGCGAGCGGGGCCTGCGCGTACCGCAGGAGGCCCTGGCTGACTACCAGCGCCGGCTGGTCAAGCGCCCGCATACGGTGTCGATCGAGCTCACGGGTGCGTCCCACGCTCGCGCCGGCTTCGAAGCGGCGACGGGGGTCTCGGCTGCGGAGTGGCAGCGGCGTTGGAAAGCAGATGAGGTGGAAGACACGGTCGACAACATGCTTCTCACGATTCGGGCCCTGGTTCTGCTCGTGGCCGAGGCTCGCACCTACACCGCGGACAGCCCATGACGCAGGCGCTCACGTCGGCTCGTAGTCTCCGGCTCCGCTGGCTGTAAAGGGCTGGGCTTCGCCCACGCCTTCGGCGTGCCCCTGACGGGACAGCACTTGACAGCGCTCCGCCTACGGCTGGGTTGGCATCCAAGTCGGCAGAGCCGACCTTGGACTGATCCGTCAGTCCCGGTTCTCGACGTTGGCCGCTGGGGAACCGGACCTGTCGTCGGTCACCACGTCGGGCTCGAAGGCTCGTGCGAGCCGTTTTGCCGCGTCTCGTTGCTCCCGGTAGTGCGTGTAGCGCTGGGTCGTGCGGATCTCGGCGTGGCCCATCCAGTGCTGGAGCTCGACCAGCGACTCGGCGCCGCGGGCGGCGAGCGTGCCGAACGTGTGGCGCAGGTCGTGGAAGCGAATCAGAGGCAGGTCGGCCGCTGTCTGCGCTGAGACGTAGCGGCGGCGCAGCGCGCTGCCGTCGAGGTATGCGCCGTGCTCACCGGGGAAGACGAGATCCTCCTCGCCGATGTCGTGGTCTCGCTGGCCGAGTTGGGCGAGGACTGTCGCGACCTGCGCCACCATCGGAACGCTGCGGCCCTTGCCCGACTTCGGCGAGGTGAGCGCGCCGTTGGCGTAGGTGCCGCGCACGCGGATCGCCTCGCGCTCGAAGTCGACGTCGCACCAGCGCAGCGCGACCAGCTCGCCGCGACGCAGACCCGTCAGGGCCGCGGTGAGATAGATCGCGCCGTCCTGCTCGCTCGCGGCTGCGCGCACGAGCGCGGCCACCTGCTCAGGCGAGTAGAACGTGAAGCGCGTCGCGTCGTAGCGCTCGCGCAGTGGCTGGATATCAGCCGCCGGGTTGAACTGCAGCCCGAAGACCTTGCGCGAGCGTTCGAGGACGCCGTGGAGGACGGCGATCGCGTTGTTGCGGGTGCGGTTGCTGATCGGTCTGCCGTTCGCTCCGACCAGCTCCGCTCGCCACGCCTCGACCTGGGCGGTCGTGATGTCCTCGATGCGCTGGCCGGCGAAGGCGGGGAGGAGGTGGGCGTTGACGGTCGAGCGGTAGTGGCGCAGCGTTGAGGGCTTGACGTCTCGGTCGTGCTCCACGTAGCGAAGCCACTCCGCAGCGGCGTCGTCGAGGCGAGCGCCGGTGCGGACGGCGCCCGGCAGCGTGCCGCGGCGCGCCTGGTCGAGCGTCTCACGCAGCCAGCCCTCGGCCTGGCGCTTCGTGTAGTAGCCGGCAGGTGGACGGCCGCGCTCGGCCCACGCAGGCCCGATCTTCTTCTGCGCCTGGTGGCCGTCAGGGAGCCGGTACTTCGCGTACCAGACGGCTCCGCGCTTGCGCTCGACGCGGAAGACGTGCCCGCTTGGTGGCTGCAAGGGGAGCGGTGGCATGGCCCGAGAGTAGACGATCGTCGGGACACATTCGGGACACATTCCGGCTTTCGCCCGAACGCTCTCAAACAAAAAGCCCGGATTTCCGGGCCTTTTCGAAGCGGATGAAGGGACTCGAACCCTCGACCTTCTGCATGGCAAGCAGACGCTCTAGCCAACTGAGCTACATCCGCGCGACGGCCAGTATAGATCGGCGGCCTCGATTACGCGAGGGGGTGTGCGCCGGGTCGCGGCAGGCCGTGTGGACGTCGGGGCCGCGATGCCGGCAGCTGACCGAGGCTCCCGGCCGTAGCCGGGAGCCGTGCTGAGTGGGTCAGCTGCCGGTCGTGTTGGGCGGTTGCGTGTTCGCCCCGCCGCCATTGGCGGGCATGTTCGGGCAGTGATGCCCGCTCGAGCCGTTTGATCCGGCCGAGCCGGTCGAGCCGGTCGCTCCCGCACTCGATCCGCTGTTGCTCTGGGCGGTTGAGCTATTTGTCGAGGTGGAGCTCGATGTGGTGGTGGTCGGCGTCGTCGAGGTCGTGCTGCCCGAGGCCGCCTGGGCGACGGTGGCGCCGCCAATCGCTGCTGCTGCTCCGAGCACGGCCAGTGCACTCAGTATGCGTGGTCGCATCTTGTGTGCCTCCTTTGCGTTGGTGGATGCGGTCCATTCAATGCGGCGCCGGTAAAGGGGCTCTCAGGCCGGACTGAGATTCGGCTGTGATGCTCGTTTCCGCCTCACCCAGGCGACTCTCAGCTTCTCCATAGGTCGCGGTAAACGCAGCGCGCCAGGATGTCGTGCGATGGCGCTGCACAGCCACGTGTTTGAGCCGCGGCCTGCCGGCCCGACGCCCGGTGGTCTGGCCGCAGCGCGCCCCACGACGGTCCGCCGGTGGGTCGTCCACGTGCTGGCGGCCCTGCGCCGCGCGCCCGAGATCGGCGGCCTCGTTGGCATTGCCGCGCTGCTGAATCTCTGGGCGCTCGGGCGCAACGGCTGGGCGAACACCTACTACTCGGCGGCGGTGCGCTCGATGGCCGCGAGCTGGCACGACTTTCTTTACGCCTCGATGGATCCCAGCGGCGTCATGACCGTCGACAAGCCGCCGCTGGCGCTGTGGATCCAGGCGCTGTCGGTGAGGGTGTTCGGCTTCCACCCGCTTGCGATCCTTGTCCCGCAGGCACTGATGGGCATCGCCACCGTCGTGCTCGTCTACGACCTCGTGCGCCGGCGGTTTGGACGCCTTGGTGGGTTCGTGGCTGGTCTCGCACTGGCGACAACCCCGATCGTCGTGGCGATGTCGCGCCACAACAATCCCGACGCACTCCTCACCCTCTGCTGCGTCGCCGCGGTCTGGTTCGCGGTGCGCGGGTTCGAGGACGGGCGGACCCGTTGGCTGGTCGCGGCCGGGATCGCCGTCGGCCTCGGCTTTGAAACGAAGATGCTCGTCGCGCTCGTGGTTGTCCCGGCGATCGCGCTCGCCTGGCTCTGGGTCGCCCCGCGCGGTCGGCTCGCCGCGGTTCGCCAACTGCTCGCGGGTGGCGCGGCGATGCTGGCGGTCGGCGGCGCGTGGCCGTTGCTCGTCGCCCTGACGCCGGCAACGCAGCGGCCGTGGATCTCTGGGACTTCGGACAACAGCATCCTTTCGCTGATCTTCGGCTACAACGGCCTCGGCCGCGTGACCGGCCAGAGCGGCGGTCCCGGCGGGGGTGGCGGGGCGGGCGGCGCGTTTGGCCAGGGCACCGGCCCGCTGCGGTTACTCAACGCGGCGCTCGGCGGCCAGGACGGCTGGCTCCTCGGCCTGGCGGTCGTCGGTGCCGTGGTGGTGGCGCTCGCGAGCAAGGCGCGCCGGAGCGATCCGCGAACCGCGTGGCTGCTCGTCGTCGGCGGCACGTTTGTGGTCACAGCCGCGTTGTTCAGTCTCGCCCACGGGATCTTCCACCCCTACTACGTCGTCGCGCTCGCGCCGTTCACGGCGGCGTTGGCCGGCGCCGGAGCGGCCACCGTCGCCCGGCGTGGCGTGCCGGCCGCGGTGGCCGGCAGCGTATTGCTCGCGGCGGGCGTTCTCAGCGAGTTTGTCGTGCTGCATAACTACGCCGGCGATCTCAGCTGGCTGCGCGTCGTCCTCCCGCTCGCCTGCGGCGGAGCCGTGGGCGCGTTGTTCGTCTTTCGCAGCGCCCGCGGGCGCGCCACTGCGATCAGCGTCGGCGTCGGAGCGCTCCTGCTCGCACCGGCCATATGGGCCGTCGACACGCTCGGCTACGCGACGCAGTCGACGTTCCCGGCCGGTGGCCCGGAGATATACAACGTGGCCGGCCCCGGCGGTCGCGGCGGTGGCCTGCGTGCGGGCGGCTTCCCCGGGCGGCCCGGGGTCACGCTCCCCAACGGACCGCCCGGCGCCGGTGGCTTCGCCGGTCGAGGCGGGGCCACCCCGCCAGGACTCTTCGGCGGCGCGAGCTCGGGTTCGACGGCGAACCCCGGAGCGGCGTTCCGCCGCGGCGGCGGCTTTGGCGGCTTCGGCGGCTTCGGCGGGGGCCCGTTTGGGGGTGGCTCCGCGGTGACCGTGGCGGAGAGGAGCTACGTCAAATCGCACGGCGGCGGCACGATCGCCCTTGCGAGCCAGAGTAGCGCCGCGCAGGCGATCCTCGCAGGCGACGGCGAGGTGGCCGGGATCGGCGGATTCTCGGGTCAGGAGAGCGACCCCTCGATCTCTTGGCTTGCCGGCGAAGTCGCCGCGGGACACATACGTTGGGTGCTCTACAGCGAGACTGCGACCACCGGCGTCGGCGCTCGTCCCGGCGCGAGGGCGGCGTTGAATGCGGTGCAGGCGGCATGCAAGCCGGTAACGGCCGTCGCTGCAGGTTTCTACGACTGCTCCGGGCGCGCGGCCGAGCTGCGTGCAGTCGGCTGAGCCGATCGACGGGCTGGCCGCGCTCGCTGCGGCGTCATCGATTGCCAGAAAAGCGACACGCGCGAATTCTGTAACGGCGGGTTATTTGTTACAGCGCGGAGCGCCCTGGCGAGCCGCGCCAGCCTGACAAAAACCTTGTCGCGCGAGTTTCGTATGCTGCAGCCACATGGCACGCGTTGGCATCCTGACCGGGGGCGGGGACTGTCCCGGCCTCAACGCCGTTATCCGGGCGATCGTGCGCCGGGGCCTCGACGACCCACAGACGAGTTGCGTTGGGTTCCGCCACGGATGGGCGGGTGTGATGAAGGGCAACTCGTTCGAGTTGACGCGCGCCGTCACCGCCGGCATCCTCGGTCGGGGCGGGACGATTCTCGGCACCTCGCGCACGAACCCGTTTGCGAACGGTGCCGACGGGAGCGAGGAGATCCGAGCCACGCTGGCGGCCCAGGGCGTCGATGCGCTCATCGCGATTGGCGGCGATGACACGCTCGGCGTGGCTGCGCGACTGGTGGACGCGGGGATCCCGGTCGTTGGTGTACCGAAGACAATCGACAACGACCTGGCAGGAACGGAACTGACCTTCGGGTTTCACACCGCGGTACAGATCGCGACCGACGCAATCGATCGGCTGCGCACCACAGCCGAGTCTCACGACCGGGTGATCGTGGTCGAGGTGATGGGGCGTGAGGCCGGCTGGATCGCAACCTACGCGGGCATCGCGGCAGGCGCGGACGCGATCCTCGTGCCCGAGTGGCCGTACGACATCGACGACGTCTGCAAGCTGCTGTGGGCCCGCCACGCGAACGGAACCACGTACTCGATCGTCGTCGTCGCCGAGGGCGCGAAG
The DNA here is from genome assembly GCA_963788385.1 of uncultured Solirubrobacterales bacterium. GTDB lineage: Bacteria > Actinomycetota > Thermoleophilia > Solirubrobacterales > Solirubrobacteraceae > Palsa-513. The sequence continues at coordinate 210,194 of CAWBGR010000018.1, forward strand.
GCGAAAGAAGGCGCCGAGAGCGTCACGCATGAGCACGTCGATGCCTTCGGCCACGCGCGCCTGGGTGGCGTCGCTGTGTCGCTGAGCGCCGAGATCGAAGAACGAACCGGTTATGAGACGCGCTACACCATCCTTGGACACATCCAGCGCGGCGGCACGCCAACCGCCTTCGATCGCGTGCTGGCGACGCGCTTCGGCGTCGCTGCGATGGACGCGGTGCTGGCGGGCCGCTTCGGGGAGATGGTCGCGCTGCGCGCCGACGAGATAGTCCTGATGCCGCTGGCGGACGCGACGAAGACACACAAGCTGCTCGACCCGCGCCTGCTGGAGATCGCTTCCGTCTTCTTCGGCTAGGCCGCCGTGACGGTGGCGCCGGATAGCGCGCGCGCATGCAGTCGCTGATCGCGGCGCTTTCGGACCTGCTCGACGCCGAGAGCGTGCGGGTGCCGACCCGAGCGCAGCTCCACGACAGCACGGAGGTCCGCGGAATCGAGCCGCGAGCAGACGCATGGGTTACGCCACGTAGCACCGACGACGTCGGGCGGGTGCTCGCCTGGTGCAACGCCCGCGACGTCGCGGTCATACCGCGTGGGGGCGCCACCGGGTTCGCGGGCGGCGCGGTTCCGCTGCACGGAGGCGTCGTGCTCAGCCTCGAGCGGATGAATCGGGTGCGAGCGCTCGAGCCGCTGCGGTGGCGGATGCACGTGGAGGCCGGGCTCACGACCGCTCACGTGCGCCGGCTCGCGCGCGAGAACGGACTGCTCTTCCCGCCCGACCCGGGCGCCGGCGAGCAGTCGCAGATCGGCGGCAACATAGCGACCAACGCCGGCGGGCCTCACGCCTTCAAGTACGGCGTCACCGGGGACTGGGTGAGCGGGCTGGAGGCCGTGCTGGCGAGCGGCGAGGTGATAACGCTCGGCGGCGCGATCACCAAGGACGTCGCGGGCTACGACCTGCTCGGCCTGCTGATCGGCTCGGAGGGGACGCTCGCGATCATCACGGCGGCCTGGCTTCGGCTGATCCCCGCGCCGGAGGCGGCGCTGCCCGTCGTCGCCCTTTACGGCGATAGCGTTGCCGGCGCCGCCGCGATCGAACGCGTGATCGGCAGCGGTCTCGCTGTCGCGGCGCTCGAATACCTGGACGCGCAGACGGTCGCGATTGCGGCGCGGGGGTTTCCCGGGCCGCTGCCCGAGAGCGGCGGTTTCATGGTGATAGCCGAGGCTGACGGCTCGGCAGCGGAGGCCGCGCGGCTGGCCGGGGAGGTGGCGGCGGCTTTGGGCGAGGACGCCAGCATCCTTCTCGAGCCGCGTCAGCGCGCCGAGATCGACGCGCTCTGGCGCTGGCGAGACGGCGTCTCGCTCGCGGTCACCGCTCGGCTCGGCGGCAAGGTCAGCGAGGACATTGTCGTTCCGTTCGAGCGGCTCGGCGAAGCGGTCGAGGCGACGCTTGCGATCGGCGCCCGCCACGGGCTTGCGGCCTGTAGCTGGGGACACGCGGGGGACGGCAATCTCCACGCCACGTTTCTCGTCGAGCCGGGCGACGCCGAGGCGCTGGCTCGTGCAGAGTCCGCGACCGAGGAACTCTTCGCACTGGCGATCGCGCTTGGCGGCTCGGTCAGCGGCGAGCACGGGCTGGGCTGGGTGAAGCGGGGTCAACTCGCACGCCAGTGGGAGCCCGCGGCGCTCGACCTCCACGACGGCGTCAAGGCGCTCTTTGACCCGCGGGGGATCCTGAACCCGGGTAAGAAGCTCAGCCGCGCCTGAGCGCTGGGCGGTTGCGACCGCCACACGGCGGCTGTAGCGGTGGCGGCCGTGGCGACGCTGGCGATCGCGGGTCAGGATCTGGTGGTGCGGCTGTCGAGGGCCGAGAGGCTGGCGGCGCTCTGCGCCAGCCCGGTCAGCTTCCCGCTGTCGAGTGTGACCGACGTCGTCGTGGAGCAGAACGCATGGTCGGCGCTGCGCGGGATTCGTGCCCCGGGCACCGGGATCCCCTACGTGATCGCCTACGGCACGCGCCGGTTTCGCGGTGGCAAGGATCTGGCGCTCGTCCACGGCGGCAAGCGGCCCGGGTTGCGGGTCGACTTCGGGCCGCAGGCGCCGTACTCGCGTCTGGTCGTGACGGTCGCCGACTCGCAGGCGCAGGCGGACGCGATCCGCGCGGCCGTCGGCCGGGGACTTGACACCTAGCGATACGATGTATAGGGTCTCTCTGTATGAGGGCCGAGGCGCTCAAAGGTCATCTCGACGGACTGATCCTCGCAACGCTGGCGAACGGGCCGGCGCACGGCTACGCGATCGCCCAGCTGCTGCGCGACCGCAGCGACGGGGCATTCGACCTTCCGGAGGGCACGCTCTATCCGGCATTGCACCGGCTCGAGCGGGCCGGGCTGGTCACGAGCGCGTGGTCCACGCAAGCCGGCAGGCGTCGTCGTACCTACAACCTGACTCGCTCCGGCGGCGGTGCGCTGCGCGAGCGCCGTCACGAGTGGCAGCAGTTCGCAAGCGCGGTCGAGGCGGTGCTGGCGTGAGCTGGCTGGGCGATTTCGAAGCCGAGCTGTCGGCACGGGGAGTGCGGCCGGCCGTGCGCGCGCGGCTGCTCGCCGAACTCGCCGACCACATCGCCTGCGACGGGGGCGCCGCGGCGGCCGACGCCGGCACCTCTGCCTGCGCGCGGCTCGGCGTCCCCCGCGAGATCGCCCGCCAGTACGCAGACGAGCTGGCTGCCGACGATGCGCGTCACGGAGCCTTCGCCGCGTTCGCCGCGCTGAGCTGCGCAGCCGTCGCGCTTGTCGTCTCGCAGATCACGCTGGGCCGCTTCGTCGGCTACCCGGGCTTCAACCACGGCTTCAGCGTCGCGCTCTCGCTCCCCGCGATTTTTGCCATGGTCGTGGGGCCGCAGGTCGCGCTGATCGGCGGCACGCTAGCCGCCTGGCGGGCCATCCGCCGCCGGCGTGCGACGGTGCTCGCGGGCGCCGAGATAGCCCTCGTGCGCCGTCGTGCCAGGGTGGGACTGGCAGCCGGCGTCGTCACGATGTCTGGGCTGCTGCTCTACACCGCGGATTTCATCGGCGTCGTCCCGGCCTGGTGGATCGCGCTGAGCGGCGGACTTGGCGTCGCGGCAATCGCTGCGCTCCTAGCGGCGCGCCGGACCCTCGGTCAGGGTGCCCAGACGGTCGTCTTCGCGTCTGGGCCGTCCGGCGACCTGTTCGACGACATCCCGCCGCTGCGTCGCCTTCGAGGCCATCCGCTCGCGCTCTGTCTCAGCGGCGCGCTCGCGAGCGGCACCGCCGTGACGCTCGCCGAATGGCACGCCGAGCACTCCCTCGCCGAGGGACTCCAGCGCGGGATCTTCGAGGCGGTCGCGCTCACTGTCGGCTTTGCGCTGCTGGGACGCGCGGTCGGCGCCCGGCGCTGAGCCCCCGCCCCCACAGCGGGCGCAGTTGCGCACCGCTACCGTTCGTCTGACACACGCACGAACTGAGGAGCGCCGATGACGCTACCGGTCGAGGGCTACCAGCTGAAGGGCATCTCGTCGAAGGCCTACGAGCATCCTGCCGACCGCGCGGCGACGGCCTCGCTGCAGTCGATCCCCTACCTCGATCGCGTGGTGCGCAAGCTGATCGAGCTGGGTTACGAGCGGGCCCTGCGCCAGGCCTACCTCGGCTCCTCGGTGCGGCTCGGCGAGGATCAGCTGCCCAAGGTCTGGCGTTCGCACGCGCGGGCCTACAAGACCCTCGACCTCGAGCCGGTCCCGGATCTCTACCTGACGCAGTTCCCGGTGGCTAACGCGTCCACGATCGGCGCCGGACGCCCGATCGTCGTGCTGCAGTCCGGGCTCGTCAAGCTCCTGGACGAGGAGCAGCTGTACGCCGTCTTCGCGCACGAGGCCGGGCACGTGCTCTCGGATCACGTCCTCTATGGCACGGCGCTGACGATCCTGACGAGCATGAGCCGTCTGCCGGGTATCCCGCTGCCGCTGATGCCGCTGCGCGCGGCGCTGATGGAGTGGTACCGCTCGGCCGAGCTGAGCTGCGACCGCGCCGCGGCGCTCGTCACGCGCGACCCGCTGACGGTGTGTCGCGTGCTGATGGTGATCGCCGCCGGCGCCGAGGCCAAGCGGCTCGATCTCGACGTGTTCATGAAGCAGGGGGAGGAGTACCGCGAGAAGGGCAGCGGCCTCGAGCGCCTGTCGCGCCTGCTGCTTGACCTGAATGTCACGCACCCGATGCCCGTGCGCCGCATCCACGAGCTGATGGAGTGGGTGCGCAGCGGCGAGTACGACCGGATCGTCGCTGGCTCCTACGTGACACGCGATGAGCCGGCGCGCCCGCGCGCGGAGGCCGGTGACGCGGTCGCGCACTACGCCGAGCGCTTCAAGACCGTCTTCCGCGACGCCGGCGAGTCGATCAACGACGTCGGCAAGCAGTTGAGCGACTGGCTGCGGGGCAACGGCGAGGACCCCAGCGAGGACGAAGAGGACTGATATGTGCTCGCGACCGCCTCCGCGGTCGCTGCGCTGCGGGACTTCGTGCGCCGAGCAGGGCGCTCAGGGGCCGAGCACGAACGCGAGCGGCGTCATCGGGGGGCCGTTTTGCGCAGGCGCCGGCAGGACGACGGTCGCTGTGGCGGCCCGCAGGTCGATCAGGCGGAAGCCGTGGTAGTCGATCTCGGCGACCGGGTGGAACTGTGATCCCCAAAGCTGGGTCAGCGGCGCGTTCGCGACCGGGTTCAGCGCGCGCTCGCCGGCGCCGCGGACCGGTTGCACCATCACCCACAGGCTCCTCGTGGCGAGCGGGGCGCCCAGCGGCGTGCGGTGCATGTAGAGGCCCGCGACCGCCAGCTCGAGCCCGGGCTCCACGGCAACCGGCTCACCTCGCGCGAGCTTGCGCAGGTGGGCGCTCGCGCCGCGCCAGTCCGTCGATGCCTGATAGCGCCAGTTGCTCTGCACCGCGATCACCGTGGCGAGCGCGATGACGCTGTAGGCGAGCAGTGGCACGCCGCGCAGGCGGGTCAGGCCGTAGGCGGCGAAGGGCGCCACGCAGATCCAGATGCCGAGCAGGTTGCGAGCGAGCAGGTGGTCGTCGATGCCGGTGAGCGCCGAGAGGATCGGCAGGCCGGCGCCGGCCAGGGTGAGCACCGCGAGTGTGAGCATCAGGCGCCGGCGGCGGGTCTTGACGAGCGCGAAGGCGACGGCGAGGGCGACGATCGCGATTCCGGCCCCCTCCAGCCAGGCGGTGGGAACGTTGGTGCCCATCGCGAACTGGCGCACGACTCCCTCCAGCCGCCCGCTGAGCGACTCGGCGGCGATGTATGCGGTTCGGTCAGAGGCGCCGCTCTGGTCGAGGAAGACCGGCCACAACGGCGCCGTGGCGGCCGCGACGCCGGCGAGGCAGAGCACGAGGCGCCGGCGCGCGGCGGGAAGCGCCACGAACAGCACGCCGACCTCGCCGGCCAGCAGGAAGGCGGCGAAGTAGTGGGTCCACACGCAGACGGCGGCCGTCAGGCCCCACAGCGCCCAGCGCCGCGCCGAGGGCGCCGCCAGCAGCGCTCCGAGCGCCCACACCGACAGCGCCCCGGCCAGGACCAGCAGCGCGTATGAGCGCGCGTAGATCGCGTAGGAAACGAGCACCGGGCTGACGGCGCACAGCCAGGCGACGACGAGCGCCAGGCTCCTGCTCAGGAAGCGCCGCGCGGCCAGGAACGAGACCGGGATCGCCAGCGACCCGGCGAGCAGCGAGACCATTCGCAGCGAGACCTCGGAGTGGCTCGCGCTGAGCTTGACCCACAGCCACGTGAGCAGGTAGTAGAGCGGCGGCGTCGACTCCGTCGCCTTCACGCCGTGCCAGACCGCGGCGAGCGTCGACTGGTTGACGATCTGCGCTGTGAAGACCTCCTCGTAGCCGAGGCCCTGGTCGCCGACGAAAACAGCTCGCAGGACGACGCCGGCCGCCGTGATCGCGGCGAGCGCCAGCCATGCCGCCGCCGGCATTGCGAGCGGACGTTCGGCTGGCTGCTCGCCGGCAAATGCCGGCGCGTTGTCTGCGACGCTGCTCACAGCCGTCTCCCGGGCCGCCTCACGCGCTCTCGCCGCGCGACCAGGGCGCCGCGCTGCCTGTCGCGGCAGCCTACCGGGCGGATCTGTCGCGCCCGCCCTGGCGGCGGGACGGCCGGTGGCCAGCTGCGTTGCCGCCACGATCCAACAAGTCGCGGCAGGCACCCGGCCCGGTAAGGCGACGGCCGGAATCGAACCGGCGTACACGGCTTTGCAGGCCGCTGCGTAGCCACTCCGCCACGTCGCCAGCGTGCTCTAGCGTATCTCGGAGGCCGCCCGATCGCCGCGACGAGGCGGGAGTGGCCTGCGCGAGACCGTGGCAGGCGCCCCGCTCGATCGTTACGCTTAACGACCCCAGGGCGATTAGCTCAGCTGGGAGAGCGCCGCCTCGACAAGGCGGAGGTCACTGGTTCGAGCCCAGTATCGCCCATGGAATCCACTGCGCAAGAACGTGCTCTTCTGCGCGTGGCAGCGGAGCAAGTCCCTGTGATGAGACCAAACCACGTCATAACGGGTGGCTGGTGCGGCGAATCATGACCGCCCGGTCCCGCACTGAGCGCCGGCGATTCGGCCGTGCCGGTGCAGTGGCGACCCTGGTCGCCGCGCTGGCGATCGTGGCCTTCGCCGGGATCCGAGACGCGGCCAGCTCGAGCGCTTCGATCCGGCTCCCCGCTGCGAGGCCGGCTCCGATGCTCACGCTCTCACATGGGTTTGCCCGAGCGGTCCGCTACCGGGAGCTGGTCAAGGACTACGAGTTCACCGGCTCGAGGCTGCCGGCCGGATGGTCGGCGTCCGCCGGCGACAGTCACGGATTCCAGGCGACGATGTTTCAGCCCTCGCGGGTGCGGATGACCGGCTCGTCGGCGGCGCTGAGCGCGGTCCACGAGCCGCTCTGGGGATATCCATACCAGTCGGGTTGGATCTCGACCGAGGGCGCCTTCTCGATGTCGTACGGGATGGTCGACTTTCGGGCGAAGATGCCGGCCGGTCAGGGCCTGTGGTCGGGGCTGTGGCTGGATCAGCCGGATCACAGCAACCCGTGGGGCGAGATCGATGTGCAGGAGATGCTGCTCGGGGACACCCACACCGTCTACGGCAGCCTCCACAACTGGTCCCCGAGCCCCGAGTGGAGCGAACTGCAGAGCACCACCATGACCGCCGACGCCTCGCAGGGCTTTCACGACTACCAGGTGATCTCCCAGCCGGGAATGATCACCTGGGCGATCGACGGCGTGGCGTACGCCCAGTACACAAAGGCGCAGGCCGTCGCCGAGGGTCGGCCATGGCCGTTCGACGACGGCACCGGATTCTTTCTGATCGCCGACCTCGCCGTCGCGCGGGCGTGGGAGTGGGGCGGCGCGCCCAACTCCTCGACGGCCTTCCCGGCCACAATGGAGATCAGCTCCGTGAAGGTCTGGGAATGATCGGCGAGCGACACGCCACGCGCAGCGCGAGCGCGAAATGTCTCGCCGCCACCGCATGGGAGCTGCCCGGATTCTCACAACCAGACCGGTGAACGCCGCTATCATTTCGCGATCTGGTTGAAGGGATGTCGACACAGATGAGGATTGACGATGCACCCGGCTCGCGGCTCCAAGATGGCAACCGAGACGGCGCGCTCCGCTTGCGGTGCCGGCGCGGCTGAGTCGCGCCCGAAGCGTGGCCTGGCGCGGCGACGTCTGCTTGCCGCTGTAACGGTCGGTGTGCTCGCCGCCGCGGCGGCGGCGTCCAGCACGAGCCTGGGTCTCGGCGGTGCGGCCGCGTCCGGGGCCCGGGACGGCGCTCGCAAGCCGGTGGCCGCCCTCGCCTCGCCCGCTTCGACGCAGCCTCTGATCTTGGCGAAGCGCCCGAAGCCGGCGCTCCATTCGGGCAAGACGAATGTCGGCCTGTTCACCGCGATTCCGGCCACGGTCCCTGCGGCCGGCGGCAGCGTTCGGCTGCTGGCCGTGGTGCAGAGCGCAACGAGCTGCAGGTTCACATCCTCCAAGGCGCTCAAACAGCTGCCAGCCACCGAGCGCTGCGCGTCCGGAAGGGCCTCGATCGAGGTCAGGCTACCCCGTAACAGCACCTCGGCCGACCGGACCTACCATTTCCAGCTCCTCGCCAGCGGCCCGCGCGGGGCGACGAAGACGGCGCCGGTCGCGGTCGTCGAGCGGGCTTCGCCGGCGCCGGCCGCTGCCCCGGTGATCAGCACTCAGCCGGTGAGCCGGAGCGTGACCGCCGGAACGAGTGTGACATTCGCGGCGGCCGCATCGGGGAGCGCCAGCGTCCAATGGGAGGTCTCGACCGACGGCGGGCATGGTTGGAGCAACATCGCCGGCGCCACCTCCGACAGCTACTCGTTGATCGCGGCGACCGCGGAGAGCGGCTATGACTATCGCGCCCTGTTCTCGAGTCGCGGCGGCACCACACCGACCGCGGCGGCGACGCTGACGGTCTCAGCGGCTGCGCCTTCGCAGAACGCGCAGCAAGGGCAGCAGGGGGCTGTGTCCGCCGGCGTGAGCGACCAGGCGCCCGTGATCACGATGCAACCGGTCGGCGACGCCACGAACAACACAGGCACCGCGACGTTCTCCGCGTCGGCGTCGGGCGCCCCGGCGCCGAGCGTTCAGTGGCAGGTCTCGCTGGATGGGACCAATTGGGCCGACATCAGCGGTGCGACCTCGGCCCTCTACTCCTTCACGGCGACCAGCGGTGAGAACGGCTACGAATACCGCGCGGTGTTCACCAACAGCGCAGGGTCGGCGACCACCAACGCAGTGCTTCTGAACGTCGTGCAGTACGCGATTCCACCGACCGGCATAACTGCGCCTGTGAGTCAAACCGTCATCGTCGGCGCCCTCGTCACGTTCACCTCGACCGCCTCCGGTGGTGTGCCGTCTCCGACAGTGCAATGGCAGGTCTCCCTTGACGGTGGCAGCACCTGGAACGCGCTCACGGGACCGGGAACGACGTCCACGAGCTACAGCTTTACCGCGAGCATCCTCGACAACGGTCACCAGTACCGCGCCGAGTTCCTGAACGGGGCAGCACCGGTGTACTCACAGCCCGCCACGCTCACGGTATCGGTGCCGGTGGCTCCTGCGATCACCGTCGAGCCAATCTCGGACAACGCGTTCGTCGGCGGCGCGGCGTCGTTCACGGCGGCGGCAACCGGGATCCCGGCGCCGAGCGTACAGTGGGAGGTCTCGACCGACGGCGCCACCACGTGGACGGCGATCGCGGGAGCGAACTCGGCGACCTACACTTTCGACCCGGCGCAGGATCAGAACGGCGACGAGTTTGAGGCCGTGTTCACGAACGTGGCCGGCAGCGCGACCAGCGCTGCGGCGGTGCTCACCGTTACGGTTCCCCTGTCGCTCCCGGTGATCACGTCGCAGCCTGTGACGCAGGCCGTCGTCGTGGGCTCCACCGTGACGTTCTCCGCCCAGGCCTCGGGCAATCCCACGCCAAGCGTGCAATGGGAGGTCTCGACGGACGGCGGCAACACCTGGGGGGACGTGTCGGGTGCAACCTCCTCGACCTACACCCTCACGGCGATGACTGAGCCGCAGAGCTACGAATACCGCGCCGAGTTCACCAACTCACAGGGCACGACCGACACCGACGCGGTGAGCCTGATCGTGGGTGACGATCCGATGAGCACCTTGAACTGGTCTGGTTACGGGGCGACGGCAGCGACCGGCACCTTCAACGCGGTGACCGGCGATTGGACGGTCCCCAGCGCGACCTGCCCGCCCGGCGCGACGACCTACTCGGCTGAGTGGATCGGCATCGACGGTCTCGTGAGCCCCAGCGTCGAGCAGGACGGCACCGACTCGGACTGCTCCGCGGGCGTGGCGAAGTACTACGCCTGGTATGAGATGTACCCGGGATCGAGCACGACGATCCCTTCGGCCGGACATGCGGTGGCGCCTGGAGATTCGATGAGCGCCAGCGTCAGCTTCAGCGTCTCCACCTCCACCTGGACGCTCGAAATCGAAGACCTGACAGCGCAATGGACATACTCCTACACCCACGTCGAATCCGGGCTCGACCGCTCGTCGGTGGAGTGGGTCGCCGAGCGACCGCAACTGTGTTCAGGCGGGGGCACCAGCAACTGCACGCTGAGCTCGCTCGCTGACTTCGGCAGCGTGACCTTCAGCGACGCCACGGCCAACGGCGCGTCGATCACGGCCCCCAGCCTGGGCGCGAGCGCGATCGAGATGACGAGCTCGACCAACCCCGCGGCGCTGCTTGCGCTCCCCGGACCACTGATCGGGTCCGGCTTCACCGACACCTGGTACGCGAGCAGCTGAGCGTGTGCCGCGAGGGCCGGCACGCCCGCTTCGTGGCAGCGGGCCGCTAGGCAGTCGCGACCGGGGCGAGGACGAAGATCTCGACGCCGAGATCCGGGTCGATGTGGTTGTTGCTCATGAACGCCACGACTTCGCGCCCGGTCAGCCCGCCGACGAGTTCGATCGCGTCGTCTGCGAGCGCGCCCTGAATCGCCCTGCGGCCGCGCAGGACGAGCTTGCGCCGGCCCGCCTCCACAAGGTGCTGCTCAGCCTTGGTCAGCGTGTCGCCGAGAACGCAGACGACCAGGTTCTCGTCGATCGTGGTTCGCGCGCGGACCGGGCCGCGGCCCGTGTAGCGGTGCATCAGCCCGACCATTCCGTTCGAGATCGCGGCGGCGAGCGCTCCGTGTCCAGCCGTTGCGTCATTGGTGGCGGCCATCATGGCGGCCTCTCTGCCGGTTCTCACAAGTCAAGGCGCCGCGCGCAGGGGAGAAACCGGCAGATAACCGAACGGACGACGACACCCAGCGTAGCGCGTTCGCCACGTGGCTCCGGAAGGCGATGCTAGGAGGAGGCTGCCAGGTCGATCACAGCCGCGCCCTCGAAGCGTCCGTGGCGGAGGTCCTCGAGCGCCTGCGGCGCCGCGGCGAGTTCGTATCGCGACACGTGCGTGTGGATCGGCTGCTGCGCCGCGAGCTCGAGAAACTCCTCGGCGTCGCGGCGCGTCAGGTTCGCCACCGAGCGGACGACCCGCTCGCCCCACAGGAGGTCGTAGGAGAACGACGGTATCGCCGACATGTGAATCCCGGCGCAAACGACGACCCCGCCCTTGCACACGGCAGACAGCGCGGCCGGGATCAGCTCACCGACTGCGGCGAAGATGATCGCGCAGTCGAGTTCGACCGGCGGCTTCTCAAGCGATCCGCCGGCCCACTCTGCCCCGAGCCCTCTGGCAAATTCTTGGGTGCGCGTGTCGCCCTCACGCGTGAACGCAAACACGCTCCGGCCCTGGGCGCGCGCAACCTGGGTCACGATGTGCGCGGAGGAGCCGAAGCCATAGAGCCCGAGCCGCTCGCCGTCGCCGGCGAGCCGCAGCGCGCGATAGCCGATCAGCCCGGCGCAGAGCAGCGGAGCCACATCGAGGTCGCTGTAGGACTCTGGCAGCGGAAAGCAGAAGCGGCGGTCGACGACTGCGAACTCCGCGAAGCCACCGTCGATGTCGCGGCCTGTGAAGCGGGCGAAGTCGCAGAGGTTCTCCCTGCCCGTGAGGCAGTAACGGCATTTGCCGCACGTCCAGCCAAGCCACGGGATCCCGACCCGCGTACCAGGCGCGAGCGTCTCGCCGCCGCTCTGCTCCGGGCCCGCCGCCACGATCGTGGCGACGATCTGGTGGCCCGGCACGACCGGCGGATGCGGGATCGACACCTCGCCGTCAAGCAGATGCAGGTCGGTCCGGCACACCCCGCACGCGCGGACCGCCACAAGCAGCTGATCGCGCGAGGGCAGTGGGGCAGGAATCTCGACCTGCTCGATTCGCCCGGGGGAGACGATCTGGATCGCGCGCATGCCGGTCAACCGTAGTGCACGACGCCGTCGCGGACGCCCCCGCACCGCGTCCGCGAACGGGCAACGGCGAGGAAGGCGTTTCGGCCGCTTGCAGATCGAGTGCTCGCCCGGCGCTGAAACAGCCGGTGCCGAGCGCGCAGCAGGCGGCCGGCGCGATCACCGCCGGGCGTGGAAGGAACTCAGTGGCGGTGCGCCGCGAACACGTGCGCGGAGGCAGCCTTGTGCTGCGGCGCGGGAAGTGTGCGGCTCAACTCGAGGGCGCTCACGAACGTGGTCGACCGGCCCTGCCCGACGCTCACGATCACCGTCAGCTGTACGGCGAGGGTCTGTTTGGCGGCCAGCGCAGCCAGGGCAGCGGGCTTGAGGGTCATGTGCACCGTGTTGACGGAGCTGCCGTGGAGCGAGAAGCTGAGCTGACTCAGCAGAGCGCCGGCAGGCTTGCCCGAGCTCGCGGGCAAAAGGTGCACCGAGGCCGTGCCGTGACAGCTTGCGTGGCAGCGCAGCACGGCGGTGATCTGATGGCCGCTCAGCAGCGCGACTGCCGGCAGGATGATCGGGAGGTTGGGGCACGACCCGCTGCAGGCGCCGCTCCCACCGGGCGGCGCCGTGTTGGACGAGCTGCCGGGCGCGCCCGAGGAGCCGCCGGCGCCGCCGATGCCGTTCGCAAACGTCGCGTCGTTCATTGCGACGGTCGAGACCCCCTGATCGGCAAGGTAGAACGCGAAGCTGGGTCCCCCGGCGCCACCGCCGCCCGCGCCGCCGCCGCCGCCGGCGCCACCCGGTGCTCCGCTGCCGCCCTGGCCCAGCCGTGGCACCCCGCCGGTGCCGCCCGCGCCGCCGTTACCGCCCGCGCCGCCGCTACCGCCCGCGCCGCCGTTACCGCCCGCGCCGCCGTTACCCGCCGCGATCGTGCTGCCCAGTTCGGCCGTCACCGATGAGCCGCCGTTCAGATACATGCCAAACGAGCCGCCGCCGCCGCCACCGCCCGTGCCGCCCGTGCCGCCCGTGCCGCCGCCGCCGCCACCACCACCGCCGTTGCCTGAGCCGTAGACGGTGCCGCCCGGCTCGAGCTGGGCATCGCCGCCGCCACCACCGCCGCCGCCACCACCGGAACCTGGGCCACCGGCTGAACCCGAGCCGCCGCTGCCGGGCACCCAGGCCGGCCCGGACGGCGAGCCGCTCGTCCCCGGGGCGCCGTTTGCGCCGTGGGCTCCGGCCGTGCCGGCGGCTCCGTTGGCGCCCGAGTGACCGTCGGTCGACACGCTCGAGATCCCAGCAGCGCCGCCTGCGCCGCCGTCGAGCGCGGCGGCATCGAACGTCGCGGAGCCCGGGGCGCCGGTGTAGGGCCCGAGCACCTGGGCCTTGCCGGATACGAGTTTGGTCGGGCCGCACTCCTTTGCGGCCCCTGAGCCGGAGCAGCCCTGGGTGCTGGCCGGAGACCCTGTGCTGCCGAAGCCGCCGAAGCCGCCGTCACCGGCCGAAGCTCCCGCGCCGGGCAGCGCGAGCGAGTTGGCCGCCGCGAGCATCAGGGGATTCTGCTCGTAGCCGGCGGCGTGGCGGAGGGTGTAGTCGTTGCCGTTGGCGCCCTTCCCGGCGTTGCCACCCGCGCCGTCGACAGCACTGCAGTGCGCGGCCGAGGCGAGGCACGCCGCGACGACGGCAGCCGCCGTCTGGCCGCTTCCGCCGGGGCCGCCCGCGCCGCCGTCGGACCCCGGGCTGCCGGGCGCACCGGCGGCGCCGGGCGAGCCGTTGGCCGCGCTCACGGCCACGTCGTTGAGGGTGAGCCCGGAAGCCGCGAGCGCCACGATGCCGTAGGACGACGACGACGGCGCAGCCGACCCTCCGCCGGCGAGGTTGAGCTGCTGGATCGTGACGCCGCTCGCGCCGTTGGACAGCACGGCCTCCGGCGCGCCGGAGATCGTCGTTGGCGTCTTCGGGTTGTAGGCGGCGGTCCAGGTGGTCGGATCGAAGCCCCCGTAGATGCCGATGCCATCGTCGACTGCGGTGAGGTCGAGCGGACCGCCGTAGCTGCCCTGCGCGATGCGCAGCTGGTTCAGTGCGCCCTTCGAGGCCGCGATGAGTGCGAGCGCGCGTTGCACCGTGGCAACCGGGGCGCCCTGGGTGCCGGGGTTGCCGTCACTCCCGTGCGGCGACACGAAGACGGCTGTGCTGCCGGTCCCCGGCACCGGCAGCGCGAAGGTGACGCTGACCGCCGCGTCAGCCGCGATGTTGTTGATCACGCACGTGGTGGCGGTCCCGCTGCAGCCCCCGCCCGACCAGCCGGCGACGGTGAATCCGGCGGCCGGCGTCGCGGTGATCGTGACGTCGTCGAGGTAGTTCACGACGCAGCTCGTCGAACCGACGGGACAGATCGGGATCGTGTCGTTGGTGTCGGCGAGCGCGACCGAGCCCTCTGGCCCGGCGGTCGCGCTGATCGTGAACTCGGCCGGCGGGATGAACGTCGCTGTGTCGGTCTCGGCCTGTGTGACTTTGAAGTTGCACAGGTGGTTGGTCCCTGTGCACGACGGGTTCGTCCCGCCCCAGTTCTGGAAGTGGAAGCCGTTGTTGTTGTTGGGAGAATCTCCGAAGGCGCTGAGCTGCACCGGATCGCCGTAGCTGACGACGCAGCTGACCTCGGAGCCCGCCTGGTCGCCGGTCGTGCTGTTGCACCCCGCCGGGTTGTCGATGAGCGTCACGACGCCGCTGCCGGCGGATTGGGCGTAGAGCGTGTAGGTGTTCGCCGTGAAGTTGGCCGTGTCTGTCTCGGCGGCCGCCACGCCGGTCACGGAGCAGGTGAGGGAGGCGCCTGAGCAACTGCCGCCGCTCCAGCTCGCCAGGTGCTGGCCGGTCCCTGGGTTGGCGACGAGCGTGACGGTATCGCCGTAGTTGGCGAGGCAACTCGTGGGCGCACCCATCGGGCCGCACTCGGTGTTGGTCGGGTCGTTGACGCTGGCTGTCACGGTGCCCGTGCCGGTGGTGGCACTCGAGACCTCGTACTGATTGATCGCAAAGGTCGGGATATCGGTCTCGGAGGCCATGACGGCGGGGATCACGCACGGGTTGGTGGCGTTGTTGTTGCCGCAGACGCCGTTGATCGGGCCGCTCCAGGAGACGAAGTGGTAGGCCGTCGCGTTGGCGGCAACGGCCGTCAGTGTGACCTTGTCGCCCTGGTCGGCGAAGCAGTAGAGGACCGCGGTGCAGCCGACCTCCGGGTTGGCGTCCGTAACCGTTGCGCTGCCGTGGCCCAGAGCATCACTCCCGGTCTCCACGAGCTCAGTCTGGATGAACGTGGCGGTCACGTTCTCGGTCGCCGAGAGGCTCGTGATCGTGCAGGTCGTCGTGCTCTGTCCCTCGGCGCAGGTGACGCCGGACCAGCTGACGAAGTTGTACGCGCTGCCGACCGGGGTCGCCTTGAGCGTGACCTTGTCGCCGGCGTCGCCTGTGCAGCTGGTCGTGCCCGTGCAGTCGCCGAGCGTGTCCGTGATCGCAACCGAGCCGTCGGCGGGCGCCGGCGCAACGGTCGAGGTGACCTTGTAGACAGCGGTGTAGTTGGCGATCGCGGTCTCGTTGCTGATCACGTTCACGATTGTGCATTGGGTGGCGGTGCTGGTCGTGCAGACTCCGGTCGTCCAGCCGGTGAAGCGGTAGCCGGTCGCCGGGGTTTCGGTGATCACGACGGTGTCGCCGTAGTCGACGGTGCAGCTGCTGCCGGCGGTGCAGTTGGCATCGCCGTTGCCGCTGTCGGTGGCGACGAACGTCCCGTCGCTCGAGACCGGCGACGCGGATCCGCCGACCGTGACGCGCACGGGGGTGTAGTCGGCGGTCGCGGTTGCGTTGCTCGTCACGTTGGTGATCGTGCACTGGTTGGCGTTGGTGCTCGTGCAGACGCCGCCCGCCCAGCCGGTGAAGCTGTACCCGGTCGCGGGGGTTTCGGTGATCACGACGGTGTCGCCGTAGTCGACGGTGCAGCTGCTGCCGCTGCAGCTCGCGTCGGCGTTGCCGGTGTCGCTCGCGACGAGGTTGCCGTCACCGCCGGGCGACGCGGATCCGCCGACCGTGACGCGGACGCGGGTGTAGTCGGCGGTCGCGTTTTCGCTGCTTCTCACGTTGGTGATCGTGCATTGGTTGGCGTTGGTGGTCGTGCAGACTCCGGTCGCCCAGCCGGTGAAGCTGTAGCCGGCCGCTGGGGTTTCGGTGATCACGACGGTGTCGCCGTAGTCGACGGTGCAGCTGCTGCCGGCGCTGCAGTTGGCATCGCCGTTGCCGCTGTCGCTCGCGACAAACGTCCCGCCGCCGCCGGGCGAGGCGGATCCGCCGACCGTGACGCGGACGGGGGTGTAGTCGGCGGTCGCGGTTGCGTTGCTGCTCACGTTGGTGATCGTGCATTGGGTGGCGGTGGTGGTCGTGCAGACTCCGGTCGCCCAGCCGGTGAAGCTGTAGCCGGCCGCTGGGGTTTCGGTGATCACGACGGTGTCGCCGTAGTCGACGGTGCAGCTGCTGCCGGCGCTGCAGTTGGCATCGCCGTTGCCGCTGTCGCTCGCGACAAACGTCCCGCCGCCGCCGGGCGAGGCGGATCCGCCGACCGTGACGCGGACTGGGGTGTAGTCGGCGGTCGCGGTTGCGTTGCTCGTCACGTTGGTGATCGTGCACTGGTTGGCGTTGGTGCTCGTGCAGACACCGCTCGCCCAGCCGGTGAAGCTGTACCCGGCCGCTGGGGTTTCGGTGATCACGACGGTGTCGCCGTAGTCGACGGTGCAGCTGCTGCCGGCGCTGCAGTTGGCATCGCCGTTGCCGCTGTCGCTCGCGACAAACGTCCCGCCACCGCCGGGGGAGGCGGATCCGCCGACCGTCAGGCGAGTCGGTGTCAACTCAGCCGTCGCGCTGACCACGCCGCCGAGGGAGTCGATCGTGCAGGTGTTCGTGGAGCCGACCGTCGTCGTGCTGGAACACGTCACGCCGCTCCAGCTGCTGAACTGGTAGCCGGTGCTGGTGGTCTCGCTGAGGGTGATCGAATCCCCGGACGGCGGGCTGCACGGGTTGGCCGTGCAGTTTCCTGACGTCGTGTTGTCGGTGATCGAGACCGAGGCTGCGCCGCCCGGCGAAGCGCCGAGGCTCACCTCGTAGGTCGGTACGAACGTAGCCGTGTCTGTTTCGCTGCCGGTGGCCGTGAACGAAGGACACAACGAAAGCGGGCTGTTCGCGCACGAACCGCCGGCCGCCCAACCCGCGAAGTCATAGCCCGGGCTCGCGGCCGCCTGCAGGCTGACCGTGTCGCCGTCGCCGACGGCGCATGGATCGGTGCCGGAGGACGCGGCGCAGTCCTGTCCCGAACTGGGGCTGTCGCTGACCGAGATGGTGCCACCGCTCCCGGCCACGGTCGTGATCGTGTCGGTGAACTCGACGGTGTCGACCTCAGCTCCGGTCGCGGTGAACGTGCAGGTGTCGCCCGACACGCCACTGCATGACACGCCGGACCAGCCGACGTTCGCGGGGCTGCCATCTGCGGTCGCCGAGAGCGTGATCAGATCGCCGGTCGTCACCGAACACTCCCCCGAACTGCCGGACACGGTGCAGCCATCATCGGCCGGGTTGTCGACGCCGCCGGTGGTGCCGCTCACCGCGACTGAGCCGCTGCCGACGATCTGGATCGTGATCGTTGGATCCCCGACGGCGGGGGGATCGAGCGAGTCGGCCCTCAGGCCGCCACGCTGAGTGCTACCAGCGGCCGGCGGCAGCGCCGGCGGCGCATCAGCGGAGAGCGAGAGCGGCGGGGCAGGGGAGGCGCCGGATGAAACCTGATCTGACCTCGGCGGATGTTTGACCGGGCTGGACGGCGCCGGGGCGTCGCCGGCAGCGGCGATCAGGCCCTGCCGCGCCGATCTTCCCCCGCCGGCGTCCTTCACCGGCGTCGCCGCAGCGCCAGCGTTGGCGACCGCGGCGGCGCGTGGGGTGGGCGCCTCGCGCGCCAACCCGGCGCGCTCGCCGGTGGAGCCCGTCAGCAGCGCGAGCCCAACAGCAGCGGCAAGTGCGGCGGCCGCCGCGACCAGGCAGCCACGCCAGAGCACGGACGCAAGGCGACGCTTCCGCCGGGTCCCGGGGCGAAACGGCGGGTGCATCGAGGGCGGACCGGCTTCAAGCACGACATCACTATGGCGGACGCACCCCGCCGGCGTCAAAGCCGCCGAATCGGCGCGAAACAGCGAAAGAGGCCAAACCAGACGCGTGTTCGACCCGCTACGGGGCCTGCGAGCGAGCGGGCGGCGCGGGCGCGGCGGGCTTTTTCGCCGTCCGGCCAGCCAGGATCCGGCTCGCGACGGCTCGGCGATCGCCCTCGCAACTGGCCTACCATGACCGCGAGCGCCGATGTCCGACCCGCCTGAGCCATTTGCGATCGACCCGGAGGCAGCCGTGCATGCCCTGGTTCTCGCCGAGGCAGCTTCGCGCAACGTGCTGGATCTCCGCGACGACTGCCCAGTGGGTGAGCTGCACATCGCGATCTTCGCCGGCTCCGACGACGGTGCGGTGGCGCTCCCCGACGCGACGGACACCCGCGCGGTGATCGATCACATGGAGCGACGCCTGATCGCCGACCACGGGTCCGCCGGCACGAGCACGGTGATCGAGTCGCTCGGGTTCTCCAAGCGCGACGTCACGCGGCTGAAGGCCTTCGAATGCCTGCGCACCGGGCTTGACTCCTACATTGCGATTCTCGCCCGGCGCAAGTTCGACGGGGCGACGCGCAGCTACGGGAGCCACGTCTTCGACCAGCCGGGGCCGGCCGGTGTGTCGAGGCCGCTGATCGCTGCGGCGAGCGGCTGGCGAGCCGACCAGGACTACCTCGCGGCGATGGTCGTTCCGGCGACCCTGCAGTGCGCGCTTGTCTCCTACGGCCTGTTGCCGCGCGACGCCATCGTGTCGTCGGGGTTCGTGCTGCGCGCCGGAGCCTGGGAATACCCGCCCGGCTGATTGCGGGGTGGCGGGCGCGCGACGTGTAGGGTCGGCTGCCGCCGTCGCACCCGCCGATGACCAGACTTCGCCCGCATCGCATCGCCCTCGCGCTCGTGCTCGCCTTCTCGGCCCTGCTCGAGTGCTACCGCCTCGGCCAGAATGGCTGGGCGAACACGTATTACTCGGCGGCGGTGAAGTCGATGCTCGGCTCGCTGCACAACTTCTTCTTCGTCTCCTCAGATCCCGGCGGCCTGGTGAGCGTCGACAAGCCGCCGGTCGGGCTGTGGCTGCAGACGGTGAGTGCCGCCATCTTCGGCTTTCACCCGCTGAGCCTTCTGTTACCGGAGGCGCTGTGCGCGGTCGCGGCGGTCGGCGTGATGTATCTGATCGTGGCGCCGCGATTCGGCGTCTGGCCGGCCGTGGCGGCGGCGGCGGCGCTGGCGGTGTTTCCGTCGTTCGTCGCCTCCGGCCGCGACAACAACCTGGACGCCGCGCTGATCCTGCTGATGTCGCTCGCCTGCCTGGCTGGTCTGCGTGCCGTCGAGACGGGCGCGTGGCGGTGGCTGCTCACCGGCGCCGTGCTGGTGGGGTTGGCGTTCAACACCAAGACGCTCGCCGCCTACCTCATCCTGCCGGGCCTGGCGGCCGCATGGATCGTCTGCGCGCCGGGAAGCCTCTCGCGCCGCATCCGCCTGCTCGCCGGCGCGACCGCGGTGCTGGCCGTCACATCCCTCATCTGGCTGGTCGCGGTCGACCTGACTCCCGCCTCGCAGCGGCCCTATGTCGGCGGCACGGTCGACAACTCGGAGCTGTCGCTGAGCTTCGGCCACAACGGCTTCGGGCGGGTGCTCGGCGAGCGCAACGCGCCGACTCCCAACGTCCGGATCGTGCAGGCGCTCGGGAGTCTTCGCCTGGCCGGCGCGCTCTCGACGAGCGGAGCGCCAGGACCGCTGCGGCTCTTCGATCTCCCCGATGGCGATCAGGGGGCATGGCTGCTGCTGTTCGCACTCGGTGGACTGTGCGCGCTCGTAGCGGTCACCCGCGGCGCCGGCAGACGCAATCCGCAACTCGCCCTGCTGTTTGTGATGGGCGGGTGGTTCGCCGTCGAGGCGGTGGTGCTCAGCGTCTCATCCGGGATCGTGCACCCCTATTACGTCTCGGCGCTCGGCCCCGGTAGCGCGGCGATGACCGGCGCCGGCGCCGCCGCGTTTGTCGCACTGGGCCGCCGAGGGCGGCTGCGGCTGATCCTGGCGGCCGCGGCGATGGTCGCGACGGTCGCCGTGACGCTGGTGCTGCTGCGTCGTGAGCATGACTACCTGCACTGGTTCTGGCCGATCTTGGTCGGGATCGTCGGCGCTGCGGCGGTGATGATGCTGTGGCGCCCGCGCGTGGCGCGCACGGCGATCGCCGTCGGCCTGGGCACGCTTCTGGTGGTGCCCGCGATCTACTGCGCGACAACCTGGCAGGTGCCGGTCAACGGCACCTTCCCGACCGCCGGCCCCTACATTGAGGACGACACGGAGTCTCTCGGCATTCCGCTTGATCAGGTCCCGATCTATCGCCAACTGCTGAGCTACGTCCGGGCACACCAGCCCCCGAGTCGCTGGGACGTGCTGACGCAGGGCGCCACGACGGCGGCGCCGTTGACGTTGCTGGGCGGCCGCGTGGCGGCGCTGGGCGGCTACGGCACGATCGATCCCGTGCTCAAACCGCGTGCCCTCGCGACGCTCGTGACCCGCGGCGAGGTGCGCTACGTGGCACTCGGTGGCGGCTATGCCTCCAACGGGGGCAACGCGGCGTCGACTGCCGTCGCGCAGGCCTGTAGAAAGGTCGCGCCGTCGCGCTGGCGCAGCCCGCAGAACATCGGCACCACCGCTCACCCGGTCTACGCCTACCTGCGCGGCGGGTGGAACCTGATTCTCTACGACTGCGCCGGGCGGACCGCGCAACTCGCCATCCAACATTGAGCGCAACTCGTGCGCGGCCCGTCGCGTGCCGAAATGTCGTGCATGCAATGCCGCCGCCGCAGTTCGGTTGTGCGGCTCACTAGGATTACCCGCTAACCGGGAAGCGAAAGCGGGCTTGGATGCGTTCGAAATGGCACGGGACAGGGCGACGGATGACGGCTTCGGCCGCCGTTGGCACTGCCGTGCTTGCCGGCGCGGCCGCAGTGCTCGTGGCGAGCGCGTCCGGAGCGCTGCGGTCGCAAAGCACCGGCGCAGCGGCCGCCGCGGCCCCGGCCGCGACCCACGCGGCACCGGGCGCGGCCGCCGCAGCTTCGCCGACCGGCCGGCGGACCACGCTCACACACCTGCCGCTGGCCGTCAGCGACGGTACACGCGGTGTTGCGGTCCGCCTCAACGGTGACCCCGCGGCCGCCACGCCGCGACCCACGCTCACGCCCCGCACGGCGGGAACATGGACGGACCTCGGCGATTACGAGTTCTTCCGGCCGGCCTCGACGCTCGCGCCCTGCGCGACCTACACGCTGACGATCCCGGCCGCGACCGCTGCGGTCGGTCACCGCAAACTCGGTCGTGCGCACACGACCGCCTTCAAGGTTGCCTGTCCCGGGATCACCGCCGTTCAGGAGGCCCTGGCGCGACTCAATTACCTGCCCTACAGCCTGCACGGCTTCATCGGCGCTTCGAGCGACGCGCCGCTGACCCGCGCCGCGGCCGCGCGGCGCGCGTTCGATCTCCCCAACGGAATTCTGCGGGCGAACGTCCGCGCCGCGCCGCCGCTGACGATGGGCACCGTCGATCCGACCACAACCGGCGCGATGGAGGTCTTCGAGGAGGATCACGGCCTGGCGCTCGGCACGACTCCGACGCAGCAGCTCTGGACCGAGCTTCTGGCGGATGAGGCGCTGGCCAAGAAGGACCCGCGTCCCTACACCTGGGTGACCGTCACCGAAACGATTCCGGAGACGCTCGAGGTGCATGAGAACAACAAGATCGCGCTGTCCAGCCCGGCCAACACGGGTGTCCCGGGCGCGGCCACGCAGCAGGGGATCTTCCCGATCTACGTCCGCTATGTCGCCACGACGATGATCGGGACCAACGTCGACGGATCGCACTACGACGACCCTGGCGTGCCCTGGGTCAACTACTTCAACGGCGGCGACGCGGTCCACGGGTACCCTCGCCCGAGCTACGGCGTTCCGCAGTCCAACGGCTGCGTCGAGCTTCCGATCGCGACCGCCCAGGTCGTCTACGGGATGCTCGCGGTCGGCGATCTCGTGATCGTCGAGTAGCACGAGACCGGCCAGCCGGCCTGGGGACGGCTGCGGCTGTGCCTACCGGGTCGGCCGGCGGGCCAGTCGGTTGGCCTAGCCGAAGCGTTGCCGCGCGGCGAGCCCGGCGAGCCCGTGCCGCGGCCCGCGCGCAGGCGAATGCGGTGCGCGGACGCCTTGTCAGAGCTTCCGCGGCACCATCGCCCGAGGCCAGGCGCGCCACGCTGGGGCAACGCCCGCTCGCTGGCCCCGCAAGCAGCTCGATCGAGCGCAACCGGCGGCGACGCGAGGCTGCCACCGCGACGTCGTCGCTGAGAGTCCATCCGAGAACTCCGCGGCCGGGGCGCCGCCACCAGACGCGCGCGGATTCTCGCAGGGCCTCTGAAAAGACCACCGGGGCGGTCTCTTGCGAGGCCGCCCCGGGGGTTCGGGAGAGGGAGGAGAAGGTTTCCCCTACTGCCGGCGGGATATGAGGCCGGCAGACTGACCCGCACCGGCTTCTCCGGGCCGGGCGGGGGAAGTCATTTGAACAAAACCGTGCGAGCGTTCGACGCTTCGATGCGGTTGGCGCGAACCGCACCCGGAATGGATGGCGCGTTCGTGGCCGCGGACGCGCAGCGCTCGCTGCTGCGGTCCGCGGCCACGCGCGTCCTCAGGCCGAACCCCCTCCTGACGCGGGGGCGGGCTGAAGTGGTGGCGAGCCGTAGCTGCCCAGCGAGGCAACGTCGGCCGGATAGACCTCGTGCCCGTGGATCGCGTGGTCCCCGATCTCGAGTTCCTCGTCGCTGGCTCTCAGTGGGATCACCAACCCCACCAGCTTGAGCAGGATGTAGGTGACGACTGCGGACCAGATGATGACCCAGAGCGCCGTCTCAGCCTGCCAGCGAAGCAGCGTGGCATTGCCTCCGGGCTGGAACAGACCAGAGAAGTTGGTCGCCCCGAGGTAGATGTTCATGTGGGGATCGCTGAGCAGACCAACCAGCAGGCCGCCGATCAGCCCGGCGATACCGTGGGTGTAGATCACACCGAGCGTGTCGTCCACCTTGCGGAAGAGCCACGTGCGGCTGAGGTAGCGGATCGACATCCACACGACCGTCGCGCCGACCACGCCCTCGATGATCGCGCCGTAGCCGTTGACATAGCCCGCGGCCGGCGTGATCGCCACGAGGCCGGTGATCATGCCGTTCACGGTGCCGATCAGCGACGGCTTGTCCTTGTAGATGAGGTCCCAGGCAATCCACACGAGCATCGCGACCGCCGTGCAGAGGTTCGTGTTGACGACTGCCGCCGAGGCGCTCGCGCCGGCGAAGTACGGATCGCCGCCGTTGAAGCCGTTCCAGCCGAGCCACAGCAGGCCGGCTCCGGTTGCCACCATCAGCAGGTTGTTTGGAGCGTCGACCTCTCGGTCTCGCTTCAACCGTGGACCTATCACGAACGCCGCGACGAATCCGGAGATGCCGGCCGAGAGGTGGATCACGTAGCCGCCGGAGTAGTCCAGCGCGCCGTGGGCGCCCCAGTAGCCGCCACCCCAGATCAGGAACGCGTCGATCGCGTACACGAACGTGATCCACAGCAGCACGAACGGGATCCACGCCTTGTAGTTGACGCGGCCGATCACGCTTCCGAGCATCAGGATCGGCGTGATCGCAGCAAACACGAACTGGAAGTAGACCAGCGAGGCTTCAGGGAAGCGGAATTTTGGTATGAACCCATCCAACAGGGGTATGTTGGCCTGCGCCTGAAGGCCGACATGGCCGAGAACGCTCTGCGGGTTTCCGACCATGTTCGAGAAGAAATTGCTCGAACCCGCCCCGAAGAGGTGGACTGGACTGCCGAAGCCCATCTTGAACGCCCACAGGCACCAGGCGACCAGCACCACACCGAACGTGATGAAGGTCAGCATCATGCTGTTGACCGACCAGCGCTTCTGCATGACGCCGCCGTAGAGCACGACGAGACCGGGGACGCTCATCAGGCCGACGAACGTCGCGGCGGTCATCTGCCACGCGTTGTCGCCTGCATTCAAATAGCTCTTGTACGGCAGTAATGTGGTTGCGAGCATTCGCTCCTCCTGGGGCGTGGGTATGACCAGTGGCCGCTGCTGCGGCCTCGCCCGGAGTTCTATGCAGCGCGTCGCGGCGCCCATACCTCCCGCCGGAGCAAATCCCCGGCCCGGCGTTTGTACAACTGGAGGGGACCGGAGCTTTCTCACCCGCCATGGTGGCCAAGCAACCGCGAGTCCGGCGCTGCGGCGATCGCCCGCGGCCCCCGCCGGCGTGGCGGCGCCCGCCGCCAAAGCCCGCCGTCGCGCTTCAATACAGTTCGCCGTATGCCAATTCGCGCGACGCTCTTCAGCGACCCGGCGTGCCCCTGGGCCTATTCGGCGACGCCCGCCCTGACGGTGCTGCGCTGGCGCTACCGCGACCAGCTCGAGTGGCAGCTCGTGACGATCGGCCTGCGCGACCAGGCCGGGCCGCCGGCGGCGCCCGGCGGCTACACGCCGGCGCGCCAGGCCGCCGGCGCGCGGCATTTTCGCGACCGCTTCGGGATGCCGATCACGGCGGCGCCCCGCTCGCGGCCTGTCGCCACCGGCCGCGCCTGCCGCGCGGTCGTGGCAGCCCGGCTCGCTCACCCGGGGCGCGAGTTCGCGGTCCTTCGCGCGCTCGCCTTCGCCTGGTTCAACTCGCCGCTCCTACTCGATGAGGACGAGGGGATCGCCGCGGCGCTGAACGGCCTCGACGGAGTCGACGTGGCGGCGCTCGTCGCCGCGCTTGACTCAGACGCGGTCGAAGAGGCCTACGCGGCGGACCGCGCACGGGCGCGCAGCGCGGCCGGCGGTGCCACCGAGTTTCAGGGCAAGGCGGCCGTGAGCGACGGCCTCGTCCGTTACACGGCGCCGTCGATCGTGTTCGAGTCGCCCGACGGGCGCCGGCTCGAGGCGGGCGGCTTCCAGCCGCTCGAGGCATACGACGTGCTGATCGCCAACCTCGACGTGACGCTCGAGCGCTTCGCGCCGCCGCAGGCGGGCCCGCTGGAGCTGCTCGAGTACTTCAGCCTCGGACTCTGCACGCAGGAGGTCGCAGCGCTGAGCGCCGGGAACCTCGTGGACGCGGATCGCCCCGGCGCCGAGGACGCGCTGCTGGCACTCCTGGCGGATGGGCGCGTGCGCCGCGAACCGCTCGGCGACGACGCGATCTGGCACGCCGCCGCCTGAGCCGCCCACGCGCCGAGGGCGACGATCGCACGGTGCTAGTTGACAGACGGGTTCTCAGGCATCCGCGCGAGCAGCGCATAGCTTCCGCCCTTGCGGCGCAGCGCCGTCGACCACAGCTGCGAGCTGTCGGGCTGCCAGAGCTCGTCGGGGGCGAGCTGGCCCACGATCCAGCCGTCGTCGGTCAGCTCCCCGTCGAGCTGGCCCGGACCCCAGCCCGAGTGGCCGGCGAAGACCCGCGCGCGGCGCGCGCCGGCCGCGAGATCGTCCAGCTCGCAGGCGGCGCTCGGGAAGCCGACGCTGCCGAAGATCATCAGCGCCGCGAGGGTCGGGTCGCGGAAGTCGGCCAGCACGACCGCCGACTCGGGCGCCACGGGACCGCCCGCGTGCAGCATCGAGCCAGGCTCCGCCAGCGAGTCGAGCACCGGGGAGACCTCCGACAGCGGCGTCTCGAGCGGGCGGTTCAGCACCAGGCCGAGTGCGCCCTCCTCGTCGTGTGCGGCGATCAGCACGACGGTGCGCGTGAAGTTGGGGTCGGCCAGCATCGGCGGGGCGATCAGGAGCTTCCCGCGCAGCGATTCCATGGCCGTCAGCGTACCCGCGCCGACGCGTGACGAGGATCGGCGGGCCCGCTTGACGTAGGATCGCTACGGCGATGAGCATGCACGTGACACTCCCCGACGGAAAGTCGCTCGAGCTGCCCGACGGGGCAACCGGCGCCGACGTCGCGGCGGCGATCGGTGCGGGACTGGCCCGCGCGGCGCTCGCGATCGAGGTCGACGGCGAACTGCGTGACCTGGCGCGCCCGGTGGCGGACGGTGCGGCGGTCTCAATCCTGACAGCCAAGGGGGAGGGGGCGCTCGGCCTGATCCGCCATGATGCCGCGCACGTCCTCGCCGCCGCGGTGACGGAGCTATATCCGGGCGTGAAGATCAGCATCGGCCCCGCGATCGAGAACGGCTTCTATTACGACTTCGACTTTCCGGCGGGCACATCGATCTCCGAGGAGGACTTCCCGGCGATCGAGGAGCGGATGCGCGATCACGTCAAGCGGGCCGAGCCCTTCGTGCGCGAGGACGTGACGGTCGACGCCGCGCGCGAGCGCTTCCTCGCGCAGGAGGAGCCCTACAAGGTCGAGCTGATCGACGATCTCGTGCGCGACCAGCAGGTCTCGACCGTCTCGCTCTACACCAACGGCCCGTTCACCGACCTCTGTCGCGGCCCGCATGCCCCGAGCACGGCCGCGATCAACGCGTTCGCGCTGCAGTCCGTCGCCGGCGCCTACTGGCGCGGCGACTCCAAACGCCAGATGCTGACGCGGATCTATGGCACCGCCTTTCTGTCCAAGGCCGAGCTCGACGAGCATCTCGAGCGTCTCGAGCTGGCGCGGGCGCGCGACCACCGCCGGCTCGGCCGCGAGCTCGGGTTGTTCAACTTCTCCGAGCTCGCACCCGGCAACGCCTTCTGGACGCCGCACGGCACGACGCTGTGGAACAGCCTGCGTGACCTCGCCGGCGAGTTGACGCGCGCGCACGGCTACACGGAGGTCAAGACGCCGCAGCTGTTCGACGCCCAGCTGTGGCGCATCTCGGGCCACTGGGACAAATACCGCGAGAACATGTTCGTCACCCAGGACGAGGAGCGCCCGATGGCGCTGAAGCCGATGAACTGCCCGGGACATTGCGTGCTCTACGCGATGGAGCCCCGCTCCTACCGCGACCTGCCCGTGCGCTTCTCCGAGCCCGGCCTGCTGCACCGCAACGAGCCATCCGGCACGCTGCACGGCCTGCTGCGCGCCCGCGCCTTCGCGCAGGACGACGCGCACATCTTCTGCACCGAGGAGCAGATTCGCGACGAGGTCGCCGGCTGCGTCGGCTTCGGCTTCGAGGTCTATCGCCTGTTCGGCTTCGAGACGCGCATCGAGCTTTCGACCAGACCGCAGCAGCGCTTCGGCGACGACGCGTTCTGGGATCACGCCGAGGGGGTGCTGGCAGCGGCGCTGGAAAGTCTCGGCCTCGAGTACAGGGTTATGGAAGGGGAGGGAGCGTTCTACGCCCCCAAGATCGACATGCACATGACCGACTCGCTCGGGCGCTCCTGGCAGCTCGGCACAGTGCAGCTGGATTACAACTTCCCCGAGCGCTTCGAGCTCACCTACACCGGCGCCGACAACGCCGAGCATCGCCCGGTGATGATCCACCGCGCGCTGTTTGGCTCCTTCGAGCGCTTCATCGGGATCCTGCTCGAGCACCTCGACGGCCAGCTGCCGGTCTGGCTCTCGCCGGTGCAGGCGATCGTGCTGCCGATCACCGACCACCAGAACGCCGCCGGCGCCGACGTGCTCGCGGCGCTGAGCGCCGCCGGACTGCGCGGCGAGCTGGACGCCCGCTCGGAGTCGGTCGGACGCAAGATCCGCGACGCGCAGCTGCGCAAGCTCCCGTACATGCTGGTGGTCGGCGAGCGTGAGGCGGCGGCCGGGACCGTGGCGGTGCGCGAGCGCAGCGCCGGCGACGTCGGCGTTGTCGCGCTCGAGGAGTTCGTGGAGCGGCTGCGTACCGAGACCGAGCAGCGCTCGCGCTGAGCGCCGCTTCACAGCTTGCCAACAATCCCTCGCCACGGGCCGCTCGCCCCGCTATACTCGCCCATCTTGGCCTTCGCACCAACCACCATGCCGCGCCGGCAGCCCGCTTGACGCGCGCGTGTGAGCATTAGTGCCGGTCCCGCGTAGATTCGACCGGCGCCCGCCAGAGCGCGATCCGACCAGGATCAACGAGCGCATCCGGGTCCCCGAGGTCCGGCTGATCGGGGAGGACGGCGAACAGATCGGCCTGATGAAGATCGACGACGCCCTGCGCTACGCCGCGGAGCGCGATCTCGACCTGGTCGAGGTGGCGCCCGAGGCCAAGCCGCCCGTCTGCCGCGTGCTCGACTACTCCAAGTACAAGTACGAGCAGGCGCAGAAGCTGAAGGCGGCGCGCAAGCACCAGCAGCAGATCACGATCCGCGAGATCAAGTTCCGGCCGAAGATCGCCCAGCACGACTACGACACCAAGAAGGGCCATGTCGAGCGCTTCCTGCGCCACAAGGACAAGGTCAAGGTGACGATCATGTTCCGCGGGCGCGAGGTCACCCATCCCGAGCGCGGCGTCGCGATCCTCGACCGCCTCGCCGAGGAGCTCGCCGAGTTCGCGATCGTCGAGCAGCGCCCGCTGCAGGACGGTCGCAACATGACGATGATGCTCGGGCCCTCGAAGGCTGTGCTCGCCGGGCAGTTCGACAAGCACACCAACGGCAACGGCGCCGATGAGCCGGCGCTCGACGGGCCGGACGCCGCCGAGTCCGCCCACGCCGTAAACGGCGACGCGCCGGCGGCCGAGATCGTCGAGCCGCCTGCCGGCGACGATCTGCCCGGCACGCCGGACACCGGCGAGCGCCCTGACGCACCCGATGTCAACGATGTGCCCGCGCCGCCCGACTCCGACGAGCTGCCGCAGGCACCCGACGGCGACGAGGTGCCCGACACGCAGACGGCGGTCGTGCCGGGCGCCGCCGACGCGCAGTAGCCGGGCTCGCGGCGCCCCGTCTGCCATACTCCTTCGTCGCGATGCCCAAGATGAAGACGCACTCCGGCGCGAAGAAGCGCTTCAAGCTGACCGCCACCGGCAAGGTCAAGGGCAGGCACGCCTTCACGAGCCACATCCTCGAGAAGAAGTCGCCGAAGCGTAAGCGCCATCTCGGCCAGGACGCGATGATCTCCGACCACGACGCGCCGCGGATCAAGAAGATGCTGGGGGTCGGCAAATGACCCGCGTCAAGCGCTCGCTGCACGCGAAGAAGAAGCGCCGCGCGACGCTCGAGCTGACCAAGGGCTTCCGCGGCGAGGCGAACTCGAATTACAAGCGGGCGAAGGAAGCGCTGATGAAGGCGGACGCCTACGCCTATCGCGACCGGCGCAACCGCAAGCGCGACTTCCGCCGCCTGTGGATCACCCGGATCAACGCCGCCGCGCGGGAGTGTGGCATGAGTTACTCACAGCTGATTCACGGCCTCGCGCTGGCCGGCATCACACTTGATCGCAAGGTGCTGTCCGACATCGCCGTGCGCGATCCCGAGACCTTCCGCCGATTTGCCGACGCCGCCCGCGAGGCTTCGGCTGCCTGACACTGCACGCCGAATGCAATCACCTCCCGGGCGCCGCTCCTCAAGGACGGCGCCTTTTTTTGTGCAATGACAATCACCTCCCCGACAAATCAGCATCTGCGCGAAATTCGCAAGCTCGCGCGCGCCCCTGCGCGGAGGAGCTCGCGCCGCTTCGTCGTCGAGGGAGAGGATTTGTTGGCGGCGGCTGACGCCGCCCGGGTCTCACCGCTCTATGTGCTCTGCGCTCAAGGCCACGAGTCGGCGCGCGCCGCGGGCTGGCTCGAGGTCGCTCCCGCGCTGCTCGCGAAGGTGTCGGCGCTGGGGTCCTCCGCTCGCGTGATCGGCGTCTTCGAGCAGCGCTTCGGTGTGGCGGCCGGGCCGCTGGCGGTCGCGCTGTGGGGGGCCGGCGATCCGGGCAATGTCGGCACGATCATCCGCGCGGCGCACGCCTTCGGTGCCTCCGCGGTGGCGCTGGGGCCGGGCAGCGCAGACCCCTACGGGCCCAAGGCGGTGCGCGCCTCGATGGGGGCGATCTTCGCGACAACGCTCGCCCGCTTTACGGGGCTGGCCGAGCTGCCGGGCCGGATCATCGCGCTCGTGCCCGGCGCCGGCGACCCGCTGGAAGGCCCGATCGAGGGCACGGCGACGCTGCTGCTGGGCGGCGAGCGCGAGGGATTGCCGGCGGAGTTGCTCGCCGGTTGCCACGAGGTCCGCCACATCGCGCAGGCGGCGGGGGACTCGCTGAACGTTGCGATGGCCGCGACGGTGGCGTTGTATGAGGCGACTAGGATGGCCGCGGGATGAGCGCACTGGAGCGCATAGCGGCACTGCGCGCGCAGGCGGAGGCGGCGATCGCGCAGGCCCGCGACAGCGCCGCGCTCGAGGAGCTGCGGATCGCCTACCTCGGGCGCAAGGCGGAACTGCCACAGCTGCTGCGCGGCGTCGCCGAGCTCGAGCCGTCGCAGCGCTCGGCGGTCGGCGCCGCAGCCAACGCGGCCCGCCAGGCCCTGGCCGCGCTGATCTCGGCGCGCGAGGCGCAGCTGGCCGGCGCCGAGCTCGACGCGCGCCTGGCGTCCGACCGCGTCGACGTCACGCTCCCCGGCGCTCCCGCCTTCGCACGCGGACACCTGCACCTGCTGACGCAGACCCGCCGCGACCTCGAGGACGTCTTCATCGGGCTCGGCTTCTCCATTGCCGAGGGCCCCGAGATCGAATCGACGGCGTACAACTTCGACGCGCTCAACACCGACGTCACACACCCGTCGCGAGCTCGCAGCGACACCTTCTACGTCAGCGACGAGGTGGTCCTTCGCACGCACACCTCGCCGGTGCAGGTGCGCTCGATGATGGCATCGCCGCCGCCGCTTTATGTGGTCGCGCCGGGGCGGGTGTTCCGCCTCGACCACGACGCCACGCACACGCCGCAGTTTCACCAGCTCGAGGGCCTCGCGGTGGACGACGGGATCACCCTCGCCGACCTGAAGGGAACGCTGCTCGCGTTCGCTCGCGCGATCTTCGGCGAGCAGCGCGAGGTGCAGCTGCGCCCGGACTTCTTCCCCTTCACCGAGCCGAGCGTCGAGGTCGACGTGTCCTGCTTCAACTGCAAAGACGGTTACATGGGGGACGGCTCGCGCTGCCCGCTCTGCAAGGGCTCCGGCTGGCTCGAGATCCTCGGCGCCGGGATGGTCGACCCGAACGTCTTCGCCTACGTGCGCGACTACGGATACGACCCCGACGTGGTCACGGGATTCGCGTTCGGCATGGGCATCGAGCGGATCGCGATGCTCCGCCACGGCATTCCCGACCTGCGGCTGTATTTCGAGAACGACCTGCGCTTCCTCGAGCAGTTCGGGGCCCGCTGATGGTCGGCCCCGACGTTCGCAGCTGCTACCGGCGCCGCCATGGCGTCGATCGAGCCGCCGGCGGGCGCGACTGATGCTCGTTGCGCTCGAATGGCTGCGCACGTTCGCCGACCCGCCGCTCACGACGGCGGAACTGGCGGCGCGCCTGACGCTCACGGGGACCAAGGCCGAGCGCTGGTTCCGCCACGGCCCGCCGTCCGGCGAGCACTACGTCGTCGGCCTCGTGCTCGAGGCGGGCCCTCACCCCGACGCCGACCGCCTGCGCGTCTGCCGCGTCGATCTCGGCGAGGCCGAGGCGGCCACGATCGTCTGCGGCGCGCCGAACGTCGCGGCCGGCCAGACCGTCGCGGTCGCGCGGCCCGGCGCGCGGCTGCCAGACGGCCGCACGCTGCGCGCCGCCAAGCTGCGGGGCATCGTCAGCGAGGGCATGATCCTCGCGACGGACGAGATCGCCCTCGGCGGGGACCACGCGGGGATCCTCGTGCTCGCCGACGGCCCCGCCGCCGGCACGCCGCTCGCGGAGGTCCTGCCGCTCGGCACCGACGTGATCGAGTTCGAGATCACGCCGAACCGCCCGGACTGCCTGAGCGTCTACGGCATCGCGCGCGAGGCCGCCGCCGCGACCGGCGCCCAGCTGGGCCCGCCGCCGTGGGCGGCTGACGCCGGCTCGCTCGAGGGTGAGCCGGCGGGGATCGAGATCGACGTCGAGTGCCCCGAACTGTGCCCGCGATTCACCGCGCGCGTGTTCGAGGACGTCACGATCGGCCCGTCGCCGCTGTGGCTCGCGGCCCGCCTGCTCGCCGCCGGCATGCGCCCGATCTCAAACGTCGTCGACATCACCAACTACGTGATGCTGCTGAGCGGGCAGCCGGTCCACGCGTTCGACCTCGACCGGGTCGCCGGCGGCCGCCTGCTCGTCCGGCGCGCGCTGGACGGCGAGACGATCGCGACGCTCGATGGCCAGACCAGGACGCTTGACAGCGACATGGTCGTGATCTGCGACAGCGCCGGCCCGACGTCGATCGCGGGCGTGATGGGCGGCGAGCGCTCCGAGGTGGGCGCCCAGACGACGCGCGTGCTGCTCGAGGCGGCGAGCTGGAACGGCGCGAACATCCAGCGCAGCGCGGTCCGTCTCGGCTTGCGCAGCGAGGCCTCGGCGCGGTTCGAGAAGGGGCTGTCGGTTGGCAGCACGCTCGAGGCCCAGGCGCTTGCGACGGCGCTGCTCGTCGAGCTCTGCGGCGCGCGGGTGCTGCCCGGCACGATCGACGTCGGCGGCCCGGGCGAGCGCTCGCCGCAGCTGACGCTTCGCCCCGCGCGCGTGGCGGCCCTGCTCGGCAGCGCGATCGCGGCGCAGCGCTGCGGCGAGATCCTGACCTCGCTCGGCTTCGAGGTGAGCGCCGCATCCGAGGAAGCGATCGCCGTGGGC
Organism: uncultured Solirubrobacterales bacterium; assembly: GCA_963788385.1. Classification (GTDB taxonomy): domain Bacteria; phylum Actinomycetota; class Thermoleophilia; order Solirubrobacterales; family Solirubrobacteraceae; genus Palsa-513. The sequence continues at coordinate 242,910 of CAWBGR010000018.1, forward strand.
GTGCCGCACTTCCGCGGCGATGTGACGCGCGAGGTTGACCTGATCGAGGAGGTGGCGCGCATCGACGGGCTCGAGCGGCTGCCGGCGACGCTGCCGCCGCGCCGCGGCGCGGCGGGGCGCCTCAGCCATTCGCAGCTGTTGCGCCGGCGCTCGCAGGACACGCTCGCCGCGCGCGGCCTCTACGAGATCGTCGGCTGGAGCTTCGCCGAGCCGGCGCTGCTCGATCGGCTGCGGGTCGGACCGGGCGATCCGATGCGCGAGGTCGTGATGATCGAGAACCCGCTGTCTGAGACCTGGTCGATCATGCGCCCGACGCTGCTCGGCTCGCTGCTCGACGCCGCCGCGCACAACCGCGCCCGCGGCGTGCGCGACCTGGCGCTGTTCGAATCGGGCACCGTCTATCGCGCGGCGCCGTCGGGGCCGCTCGCGGCCGAGCATCAGGCGCTCGGCGTGCTGATCGCCGGCGAGGTGGCGCCCGCGAGCTGGCACGGGGAGCCGGCCGTGGCCGCGGGCTTCTTCGCCGCCAAAGGGCTGCTCGCGGCGGTGCTCGACACGCTCGGCGTGGCGTGGAGCGTGGCGGCCGGCGAGTGGCCGTTCCTGCATCCCGGGCGCAGCGCGTCGGTGTTCGCCGGCGCGATGCGACTGGGTTTCGTCGGCGAGCTGCACCCGCTGGTCGCCGCGGCGTGGGACCTCGACGCGGCGGCCGTCTGGGTGATCGACCTCGACCGGGCCGCCGAGCTCGCGCCCGAGCTCGTGCGCTACGCGTCGTTCGCCGAGTACCCGGCTGTGCGTGAGGACCTCGCGGTGACGGTCGCGCAAGACTGCCCGGCCGCCGATGTGGTCTCGGTCGTGCGCGAGGCCGGCGGTGGCGATCTGGCGCGCGTGGAGATCTTCGACGTCTACCGCGGCGCGCAGGTGGGGGAGGGGCGCGTGTCGCTCGCCCTGCACCTCGAGTTCCGCGCCGCCGACCGCACGCTCACCGACGAGGACGTCGCGCTTGCGCGGCGCGCGATCGCCGCGGCCCTGCAAGCGCGGCTTGGCGGTGAGCTACGTGGCTGAGCGCCCCAGGGTGATCGTGATCGGCGCTTCCGGCTACGCCGGTGCGATCGCCGCCGCCCTGCTCTGGCGCCATCCCGGATTCGAGCTTGCCGCGATCACCGCGCGCGAGGACGCGGGCCGGCCGCTGAACGAGCTCTACCCCCACCACCGGGTGCCGCTCGTGCTCGAGCAGCTCGACCTCGACCGCGCGCGCGACGCCGACGCCGCGGTCGTCGCCTACCCGCACGGTACGGCGGCGCCGGTCGTCGCGGCGCTGCTCGATCGCGGCGTTCGCGTCGTGGACCTCTCGGCAGACTTTCGCCTGCGCGACGTGGAGTGCTACGAGCGCTGGTACGTGCCCCATACCCACCCGGAGCTGATCGAGCGCGCCGTCTACGGCCTGACCGAGCTCCACCGCGAAGAGATCGCGACGGCATCGCTGGTCGCCTGCCCGGGCTGCTTCCCGACCGCCGCGATCCTCGCGCTCGCGCCGCTCGCCGCGGCAGGGCTGATCGGCGATGCCGTGATCGACGCCAAGACCGGGGTGTCCGGGATGGGCAAGCAGCCGCGCGAGGCCAACCACTTCGTCGCCGTGACGGAGAACGTGCGGCCCTACGGCGTCGGGGCGCACCGGCACATGCCGGAGATCGACCAGGAGCTGGCCGCGCTCGGCGCGCCGGTCCCGGTCACCTTCGTCCCTCACCTGCTGCCGATCGACGAGGGCGAGCTGCTCTCCTGCTACGTCACGCCGACGCGACCGCTTGCGCAGGCGGCGCTCGAGGCGCTCTACGCCGAGCACTACGGCGGCGAGCCGTTCATCGAGCTCGTCGCCGTGGCGCCGGGCGTGCGCGACGTGCGCGAGACCAACGTGTGCGCGATCAACGTCCACGCCGACGAGCGCACGGGAAAGCTGTTCGTGTTCGCCGCGATCGACAACCTCTGGAAGGGCACCGCGTCGCAGGCGGTCGCGAATCTGAACCTGATGTTCGGCTTCGACGAGGCGGCGGGGCTGCGGTGAGCGAGAGCTTCTTCACCTCCCGCTGGGTGTCGCGCCCGCCCGGGCTGCTCGACTGCGCAGCGATCCCGGCGGGCTTTCGCTTCGCCGCGCTGGCCGCCGGGGTCAAGGACGCGACGCCGGCGCGGCTCGACGTCGGCCTGATCGTCTCTGACGTGGCGGGCACCGTCAGCGCCGTGCGCTTCTGCGACTCGGGCGTGCTCGCAGCACCCGTCGTGGTCACACGCGAGCGCTGTGACCCGCACGGCTTGCGGGCCGTCGTCGCAAACTCCGGCAACGCGAACGCTGCCACCGGCGAGGCGGGGATCGAGCAGGCGGTGGCCGTGCAGGACGCGGCGGCCGCGGCACTCGGACTCGATCCGCGGGAGGTGGCGGTCGCCTCGACCGGGGTCATCGGCGTGCTGCTGCCGGGTGGGCGGATCGCGGCGGCGCTGCCGGGCCTGGCCGCGTCGCTGGGAGAGGAGCCTGCCGGTTTCGCCCATGCGATCCGTACGACCGACGTCCTCGACAAGCATGTTGCGCTGAAGCTCGATCTGCCGTCAGGCAGCATAAGGATTTCCGCTCAGTGCAAGGGCGCCGGGATGATCTCGCCGCGCTTCGCGACGATGCTCTGCTTCGTGCAGACCGACGCGGCGCTCGACGCGCAGACCGCTGAGCTGCTGCTCGGCGTGACGGTGAAGCGGTCCTTTGACCGGATCAGCGTCGACGGCCAGCTGTCCACCAACGACACCGTGATCCTGATGGCGAGCGGGTGCAGCGGTGTGCGCATCGAGCGCGAGAGCGAGGACGAGCTGCGCTTCGGCGAGGCGCTCGATGCGCTGCTGCGCCAGCTCGCGCTGCGGATCGTCGCCGACGGCGAGGGCGCCCGGCGGATCGGGCGCGTGCACGTGCGCGGCGGCGGCGAGGAGACGGTCGCGCGGGTGGCGCGCGGCGTCGCCAACTCGCCGCTCGTCAAGGCGGCGCTGTTCGGCGGCGATCCCAACTGGGGCCGCGTCGCGCAGGCGATCGGCGCCGCCACGGCGGGCCGTGCCCCGCTGCGCTTCGATATCGCGATCGAAGGCGTCACGGTCGCTCGCGACGGCGCGGCGGCCGAGCACGACGCGGGTGCGCTCGCGGCCGCGGTCGCTCGCGACGAGGTTCTCTACGAGATCGACCTCGAGGGCTCCGGTGCGGAGGCGGAGCTGTTCTTCTCCGACCTCAGCTACGACTACGTGAAGATCAACGCCGAATACACCACCTGATCGTGACGACCCCCGACCGAACGGCTGAGAACTGATGCGCGACGTCGCAACGCTGCTCGAGGCTTTGCCCTATATCCGCGACTTCCACGGCTCCACGGTCGTGATCAAATACGGCGGCGCGGCGATGGACGACCCGCTGCTGCGCGAGGAGTTCGCGCGCGACGTCGTGCTGCTGAAGTACGTCGGCATGAGTCCCGTCGTCGTGCACGGCGGCGGCCCCGACATCACCGCGTACATGAAGCGGCTCGACATGCCGGTCGAGTTCGTCGGCGGCCTGCGCGTCTCCGATGAGGCGACGGTCGAGATCGCGAAGATGGTGCTCGTCGGCAAGCTGAACACCGACATCGTCCTGCGCATCGGCCGCCACGGCCAGCCGGCCGTCGGGCTCTCCGGCGACGATGGCGGCCTGCTGCGCTGCTCGCGGCGCACCGCGCCCGGCGGCGAGGACATCGGCTTCGTGGGCCAGATCGACCATGTCGATGCCGGCGTGATCAATCACATCGCGCGTGACTACATTCCCGTCGTCGCGTCGGTCGGGGCCGACGCCGAGGGGAACTCCTACAACGTCAACGCCGACGAGGCGGCCGCAGCGATCGCGGTTGCGCTGCGCGCACGCACCGCGATCTTCCTGACCGACGTGCGCGGCTGGCTGCGCGACCCGTCCGACCCCGAAAGCCTGATCGCGCAGGCCGGCGTGGCGGAGGTGAGGGACGCGCTGGCCGGCGTCGAGGGCGGTATGCGGCCGAAGTTGCAGGCCTGCGTGGATGCCGTCGCCGGCGGCGTAGGCGCCGCGCAGATCATCGACGGGCGCGTCGCGCACTCGCTGCTGCTCGAGCTCTTCACCGACGCCGGGATCGGCACGAAGGTCACCGCATGAGCGCGCCGCTATCCGCCGACGCCCACCTGACGCCGAACTATGCGCGCTATCCGGTGGAGTTCGCGCGCGGCGAGGGCGCGCGGCTGTGGGACACCGACGGCGTCGAGTACCTCGACTTCCTCGCCGGCATCTCCGTCTCGAGCGTGGGGCACTGCCATCCGGCCGTCGTCGCCGCGATCCGCGAGCAGGCCGGGCGCCTGCTGCACGTCGGCAACCTCTACTACACCGAGCCGATGTCGGCGCTCGCTCGCCGGCTCGCCGAATGCTCGCTCGGCGGCAAGGTGTTCTTCACGAACTCCGGGACCGAGGCCGTCGAGGCGGCGCTGAAATGCGCGCGCAAGGCCCGCCAGGGCGGCACGATCGTGTCGCTCCACGGCGCCTTTCACGGGCGCACCTACGGCTCGCTGTCGGCCACACCGCAGGAGTCCAAGCAGGCCCCGTTCGCTCCCCTGGTCGGCGGCTTCGTCAGCGTCGAGGCGAGCGTCGAGGCGATCGCCGGGGCGCTCGACGAACGCACGGCGGCGCTGATCCTCGAGCCGATCCAGGGCGAGAGCGGGGTGCACGTGCTCTCAGACGAGCTGCTGCGCTTCGCCCGCGAGCGCTGCGACGCCGTTGGCGCCACGCTGATCTTCGACGAGATCCAGACCGGCCTGGGCCGAACGGGCACGGCGTGGGCGTACGAGCACGCGGACGTCACCCCCGACCTGCTGGTGAGCGCGAAGGCGCTCGCCGGCGGCCTTCCGATGGGTGCACTGATCACCGGCGAGCGCCACGCCGACACCTTCGCGCCCGGCGATCACGGCTCGACGTTTGCCGGCGGCCCGGTCGTCTGTGCAGCGGCGCTCGCGGCCCTCGATGTGCTGCTCGACGAGGCGCTGCTGGCGCGGGTGCGCGAGCTCGGCGAGATGGCGCGCGAGCGCCTTGCGACACTGCCGCACGTCGTCTCGATTCGCGGGCGCGGTCTGATGATCGCCCTCGACCTCGACGTGGAGGCGCCCGAGATCGTGCGGCGCGCGCTGCTCGAGCAGCACCTTGTGGTCAATGCCACCGGACCGGCGACCGTGCGGCTGCTGCCGCCACTCGTGATCGGCGAGGCCGAGGTCGAGGACTGCGTGGCGCGGCTCGCGGCGGTGCTTGGCTGAGATGCGCCGTGCGCTCGCGGATGGCTACGAGCTCGACGACGATCCGGAGCGGATCGACGTCGACTTCGTCTTCAAATACCTGTCGCTTGAGTCCTACTGGGCCCGCGGGCGCCCGCGTGAGGTGGTCGAGCGCTCGCTCGCCGGCTCGGCTCGCGTGGTCGGCCTCTACCACGGCGGCGCGCAGGTCGGCTTCGCCCGCGTGATCTCCGACGGCGCCGTGCTCGCCTATCTCGGCGACGTCTTCGTCGAGGCGGCCCACCGCGGCCGCGGCCTCGGCGTGGCGCTCGTGCGGGAGGCTGTCGACGAGGGGCCGCAGCGTGAGCTGAGCTGGCGCCTCGACACCAGCGACGCGGAAGGACTGTACGCCCGCTTCGGCTTCAAGGAGCGCGTGGCGCCGCCGGTCCACATGGAGCGCCGCGCCGGCCGGCGGCCTTGAGCGGCGGGCGGCCGCCCGGCCTCCGGCGCTGCGCCGGTAGGCTTGCGCACCGATGAGCGACCCTGAATTCGCGCCCCGCACGGCCGGCTACCAGGCGGATCCCGCCGACGTCCATCGCGTGCTGCTGCTCTACAGCGGCGGTCTGGACACGAGCGTGATGCTGCGCTGGATCCAGGAGCGCTACGACGCCGAGGTCGTGACGCTGACCGTCAACCTCGGACAGCCGGGCGAGGACTACGCGGTGATCGAGGGCAAGGCACGCCAGATCGGCGCGGTCGAATGCCACATCGTCGACGCACGCGACGAGTTCGCGGACGAGTACGTTGCGCCGGCGATCAAGGCCAACGCGCTCTACGGCGGCGGCTACCCGCTGTTCACGGCGCTCGGGCGGCCGCTGATCGCAAAACTCGCGGTCGAGTACGCGCGGCGCAGCGGCTGCGACACGATCGCGCACGGCTGCACCGGCAAGGGCAACGACCAGGTCCGCATCGACGGCACGATCGCCACGCTCGCGCCGGACCTTCGTGTGATCGCGCCGGTGCGCGAGTGGGCGATGGGACGCGAGGAGGAGATCGCCTACGCGCGCGAGCACGGGATCCCGGTCAAGGGTGGGGTCGAGGTCGTGCCCTACTCGATCGACGACAACCTCTGGGGGCGCTCGTCAGAGGGACGCTGGATCGAGGACCTCGCCCACGCGCCCGAGGAGGACGTCTTCCAGCTCGTCACGCCGCCGCGCCTCGCGCCCGATCAGCCGGCGCGGATCGACCTGCAGTTCGAGGGCGGGCTGCCCGTGGCGCTCGACGGCGAGCAGCTGGCGCTGGCCGAGCTGATCGAGCGGGTGGGGGAGATCGGCGCCCGCCACGGCGTCGGGATCATCGACCACATCGAGGACCGCATCGTCGGCCTGAAGGTGCGCGACATCTACGAGGCGCCGGCCGCGGCGATCATCCTCGCGGCCCACGCCGAGCTCGAGAAGCTTGTCTGCACGATCCACCAGAACCAGTTCAAGGCGGGGCTCGACCGCCACTGGGCCTACCTGGTCTACGCCGGACTGTGGTGGGAGCCGCTGCGCGGTGACCTCGACGCCTACATGGAGTCCGTCAACGCCCAGGTCGCCGGCACGATCGGGCTCGAGCTCTACAAGGGCACCGCGCGCGTCGTCACTCGCGCCTCGCGCAACGCCGTGTATGACCAGTCGCTCGCGTCCTTCGCCGAGTCCGGCGGCCTCTTCTCGCAGACCGCCTCGCCCGGCTTCATCGAGCTGTGGACGCTCCAGTCGCGCATGGCGTGGCGGCTGCGCAACCGCTGAGACGCGCCTCCCGACATCCTTTCGCGCAACGTGCGCACAAGCGTGCCCTGGGGCTCGTCACGGACCCCGTCCAGGACGGCGGCGGACGCCGGAGGCGTCGGGCCGCCCCATTAGGATCAGGAACCGGATGCCTGAGCCCGCCTGCGCCCACCTTCACGTCCACTCCGAGTACTCGCTGCTCGATGGCGCGTCGAAGATCGCGGGGCTCGTCGAGCGGGCGGCGGCGTTCGGGCAGCCGGCGCTGGCGCTCACCGATCACGGTGTGATGAACGGAGCGATCGAGCTCTACCAGGCGGCACGCAAGGCGGGCATCAAGCCGATCGTCGGCTGTGAGGTGTATTTCGTCGACGATCACGCCGCCGTGGCAACGCCCGGCAAGCGGATCGAGCACAACCATCTGACACTGCTGGCACACAGCGACGCGGGTTACCGCAACCTCGTGCAGCTCTCCTCGGCGGGCTTCCTCGAGGGGCTACAGCGAGGCAAGCCGACCGTCGACATGGAGCAGATCGCGCGTTACGGCGACGGTGTGATCGCGCTGACGGGCTGCCTGGCGTCGCGTCTGTGCTCGCGGATCGCCGACGGGCGCATCGACGAGGGGCGCGAGCACGTCGATCAGCTGATCGGGGCGCTCGGGCGCGAGAACGTGTACTTCGAGGTGCAGAAGAACGGCCTCGCTCTGCAGGAGCGCTGCAACGAGGAGATCGTGCGCCTCGCGGGTGAGATGGGCGGCTCGCTGGTCGGAACCGGCGACGTCCACTACCTGCGGCGCGAGGATTACAGCCACCATGCGGCGCTGCTGTGCGTGCAGACCAAGAGCACGATCGCCGAGCCGAAGATCCGTTTCGAGACCAACGAGTTCTACCTGCGCGACTGTGCCGAGATGGCGCAGGCGTTCGCGCAGTGGCCGCAGGCGCTCGCGTCGACGCTCGAGATCGCCGAGCGCTGCAACGTCGAGCTCGAGCTCGACCGCCAGCTGATCCCCGCCTATCCGGTGCCGGAGGGCGAGAGTCCGCGCAGCTACCTGCGCGGACTCGTCGAGCAGGGGCTGCGCGAGCGCTACGGCGACCCGCCGCCCGCGGCGACGCTCGAGCGCATGGAGACGGAGCTCGAGGTGATCGACCGGATGGGCTTCAACGCGTACTTCCTGATCGTCTGGGATTTCGTCGACTTCGCGAAGCGCAGCGGGATCGCTGTCGGCCCCGGCCGCGGCTCGGCGGCCGGCTCGATCGTCGCCTACAGCCTGCGCATCACCGACGTGGATCCGATCGCCTACGACCTGCTGTTCGAGCGCTTCCTCAACCCCGAGCGTGTCTCGATGCCGGACATCGACATCGACTTCTCCGTGCGCGGGCGCGAACGCGTGCTGCGCTACGTGGTCGAGAAGTACGGCCGCGAATCGGTCGCGCAGATCGTGACCTTCGGCAAGATGGCGCCGCGCCAGGCGACGCGCGACGCCGCGCGCGTCCTCGGCCACGACTACGGGGTTGGCGACCGGCTCGCGAAGCTGATCCCAGATCCGCAGCAGGGGCGGGCGCCATCGTTTGAGGAATGCCTCGCCGACGGTGAGCTGCTGCGCGCGGCCTACGACGAGGATCCCGTCGCGCGCACGATCATCGAGACCGCGCGGGGCCTGGAGGGCGTTGTGCGCAACTCCTCGATTCACGCCGCCGCCGTCGTGATCGCCGATCGGCCGCTGACCGACATCGTCCCACTGCAGCTCGCCGACGCGGGCCTCGACGAGAACGGCGAGCGGCAGTTCCGCACCGTGACGCAGTTCTCGATGAAGCCGATCGAGGAGATCGGCCTGTTGAAGATGGATTTCCTGGGGCTGCGCAACCTCGATGTGATCGAGGACGCGCTCGACATCATCGAACGCTCCAGCGGCAGCCGTCCCGACATGGCGACGCTGGCGCTCGACGACCCGGCGACCTACGCGATGCTCGCCGCAGGCGACAGCGTCGGCGTCTTCCAGTTCGAGTCCGAGGGGATGCGCGAAGCGCTGAAGAAGGTCCGGCCCGACCGCTTCGACGACCTGGTCGCGCTCAACGCGCTCTACCGGCCGGGGGCGATGGACCAGATCCCGACCTACGCCCGCGGCAAGCACCACCCCGAGCTGATCAGCTATCCCGACGAGCGGCTGCGCCCGATCCTCGCTGCGACGATGGGCGTCATCCTCTACCAGGAGCAGGCGATGCGGATCGCCAAGGAGATCGCCGGCTTCTCCGGCGCCAAGGCGGACGACCTGCGCAAGGCGATCGGCAAGAAGAACCGCGAGGCGATGGCGAAGCTCAAGCCCGAGTTCGTCGCCGGCGCGCGCGCGAGCGGCACCTCGGACGCCGTCATCGACTTCATCTGGTCGACCAACGAGAAGTCGGCGGACTATTCGTTCAACCGCAGCCACGCCGCCTGCTACGGCCTGATCGCCTACCGCACCGCCTGGCTGAAGGCGAACCACCCGGCGGAGTACATGGCGGCGCTGATCTCCTCGGTGATGTCGACGAAGGACCGCGTGCCGTTCTTCGTCGCCCGCTGCGAGGAGATGGGAATCGAGATCCTCCCGCCCGACGTCAACCTCTCAGACCACGAGTTCACGGTGGTGCAGAGGCGGATCCGCTTTGGCCTGGACGCCGTGAAGGGCGTCGGCTACCAGGCCGTCGAGGCGATCAAGCGCGCGCGAGAAGAGGGCGGAGCGTTCAGCTCGCTATGGGACTTCTGCGAGCGCGTCGACGGTCGTGCGGTCAACAAGAAGGCGATCGAGGCGTTGATCAAATGCGGTGCGCTCGGGTCGACCGGCGCGACCCGCCGCGGCATGCTCGAGGTGCTCGAACAGGCGCAGGGGGCGGGCCAGAAGTCCCAGCAGGATCTCCTGATCGGTCAGGGCTCGATCTTCGACCTCGGCGACGTGGGCGCACCCGTCAACGGGCACGCCGCGGTCCGCCCGCCGATTTCGACGATCGAGTTCGACCAGCGCGAGTTGCTCGCGGTTGAGAAGGAGGCGATCGGCCTGTTCATATCCGCGCACCCGCTGAAGGCCGTGCGCGAGGCGCTCTCGCTCGCCGTCGACTGTCCGATCTCCGCGGTGTCGGAGCGTCCCGACAAGGAGAGCGTGACGATCGGTGGCATCGTCACGCAGGCGCGCAAGATCCGCACGCGGGCCGGCGCCGACATGATGTTCGCGACGCTCGACGACCTCGAGGCGCAGATCGAGATCATCCTTTTCGGATCGGCCCTGGAGAAGCTCGAGGGCTCCCTCGCGGTCGACTCCATCGTGATCGTGAGGGGCCGTGTCGACCAGAAGGAGGAGGGCCGGACATCCGTCGTCGCCCAGTCGGTCGAGGCGTTTCGCCCCGACGCCGAGGAACTGGCTCGCGCTCACGCCGCGGTGCTCGAGGCGGCGGCGGCAAAGCCTCTCCACATCCGCATCGGAGACGGTTGCCGGTTCGCCGCGGTGCTCGAGGACCTCAAGGGCGTCCTCGGAACCTTCCCGGGGCGCTCGGAGGTCGTGATCGAGCTCTCCGACGAGCGCCGCGTCCGCCTCGGCAGCGAGTTTCGCGTCGAGCCGAGCCCCGGCCTGCGGGCCGAGCTCGAGCACCTGCTCGGCGGCCCGGTGCGGCTCGTGGCCTGAGGCTGCGGCTCTCGCGCCGCAGCTCGCCTGAGAGTCAGCGGTCCCCTCGTCTGCAGGGTGCGGGTGGTGCGAGGCCCGCTCGCCAGCGCCCGCCGGCGCGACGTCGAAGGCGATCCGAGCACGGATTCCCGGCCGCGCTGGCGCGGCCGGGAATCTGCGTCGCCTGCGTCTAGCTGATCGCGCTCGTCTGGGTTGCGGTGATCGACGAGTTGCTTCCGTCGTCGCCAAAGCCGGTCACGAGGGCCTGACGGGTCTGGTCCGGTACGTTCACCTGGCACTGCAGCCCGATCGTCTGCGTTGTGCTGAGCGTGAGCGCGGCCTGGACATGCATCGTCGTCTCCTCCTGCCAGATAGGGCCGAACGGAGTGGTGGACTCGACAATGCCGCTGTCGGTCTGCGTTGACGCCTCGACGCTGCCACCCTCGGTCAGCTGGCACGTCTGCTCGACGCCCTGATATGCCGCCGCCGGCGCGGCGGTCGTGAAAGCTTCGGTGTCGGTCTGGGCGTAGATGACGTAATGGCCGGCCGGAAGCGACTTGCTGACCATCGTCGCGAAGTTGCCGCTGTTGGCGCCGATCGGAATGTTGACCAAACCAGCCGTGGCGTAATACGCGGCCACCGCGCCGTTCTGGCCGGGAGCGCCGGCCGCGCCGGCGGCGCCCGCGGCACCCGCTGCGCCCTGGGCGCCCGGCGCACCGGCCGCTCCGCGTGCGCCGTGCAGCTTCGACAGCACGCTCGGCTTGATCTGGCTGGTCGAGGTGATCAGGTAGTGGTGTGCCGCCCACGCCGTCCCGCCGCCGATCGCGAGGACCAAGGCGAGGGTCGAGACGACGTTGGCATAGCCGAGTCGGCGTCGCCCGCCCTTGGCGTTCTCGCGGTTACCCCTCCGGTGCAGCTGGCGCATGTGTTCTCCTCAATCTCGAGTTGACGGCGAGGCGACGCATTCGTCGCCCGCCGGATTGCGTGCACGCCACGGTACTTCGCGTCGGAGCGCTCGCAACCCTCTAAAGGTCGATGTCTCGAACCCCTAGAACATGCGGCCAGTTCAGCTTGCGAGCAGCCCGACCACGAGCGCGACCTCGGCGGCGGTCGGTCCGCTGCGGTCGGGCCCAGGCGTCTCGAGCACGCAGGCCAGATCGGCGAAGCGCGGCTCGTTGACGAAGGCGCGCGCGCCCTCGAGGCCAAGTTCGCCCTCGCCGATGTTCGCGTGGCGGTCGCGGTTTGAACCGAGCGGCGTCTGGGAGTCGTTGAGGTGCAACGAGCCGACCCGGCCGGCGCCGAGCGCCCGCTCGCACTCGTCGAGCACGCCCGTCAGCGCCTGCGGTGTGCGGATCTCATAGCCGGAGGCGAGCAGGTGGCAGGAGTCGAGACAGAGCCCGAGACGAGGGCCGCCGCCGCCGGCTTCGAGCAGCGCAGCGAGCTCGGTGAAAGAGCGCCCGAGCGTGCCGCCCGCGCCGGCGGTGTTCTCCAGGTGCAGCGGGCAGTGGTCGGAGTCGGCGAGCGCGGCGGCGAACAGCGCGCCGGCGCGCTCGATCGCCGGCCCGGTCGGGCCACCCTTCGCGGAGCCAGGATGCACGACGACGGCCGTCGCGCCGATCGCGTCGCCCACGCGCAGTGAGTGGGTGAGGGAGGCAAGCGACTTGGCGGCGATCTCGCTCTCCTCGGAGGCGCAGTTGACGAGGTACACGGCGTGGATCAGCACCGCCCCGACCTGGCTCGCGGCGCGCGCTTCGCGAAAGCGGGCGAAGTCGTCCTCGCCGTAGGCGGTCGGGCGCCAGGCGCGCGGCGACTGGTTGAAAATCTGGATCGCCCGAGCACCCAGCTGCGTCCCGCGCTCCACCGCGCGGTAGAGGCCGCCGGCGGGTGAGACGTGGGCGCCGACTAGCATGCGTCAGGACCCATGAGAGTTCGCTTTGCTCCTTCCCCGACCGGCGCCCTGCACATCGGCGGGGCCCGTACGGCGTTGTTCAACTGGTTGCTCGCGCGCAACGCCTCGGGGCGCTTCGTGCTGCGGATCGAAGATACCGACCAGGAGCGCTCGACGGCAGAGAACGTCGAGCAGATCCTGGATGCGCTCCGCTGGCTGGAGCTCGACTGGGACGAGGGCCCGATCTTCCAGAGCGAGCGCGAGGCTCGCCACCGCGAGGCGGTGCAGTCGCTGCTGGCGAGCGGCCGGGCGTATCGCTCGCAGGCCACGGCCGAGGATGTCAAGGCCTGGAAGGCGGTCCACGGGGACGATCGCGGCTTCCGCGGCGAGGCGCACGATGGCGGCGCCGTTCGCCTGCGCGTGCCCGATGACGGCGACACCGTGTTCGACGATCTGGTGCTCGGCGAGGTGCGCTCACCGAATCGATCGATGGACGACCTCGTGATCGCCCGCGCCGACGGCACGCCGCTCTACAACCTCGCCGTCGCCGTCGACGACCTGGATCTGGCGATCACGGAGGTGATCCGCGGCAACGACCACCTCACCAACACCGCCAAGCAGCTGCTGGTGATCGAGGCGCTCGGCGCCGTCCCGCCGCGGTATGGGCATCTGCCGCTGCTGCACGGCCCTGACGGGAAGAAGCTTTCAAAGCGCCACGGCGCCGCGTCGGTGCAGGAGCTGCGCGCCGCCGGGTACCTGCCCGCCGCGGTTCGCAACTACCTGGCGTTGCTGGGCTGGGGTGCCGGCGACGACGAGACGATCCTCTCGACAGCCGAGCTCGTACGCCGGTTTGACATCGCCCGCGTTCAGCGCAACCCCGCCCAGTTCGACGAGATCAAGCTGCGCTGGCTGAACGGGCGCTACATGCGCGAGCTGAGCCACGTGCAGCTGACGGCGGAGCTCGAGGCGTTCTGCGGCCGCACGGGCCTGGGTCCGGCCGTGGACATCAGCGCCGAGAAGCTGCAGACGCTCGCCGACTTCTGGCCGCTGTGCGGATTCCTCTACGACGGGCCCGTCGATGATCCGCCCTCGCGGGAGCGCTGGCTTGGCGAGGACGGCAGAGGCGTGCTGGCCGATGTGCGAGCGGCGCTCGCGGCACTGGACTCCTTCGAGGTCGACTCGATCGAGGCGGCTCTGGGCACCGTTGTTGAGCGTCTCGGCGCCAAGCCCCGGGATGTTTACCAGCCGCTGCGGGTGGCGCTGGCGGGCCGTCCGGTGTCGCCGGGGATCTTCGAGACCGTGGCCGTGCTCGGTCGCACGCAGACCCTCGCTCGCATCGACGCGGCGCTCAATCTCTGAGCGGCTTCTGCCGATACGTTGACACGACGAAGACCCGCGACATTTGCGTCACCAGCTGCGGCAAGGATGTCGCACGCAAAACCCACGGACGAACACGGAAACTGCATGCCCGCAAATCAAGCCATGCCCGCGGTGATCCCGGCGCCTGGCTCCTCAGGACTTGAACAGCTCCGTCCGGGCGAGGGCCACGGCCGCCGCCTGACGGCGGCATTCGAAGCGCTCGAAGGCTTCCCGGCGCTCGCCGAGTCCCGCAACCGCCTGCTCGCCCTCGTCGGCGGTCACCGCGTCCCGATCGCCGAGGTCGTCGAGGCTGTCGAGTCCGACATCGCACTCGTCGTCGCCGTGATGCGCGTTGCCAACGACCTGCCGACCCGCGGCGGCGCGAAGGTCGAGAACATCGTCGACGCGGTGCGGATCCTCAGTCCCGAGGCGGTCCAGCAGCTGGCCGAGCGGGTGCGCACGTTTGACTTCTTCGAGCGCAGCGCGGTGTGGGACTCGATGCCCGACCGCTTCCGGCTGCACGCCCTCGCCACTCGCGCCGCGGCGGACCTGCTGGCCAGCGAGATCGGCTACCCCGACCGCGATCGGCTGATCGTGGCCGCCCTGCTGCACGACGTCGGCAAGCTTGTCCTGATGCACGCCTATCCCGGCTATCCCGACTCCGTGCACCGCGACGCGCGCACGCCGGAGGAGCGCGTGACGCGCGAGCGCCGCGAACTCGGCGTCGACCACGCCGTCGTCGGCGGCGTGCTCGCCCGCCGTTGGGGCCTCCCCAAGTCGATCGCGAACTCGATCGAGCGCCACCACTCCGATGACATCGACGGGGACGCGGCCCTCGTCCGCCTTGCGGACATCCTCGCCCACTACGCGCACGGCACCCCGGTCTCACCCGCCGACATGCTGCGCGTGGCGCGCACCGCCGGCGTCGGTTCGGGCGAGCTGCGCGCCGTGCTCTTCGCGCTGCCGCAGGCTTCTGGCGTGGGCAAGCGGCGCGTCGTCGAGGCCTGCCCGCTGTCGGTGCGCGAGCGCGATGTCCTGCGACTGCTGGCCGAAGGCAAGGTCTACAAGCAGATCGCCTCGGAGCTCACACTCTCGACCAGCACCGTTCGCACCCACCTTCACAACGTGTACGGCAAGCTCGGCGCCGTCGATCGCGCGCAGGCCGTGTTGATCGCGACCGAGCGCGGCTGGCTGTAGGCGCGGCGCCCGCCCGGTGGGCGGGCTCGCGGGCTGGCGGCAAACGACGTTAGGATCGAGCGCGCGTGCTCTCGATCACAACGAAGTCGCCCTATGCGCTCGCCGCGCTGGCCGAGCTGGGCCGCGGTGGTGAACAAGGACCGATCCCGATCGGCGAGCTTGCTCGCCGCCGTGAGATTCCGGTTCAGTTTCTGGAGCAGCTCTTCGCGACGCTGCGCCGAGCCGGGATGCTGCGCTCCTACCGCGGCGTGAAGGGCGGCTACACGTTCGCCCGGGCGCCCGAGACGATCTCCGTGCTCGAGGTGGTCGAGTTGCTCGATGGCCCGCTCGGCGCGGGGGCCACCGGCGTCTTCGCCCAGGCCGCCGATGCAGCTCGAGCCGTTCTCGCAGCCACCACGATCGCCGAGGTGATCGAGCGCGAGGCGCGCGAGGGCGGCGTCATGTACCACATCTGAGGGTCAGCGCCGCTCGGGCGCCGCGCCCGCGCTCGCGACCCGGCGCCGGGCGCGCGGCGGTCTTTGCGCTAGGCTGCCCCTCGTGTCGTGGATACCCACATTGAGGATCGCCCGAGCCGCCTGGAAGGGACGACAGGATCCCGCCGGGCTGATCAAGTCGCAGCTCACCGACCAGCCGGCGCCGGCGCAGGCGCAGGCGCCGCTACCGGCGCCGGGAGCCCCGGCGCTCGCACCGGCCGCTCTGCCCGAGCCGGAGCCGGTCGTACAGCGACACGAAGACCCGACCCATGCCCATCTGTTGCTGCTGCTGCGATGAGCACCCGCTGGGAATACCTCGCGCTGTCCTGGGCGATGACGGCCACCCCGCCCGACGAGGTCTCTGACGCCTGGCGCCTTGAGGCCTCGTTTCACATCTTCCGTCCCGGAGCCGCCGTGGCGGAGACCCGGACCTATGACGGCACGCAGGCCTCGATGCTCGGGTTCGAGCTGCTGAACGAGCTCGGAAGCGACGGCTGGGAGCTCGTGAGCAGCGTCGTGGAACGCACTGCCGTGGCGCCCGCACAGGGCTACCAGACTGCCGGCGTGCCGATCGCGACGACGCAGATCTTCAAGCGTCCCGCAGCGTAGCCGCGCGAGCCAGGCTGCGCCGGGCCCTCACGCGGTCCATGCTCGGCGGGCGCTCAAGGTGTTCCCTCGGACGGGCGATATTGAACGTGTCATGGGAGTCGGCGAACGGTGAACGCGCCGCGAAGCTCGGCGCACGGCCCCCCGGAACCGCGTACCCGGTACAACCGGCGCCGGCTGGGTTCTACACGCGCGGCCGTAATCGGTGCGGCGATCCTGATCCTCGGGCTCGCCGCGTCGGCATTCGTGGCCGCCGAGTGGCACTCGAGCCTGCGGCGCGCGGACAAGAAGTCCTTCTCGTCGACGGCCGCGTACCTGAGCGGTGCGGTCGACTCGCAGCTCGACGCAAACTACAACCTGACGCGCGCGATGCGCGCGATCGCGACGATGGAGCCGGGTGCTTCGGAGACGCGCTTTCAACGTTGGTACACGCTGCTCGAACAGGGCGGTTCGCCGCTGACCCACGACGTCGCCGCCGCCCTGATCGAGCCCGTCCCAGCCGCGCAGCTGGGTGCCTACCGGCGCAGGGCCGAGGCTGATCCGGCGTTCCGGGCGCTGATCGGCGCCAAATTCAAGATCGTGCCGGCCGGGAACCGCGCGGTCTACTGCCTGACGCGCGCCGCGGTCGGCGGCGACTTCGCGCCCAAGGTGTACCCGGTGCTCCTGGACTACTGCGCACCGGTGTTGCCGGTCCTAGGACGATCGCCGTTCCCGGCCCTGATGCGCGCGGCCGCCGCAACCGGCTCGACGATGGTCGTCCCGGTCGGCGGCCTGGCGAAGATCTCGCTCGCCGGGATCGCCATTGCCGTCTATCGCCAGGGTGCGCCGTTGGCGACGAGCGCCCAGCGCAGGGCGGCGGTGACGGGATTCGTCGCAGCAACTTTCGATGCCGGAACGCTGCTGAGCTCGGTCCTGGCTCACGAACGGTCGCTCTCGATGTCGCTGTACCACGTCAACGGCGGCGGCAGGCCCCAATTGATCGCAGCCGCGGGGCCGGACGCCGCCAGCGGCGGCGCGCCCGGCTACCGCGAGCGGACCGCGCTCAGCGGAGGCTGGTTCGTGATCACGAGCGGGACGGTGGGGAGCGTCTCGGCCGGCGCGCAGGGCCTCGTGGTGCTCGGCTCCGGTGCGCTCGTGACGTTGCTGATCCTCGCGCTCTACGTCGTGCTCGTGCGCTCGCGCCAGCGGGCCTGGAAGCTCGTGGCGGAGAAGACCGACGAGCTCGAGTATCTCGCCGTGCACGACCCGCTCACCGGCTTGCCAAACCGGACGCTGGTGCTCGACCGCGCGACGCAGCTGCTCGCCCGAGGACGCCGATTCGACAGCCCGCTCAGCGCGCTGTTCATGGACATCGACGGCTTCAAGCAGATCAACGACATGTTCGGCCATCAGGTCGGGGACGTGGCGCTGCGGGAGGTTGCGCAGCGACTGCAAAGCGTGCTGCGCGACAGCGACACGGTGGGACGCCTCGGCGGCGACGAGTTCGTGATGCTCGTGGATCCGCTCGACCGTGTCAGCCTGGCGGGGATCGCGACCCGGATCCTGGCGGTGATCGCGCTGCCGATCGAGCTGCCGCCACCGGCAAGCACATCCGTCTCGGTCAGCGTCAGCATCGGCATCGCCACCGGGCTGCCCAACGCGGCCGAGGATCTGCTGCGCGATGCGGACCTCGCCATGTACCAGGCCAAGGCGCTCGGGAAGGGCGGCTACGTCGTCTTCGAGTCGTCGATGCACGTTGCAGCGCAGGACCGCACCGAGCTGGAGATGGGGTTGTCGGAAGCGCTCGACGCGGGGCAGTTCTCGCTCGTCTACCAGCCGATCGTCGAGCTTGACACCCAGCGTGTTTCTGCCGCCGAAGCACTTCTGCGCTGGCAGCATCCGACGCGCGGCAACACTCCGCCGGACGTCTTCATCCCGATCGCCGAAGCCAGCGGCCTGATCATCCCGATTGGCCGCTGGGTGCTGGCCCAGGCCTGCGCGCAGTGCGCGCAGTGGCACCGCAACGGCCACTCGCTGGGCGTCTCGGTGAACGTCTCCGCCCGCCAGTTCGAGCGCCCCGAATTCGTGGATGAGGTGCGCAGCGTGCTCGCGGAAAGCGGCCTTGACGCGCAGTGGCTAACGCTCGAGATAACCGAGACGGCGTTGATGACGCGCCCGGCCGTGACCGAGGAACTGCTCGTGGCGCTCAAGACGCTCGGCGTTCACATTGCCGTGGACGACTTCGGCACCGGTTACAGCTCGCTCGGATACCTGCGGCAGTTCCCGATCGATTCGCTCAAGCTCGACCGCAGCTTCATCACGGGGCTCGCGCGCTCGGGGGAAGCGAACGCGCTCGCTCACACGCTCATCCAGCTCGGCAAGACGCTCGGTCTGCGAACCCTTGCGGAGGGCGTCGAGGCCTACACCCAGCTTGCCCAGCTGCAGCTGGAGGGTTGCGATTTCGCCCAGGGCTACCTGTTCGCGCGCCCGCTCACGCCCGCCGCCCTCGAGCTCTACCTCAAGCGCGACCCGGGCCCGCCTCGAGTCGCGCGGCAGTTGCCGAGCGCGGTCGGCGGGCGCTGACGCGCACGCTCAGCGCAGGCAGCTGGTCTCCTCGCTCAGGATGGGTCCCTTGAGGGCGGCGAAGCGGCTGGCCTGCTTCTCGACCGCGGCGTTGACGGACTTGAGCTTCGTCGTGATCGCCGTGATTTCGGCGGCGCTCTTCGCCGCACCGGCCTGTTCGGCCTTGGGAACGAGAGCCGGGTACTTGGACGCATCCTCGAGGATCGACCCGAGGATCTCGAACGCGGTGCCGACGTTGGTCGCGAAGCTGGCGCACGCGGCGGGTGCCGCCGCGACCTTCGCAACCTGAGCCTGCGAGGACGCAAGCGGCGCCGCGGCCTCGCCGATCCCGACGCCGAGTACCGTCGCGGCGAGCAGGGCGCTCGCAAGCGCGCGACGCGAGAGTTGAATCGTGGCGCTGCCGCGGTGCGTGAGCATGGCGTCTCCTCTTGGGTGGGTGAGCGCCCGGCCGCGCCGATTGGCAGCCGCCAGGACCGGCGTGCAACCTAACGCACCGGCGCCTGGGGCGCTGCCCGCACCTCCACGGGGCACGGGCCGTGAAGGGCCGCCTCTCGACATGCTGAAATACCTCGGGTGCCTGCGTCTGGCGAGGACGGGCCCGTGCGTCCCGGTGGTCATTCGCTGCGCCGTTTCCTCGGTGGCGGCGCGCTGATCGCGCTGCTGACGACTGCCGCGATCTCGACCGCGGCCTTCGAGGGCGTCAGCTCGATCGCCGACGCCCTGGCGAAGGGGGGACTGATCCGCTCGCCCGACCTCACGCCCGCGTCCGGGGATGCGCCGACGACCTTCCTGATCCTCGGCTCCGACGGGCGCTCCAAGGGCGCCGCGGACGCCTCCAACCCGCCGCACAGCGACACCATCCTGCTCGTGCACCTGGACCCGCACACGGGTCTGTGGTCCGAGCTCTCGATCCCGCGCGACTTCTACGTTCAGTTCTCCTACCACGGCGCGAGCTACGCCAGCAAGATCAACTACGCCTACACGCTCGGCGGCCCGAACCTGTCGCTGCACGTCGTCAAGGCCCTCCTGCACATTCCGATCAACTACGTCGTGGATCTGAACTTCCTGACCTTCGACGAGGTCGTCGACCAGCTCGGCTGTGTCTATGTGGACGTCGACCATCTCTATCTGAACACGCCCGCAGAGTCGGTGTACGACGACTATGCGTCGATCAACGTGCGCCCCGGCTACCAGGAGCTCTGCGGCCAGCACGCCCTGGACTACGTGCGCTACCGCCACGACGACACGACCTTCGCCCGCGACGCTCGTGAGCAGGAGTTCCTGCGAGACGCCAAGGAGCAACTCGGGCTGAGCGGCCTGCTCGGGCACGCCGGCGCCATCATCAACGTGCTCTCGAAGTCGGTCACCTCGAACATTCGCGGTGCGAGCACCGTCGCCGGGCTGCTCGAGACGGTCGTCGGCTCGGTCAACGGGCCCGTCAGCCAGGTCGCGTTCCCGGATGTCGCGCTCAACGTCGACGGGCAGGACGACCAGACCGCCAGCCCGGCGCAGATACGGGCCGTCGCGCAGCAGTTCCTGGCGCCGAGCGTGGCGGCGCCGGTGATCCATTCGGTCGCCGTACACAGGCACGCGAGCACCCATCACGGCGGGAGCGCCGGTTCCGCCGGCGCGCCGGTGACGCCGAGCGCGCCGGCGCTCACGGCGACGCCGCCGAGCACCATCGCGAGCGCGCTGACGCTCGGTGTGAACGTGCCCTTCCCGGTCTATGTGCCCGCGCTCACGCTCGCCTCCGCCTCGCCCGACCCGTTCGAGCCGTTCTCGAATTACACGCTCAAGGACCCCCAGGGCCACCCCCACAGCGGCTACCGGATCGACTGGTCAACCGGAGCGGTGGGTGCCTACTACGGGATCGAGGGGATGAACTGGACCGATCCGCCTCTGTTCGCGCATGCGGACACCGTCGAGCGCTACGGGCGGCGCTACCTCTACGTGAACACCGGCAGACACGTGCAGGACGTGGGCTGGATCGTCGGCGACGCCCTCTACTGGGTCAGCAACACGATCTTCGACAGCCTGACCAACGCCCAGATGTTCGCGATCGCGGAGTCCGCGCAGCCTGTCCACTGAGTGCTCGCAGCAGCGGCGGCGATAGATTGCGTGCGAATGGGGCGAATCCCGGCCGACATTACGGAATGCATCGGTGGCACGCGCCTCGTGCGTCTGAGCCGGCTCGCCGCGTCGGTCGAGCTCTACGGCAAGCTCGAGGCGGGAAACCCGGGTGGGAGCGTGAAGGACCGGATCGGCTTGGCGATGATCGACGCGGCCGAGCGAGCGGGAAAGATCGAGCCCGGGCGCACGACGATCGTGGAGGCTACCAGCGGCAACACCGGCATCGCGCTGGCACTGGTCTGCGCAGCACGCGGCTACGAGCTGGTGCTGACCCTGCCGCAGGGCATGAGCCGCGAACGCACGGCGCTCCTGCGCCAATACGGCGCGCGAGTGGAGATCATCGAGTCGATGGGCGGCATGGGCGAGGCGGTCGCGGCGGCGCGCGAGCTGGCGAGCCAACCGGATGTATTCCTGCCGGACCAGTTCTCGAACCCGGCCAACCCGGAGGTCCACCGCCGCACCACGGGCCCCGAGATCGTCGAGGCGCTCGACGGCCGCGTTGACGCGTTCGTTGCCGGCGTTGGAACCGGCGGGACGATCACGGGCGTGGGCGAGGTGCTGCGCGCGCGCAACCCCCGCTGCCGGATCGTCGCGGTGGAGCCCGCCGCCTCCGCCGTGCTGAGCGGGCGGCCGCCAGGCCCGCACCGAATCCAGGGCATCGGCGCCGGCTTCGTTCCGTCCGTGCTCAACCGCGAGCTCATTGACGAGGTGATCGCCGTCACCGACGAGCGCGCGATCGAGATGGCGCGTCGAGCCGCCCGGGAGGAGGGCTTGCTCGCCGGCATCTCATGTGGTGCCGCACTCGCGGGCGCACTCGAGCTGGCGGCGCGAGGGGAGTTCGCCGGCAAGCGGATTGTCGTGATTCTCCCCGATTCCGGCGAGCGGTACATGTCGACGCCGTTCTTCTCTGCCCAGTAGGAGGCGATCCCTGTAGGGGTCGGGGAACCGGCGTGGCCGTGACCCTGACCGAGCCGCCGGCGAGGCCGGCGCGGCGCGGTCGCGCGACCCGCCGGGGCGGCTCGCTACGCTGTAGCGGCTATGGCCGGGCTCTACTCGCTTACGCGCGTGGCGCGCGAAGTGCGCCGGGACCTCGACGCAGCGCGCGAACGCGACCCCTCCGCGGCGGGTGTCGGGCCGCTTGAGCTGCTGGCCACCTGGCCGGGAGTCCAGGCACTGCTCGCGCACCGCATCGCGTCGGCGCTGCACGGCGCGGGAATCCCGGTGCTGCCTCGCGTGATCGCCTACCTCGCTCGCGTGCTGACCGGGATCGAGATTCATCACGCGGCGCATGTCGGAGAGGGTCTGTTCATCGATCATGGTGCGGGCGTCGTGGTCGGCGAGACGGCCGTCATCGGCGACGGCGTGACGCTCTACCAGGGCGTGACGCTGGGCGGAACCGGCTTCGAGACAGGGAAGCGCCATCCGACCGTGCAGGACAACGTCACGATCGGGTCCGGCGCCAAGCTGCTCGGGCCGATCGAGATCGGCCACGGAGCGAAGATCGGCGCCAACAGCGTCGTGGTGCGAGACGTTCCGCCGAACTCCACGGTGGTCGGCGTTCCCGGCCACCCGGTGCGGATCGACGGACGCCGCGTCGAGGGCCCCGACACCGATTGGATCCATCTGCCCGACCCGGTCGCCGATGCCATGCGCACGCTTTCTACGCGGGTCGCGGAGCTCGAGCGCATGGTCACCGAACTCGGCGGGACGGCGCCGCCCGCGGAGGCCGAGAACGTACACGCGTTGCGCCCCGTCCGCGGACGCAACCCGGCCGGCGGCTGAGGCGGCCGCGCGCACCCGGCGAGGGCTCGCCGCGCGGGATCGAGCGGCGGCGTCGAGGGGAGCGTGCCGGCAGCGTCAGTAGAAGACGCAGCGGCAGCGATGGCGGGGAAGTGCCTTGAACTCGGGCGCCTGGCCGCGGTTCCAAAGCCAGTTGTCGAGCACGCGGGCGCTGACGCCGAAGCGGGCGCTGAGCAGCTCGCAGGCGTGCACGGCGCAGGCCCGGATCTCACGTTCCGCCGGTCCCATGGGCAGCAGGCGGCCGGAGTCGATGTGGGATGCGAGCCATGGGTCGTAAACGAGCACCCCTTCGCAGCGCAGCACATGTGGCACGACGTTGTCGGCGAAGATCGTGAGACGATCGAGATCCGTGAAGCTCGCAACCCCGGCGAGCGCGAGATTCGCAGGCACGATCTGGGCGCGCTTGTAGAACCCGCGGTCGTCGAACATCGCCATCGCGCGGGCGAGCTGCGTCGCGAGCGCCTGCGCCGATCCGCCGCTCTCGCCGATGAGTTCGAGCACGCTGCGCTCGCCGAGCCAGGCGCCGAGCGCTCGCAGCGCCTGGGCGTAGAGCGCCATCAGCTCATGGTCGGCGGCCTGCCCGAGCGTGTGGGCGACCGTTTCAGCGTCCAGCGAGCACAGCTCGCGGTTGCTCCACGGCCCCTCGGCGCGAAAGCGGTCGCTCAGCCGGCTCGCCACCGTCGCGTAGCCGGAGCAGCCGGGCAGCTTGCGCAAGGTCGGAAACCAGCCTGAGCCGAAGTTGATCGAGTCGAGCGTCAGCAGGTAGCGCGCCACCTCCTCGGCGGAGCCGTCCAGGTGGTGGAGGCCTGCGTCGAGCGTCGCCGCCGGCTCACCTGCGAGCGCCTCAAGCGCCGCGAGGTCGATTTTCACAGAGACCGCCGCGCCGGCGATTGCGGCGCAGTGCGCGCGCACGACCTCGCACAGCGCCGTGTCGCCCAGCGATCGCGGAGCGGTGGCAGCCATCTCCCGCAGAGCCTAGCCGCCGCCGCATCTATGCTGAAGAAGTGTCCGATCAAAGCGTCGCCGAACAACGCATCGATGCCCTGCTGGAGGGTCTGAACGCACCCCAGCGCGAGGCCGTGACGCATGGCGACGGCCCACTGCTGATCCTCGCCGGCGCCGGGAGCGGCAAGACACGCGTGCTGACACACCGGATCGCCTACCTCGTCCATACGGGAGAGGCCCGCCCCGACGAGCTGCTCGCGATCACCTTCACCAACAAAGCCGCTGCCGAGATGCGTGACCGGGTGGAGCTGCTGCTGGGCCGCAGCACGCGCGGAATGTGGGTGATGACCTTCCACGCCGCATGCGCGCGGATCCTTCGCGTCGAGGCGCCTCGGCTGGGCTACACGCGCCAGTTCACGATCTATGACCAGGCCGACACCAGGCGGCTGATCAAGCAGTGCCTCGAGCGTGTCGGCGCCGACCCGAAGCGCTTTCCCCCGGCGGCTGTGCTCGGCCAGATATCGGACGCCAAGAACCGCCTGCGCGACGCGGCGGAGTACCGCTCGATGGTGGGCTCCTACTTCGAGCAGACCGTCGCCGACGCCTTCGAGCTCTACGAGCGCGAGCTGCTGCGCTACAACGCGATGGACTTCGACGACCTGCTGGGCCGTGCGGTCAACGTGCTCGAGCTGTTCGCGGAGGTGCGCGAGCGTTATCAGCAGGCGTTCCGCCACGTGCTCGTCGACGAGTACCAGGACACCAACCACGCGCAGTACCGCTGGCTGACGCTGCTCAGCGGCGAGCGGCGCAACCTCGCCGTGGTCGGCGACGACGCGCAGTCGATCTACGGCTTCCGTGGCGCCGACATCCGCAACATCCTCGACTTCGGCCAGGACTTCCCGGACGCCCACATCGTCAAGCTCGAGCAGAACTACCGCTCGACACAGACGATCCTGTCGGCGGCCAACGCCGTGATCGCCAACAACCGCGGCCAGGTCGGGAAGGACCTCTGGACAGAGCTCGGCGAGGGCGACCCGATCAAGCTGCGGATGCTCGCCGACGAGCACGCCGAGGCCCGCTACGTCCTTGGCGCGATCGAGGGTTTCGTGGCGGACGGGGTGTCGCGTGCGGAGGTCGCCGTCTTCTACCGCACCAACGCGCAGTCGCGGGTGCTCGAGGACGCGCTCGTGCGAGCCGAGGTCCCCTACCAGGTGGTCGGGGGAACGAAGTTCTATGAGCGCGCCGAGATCAAGGACGCCATCGCCTATCTCTCGCTGCTGGCCAACCCCTCGGATCAGATCAGCTTCACGCGCGTCGCGAACAGCCCGCGCCGCGGGATCGGGCAGACGTCGCTCTCGCGCGTCATCGCCCACGCCGCGACCCTGGGCGAGCCTGTTTGGGACGTCGCGAGCGCGCCGGACATCGTGCCCGGGCTCGGCCGCGCCGCGATCAGCGCGATCGCACGTTTCATGGGCACGATGGTCGAGTTGCGCGAGCTCGCGAGAGGCGGCGCGCCGGTCGGCGAGCTGCTCGAAGCGGTGCTCGCGCGCAGCGGCTACGTGGAGGCGCTGGAGGCCGAGCGAACCTTCGAGGCACAGGGGCGGATCGAGAACCTGGAGGAGCTCGTGGGCGTCGCGCGGGAGTTCGAAGCGGCCGGCCCGAGCGTGCCGCGCGGCGAAGGGGAGGAGGGCCTCGAGGGGCTCGACGCCTTCCTCAGCCAGATCGCTCTGGTGAGCGACGCCGACGAACGGCGCGACGACCGGGGGCTCGTCACGCTGATGACGCTGCACAACGCGAAGGGCCTCGAGTACCCGATCGTCTTCATCATCGGCTGCGAAGAGGGGGTTTTCCCCCATTCGCGCTCGCTGGACGAAGGCTCGCTCGAGGAGGAGCGCCGGCTCTGCTACGTCGGCATCACGCGGGCGATGCGCGAGCTGACGCTCACCTACGCGCGCCGCCGCACACTTTTCGGCGCCGAGAGCTTCGGCCTGCGCAGCCGCTTCCTGGACGAGATCCCGCCGGCTCTGACAGACGCAAGCGACGACGTTTTCGGCTCAGGTGCCGGGCGCATCGGCGCTTCGCGAGGCGCCGGCGCGCAGGGCGGTCCGGGAATCTGGGCGGCTTCGTCGTCGGCAGCCAGCTCGAGTGCGGCAGGGCGCTCGCCCGCGCCCTCCTACCGGGTCGGCGAGGACGTGGTGCACGCGTCGTTCGGCGAGGGGGTCGTCACCGGTCTCGAGCGCGACGGCATCGTCATCGTTCGCTTCGCAGCCGACGGGTCCGAACGCCGGCTGATCGCCGAGTTCGCGCCCGTGACGCGCAGATGACCGCGCGGCTGATCGACGGGCGGGCTGTGGCTGAGACGCTGCGCGGTGAGCTGGCTGGCGAGGTGGCGGCCTTCACCGAACGCCACGGGCGCCCGCCCGGGCTTGCGACCGTGCTCGTCGGCGAGGACCCGGGGAGCATCGTGTACGTGGGGATGAAGCATCGCCAGAGTGAGGCGATCGGGATCGCGTCGTTCGACCACCGCCTGGCGGCGGACACCAGCGAGGCCGAGCTTGTCGCGCTGATCGAGCGGCTCAACGCCGACCCGGATGTCAGCGGCGTGCTGATCCAGCTACCGCTGCCGGGCCAACTCGACGGCGTCAAGCTGCCCGGCCTCGTGGACGTCGCCAAGGACGTCGACGGATTGACGGCGCTCTCCGCGGGACTCCTGGCGCTCGGGAGACCGGGCCTGCGGCCGTGTACGCCGAGCGGCGTGATGGTGCTGCTCGACAGCGCGGGAATTGCGCTCGAGGGCGCCGAGGCGGTTGTCGTGGGGCGGTCCAACCTGTTCGGCAAGCCGATGGCCCAGCTGCTCCTGGCGGCCAACGCCACCGTCACGATGTGCCATTCGCGTACCCGCGATCTGGCGGCGGTCTGCGCCCGGGCGGATGTTCTGATCGCCGCCGTCGGGCGGGCGAAGATGGTGACGGCCGACTGGGTCAAGCCCGGCGCGACGGTGATCGACGTGGGCGTCAACCGGCTCGAGGGCGGGCTGGTCGGCGACGTCGACTTCGACGCGGTGCGCGAGCGCGCCGGCGCGATCACGCCCGTGCCGGGCGGTGTGGGACCGATGACGATCGCCTGTCTGCTGAGAAACACCGTGCTCGCCGCGAGGGCGGCGGCTGGGGAGATTGCGCTGGGCTGACCGCGGGCGGGAGGGCGTCGCGGTGAGGAGCTCCAGCCGGTCGCGCGACACGCGCGGCCCGCGCTTGGCTCAAGCCGCGGCTATGGCGGTGCGCTGAGCGTCCACGGCGGGCTGATCAGCGTTCGCGAGAACGCGCGAGAGGAGTTCGTGCAGCGTCCCGCGCTCGCGCGCGCTCAGCGGCGCGAGGATCTCGTCCTCGATCATCGCCTGGGCCCGCTCGGCGCGTCCCAGGGCACGTGCGCCTGCGGCTGTCAGCTCGACCAGATGGCGGCGACGGTCGGCAGGGTCGCGGCGGCGGTGCACCAGTCCGTCGGCCTCGAGCGCGTTGAGCAGCAGGACGACGTTGTTGGGGTCGATGCACAGCGTGTCTGAGATCTGCTGCTGGGGGACCTCGGGATGGTCGCGGACGTAGCTGAGGGCGACGAAATACCGCAGGCGCATGCCGAGCGGCCCCTCGGCGCTGCGGCGGTTCGCCAGCTTCGCCAAGCGGGCGAGCAGCACGACCGAGCTTGGGTGATCCGGGCTGTACATCGTGCCGCACGCTAGCAGCAAGTGCTCGATGCCACAAGGGTGATCAATGCTACAGTGACGACCCGGATGGACCCGCGCAGCCAAGCAGCCAGCGACGATCGCCGCCGCTGGCTCGCGTTGATCGTCGTCTGTCTGGCGATGCTCATGAACGCTCTCGACGCGACCGTCGTCAACGTCGCGCTGCCAAAGATCCAGCACGATCTTCACTTCACGCAGGCCGGGCTGGCTTGGGTGATCGACGCCTACCTCGTGGCCTTCGCCGGCTTCCTGCTGATGTCCGGGCGCCTCGGCGACCTGATCGGCCGCAAGAAGGTCTTCCTCGGCGGCCTCGCCGTGTTCACGCTGGCGTCGGCTGTATGCGGACTCGCCGACAGCCAGGGCCTGCTGATCGCCGCCCGCTTCGTGCAGGGCATGTCGGGTGCCTTCTCGACGTCGGTGATCCTGGCGATCATCGCCACCGAGTTCACCGATCCGCGCGAACGCGCGCGGGCGATGAGCGTCTACATCTTCGTGGCGGTCGGTGGCGGCTCGATCGGTCTCCTGGCAGGGGGCGTGCTGACGCAGGCTCTGAACTGGCACTGGATCTTCTTCATCAACCTGCCAATCGGCGCGATCGCGCTGATCCTCGGGGTCCTGCTGGTCGAGGAGAACGAGGGCCTGGGCGTGCGCGAAGGCGTCGACGTGCTCGGCTCCCTGCTGATCACGGCGGGATTGATGCTCGGCGTCTATGCAGTCGTGAAGTCCAGCGACTACGGCTGGGGCTCGAGCCGCACACTCGTGGTCGCCGCCGTTGCGCTGGCGCTGATCGCTGCGTTCTTCGCGGTCGAGGCCCGGATTTCCAAGCCGATCATGCCGCTGCGCATCCTGCGCGTCAGGGGGCTGATCAGCTCCAGTCTGGTGCGCGGCTTCCTCTTCACCGGGATGTACGGCTGCCTCTTCCTCGGCACGCTCTATCTCGAGCATGTGCTCGGCTACAGCGCGCTGCACACAGGGGTCGCGTTCCTGCCGATGACCCTCGTCGTCGCGTTCTTCTCGTCCGGTATCACGGCACGCCTGGTCGGTCGTTTCGGTCCCTGGCGCACGCTGATGCCGGCGATGGCAATGGTCATGGCCGGGCTCCTGCTGCTGGCGAGCGCGGGTGTGCACGCCGGCTACTTCCCGACCCTCTTCCTGGCCTTCCTGCTGCTCGGCGCCGGCATGGGTACCGCGTCGGTGCCGCTGCTGACGATCGCGATGTCCGATGTGCCACCCGCGGATGCCGGGCTGGCCTCCGGCATCGTCAACGTCTCGATGCAGGTCGCCGGAGCAATCGGCGTGGCGGTTCTCGGCACGATCTCGACAGACCACACCAAGGCGCTGACGGCTAGCGGCAGCTCGCTCGCCGGCGCACTCACGGCCGGCTATCACCTGGCGTTCGTGGTTGCCGCCGGCTGCGTGGCCGCGGGCATGCTCGTCGCCGTGCTGCTGCTGCGCCCGCGTCGCCCGCAGTACGTGGGCGCGAATGCCGCGGGGCGCCTCGAACGCGGCGCCGAGACGGCCGCCGGCGCGAATGCCGCGGGGCGT
The DNA here is from genome assembly GCA_963788385.1 of uncultured Solirubrobacterales bacterium. Classification (GTDB taxonomy): domain Bacteria; phylum Actinomycetota; class Thermoleophilia; order Solirubrobacterales; family Solirubrobacteraceae; genus Palsa-513. The sequence continues at coordinate 271,816 of CAWBGR010000018.1, forward strand.
CTCGAACGCGGCGCCGAGACGGCCGCGGGCGCGCAGCTGTGATCGACGCGCACGCGGGGGATAGGCTTTCGCGCCGTGAGGGTCGATCTTCGCAGGCTCCGCCCGGCCGACGCGCTCGCGCTCGCCGGCGCCGTGCTGCTCGTCGTGGCGCTGTTTGCGCCGTGGTTCGACGAGGCCGGCGGGCGTGAGAATGCCTGGCAGGCACTGACGATAGCCGCGGTCCCTGCAGCGCTTGAGGCTGTGGCGAGCGTGGCGCTGGCCGCGGTGACTGTGACGCAGCGCTCGCCCGCGCTGCCGCTTGCGCTCGCCGTGTGCACGATTGCGGTCGGGCTGGCGACGAGCGTGCTTGTCGTGGTCTTCGCCGCCGCCCCGCCGGGCGCTGCGAGCGGGCGCTGCTATGGGCTGTGGCTCGGACTGGCGGGCGCGGTAGGCGTGCTCGTGGCGGCGTGCCTCTCGCTGCACGACGAGCGTCCCTTCTGGGGCGTGCCGGTGTCGCGATGATCGAGCGCGAGGAGGTCCGCCACGTCGCACGTCTTGCGCGTCTGGCGCTCAGCGACGAGGAGGTGGACCGGATGGCGGTCGAACTCGCGGGTGTCCTCGACCACATCGCGACGATCGAGCAGCTCGACCTCGACGCCGTCGAGCCGACATCGCACGTCGTCGCGGTCGAGAACGCGCTGCGGGCGGATGTGCCCCAGCCCTCGCTGGCCCGGGACCTCGTGCTGGCGAGCGCGCCGGCCGTCGCCGACGACGGGTTCGCTGTCCCGAGCCCGCAGGCATGAGCGAGATCCTCTCACTCTCGGCCGCGGGCGCCGCCAAGGCCGTGGCGTCGGGCGAGCTTGACGCGCGGGAGCTGTTCGAGACCTACCGGGCGCGGGCGGCCGCAGATCAGCTGAACGCCTTCGTTTGGGTGGCCGAGGCCGTGCCGCCCGCGGTCGAAGGGCCGCTCGGTGGCGTGCCGCTCGCGGTCAAGGACCTGTTCTGCACCGAGGGCGTGCCCAGCCAGTCGGGCTCACGGATCCTCGAGGGCTACCGCCCGCCCTACACCGCGACGGTGGTCGAGCGGCTTGCGGCGCAGGGGGCGCCGCTGCTCGGCAAGACCAATCAGGACGAGTTCGCGATGGGCTCCTCGACCGAGAACTCCGCGTTCGGGCCCGTGCACAACCCGTGGGACCGCGGCCGCGTGCCCGGCGGCTCCTCCGGTGGGAGTGCGGCAGCGGTCGCCGCGCGGCTCGCGCCGTGGGCGCTCGGCACCGACACCGGCGGCTCGATCCGCCAGCCCGCCGCCCTGTGCGGCATCGTCGGCCTGAAGCCGACCTACGGGGCTGTCTCGCGCTACGGCATGATCGCCTTCGCCTCCTCGCTTGACCAGGCCGGTCCGCTGACGCGCGACGTCACCGACGCGGCGCTGCTGTACTCAAAGATGGTGGGCGCGCGCGACCCGCGCGACTCGACGTCGCTGGACTTCCCCGGCGCCATCGAGTTGCCGGTGCGTGCCGATCTCGCCGGCGTGCGCATCGGCGTGCCGGCAGAGCTGTCCGGCGAGGGCATCGAGCCGGGGGTGCTGGAGGCGTTCGAGGCGACTCTCGAGCTCGCGCGCACGCTCGGCGCGAGTGTGGAGCCGTGTGCCCTCCCGCATGCCCCGCACGCGCTCGCGGCCTATTACGTGCTGGCGCCGGCCGAGGCGTCGTCGAACCTCGCCCGCTTCGACGGGGTGCGCTACGGCTACCGCTCCAGCGACGCCGACGATCTGATCGGCATGTACACGCGGACCCGTCACGACGGCTTCGGCGCCGAGGTGAAGCGGAGGATCATGCTCGGGACCTACGCGCTCTCGAGCGGCTACTACGACGCCTACTACGGCCGCGCTCAGCGTGTGCGAACGAAGATCGCCGAGGACTTCTCGGCCGGCTTCGAGCGCTTCGACTTCATCGCCACCCCGACGGCGCCGGGAGTCGCGTTTGAGCTTGGCGCAAAGACGTCCGACCCCCTGGCGATGTACCTCAACGACTTCTGCACCGTGCCGATGTCGCTCGCAGGGATTCCGGCCATCTCGATCCCCTGCGGGCTCGCCGAGCCGCCCGGCGGCGGCCGCGCCTTGCCGGTCGGCTTCCAGCTCGCCGGGCCCGCATTCAGCGAGAATGTGCTGCTCGGGGCGGCCTTCGCGCTGGAGCAGGCGCTCGCGTTCGATGGAAGCGTGCCCGATGATGCCTAGGGCGCTCGGGCGGCCGCGATGAGCGTCGAGCTCGAGCCGGTCATCGGCCTGGAGATCCACGTCCAGCTGGCGACCGCGACAAAGATGTTCTGCGGCTGCGAGCTGGGCTTCGGTGAGCCGCCCAACACGCGCACGTGCCCGGTCTGCATCGGTCTGCCGGGCGCGCTGCCGGTCGTCAACGCGCGGGCCATCCACTTCGGCCTGATGATCGGGCTGGCGCTCGGCTGCGAGCTCGCGCCGCGCTCGATCTTCCATCGCAAGAACTACTTCTACCCCGATCTGCCGAAGGGGTACCAGATCTCTCAGTACGACGAGCCGCTGTGCCGCGGAGGCTCGCTGGCCGGTGTGCGGATCCACCGCGTGCATCTCGAGGAGGACGCGGCCAAGCTGATCCACATAGGTTCAAGCGGCCGCATCCACGGTTCGCAGCTGTCGGTCGTCGACTTCAATCGCGGCGGGACGCCGCTCGTCGAAATCGTCACCGAGCCCGACCTGCACTCACCGGCCCAGGCTCGCGAGTGGCTCGAACTGCTGCGTGCGACGCTGCGCGCGCTGGGTGTCAGCGACGTCAACATGGACGAGGGCTCGCTGCGGGCCGACGCGAACGTGTCGCTGCGCCCACGCGGGAGCACCGCGCTCGGGACCAAGACCGAGCTGAAGAACATGAACTCGTTTCGCTTCCTCGAGCGGGGCGTCGCGGCGGAGATCGAGCGCCAGCGAGCGATCATCGAGGCCGGGGCGGAGGTCGTCCAGGAGACGCTCCACTTCGATCCCGGCTCCGGCGCGATCACCTCACTTCGCTCGAAGGAGGAGGCGCAGGACTACCGTTACTTCCCCGAGCCGGACCTCGTGCCGATCGCGACGACAGACGCCATGCTCGAAGCGGCACGCGCGGCGATGCCCGAATTGCCGGCCGCCCGCGCGGAACGCCTTGAGCGCGACCTGGGCCTCGGCGCCGAGCGCGCGCATCAGCTCGCTTTCCGGGTCGAGCTGGGCGACTTCTACGAGCGCGCGCTCGCCTGCGGCGGCGCCGATCCGGTGGCGCTGGCAAACTGGGTTGGGGGGGAGCTGGTCGCGCGAACCGCCGACGCGGACCCGGCGGCGAGCCTGGTCACGCCGGCGGCGCTGTCGGCGCTCGTGGCGATGGTGTCCGGGCACAGCCTGAGCGGGACGGCTGCGCGCGAGGTGCTCGATGTGCTGGTGGCGCAGGGAGGCGACCCCGAGACGGTCGCGGCCGAGCGCGGCCTTGGCGCACTCGACGACGACACCGGCCTCGCCGCGATCGTGGCGCGCGTGATCGCCGAAGACCCGGCGGCCGCCGAAAAGGTGCGGGCCGGCAACCCGAAGGCGATCGGCGCGCTGGTCGGGCCGATCATGCGCGAGACACGGGGACGCGCGGATGGTGCCGAGGTGACGCGCCTGATTCGCGACGCGCTGGGTCTCGAGGCGATCGAGGGTCAGGCGCCTTAGCGGGTGCGCGGCCTGCCGGGGTGCCTGCGAGCAGGCAAAAGGCGGCGACAAAGCGGAGAAGCCGGCATGTGGGATCTTGGCCAGCGGTCCAACGACGCGAGCGGGCTGCTGTTCGAACATACCGTCCATGAACACACCCAACGCCCGATCCAGATTCCTGCTCCTCCCGCAGGTGGATGAGGCGTCCACGATGGTCAAGGCGCCGGTCGTCCTGCGGCGCTACAGCCTTGCTCGCCTGGCACCCTCCTCGCCCACGCGTCCCGAGCAGCGTCCGTTCCGTCCCGCGCCACAGCAGTAGCGCCGCCGGTGAGTGGGCGCTCCTCCGCGGTAGCATCGCGGTGGAGCGTAAGCTCTTCCGTATGAACGAAGAACACACCGAGCCCCGGAGTCGCATGCAGTCGTTCGGGCGCCACGCGCTTGCCGCGTTGGTACTCCTCGTCTGCGCGTGGCTTCTGCTGCACCTCCTGTTCCACGTCGTCGTCGTGGTCGCGACGATCATCGCGGTGGTCGTCGCGATCATCGGCGCGGTCTGGGCGATTCGCGTCCTATTCTGACCCTCAACGGCGGAGAGCTCTACGTCGTTGTCTGTCTGATCTCGGCGCTCGCCGGTGGATACATCGGCATGCGCAAGGGCAGCTCGCTTTTCGTTTGGTTCGTGATCTCCGGCCTGATCCCGTTGCTGGGGCCGCTGGCTGCAGCGCTCTACCGCCGCGAGACCGAGGAGGCGCTGCGGATCTGCCCGGGCTGCAACCGCGCCGTGCGCCACTACGACGCCATGTGCATGCACTGCGGCACCGACCTCGATTACCCGCACGAATCTGAACTGATCGAGCCCGATCCGTCGATTCGCGTCCGCGCCCACCTCTGAGCGCCGGACGGCTCGGCGTGCGCAGCAGCGCGCGGCGGGCGCCGGTGGCACCCGCGGCGGCTTGCTTGCAGTGGCTGGTTGGGCGCCGCCGGCACGCTATCCTGAGCGTCGGGCGCGCGTTCTGCGGCCCATTTCAGCGTTCCCCAGCCCAGCCGAAAGGAGGTCAGCGCGATGCGTGCAGTCGATGCCGTGATGGAGTGCCTTAAAGCCGAGGGCGTCGATGTCGTATTCGGCCTCCCCGGTGGCTCCAACCTGCCCACCTACGACGCGTTCTATGACGCCGGCATCCGCCATGTGCTGGTGCGCCACGAGGCCGGTGGCGGCCACGCCGCCGAGGGCTACGCCAAGGCGACCGGCAAGGTCGGTGTGGCGCTCGCAACCTCGGGGCCCGGGGCGACCAACCTCGTGACCCCGATCGCCGACGCGATGATGGACTCCGTGCCGGTCGTCTTCATCACCGGCCAGGTGCGCACCGAGCTGCTCGGCACCGACGGGTTCCAGGAGGCCGACACGCTTGGGATCACCCTCCCGATCGTCAAGCACTCGTTCATGATCCAGCACCCGCTGGAGATCCCGCAGGTGATCCACGAGGCCTTCCACATCGCGCGCACGGGGCGCCCCGGACCGGTTGTGGTCGACATCCCGCAGGACCTCTCGCGGGCCGAGATTCCCTATGAGCCCGTGGTCGAAGTCTCGCTGCCGGGTTACCAGCCGACGATCGAGGGCAACCAGAAGCAGATCCGCCAGGCCGCCAACGCTCTCGCCAGCGCCCGGCGGCCCGTGATCTACGCCGGCGGGGGCGTGATCACCGCTGGCGCCTCGGCCGAGCTGGTCGAGTTCGCGACCAGCGACCGTTTCCCGGTCACCTGCACGCTGATGGGCCTCGGCGGCTTCCCCGGCACCCACGAGCAGTGGCTCGGGATGCTGGGTATGCACGGCACCCGCACAGCGAACTACGCGATGGACGAGGCGGACCTGATCTGCGCAGTGGGCGCCCGCTTCGACGATCGCATCACCGGCAAGCTGGCGGAGTTCGCGCCGCACGCCAAGTTCATCCACATCGACATCGACCCGGCGGAAATCTCGAAGAACGTTCCCGCGCACATCCCGATCGTCGGCGACGCCCGAAACATCCTGCCAAGGCTGCTCGCCGAATACCGCGCCCTCGAGCCGGACCCGGGACGACTGCGCGACTGGTGGACCACGATCGACGCCTGGAAGGCGGCGCATCCGTTGCGCTACGAGGACAGCTCCGACGCGGAGATCAAGCCGCAGTACCTGATCCAAGCGCTCTATGAGGCGACGGGCGGCACAGCGGTGATCGTCTCAGACGTCGGGCAGCACCAGATGTGGGCCGCGCAGTACTACCACTTCACGCGTCCGCGTCAGTGGATCAACTCCGGTGGCCTCGGCACGATGGGCTTCGGGCTGCCGGCGGCGATGGGCGCGAAGGTTGGCACGCCCGACGACACGGTCTGTGTGATCGCGGGCGATGGCTCGATTCAGATGAACGCCCAGGAGCTCGCGACGTGCGTGCAGGAGGAGATCGCCGTCAAGGTGTTCATCATGAACAACGGCTATCTGGGCATGGTGCGCCAGTGGCAGGAGTTGTTCTGGGATCGCCGCTACAGCCATGTCGACATGGGCGAGCATCCCGACTTCGTGAAGCTCGCCGAGGCCTATGGCGCCACCGGGCTTCGCTTCACCGACAAGAGCTCGCTGGTGGCGGACATCCGCGCGGCGATCGCCACGCCCGGGGTCGTCGTCGCCGACATCCGCGTGACGCGCGAAGAGAACACCTATCCGATGATCTCGCCCGGCGCCGCCGCGCGCGACATGGTGGGGTGATCGCGATGGGTGAGCCTGGAACCAAAGCCCCGCTGAGCCTCGAAGAGCTCGACGCGGCCGTCGGCCTGCGCACCGGGCGCAAGCACGTGCTGTCGATCCTGGTCGAGAACCGCCCGGGCGTCCTGACGCGGATCGCCGGGCTGTTCGCGCGGCGTGGCTTCAACATCGAGACGCTGACGGTCGGTCCCACCGACAACGAGCAGTTCTCGCGCATCACGCTGACCGTGGACGGTGCGCTGCACCCGATCGATCAGGTGACAAAGCAGCTGCACAAGCTGATCAACGTGCTGAAGATCCGCGACCTCGAGCCGGCCGGGACGGTCAGCCGCGAGCTGGCGCTGTTCAAGATCGCCGCGGAGGCCCAGGCGCGCAGCGAGATCCTCGAATTCACGACGATCTTCCGCGCCCGCGTCCTGGACACCACGAAGCGCTCGATCACGGTGGAGGTCACGGGCGGCAGCGAGAAGATCGACGCCTTCGAGAGCGTGGTCCGTCCCTACGGGCTGATCGAGATGATGCGAACCGGCGAGATCGCGATGTCGCGAGGTCGCACGGAGACCTAGGAACGATCGACGGTGGCGCTTTGGCCCTAGCGCGGGCGGATGCGACCAGCTCGCAGCCGTTCGCGCTGCCAGAGCGCCAGCGGGTGATCCTCGAAGCGCAGCTGGCACGGGCCGGCCGCCTTGCGCGACGTCGCGGCGATTGCGTGGCGGCGGTCAGCTGGCGGCTGCCCGACGGCGTGGACCCCAGTGCGGTGGTGCTCGCCTCGCGCGTGCACGGAGAGCCGTGGATGTGCTTCGAGCAGCCCGAGCGCGAGCGCTCGGCGCTCGCCGCGCTCGGTGCGGTCGTGACGCTCGAGGACCGCGGCCACCTGCGCTTCGAGCGCACCGCGGCACGCTGGCGCGAGCTCGTCGAGCGCGCCTGCGTCGAGCCCTCGGCAGGGCCGATCGGTGGCGGCCTGGTCGCCTGTGGCGGCTTCGCCTTCGCGCATGACGGCAGCAGCTCGCCGCAGTGGTCGGATTTCGCTCCGGCGTCGCTGACCGTGCCCGAGGTTGCGCTGGCACGCCGCGGCGAGGAGGTGTGGTGCACCGTCGCCGCGCTCGTGGGGGCAGACGCCGATCTCGATGATCTCCTGGCGGGTGTCAGGGCGCGCCTCGCCGGCCTGCGCGAGGCGCCGCTGCCGCTGCTCGATCCGCATCCGACCGAGCGCCACACGATCGCCGGCGCGATGGCGCCCGAGCATTACGAGGCCGCGGTCGCGCGAGCGGTCGAGCTGATTGCCGGCGGGCGCCTCGAGAAGATCGTGCTGGCGCGCGAGGTGGACGTCCACGGGCCGGCCCCCCACGACGGGGCGGCGGTATTCGGCGTGCTCCGCGAGGCGTTCGCAGGCTGCTTCGTGTACGCGGTCGGTCGCGGCGACGCAACCTTCATCGGCGCGACCCCCGAGCTGCTGGTGCGCCGCGAGGGCCTGCGCCTGAGCACCGTCGCGCTGGCCGGCTCGATCGGCCGCAGCGCCGATCCCGCGGTCGACGATCACCTCGGCGAGCGCTTGCTGCGCTCGGACAAGGAGCGCGAGGAGCACGCGATCGTGGCACGGCGGATCGAGCGGACGCTGCGCCCGCACGCCGTCTGGGTGACGATGCCGGAGGAGCCGCACGTCGTTCGGATCGCCAACATCCAGCACCTCGCGGCGGCCATCCGTGCGCAGCTGACCCAGCCGGTCGCGGCGGTCGAGCTGGCAGGATTGCTGCACCCCACGCCCGCCGTCGGCGGCGAGCCGGCGGGAGTCGCGCTGCCGCTGATCCGTGCGCTCGAGGGGATCGATCGCGGCTGGTACGCGGGACCGCTCGGCTGGACCGACGCGAACGAGGACGGGGAGTTCTGTGTCGCGTTGCGCTGCGCGCTGCTGCAGGGACGCCTCGCGCGCTGCTTCGCGGGCGTCGGCGTGGTCGCGGATTCGCAGCCGGCCGCGGAGCTGGCCGAGACCGAGGTCAAGCTCGGCGCGCTGCTGCCGGTGCTCGCCGCTTAGCTGTGATCACCGTCGCGCGTGGCGTGGGCCCGTCCGGGTCCGCCGGCCGCCCGCTCCGGGATGCGTGGAGGCCTCAGGCGCCGCTCAGCGCCTCGCGCACCGCGGCCCCAGTGCGCTTGTGCAGCGCGACGCCGGCGGCGCGGTCCGTGCGCACCTCGATCAGCGTTGCGCCGGCCGGCTGCGCCAGCAGCTCGCGCAGCTGCGCGAGCGTCTGCGGCCGCTCGTGGCGAAAGCCGTACAGCCGCGCCGCCTGCTCGAAGTCGAGCCCGGTCGGCGTCGCGATGTGCTCTTCGTAGACGTCCGCCGCGTCCGCGATCGGGAGGTAGTCGAACACCGCCGCGCCGCCGTTGTTGATCAGCACGATCGTCAGCGAAAGCTTCAACCGCGATGCCGCCAGCAGCCCGCCGATGTCGTGGGCGAAGGCGACGTCGCCGATCAGTGCGACGACGCGGCCGCCCGACACGGCAGCGACTCCCAGCGCACTCGAGAGCGTGCCGTCGATTCCGTTCGCGCCGCGGTTTGAGAGCGCGCGCGGGCCCGCGTCGAGCACCGGCCAGAATGACTCGAGATCGCGGACCGGCATCGACGCTGCGACGAACACCGTGGCGTCCGCCGGCAGCACGGCCGCGATGGTGCGCGCGACGTTCGGCTCGCTCAGCTCTTCGCCAAGCGTGCGCTCGATCGCGCCGGCAGCGGCCGCGTCCGCCGCGCGCCAGCTGGCGAGCCAGGCCGGATCGGCCGGCGGTGGGGGCTCGAGCAGGCGCGGATCGGCCGCCAGCACGAGCTCGACGACCGACGCGGGATCCTGCCAGGCGAGCTGTGGGTCGACCAGGATCTGGCGGGCGCCGCCCAGCCCCTGCAGCCATGTGCGCAACGGCTTCGAGGTCGGCAGATCGCCGACCCGGATGACGATCTCGGGCGCGTGCGCCTGGGCGAAGTCGCCGTCGCGCAGCAGCAGGTCATAGTGGGCGACCGCCGCGGCGCCGCGCCGCGCACCCGACAGCGGGTCGGCGAGCAGCGGATAGCCGGCGGCGAGCGCCAGCGCCGGGACCGCGGGCGCGAGGCCGGCGTCTTCGCGTCCCGCCACGATCACGCCGCGCGCGGGCGCGACGATGTGATCAGACAACCGCGCGCCGCGTGGCTCGCCGCGGTGCACGGCGGCCCAGGCGCGACCGCTCGGGCGCCCGCCCTGAGGCCGGCGGACGCCGTCCGGCACCAGCGGATCGCGCAGCGGCCAGTTGAGGTGCACCGGCCCGGGCCGCTCGCCGGTCGCCTTGGCGCAGGCGCGGCAGGCGAGTGCGCGGATCCAGGCGATCCGCTCGTCGGTGACGACGTGGTTGCCGACCTCGAAGAACCAGCGGACAGCGTCGCCGTAGAGCTTGATCTGGTCGATCGTCTGGCCGGCGCCGCTTTCGCGCAGCTCGGGAGGGCGGTCCGCGGTCAGCACGATCAGCGGCACCCGCGCCTCGCTCGCCTCGATCACGGCGGGAGCGAGATTCGCCGCGGCGGTCCCCGAGGTGGCGGTGATGGCGACTGGACGCCCGGTCGCCTTGGCGATGCCCAGCGCGAAGAACCCGCTCGCGCGCTCGTCGATGTGCGAGTACGCGCGCAGCCGGGGATGGCGGGCCAGCGGCAGCACCAGCGGAGTGTCGCGCGACCCGGGTGAGGTGCAGGCGTAGCTCACGCCGCAGCGAGCCAGCTCGTCGACGAACGCCGTGATCAGATCATGGCTGTCGAGTACCGGGGCCATGCACGAACCGTAGCGGGATCGCCGCACCCGGCCGCCCTGACAGACTGGCAGCGGTGCCGACCACCGTCGTCCTCCTGCACGGCTTCGCCGCCACCCCACGGCAGTGGGACCGCACGATCGCGGAGCTGGCCCCGGACTCCTTCACGCCGGTAGCGCTGGACCTCACCGCCGCCGCGCCGCTGAGCGCGGACGGCGTCAGCGCACTCGTCGCTGCGAGCACCGATGAGCACTTCGTGCTCGCCGGCTATTCGATGGGTGCGCGCCTCGCGCTGCACACGGCCCTCGCGATCCCGGCGCGCATCACGAGGCTCGTCCTGCTCTCCGCGAGCGCGGGCATCGACGACGACGGAGAGCGGGCGGCGCGGCGGGCCGCCGATGAGTCCCTGGCGGCGTCGATCGAGCAGGCGCCGATCGAGTCGTTCGTGAAGCGCTGGCGCGCGGTCGCGCTGTTCGCGCGCGATCCCGACTGGGTGCACGAGGAGGTCGCCGCCGACGAGCGACGGTGCGACCCGGCGCAACTCGCGGCCTGCCTGCGCGGCCTGGGCGCCGGGGCGATGACGCCGATGTGGGAGCGGCTCGGTGAGCTGCGAATGCCGGTCGAGGTGCTCGCGGGAGCAGACGACCCCGCCTACGTTGCCGCCGGAGCGCGACTGGCGGCGGCGATCCCGGACGCCCGCTTGCGCACCCAGGCCGGGGTGGGGCATCGCCTGCCACTTCAGGCGCCGCAGGCGGTCGCGCGCGCGCTAGCGGGCACGTAGCGCCACACGCGCGGCCCGGAAGCTCGCGGGAAAACGGCCGTGCCCGCTCCCGGCGGGCTGGGTCGTGAGTCCCCCATCGCGCGAGCGCCAGATCAGCGAAACACGCCAAGGCCCGGTCCGCGCGGCACGGCGATCTCGCCGCGCACGACGGGCAGCTCGGCCGCCGCGGCGCCGGTGAACAGCGAGAGCGTCGCGAGGCCGCACGGCGGCAGCGGCGCGAGCGCCGCGGCGGCGTGCAGCGCGGCTGCAATCCCGCGCGGCCCATCGTAGGTCGAGGACACGTACACCTCGGCGCCGCTCGCGCGCACGAGGGCGGCGGCGGCCAGCAGTCCGCCGATGCCGCCGCAGCGCGAGATCTTCAGGCAGACGGCGTCCGCCACCCGCGCGGTCAGCGCGCCCGGGATCGCGGCGGTCTCATCGATCGCGATTCGCACGGCGACGCGATCACGCAGCGCCCGCGTGTCGGCGATCCCGTGCACGGGCTCCTCGACCAGTTCGAGGCCCGCAGCGGCGAGCGATCGAAGGATCCGCTCGGCCTGCTCGAGCGACCAGGCGCCGTTGGCGTCCAGGCGCAGCATCGTGTGGCTGCCGATCGCGGCGCGCACGGCTGCCACGCGCGCCTCGTCGCCGTCCGTTCCGACCTTCAGCTTGACGCACGAGTAGCCGGCCGCAACCGCCTCCGCTGCGGCCTCCGCGGCGAGCGGCGGGGAGTCGGCGCCGACGCTCGCGTTGACGGCGATCGCGCGCGCCGGGTGCTCGCTCAGCAGTTCGCAGACCGGGCGTCCCGCACGCCGGCCCGCCATGTCCCACAGCGCCATGTCGACCGCGGCAAGCGCCGCTGGCAGCTCGTCGGTGTCGCGGCAGCGGTCAAGCAGCGTCCCGCCCGAGCGGCGGGAGGAAGCCTCGAGGACCGGGCGGTAGGACTCCAGCGCCGCGAACGTGCGCTCCAGCGAAACGCCGTCGTAGGGCTCAAGCGGCGCCGCCTCGCCGCGTCCGACCACGCCGTCGGCGTCGGTGAGGGTCAGCTCGATCAGCTCGCGCTCGCGCAACGGGCCATTGGCGCTGCGGACCGGCCTCGCAAAACGCAGGACGACCCGATGGAGCGACAGCTCCATCGCCCTAAGCCAAGATGCCGGCGCAGAGCAGCAGGCAGAAGGCGAGCGCGAGCTTCGCCGTGCGCGCCAGAGCAGAGTTCAGCGACGGTCCGTCGCTGTGGGTGCGGACCGTCGCCACGACGCCCAGCGCGAGCGGCGCGGCGGCCAGCGTGAGCAGCAGCCACGCCGAGAGCGAGCCGGCGAACCACGGCACCCACGACGTCACGAAGGCGGCCGCCACGATCGCCGCGAACAGCACGCGCGTGCGCCCGCGGCCGAGGCGGACGGCGAGCGTGCGCTTTCCCGCGCGGCGGTCGGTGTCGATGTCGCGCACGTTGTTGACCACCAGGATCGCCGCGATCAGCAGACCGACGGGGACGGCGAGCACGAACGCCTGCCAGGGCAGCGCCCGGCGCTGCACGAAGTAGGAACCGCTCACGGCGACGATGCCGAAGAAGAGGAAGACGAACACCTCGCCGAGGCCCGCGTAGCCGTACGGCCGCGGCCCGCCGGTGTAGAGCACCCCGGCGAGGATCGAGGCGGCGCCGACCGCGAGCAGCGCCCAGCCGGCGATCGCGATCAGGTAGACGCCGCACAGCACCGCCGCAGCGAACGTCAGATAGGTGGCGATCAGGACCTGGCGCGGCGGCACGAGGCCACCCGCGGTCACGCGGACCGGCCCGATCCGCTCGTCGGTGTCGGCGCCGCGGCGCGCGTCGGAATAGTCGTTGGAGAGGTTCGTGCCGATCTGGATCGCCATCGCGCCGAGCAGCGCGGCGATGAAGGCGAGCGGATGGAAGGTGCCGTAGCGGATCGCCAGCGAGGTGCCGACCAGCACCGGCGCGACGGCGGCCGGCAGCGTGCGCGGCCGCGCCGCCATCAGCCAGATCCTCACGGGCGTCGCGGGAACTGCGAGAAGTCGGGCGGGCGCTTCTCGGTGTAGGCGGTGCGGCCCTCGCGGGCCTCCGGCGATCCGTAGAACAGCAGGTTCGCGTCGTGTGCGAGCTGCTGCAGGCCCGCGAGCCCGTCCTCAGAGGCGTTGAAGCTCGCCTTCAGCAGCCGCAGCGCGAAGGGGGAGAGGGCGAGCATCTCGCGGCACCAGGCGACCGTCTCGGCCTCGAGGCGCTCCAGCGGGACGACGGCGTTCACGAGCCCCCAATCGAGCGCCCGGCGCGCGTCGTACTGCCGGCAGAGAAACCAGATCTCCTTCGCGCGCTTCTGTCCGATCTGGGCGGCGAGCAGGCTAGCCCCGTAGCCGCCGTCGAACGATCCCACGCGCGGGCCGGTCTGGCCGAAGCGGGCGTTCTCGGCGGCGATCGTCAGGTCGCAGACGACGCTCAGCACATGGCCGCCGCCGATCGCGTAACCGGCGACCATCGCGACGACGGGCTTGGGCGTGCGGCGGATCTGCAGGTGCAGGTCGGTGACGTGGAAGCGGCCGACCTCGCCGGGCGCCGACTCATAGCCCGAGTCGCCGCGGACGCGCTGGTCGCCGCCGGAGCAGAACGCCTCGCCGCCGGCGCCCGTGAGCACGATGACTCCGACCTCGGTGTCCTCGCGGGCGCGTGTGAACGCGTGCGACAGCTCGACCACGGTCTGCGGCCGGAAGGCGTTGCGGACCTCCGGGCGGTCGATCGTGATCTTTGCGATCCCGGGCTCGCGGGAGCGCTCGTAGCGGATGTCGGCGTAGTCGCCGTCGGGCACCCACTCGAGCGCCGCGGCGGCGCTCAGTTCGTCGGACACGACCGCAAGGCTAGCCTTTCGGGGGTGCAAGTCGAGGCGTGGCTGACACGGGCGGCCCAGCGGGCGCCCGATCGCCTTGCGGTGGCGACGCCGCAACGCGCGGTCAGCTACCGCGAGCTCGCCGCGCTGGCCGGCGCCGGGGCCCGCGAGCTCGGCGTCGCGCCCGGGTCGCGCGTCGCGATCGCGCTCGAGCCCGGACTCGACTTCGCCGTCGCGCTGCACGCGTGTCTGCTCGCCGGTGCTGTCGCGGTGCCCGTCGACCCGCGCGATCCGGGCGGCGCTCCGCCGTGCGACGCGATCGTGGCGGCGCCGCTGTCGTGCCGGGGACCGGCGCTTGCGAGCGTGGGCCACGAGCTGTCCGCGACTGCGCTGATCGTGCGCACCTCAGGCACCAGCGGCGAGCCGAAGGAGGTGCCCCTGACCTACGGCAACTTTCTATGGAGCGCGATCGGCTCCGCCGTCGCGCTGGGATCGGATCCCGCCGAGCGGTGGCTCTGTGCTCTGCCGCTCGTGCACGTCGGCGGCCTCTCGATCGTGCTGCGCAGCGCGATCTACGCGACCACCGCGGTGCTGCACGAGCGTTTCGAGACCCAGGCCGCGCTCGACGCCCTGACGAGCGAGCGAATCACCCTTGTCAGCGTCGTCGCGACGACGCTTGCGCGTCTGCTTGACGCGGGGCTCACCGACCCGCCGTCGCTGCGCTGTGCACTGGTGGGCGGCGGCCCGGCGCCGGCGGCGCTGCTTGAGCGCGCGCGAGACGCCGGCGTCACGGTCAGCCAGACCTACGGGCTGACCGAGGCCTGCTCGCAGGTAGCAACGCAGACGCCCGGCGAGCGCGGCAGCGACTCCGGGCCGCCGCTCTTCTGCACGCGCGTGACGCTCGCCCGCGACGGCGAGATCCTGGTTGCCGGGCCGACCGTCAGTCCGGCGGTGGCCGGCGGCGTGCTGGCCACCGGCGATCTCGGCGAGCTGGACGCACAGGGCCGCCTGCGGGTCATCGGCCGGCGCGCCGACACGATCATCACCGGCGGTGAGAACGTGTCGCCGAGCGAGGTTGAGGCGGTGCTCGAGCGCCATCCGGCGGTGCTCGAGGCGGGCGTCTACGGGGTCGGCGACGAGCGCTGGGGGGAGGCCGTGCACGCAGTCGTCGTCGCACGCGACGCGGTCAGCGAGGCGGAGCTTCGCGCTCATTGCGCGGCGCTGCTCGCCCGCTTCAAGGTGCCGAAGCGGATCGCTTTCGCGCCGCAGCTGAGCCGCACAGCGTCGGGAAAGCTGCAACGCGGCCGCCTGGCGGTTGACGGCGGCGAGCGCACGTCATAAGGTCGCGGGATGGGGCGGCGAAGCTTCGGCATTGGCAGGGGAGACCGGGGCAGCGGCGCGCTCAAGCTGGCGCCGCTGCTGCTGGTTGCGCTCGGCGCGATCTCGATCAGCGCGTTCGCCTCCGCGGACGCACGGCGGGTGGTGGGGGATTGCACGAAATCCCAGCTTCACCCCCGCACCATCGTGGTCGCCTGCGCCGACGACAACCTCGAGCTGACGAAGCTTCAGTGGAGCTCGTTCGGCGGTGCCGACGCCTACGCCCACGGCGACTATTACGCCAACGACTGCACCCCAAACTGCGCGGCCGGCAAGTTTCACTCCTATCCCGTCAAGCTCGTGGCCTCGGCGGCGAAGCTCTGCCCGGATCACTTCGACGACTACCAGCTGGCGACCGTCACCTTCACCCACGCGCGCCCGCCCGGCCAGAAGGGCGCCAGCGAAAAGCTGTCGTTGTCCTGCCCGATCCCGTGAGCGTGGCGCGCGTGATCGGTGCGGTGGCGCTTGCGGCGCTTGCCGCCGGCGCGCTGCCCGCGCTTGCTTGGGGGGGCGCGAGCCGCGTTGTCGGCGACTGCGACCGCTCGCAGGTGCGCCCGGCAACGATCTGGATCTCCTGCAACAACCCGAGCTTCTCCTTCGCAGCGCTGCGCTGGAGCGCGTTCGGCGGACGCCTGGCCCGTGCCAGCGGCGTCATGCGCCTCGAGAGCTGCCCCTCGAGCTGCGATCCGCGCGACGTGGCGCGCTACCCGGTGACGCTCGTGCTCTCGCACGCGAGGGCGTGCCCCGACGGCCGTCGCGACTACCGGCTCGCGGAAGTGACCTTCAGCTCGCCGGCGCGGCCGGCGGGCAACTCGGCAAAGACAACTGAGCTGGCGCTGTTCTGTCCGCTGACGAACTAGATCGCCCGACCGCCGGGCGCGACCACGACGGCGAGCGCCGCGAGAGCCTCGAGCGCTGGGAAGCCGCGGCGCCCGGATGGGGACGCCAGCTCGCGGCCTGGGGCGAGACGACCGCGGCGGTCGCGGACTGGATGATCGAAGCAGCCGCGCTCGTACCCGGGCAGCGCGTGCTCGACCTCGCCGCCGGGCCGGGCGAGGTCGGATTCCTGGCCGCGGCGCTGATCGAGCCCGGCGGCGAGCTGATCTGCAGCGACCAGTCCGAGGCGATGCTCGAGCTTGCCCGGGCCCGCGGGGCGCAGCTCGGCCTGACAAACGTGTCCTACCGCGTGCTCGGCGGCGAGTGGATCGATCTCGAACTGGCGAGCATCGATGTCGTGCTGTGCCGCTGGGGGTACATGCTGATGGTCGATCCGGCCGCCGCGCTGCGCGAGACGCGCCGCGTGCTGCGTAGCGGGGGGCTCCTCTCGCTGGCGGTCTGGGACGCCGCCGAGCGCAACCCGTGGCTCGCAGTTCCTGCGGCTGTGCTGCTCGAGCACGGACTTGGCAGCGCCCCGCAGGAGGGCGGCGCCGGCACCTTCGCGCTTGGTGACGAGGCGCTGCTTCGCTCGCTGCTCGCGGAGGCCGGCTTCACGCAGATCGTCGTCGAGACGGTCGAGGTCGTACGCCGCGCCCCTGACTTCGACAGCTGGTGGGCGACGCAGCTCGATCTGTCGGTGTCCACGCTCGCCGCGTTCGAGCAGGCTGACGAGGCGCAGACCGAAGCGATCGAGGCCGAGCTTGCCGGTCGCCTGGCTGCCTACACCGCGGCTGACGGTTCCCTCGCCGTCCCGGGACGCACCCTCGTGGCGGTCGCGGAGGCGTGACAGCGCCAGCCGGGCGCGACCCGCTAGCCTGCCGCCCATGATCTATGACGACGATGCAGACCTCGGCTTACTCGACGGCAAGACCGTCGCGATCATCGGCTACGGCTCCCAGGGCCATGCGCACGCACGCAATCTGAAGGACTCGGGGGTGGAGGTGGTCGTCGGGCTGCGCGAGGGATCGAGCTCGATCGCCGCCGCACGAGAGGCGGGCCTCGAGGTGGCGGGCGTCGTCGAAGCCGCAAGCCGCGGCGACATCGTGATGATCCTCGCGCCCGACGAGCTCCACCACCAGGTGTGGGAGGAGCAGGTCCGCGACGGCATCGCCGAGGGCAACCTGCTGCTGTTCGGCCACGGTTTCTCGATCCACTACGGCGAGATCGTGCCGCCGCCGGGCGTCGACGTCGCACTGGTCGCGCCGAAGGGCCCCGGGCATCTGGTCCGCCGCGAGTTCGTCGAGGGATCCGGGGTACCGGGACTCGTCGCCGTGGAGCAGGACGCCACCGGCAACGCGCGCGATCTCGCGCTGGCATACGCCAAGGGGATCGGCTGCACGCGCGGCGGCGTGATCGAGACGACCTTCAAAGACGAGACTGAAACGGACCTGTTCGGCGAGCAGGCGGTGCTCTGCGGCGGCGCTTCGGCGCTCGTGCAGGCGGGTTTCGAGACGCTCGTGGAGGCCGGCTATGACCCCGAGATGGCCTACTTCGAGTGTCTGCACGAGCTGAAGCTGATCGTCGACCTGATGTACGAGAAGGGGCTCGCCGGAATGCGCTTCTCGATCTCCAACACGGCGGAGTACGGCGACTACACGCGCGGTACCCGCGTAATCACGGCGGAGACGCGCGAGCACATGAAGCAGATCCTCGGCGAGATCCAGTCCGGAGCATTCGCCCGCGAATGGATCGCCGAGAACCGCGCCGGCCAGGAGAACTTCAAGCGGATGCGCGCCGAGCAGGCGCACACCCAGGTCGAGGATGTCGGCCGGGAGCTGCGCTCACACATGGGCTGGATCAAGCCGAGCTTCTGATGCTCGCCTACGTCTTCTGGCATCGGCCCGCTCCCGGGGTCGCGCCGGAGGCGTACGCGGCGACGATCGACGGTTTCCATCGCTCGCTCGCCGCGCGGCCGCCGGCGGGGTTCGTGCGGTCGGTTTCACTGCGCGCACCGGCGGTGGACTGGCTGGACGGGGAGCCGGCGCTCGAGGACTGGTATGTGGTCGAGGACTTCGCCGCGCTCGGCGTGCTCAACGAGGCCGCGGTGGGTCGCGGTCACCTCAGCGCCCACGACGCCGCCGCGCGCCAGGCCGGACCCGGAACCGGGAGCATCTACCGCCTGCTCGAGGGCGCGCCGACGCCGGCGTTGGCGCGCGTGGCGGTCTGGATCGAGAAGCCCCGCGGCGTCGAGGCGCCGCTGCTGGCGGCGCTGTTCGGCGACGGCATGGACGGCACGCACTCCGGCCTGTGGCAACGCCAGCTCGCGCTCGGTCCAGCGCCCGAATACTGCCTGCTCGCCGGCGAGACGCCGAGCGGCGTCGGTCCGGCGCGCATGCCGCGCGGCTGGAGTGCGAAGGTCACCACGCGCGAGCCGCTGTGAGCGTGCCCGCCCCCGCGGCGTCGCGGCGCGCGGCGGCAGGCGGGCGCGCGAACGACACATCCGCTGTCGGACCCTCTACACTTTTTCGCAGCCGTCGTAACTGGCGTTCTGGTGGGATCAACCTACGGGGAGCGACGGCGAGCACCGCCGCGCGCCTGGGCAACCTCCGCACTTCCGACAGCGAGGAGTTCCCATGACGCAAGCGACCGACACTCCAAAGGCACCACCGATCATCATCCCGGGCGACCTGCTCCCGGCTGATGGCCGCTTCGGCAGCGGCCCTTCCAGGGTTCGTCCCGCGCAGCTTGCCCGGCTGGCGAGCGACGGTGCGGCGCTGCTTGGAACCTCGCACCGCCAGGCGCCGGTGCGTGGGCTCGTCGGGCGCGTGCGCGACGGGCTGCGCGAGCTCTTCCGCCTGCCCGAGGACTACGTCGTCGCACTCGGCAACGGCGGGGCCAGCGCGTTCTGGGACGTCGCGGCGTTCGGCCTGGTGGCCGAGCAGTCGCTGCATCTGGTCAACGGCGAGTTTTCGAGCAAGTTCGCCGCCGTCACAAAGCTCGCCCCGTTCCTTGCCGACCCGGTCGTCGTCGCTGGCGAGCCGGGGACCGCTCCCGTGCCGGTCGGCTCAGCGTCGGCCGACGTGCTCGCCTGGGCTCACAACGAAACCTCAACCGGGGTGATGATCGACGTGCGCCGTCCGGCGGACGCCGGCGATGCGCTGGTCGTGGTCGACGGCACATCGGGCGCCGCCGGACTGCCGCTTGACCCGCTCGAGGTCGACGCCTACTACTTCGCGCCGCAGAAGAGCTTCGGCTCCGACGGCGGGCTGTGGCTCGCGCTGCTGAGCCCCGCCGCGGTCGAGCGCACCGCGCGGATCGCCGCCTCCGGCCGCTTCATCCCGGCCTTCCTCTCGCTCGCCGACGCGCTCGAGAACTCGAAGCTCAATCAGACCGTCAACACGCCGGCGATCGCCACGCTCTACCTGATGGCCGAGCAGCTCGACTGGATGCTCGCGGCCGGGGGGCTCGACTGGTGCGTCGAGCGGACCCGCGAGTCCTCCGGCCACCTCTACGACTGGGCGGCGCGGGGCGCGGTGACGACGCCGTTCGTCGCCGATCCCGCCGCGCGCTCGCTGGTCGTCGCGACGATCGACTTCGACGCGACGGTCGACGCCGCCGCGCTCGCCTCGACGCTGCGCGCCAACGGGATCGTGGACGTGGAGCCCTACCGCAAGCTTGGGCGCAACCAGCTGCGGATCGCCACATATCCCGCGGTCGAGCCCGACGACGTGCGGGCGCTCACGGCGTGTATCGACTACCTGCTGGAGCGTGTCGCGTGAGCGCCCGGGTGCTGGTCCGCGAAGACGTGGGCGAGTCGGGCCTGGCTCTGCTGCGCGCTCAGTTCGATGTCGAGACCGGGTTTGACTGGTCGGTGGAGCAGCTGGCCGAGCGGATCGGCGAGTTCGATGCGATCCTGATTCGCTCTGCGACGAAGCTGACCGCTGAGCTGATCGAACGCGGCGAGCGTCTGAAGGTGATCGGGCGGGCGGGCGTGGGCGTCGACAACGTCGACGTCGAGGCAGCCACGCGCCGGGGCATCGTCGTCGCCAACGCGCCGCAGTCAAACGTCGTGACGGCCGCCGAGCACACGCTCGCACTACTGCTCGCACTCGCCCGCAACATCCCGCAGGCTCACGCCTCGCTGACCTCGGGGAAGTGGGAGCGCTCGAAGTTCTCCGGTGTCGAGCTGTGCGACAAGCAGCTCGGGATCATCGGCTTCGGGCGCATCGGCCAGCTCGTCGCGACCCGTGCGCGCGGCTTCGGCATGCGCGTGATCGCATTCGATCCGCTGGTCTCCGCCGAGCGCTACCGCGAGCTGGGCGTCGAGAAGGCGGCTACCGTCGACGACGTGTACGCCCGCGCCGAGTTCCTCACCGTGCATCTGCCGGTCACCGACGAGACACGCGGGATCATCGATGCGGCCGCGATCGCGAAGATGCGAGACGGCGTGCGCATCCTCAACGTGGCGCGTGGCAAGCTGATTGACGACGCGGCGCTGCAGGCGGGCCTTGACAGCGGCAAGATCGCGGGCGCGGCGCTCGACGTGTTCCCGAGCGAGCCGATCACCGACTACCCGCTGTTCTCGGGCTATCCCAACGTGGTCGTGACGCCGCACCTCGGCGCCTCGACGGCGGAGGCGACCGACCGGGCGGGGTATCAGAGCGCCGAGCAGATAGTGCTCGCGCTGACCGGCGGAGCCGTGACCACGGCCGTCAACATCCCGTCCGTCGATGCCGAGGCGATGGAGCAGCTGACGCCTTTCCTGCCGCTCGCACAGCAGCTCGGCCACCTGGCGATGGGACTTGCTGCGGGGAGCTCGGTCGAGCGGATCGAGGCCGAGTTCCTCGGCCGGATCGCCGATCTGGACACGCGTCTGCTGACCCTCGCCGTCGTGACGGGCGCGATGCGCGGGCGCACGGAGCAGGATGTGAACTACGTCAATGCCGGCTCCTTCGCGCAGGAGCGGGGGATCGTGATCGAGGAGACGGCGAGCAGCGGGGCTGAGGACTTCAACGAACTGATTCGCGTCACAGTGGTTGCCGGGGGCGAGCGGGTGGCCGTCGCCGGGACGGTCGTCGGCCCCGCCCACGTGCCCCATCTCGTCGAGGTCTCCGAGCACCGCTTCATGGTCGAGCTGGCGCAGCACGTTTCCGTGTTTCGCTACCGCGACGTTCCCGGCATGATCGGGCACGTCGGCACCGTGTTCGGCCGCGGCGCCATCAACATCTCCTCGGCGGCCGTTGGCCGCCAGTCCGACGGCCACGATCACGGCAACGGCGGCCTCGCCGCAATGGTCGTGACCACGCACGAGCCCGTGCCCGACGCCGTCGTGGCGGAGGTGCTGGCAGCG
The DNA here is from genome assembly GCA_963788385.1 of uncultured Solirubrobacterales bacterium. Classification (GTDB taxonomy): domain Bacteria; phylum Actinomycetota; class Thermoleophilia; order Solirubrobacterales; family Solirubrobacteraceae; genus Palsa-513. The sequence continues at coordinate 293,173 of CAWBGR010000018.1, forward strand.
GCCGAGTTCGTCAGCGGGCGAAGCGTGACGCTGGGTTGAGACGCGAGGCGCGTTGAGACGCCGTCTCGCGCCGGCGGCCGAGGGCGAGGCGGCCGCGTTGGCCCGCCGCGATCCGTTCTGGCCCGCCCAGCTGACGGTGCTTGCGGCGATCGCCCTGAGCCTCGATCTGCCGAGCTACCTGACGATCCACACGGTGTGGCTGATCCCCGCGATCGAGGGTGTCCTGCTGCTCGGGCTGGTAGCGATGACCCCGGGGAGCACGGGACGCGACGGAAAGCGCCGGCGCCGGCTTGCGCTGGCGCTGATCGGCATCGTCAGCGCCAGCAACCTCCTGAACCTGATCCTGCTCGTACACCGCCTGCTGCACGGCCCCCACACCGCCGGGCGCCCGCTGGTTCTCGCCGGCGCGGAGATCTGGATCACCAATGTGCTGCTGTTCGCGGTCTGGTACTGGGAGCTGGATCGCGGCGGTCCGCTCGCGCGCCGCGAGGCGGTGCTTCGCCCCCCCGACTTCCTCTTCCCGCAGATGACCGACGTGCACCTTGGTGGCATCGACTGGCGGGCCGGCTACGTCGATTACTTCTACACCTCGTTCACCAACGCCTCGGCGTTCAGCCCGACCGACACGATGCCGCTCACGCCGCCGGTGAAGATGCTGATGCTCATCCAGTCACTGGCGTCGCTCGTGACGATCGGGATGGTCCTCGCCCGCGCCGTGAACATCCTCACCTGAGCGCGCCCGCGCGCGTCTGCACCTGTTGCCACCGGCGTGCGGCGGCCGGCGACTTTCACTAAGCTTTTGCCCGCATGATGCTGCGCTCGTCTCTCCTGCTTCTTCTCCTCCCCCCTCGGGGGGAATAACGCGTGGCGGCCGCGTAGCCGCAAACCCAGCCGAGAAGAAGCCGTAGGAGAAGCCCGAAAGGAACGAGGAGCATCATGGATTCGCAAACCGACCGAGTACTGATTTTCGACACGACGCTGCGCGACGGGGAGCAGTCGCCCGGCATTTCGCTGAACGCCGCCGAGAAGCTCGAGATCGCCCAGCAGCTCGCGCGTCTCGGCGTGGACGTGATCGAGGCCGGCTTCCCGATCGCTTCCCCCGGCGATTTCGAGGCGGTGGAGGGCATCGCCCGCAAAGTCGAGGGGCCGGTCATCGCCGGTCTCGCACGCACGCAGTTCGCCGACATCGAGTCGGCGGCCAGAGCGGTCGCCGACGCCCAGCGCCCGCGGATTCACACGTTCATCTCGACCTCCGACATCCACATCGTCCATCAGCTGCAGACCACCCGTGAGGACGTCCTCGGACAGGCCCGCGCGGCGGTCGCGCACGCCCGCGAGTTCGTCACCGACGTCGAGTTCTCACCGATGGACGCGACGCGCTCGGAGATCGAGTTCACCGCCGAGGTGGTCGCGGCCGCGATCGAGGAGGGTGCAACGACGATCAACATCCCCGACACCGTCGGCTACGCGATGCCGCACGAATACGCCGCCTGGCTCGAGCGGCTCTACGAGCTCGTGCCGGCGCTGGCCGACGTGGTCCTCTCGGTGCACTGCCACGACGACCTCGGCCTGGCCGTGGCCAACTCCTTCGCCGGGGTGCGTGCCGGCGCGCGCCAGGTGGAGTGCGCGATCAACGGGATCGGCGAGCGCGCCGGCAATGCGTCGCTCGAGGAGATAGTGATGCTGCTGGCGACGCGGGCGGACGACATCGGCCTGCATACCGCGATCAACACGCGCGAGATCGCGCGCACCAGCCGCCTGGTGTCGCGGCTGACCGGCTACGCCGTGCCGCCCAACAAGGCGATCGTCGGGCGCAACGCGTTCGCGCACGAATCCGGCATCCACCAGGACGGCGTGCTGAAGGAGCGCACGACATACGAGATCATGGAGGCCACGAGCGTGGGACTCGCGACCAACTCGCTCGTGCTCGGTAAGCATTCCGGCCGTCACGCGCTGCGCCAGGCGCTCGAGAACCTCGGCATCGAGGTTCAGGGCCAGGCGCTGAATACCGCCTTCAAGCGCTTCAAGGAGATCGCCGACCGCAAGAAGACGGTCAGCGCGATGGATCTCGAGGCGCTCGTGACCGACGAGTTGCGCGAGAACATCGCGGGCTTCACGCTCGAGAGCTACGAGCTGACGGCCGGCAGCGAGCGCGAACCGCGCGCTGCCGTCACGGTCCGCACGCCGGCGGGGGAGAGCGCGCGCGGCGAATTCAGCGGCGACGGCTCGGTCGATTCGGTGTTCGGCGCGATCAACGCGGCGACCGGCATCGATGCGCAGCTGCGCGAGTTCCGGATCGACGCCGTCACCGAGGGCCAGGACGCGCTCGGCGAGGTCTCGGTCGTGGTCACGCTCGGTGAGCGCTCAGCGTCGGGACAGGGTGTCGCAACGGACGTCGTCGAGGCTGCCGCGAGGGCCTACCTGCGGGCGCTGACGACGCTTGGCCGCGGCGAGGAGACAGCGGTGGCGGCGGCGGCCGATCTCGCGCCCGCGCCCTGAGCGGGGCCGAACGCCGGGCCGCCGCAGCAGTCGAGCGTCCGTGATAACATACACGCGTATGGCGGTTGCGGCCGAACACGATCCCTACGACCCGACGGCGGTTGGGCCGCGCGTGCGCGCGTTGCGCGAGGCGATGGGGCTGTCGCTGCGCGAGCTGGCGCTGCGCTGCGGCGTCAGCTCCGCGATGCTCTCGCAGGTCGAGCGCGGTGAGACCAGCCCGACGCTCCAGGTCGCTGCGCGGATCGCCACCGGCCTCGAGTTGCGGCTCTCGGGGCTGCTGCGCCTCGACGAGAGCGGATCGGTGACGATCGTGCGCTGCGGCGAGCGGCGCGTCGAGGGCAACCCGCGCCGCGGCCATCACGCAGAGGTGCTGACGCCACCGATTCCCGGCCAACGGGCCGAGCTGTCGCTGCACACGCTCGCACCGGGGGCGGTCACCGGCGGCTCCGATGACCCGCCGATGCACGAGCCGGGCAGCCGCGAAACGGCGCTGGTCGAGGCGGGCGAGGTGGTGCTGCTCTGCGACGGGCGACCGTATCCGCTCGCGGCCGGTGACTGCGTGACCTTCGACGCCGATCTGCCCCATCATTTCGAGAACCCCGGACCGCTGCAGGCACGGCTGCTGGCCGTCGTCACGGCCGGCCTGCGGCGCAGCTGACGACGAGGAGACCCGGAGAACCCATGCCACAGACCATGCTCGACAAGATCTGGGACGCCCACGAGGTGGCTCCGGGCCTGCTCTACATCGACCTCCACCTCGTGCACGAGGTGACGAGCCCGCAAGCTTTCGAGGGGCTGCGGCTCGCCGGACGCAGCGTCCGCCGGGCGGACCGCACGCTCGCGACGGCCGACCACAACGTGCCGACCGACGGCACGCCCCGCGCCGCCGCGATCCTCGACGAGCTCTCGCGCGTCCAGGTTCAGACACTCGAGCGCAACTGCGCGCAGTTCGGCATCCCGATCTACTCGGTTGGGTCCCGTCGCCAGGGAATCGTCCACGTGATCGGCCCGGAACTGGGCGTGACGCAGCCCGGTATGACGATCGTCTGCGGCGACTCGCACACGGCCACGCATGGCGCGTTCGGCGCGCTCGCCTTCGGCATCGGCACAAGCGAGGTCGAGCACGTCCTCGCAACCCAGTGCCTGGTGCAGAGCAAGCCGCGCTCGATGCGGATCAGCTATGAGGGCCGGCGCGGCTTCGGAGTCACCGCCAAGGATCTGATTCTCGCCACGATCGGCCAGATCGGGGTCGACGGCGCCGTCGGGCATGTCGTCGAGTACAGCGGCGAGGCGATCGCCGAGCTTTCGATGGAGGGCCGCATGACGGTCTGCAACATGACGATCGAGGGGGGCGGTCGTGCGGGCATGATCGCGCCGGACGACGTCACGTTCGAGTGGTTCGAGCGCGGCGGGCGCCCGGGTGCCGGCTCCGGCGCGGCACTGGAGCGGGCGATCGAGGGCTGGCGCGAGCTGCGCAGCGAGGACGGCGCGCGCTTCGACGCCGAGGTTGCGGTCGACGTCGCCGCGATCTCGCCACAGGTGACCTGGGGCACCAACCCCGGGATGGTGGTCGGCGTCGCCGACCACGTGCCCTCGCCCGATGACTTCGAGGCGCCGGTCGACCGCGACGCGGCCGAGCGCGCGCTCGACTACATGGGCCTGCAGGCGGGCACGCCGATCGAGGAGATCCGCCTCGACCGCGTGTTCATCGGCTCCTGCACCAACTCGCGGATCGGCGACCTGCGCGCCGCCGCGTCGGTGATCCGCGGGCGCCGCGTGGCAGAGCACGTGCAGGCGATGGTCGTGCCGGGGTCGGCACAGGTCAGCGCGCAGGCGCAGGCCGAGGGGCTCGATGAGATCTTCCGCGCCGCAGGCTTCGACTGGCGCACCGCCGGCTGCTCGATGTGTCTGGGCATGAACCCCGACATCCTCGCCCCCGGCGAGCGCTGCGCGTCGACCTCGAACCGCAACTTCGAAGGACGCCAGGGCCGTGGCGGGCGCACCCACCTGGTCTCCCCGGAGATGGCGGCCGCGGCCGCGATCGAAGGGCGTTTCGTCGACATCCGCAACTGGAGCTGAGCAATGGAGCCGATCACAGTCATCGCCGGGGCGGTCAGCGACCTGGACCGCAGCGACGTCGACACCGACCAGATCATCCCGAAGCAGTTCCTCAAGCGGATCGAGCGGACCGGCTTCGGCGAGTTCCTGTTCTACGACTGGGCCAAGCAGCCGGGCTGGGAGCTCCCGCGTAATCCGATCCTCACGAGCGGGCGCAACTTCGGCTGCGGCTCATCGCGCGAGCACGCTCCCTGGGCGATCGAGGACTACGGCTTCCGTGCCGTGGTCGCGCCGAGCTTCGGCGATATCTTCTACAACAACTGCATGAAGATCGGGCTCCTGGCCGTCGTGCTGGCAGAGCCCGATGTGCGCGCGCTTGCCGCGGCGGGCGAGGGCGAGGTCGACCTCGAAGCGCAGGAGGTGCGCTTTGGCGGACGCAGCGTCGCCTTCGAGATCGACCCGGAGATCCGCCGGCGGCTGCTCGGCGGCCTCGACGACATCGCCCTGACGTTGCAGGACGGCGATCAGATCGCGGCCTATGAGGCAACGCGCGAGCGCAACGGACCGGTCACCACGGCGCTCTGAGCCCTCCACACGCCGGACGCCCGCAACTAGGCGGGCGCGCGCGTGTTCCCGAGGGAGCAGTTCGTCTGGATCTCAGAAGCGAGGAGCGCCGTGATGCGCGCAGCAACGTTCGCAGTCGCAGGAACCGCAATTGCGCTGACGCTGGCGATGACGGCAAGCGCCTTTGCGCGCACCGGGGATCGCCCGTTTGTGAAGACCTATCCGGCGGCCAATGCGCTGTGCGTCAAAGCCGAATCCGGCACCCTGTCGGCGAAGCTCGCGCCGTCCGCCGCGGCCGTGAACGCCGCCTGTGACACGCTCGGCAACCCCTTTCCGACGCTCGTCTCGACTGTCGATACGGCAGAGGCGACGCTGCTTGACACCCTCTCGGCACAGAAGGCCCTGGTTGCGGCCGCCTGCCGCAAGCCCGTGAGCGACCACGCGGCATGTGCGAGCGCTCGCGCCGGCGCTCGGTCCACGGACACGGCCGCGCGCACCACCGAGAAGACCGCAGAAGCCGCCTTCCATGGCGCAGTCGCTGCCAACGGCAAGGCCTTCTGGAACACGGTCAGCGCATTGCGCTGACCGGCGCCGCGGAGGCGGCGCCGGCCCGGCGGGCGCAACTCGACCGCGCAACGCGTGTTCCTCAGGTAGCAGTTCACCTGAAGGTCCGAACCGAGGAGCCGCGTGATGCGCAGAGTAACTTTGACAATCGCCGCAACCGTGATCGCGGTGCTGCTGGCGAGCGGGACGAGTGCGTTCGCGCGTGCCGGCGATCGCCCATTTGTCCAGACCTATCCGGTGGCGAGCGCCCTGTGCGCGAAGGCGAAGGCCGGAACCCTGGCGGCGAAGCTCGTCCCGTCGGCCGCAGCGGTGACCGCTGCCTGCGACACACTGGAGAACGCTTTCGCGCCACTCGTCTCGACAGTCGACGCCGCCGAGGCGACGCTGCTGAGCACGCTCTCGGCGCAGAAGACGCTCGTCGCCTCCGCCTGCGTCAAGCCCGTCACCAACCAGACCGCCTGCGCGGGCGCTCGCGCAACTGCAAAGTCGACCGACACGGCCGCACGCTCGACCAACCGGGCGGCGGTGGCGGCCTACCACAGTGCCATTGAAGCCAACCGCATGACCTTCTGGAGCGCCATCAGCGCGCTGCGCTGACTCGCTCGGGGCTGGCAGCCGCCCCGGGTTGCGGGGTCCGCGTGAGCGTGCCCCGCAACCCCACTGCTACGGTGCCGTCTCGATGAACGCGATCGTGACGCTGCCCGGAGACGGGATCGGCCCGGAGGTCATGGCGGCGGGCCTTGAGGTGCTGCGCGCCGTCGCCGAGGTCGACGTGCAGGAGCACAGCTTCGGCGGCGCGTCGATCGACGCTCACGGCGTGGCGCTGACCGACGAGGTGCTGGCGGCGTGCCGCGGCGCCGACGCGGTGCTGCTCGGGGCGGTCGGGGGGCCGAAGTGGGACACCACCGACCCGGACAAGCCGCGGCCCGAGCAGGGATTGCTCGGCGTGCGCAAGGGCCTTGGGCTGTTTGCGAACCTGCGCCCTGTGCGCGCGATCGAGGCGCTCTACGATGCGAGCCCGCTGCGACAGGAGCGGATCGCCGGCACCGACCTGATCGTCGTGCGGGAGTTGACGGGTGGGATCTACTTTGGTGCCAAGACGCGCACCGCGGATACCGCGAGCGATCTCTGCGAGTACAGCGCCGGCGAGATCGAGCGTATCGCCAGGGTCGCCTTCCGGGCGGCGCGCACCCACGTCACGAGCGTCGACAAGGCGAACGTGCTTGAGACCTCGCGGCTGTGGCGCGAGGTGATCACGCGCGTTGGGGTCGAGGAGTTCCCCGGCGTCGAACTTCGCCACCTGCTCGTCGATAACGCCGCGATGGCGCTCGTCAGCGCGCCGGCCAGCTTCGACGTGATCGTCACCGAGAACATGTTCGGCGACATCCTCAGCGACGAGGCGGCGATGATCACCGGCTCGATCGGCATGCTGCCGAGCGCGTCACTGGGGGATGGGGGACCGGGCCTGTTCGAGCCGGTGCACGGGTCAGCCCCCGACATCGCCGGGCAGGGCAGCGCCAATCCGCTGGCGATGTTCCTGTCGGTCGCCCTGATGCTGAGGCACGGGCTGGGGTTGGAAAGGGAGGCCGTAGCGGTAGAATCGGCGGTCGATCGCGCACTCGCAAACGGTCTGCGTACGCGGGATCTCGGAGGTTCGGCAACCACGGCGCAGGCCACGGCGGCTGTGCTCGCACTTCTATAGCGAAGGGACGTCGGACGCTGTGATCGAGACGGAGGTCATCTGGCAAAACGGCGAGTTCGTCGCCTGGGCGGACGCCAAGGTGCATGTCCTGACGCACGGGCTGCACTACGGAACCGGAGTCTTCGAGGGCATTCGCTGCTACGAGACCGAGCGCGGCCCGGCGATCTTCCGCCACCTCGACCACCTCGACCGCCTGGAGCGCTCCGCCAAGCTCTACTACATGGACCTGCCCTACTCCATCGAGGAACTGCGCCTCGCCACGCACGAACTCGTGGCGCGCAATGGGCTTTCGTCTTGCTACATAAGGCCGATTGCCTATCGCGGCTACGGCCAGATGGGACTGAACCCGCTCGATGCGCCGGTCGAGGTGTCGATCGCGCTGTGGCCCTGGGGCGCCTATCTTGGAGAGGAGGGGACGCGCAACGGCATCCGGGCGAAGGTGTCCTCGTGGGAGCGCATCAGCCCGCGCTCGCTGATCCCGGCGGCGAAGGCGTCGGGCCAGTACCTCAACAGCGTGCTCGCGAAGATCGAGTCGGTGAAGGCGGGCTACGACGAGGCGATCCTGCTCGACGAGCACGGCCGCGTCTGCGAGGGCTCGGGCGAGAACATCTACACCGTTCGCGACGGGGTGATCGTGACGCCGCCGCAGACGGCATCGATCCTCGACGGCATCAATCGCCGCTCGATTGTGCAGATCGCCCGCGACCTTGGCTACACGGTGCTCGAGCGCGACATCACGCGCGCCGAGCTCTACCTCGCCGAGGAGGTCTTCCTCACCGGGACCGCCGCCGAGCTCGTGCCGGTGCGCGAGATCGACGATCACGCGATCGGGTCCGGCGGACCCGGTGAGATCACGCGGGTGCTTCAGAGCGCCTTCCAAGAGGTGCTCTACGGGCGAAACGTCCGATATCTCGAGTGGCTGGACATAGTGGCGAGCGCACCGTCGCCGGCCACCGCCGGGCCGGCAGTTACGCAGCAGGCGAGCGCATAGCGATGGCGAGCCTTTCGATGTTCGCGGCGCGAATTACACGGGCGGCCGTCTAGCGCCTGCGCGCACGGCCGCTGACCGCACCGCCCGCCCGAGAACTTCGAAAGGAACCGCAGTGAATGAGATCCAGCTATACGACGCGACGTTGCGCGACGGCATGCAGGGGGAGGGCATGTCGCTCTCGGCCGAGGAGAAGCTGCGCGTTGCCCACAAGCTCGACGAACTGGGAATCGACCTGATCGAGGCCGGCTTTCCCGGCTCAAATCCCAAGGATCGCGAGCTCTTCGACCTGATGGCCCACGAGCACTTCGGGCACGCCGTCCTCGCCGCGTTCGGGATGACGCGCCGCCGCGACGTGGCCGCCGAGCAGGATCCGGCGCTGATCGAGCTGGCGGAGTGCGTCGCCCCGGTCTGCACGCTGGTCGGAAAGACCTGGACGCTGCACCTGGAGAAGCTCGTCAAGGTCGACCGCGAGGAGAACCTGGCGATGATCGCCTCCTCCGTCGCCTTCCTGGTCGGTGCAGGCAAGCGCGTGGTCTACGACGCAGAGCACTTCTTCGACGGCTACCGCGCCGAGCGCGATTACGCGCTGCGCTGCATCGGCGCCGCAGCGCAGGCCGGCGCCGAGACGATCACGCTGTGCGACACCAACGGCTCCTCGCTGCCCTCGCAGGTGGCCGTCGCGACGGCCGACGCTGTCGCCGCGCTCGGCGAAGGCGTGCGCGTCGGCATCCACTGCCACAACGACGCCGAATGCGGCGTCGCCAACACGATCGCCGCGGTCGAGGCCGGCGCGCGCCAGGTTCAGGGCACGATGAACGGATGCGGCGAGCGCACCGGCAACGCCAACCTCGTCTCGATCATCGCGAACCTTCAGCTCAAGCTCGGCTTCCGCTGCCTTACCGACGAGCAGCTCGCCCGTCTCACCGAGACGGCCCACTTCGTCGACGAGCTGCTGAACGTCACGCCCGACCCGAATCAGCCCTACGTCGGCCGTAACGCGTTCGCGCACAAGGGCGGCATGCACGTTGCCGGCGTGAGCGCCGACGCGAGCACCTTCGAGCACATCGCGCCCGCGCTCGTGGGCAACCAGCGCGAGCTGCTGGTGTCGGAGCTGGCGGGCCGCGCGAGCGTGAGCGAGAAGGCAGCGGCGCTCGGGATCGAGCTGGACGAGACGAAGACGCGCAGGGTGCTCGAGCGGATCAAGGACCTCGAGCATCGCGGGTACCAGTTCGAGGCCGCCGACGGATCGCTCGAACTGCTCCTGCGCCGCGAGACGGGCGGCTACGCGCCGCTGTTTCGGCTCGAGTCCTGGCGGGTGATCGTCGAGCAGCTGGCGGACGCTGAGGCGCGGACGGAGGCGACGATCAAGATCTGGATCGACGGCGAGCGCCGCGTGCACACCGCCGAGGGCAACGGGCCGATCAACGCTCTGGACGCCGCCCTGCGGGCGGCGATCGGCACGGTCCACCCCCACCTCGCCGACATCGAGCTGGTCAACTTCAAGGTGCGCATCCTCGACGAGGACAAGGGCACCGGGGCCGTCACGCGCGTGCTGCTCGACTCCTCCGACGGGGTCACCGTGTGGGGCTCGATCGGGGTGTCGGAGAACGTGGTCGCCGCCTCCTGGGAGGCACTGGTGGACTCGCTGGAGCGCGGCATGCTCGCCGGGCCGCCGAAGTGAGCGACAACGAGATCCAGCTCGCGCGGCCGGTGCTCGGCGAGGCGGAGGAACGCGGCGTGATCGAGGTGCTGCGCTCCGGGCGCCTGTCGCTCGGGCCGCTGCTCGGCGAGTTCGAGCGGCGCTTCGCCGCACGCATCGGCGCGCCCTACGCGAGCGCCGTCTCGAGCGGCACGGCGGGCCTCCATCTTGCGCTTCGGGCGGTCGGCGTGAGCGACGGCGACGAGGTGATCACCAGCCCGTTCTCGTTCGTCGCGTCGGCGAACGTGATCGTCTACGAGCGCGCCACGCCGGTCTTCGTCGACATCGACCCGCTCACCCTCACGATCGACCCGGCGGCCGCGGCCGCGGCGGTGGGACCGCGCACGGCCGCGCTCCTGCCGGTGCACATCTTTGGCTGGCCGGCCGATGTGGCGGCGCTCGAGCGACTCGGCCTGCCGATCGTCGAGGACGCCTGCGAGGCGCTCGGCGCGCAGCACGCAGACGGTGTCGCGGTCGGTGCCCGCGGGCACCCTGCGGTGTTCGCGTTCTACGCCAACAAACAGATGACAACCGGCGAGGGCGGCATGGTGACGCTCGGCCACGAGAGCGAGAAGGAGCGCATCGACAGCGAGCGAAACCAGGGCCGCGCGCCCGACATGGACTGGCTGGACCACGACCGTCTGGGCTTCAACTACCGACTCAGCGAGATCGCATGCGCCATCGGCCTAGCCCAGCTCGACCGTCTCGACGGCCTGCTCGCGGCGCGCACCAGAGTCGCTGCGGCCTACGGCGAGGCGCTTGCCGGCATCGAGGGGCTCGAGTTGCCCTGCCCTGACGCGGGCGGGTGCGTGCGCGGCTGGTTTGTCTACACCGTGTCGCTGCCACGCGGGTGCGACCGCGACGAGACGATCCGCGCACTGCGTATGCGCGGCGTGCAGAGCAAGCCCTACCTGCCCGCCATTCACCTGATGAGCTACTACCGCGAGCGCTTCGGTCATCGGCCCGGCGAGTTTCCGGTCTGCGAGGACGTCGCCGAGCGCTCGCTGGCGCTGCCCTTCCACCCGCAGCTGAGCGAGGGGGATGTCGCGTCGGTCGCGCAGGCGCTGACTGCCGTGCTCGCGCGGGCATAGACTCAGCGCCGGCGATGTCGCGGTTCTCGCAACCCCAGGATCCGGATTTCCAGGCGATCAACGCCTCGCTGGACTTCGACTGGCGTCTGTGGCGCCACGACGTCGCCCAGTCGCGGGCGCATGCGGCGATGCTCGCCACGATCGGCGTGCTCGCACGGGCGGAACTCGATGAGCTGCTGGCTGGTCTCGACGATGTCGCCGGCGAGCTCGAGGGCGGCAGCTTCGTGTTCGCGCCCGACGACGAAGACATTCACATGGCGATCGAGCGCCGGCTGACAGAGCTGACCGGCCGCGTGGGCGGGAAGCTGCACACGGCACGCTCGCGCAACGACCAGGTCGCCACCGACGTCGTGATGTTCGTGCGCGAAGCCGCCGCCGAAGCACGGGCTGGGATCGGCGGGCTGATCGAGGTCCTGCTCGGCCGGGCCGAGCGCCATCTCGACTGGGCGATGCCGGGCTACACCCACCTTCAGCGCGCGCAGCCGGTCTATCTGGGCCACCACCTGCTCGCCTACGTGTGGATGCTGCTGCGCGACCGCGGACGCTTCGAGGCTGTCGCCACGGCGTGCAGCGTACTGCCGCTCGGCGCCGGTGCGCTCGCGGGCGTCAACTTCGCGACCGACCGCTCGCAGGTCGCGGCAGAGCTCGGGTTCGAAGGCGTCTCGCCCAACTCGATCGACGCCGTCTCCAACCGCGACTTCGCACTGGACTACCTCGCGGCTGCGGCGACGCTCGCGACGCACCTCTCGCGGCTCGGTGGCGAGCTTGTGCTGTGGAGCAGCGAGGAGTTCGGGTTCGCCACATTGAGCGACGGCTGGAGCTCGGGCTCCTCGATCATGCCGCAGAAGAAGAACCCCGACGCGGCGGAGCTGCTGCGCGCCAAGGCCCCGCGCATCGTCGCTCACCACAGCGCGCTGCATGGCGTCCTGCACGGCCTGCCGCTGACCTACAACAAGGACATGCAGGAGGACAAGGAGCACCTGTTCGACACCGCGGACACGCTCACGCTCATCCTGGCTGCGGCGCGCGGCATGCTGGCTACGATCAGCTTCGATCGCGAGCGCCTGGCGAGCGCGGCCTCGGATGAGCTGATCGCCGCCGTCGATATCGCCGACCTGCTGGTGCGCGGCGGCCTGCCGTTTCGCGAGGCTCACGGCGTTGTCGGCGACCTGGTTCGCGTCGCCGTCGACGAGCGCAGGCCGCTGTCGAGCTTCGACGCCGACGAGCTGGCAGCGATGGCGCCCACGCTCGACCGCGAAGCCCTGGTCGAGCTGCTCAGCAGCAGCTCCTGGCTCGAGTCGAAGATCTCGGTCGGAGGCACCTCGCTGGCGCGCCTGCGCGAGCAGCTGGACGCCGCGCGCAGCGCCTTCGCGACGGGGTGAGCAGCGATCTCTACAGCGGCGCGGTGTGGGCGGTCGCGCGCGGCCTGATCGGCGGCGTCGTGCGCCACGGCGAGACGGCAGGAGTGATCGTCGAGACCGAGGCCTACCACGAGTCCGAGCCGGCGTGCCACGCTCATATCGGGCGCACGCCGCGCACCCTGACGCTGTTCGGGCCGCCCGGCCGTGCCTATGTCTATCGCTCCTACGGCGTGCACGCGATGCTGAATGCGGTGTCCGAGCCGGAAGGGATCGGTGCCGGCGTGCTGATCCGCGCGCTCGAGCCCTGCGACGGAATCGAGTTGATGCGAGCGCGGCGGGGGCGCGAGCGGCTCGAGGATCTCTGCTCAGGGCCCGGCAAGCTGACCATGGCGCTCGGCATCGAGCTGGACCACAACGGCCTTGACCTCGGCGCGGGACCGGTCACGATCTCGTTCCCGGAAGGGCCTGCTCGCGACATCGTGGTCTCCCGGCGGATCGGGATCACCAAGGCCGTGGATCTGCCCTGGCGCTTCAGCGTCCGCGGCAGCCGCTTCGTTTCGCGCGGTGGTGGCGGTGGCCGGGCGGCTGGGACGGCGGCGCTCAGCCTGGGGGCGCGCTAGTACCGCCGCCGGGCGCGGACACGCCGCCGCCCGTCCCGGTCGGCGGCGGAGAGGTTCCGGACGGGCTGCTCGAGCCGGTGGTCGGCGGCGTCGAGCCGCCGGTCGAGGTCGTCGAGCCGCCGGTCGGGGTCGTTGCGCCGCCGGCCTTGCTGGTCGAGCCCGCGCTCGGCGTGGTCGAGCGGCCCGCCGGGGAGGTCGTGTTGGGACCGGTGCTGCCGCCGCCGCTCGTGACGGTCCCGGTTGCGGGGGTCGTCGCGCCCGTCGCCGACGTGGCGTTCGAGACGGCGCCGGTCGCGGCGGTCGCGCCATTGGCGCCCGGTCCGCCCGAGGCACCCGTTGCGCCCGTGCTCGCGTTCGGGACCGAATGGTGGGAGTGCTCGGCCGCGAGCTCGGCCGCCTCGCGCTTGTACTGCTGGATCGCCTGTATGACGTAGCCCCGCCAGATCAGCGCCGGGTAGGTGCCGCCGTAGACCGGCTTGCCGCCGTAGTCCTTGGCCATCGACTTGTTGCTGTTGGGGTAGCCGACCCAGACGGCCACCGTCATCGACGGCACCGATCCGTCCTTGGCCGTCGAGCCGACGAACCACGCGTCGGCGTAGTTGGAGGTCGTCCCCGTCTTGCCCCACGCGGTGACGCCCGGGATCGCGGCGGCGGCGCCGGTGCCGATCGGGTTCAGCACGTCCTTCATCATCGCCACCTCCTCCTGATCCTGCTTGTAGGGGAAGACCTGCTCGGTCTCTGTCGTGTTACGTCCTCCGGGGATGACCTTGTGGTTCTGCGTGATCAGCGTGACGCCGACCGGCCCCGGGCAGCTGTCCGCCGCCGGCGCCTTGCCCAGCCAGGCGGGCATGCTGCCGCCGGCGCAGACATCGGATGAGAGCGATCCGTAGGTCAGCCTGCCGTCGTTGGCGATCGTCTCGTAGGCGTGGGCCATGTCGAGCGGGGTGACGCCGATCTGCAGGCCGCCGATCACCATCGAGGGGTTGACGGAGATCGTCGTCGAGATGCCAAAGTTGTGGGCCAGGGTGGCGATGTTCGACTCACCGTCGACGAGCAGCCCGAGGCGCGAGAAGACGGTGTTGTCGGACAGCTCGAGCGCTTCGTACAGCGGGATGTTCGCGTACTCGTAGCCGCCCTCGTCGTTGTGGATCGAGAAGTCGCCGAACGGCACGGCCTGGGCCGTGTAGGTCCACGGCGCCGAGCGAAACTCCGAGTTTGCGGTCTCGCCCTTTTCCAGACCGACCGCGAGGTCGAAGACCTTGAACGCCGAGCCGGGCTGGCGTTCGGCCTGGGTGGCGAGGTTGAAGGCGTTGCTGGTGAAGTTGTAGCCGCCGACCATCGCCTTGACCTCGCCGGTCGCGTTGTCGATCGCGACGACGGCTGCTGCGGGCCCGCCCTGCCCCTGGGGGAGGATCTTGTCCACGACGTTCTGTGCATCTGTCTGCAGGTCGTAGTCGAGCGTGGTGTGGATCGTGTAGCCGGAGGAGTACACGCTCTGCCCGCGGTAGAGCGGTTGGCCCTGGTTCAGAGTGAGCTGGTTCTCGATCCACTGGACGAAGTAGCCGGCGCTTGGATCGACGTCCTCGGCGGAGGGCGACTGGATGTCGGCGGCGGGCGGCAGCGAGACCTGAAGGGCCTGCTGGTACTCCGACTGCGTGAGGTAGCCCTGCTCCGTCATCTGCTGGAGCACGAGATTGCGGCGAGCGTAGACGGGGTTGACGTTGTCGAAAAGATCGTTGCCGAGCGTTGTCGGCGCGTTGACGAGCCCGGCCAGCAGGGCCGCCTCGTCGGCATTCAGATACGTCACGCAAAGGCTCGCCGGATCCTTCAGATTTGGGAACTGGCCGCAGCCGTACAGGTTCGAATCGGGGTCGTTGCCGAAGTATGCGCGCGCTGCCGCCTCGACCCCGTGGGCGCCGTTTCCGAAGTAGGCGGTGTTCAGGTACTCGGCGAGGATCTTCTTCTTTGGCCACAGATGGCTGAGCTGGAAGGCCAGCGCGGCCTCCTTGACCTTCTCGAAGATCGTGCGGTGGCCCTCCTCGGTCAGCGCGTTCTTGACGAACTGCTCGGTGATCGTCGAGGCGCCCTGGGTGCCGCTGCCGGTGTGAAAGACATCCGCCAGGAACGCCCTTGCGATGCCGCGGATGTCCACGCCGGACTCCGTCCAGAAGCGCTTGTCCTCGATTGCCACGATCGCGTTGTCCATCACGAGCGGAATCACGTTCGGTGTCAGGAAGAACTGGTTGTGGTCGGTCAGGATTCCGATCTGGTGGTAGCCGGGGCCGGCCGCGAGGATCTCCGAGTTGCGCCCGGTGCTGTAGGTCGCCTTGAGCTTGTTCGTCAGCGGCCCCAGTTGCGGCTCGAACGCCAGCACCACGCCGAACACGAACGAGATCAGGGCGAGGAAGGCGAGCGGCACGAAGATCGCGAGCAGGCGCAGCCAGCGAATCCGCCGGTTGCGCTTGCGAGCGCCGAACAGGCCGCGCCGCCGCCGCCGGGGCGGCGCGATCGGCGAGAGCACCGAGGCGACGCGCTCGGACGTCGCAGCGCTGGAGTATCCGGTTCGGTCGTCCTCAGTCATCTGCGGGTGCCGCGAGGCACGCTTTCTCTGTCCCCGGAGAGCGGCAGTTCACGCGTCTCGGAGGCGGGGCGTGGCGGCAACCCGCCCCAGGAACCCCGCGCAGTCTAGCATTGCGCCGATGACGGGATCCGGCCCCGAGGGGCTTGCGCGCGGCGCCGCCGAGGTGCTGCCGGCCGGCGAGCTGGAGCGCAAGCTGGCGCTTGGCCGCCCGCTGCGCGTCAAGCTCGGCATCGATCCGACGGCGCCGGACATCCACCTCGGGCACACCGTCGTGCTGCGCAAGCTGCGCGACTTCCAGGACGCCGGGCACCTCGTCGTCCTGATCATCGGCGACTTCACCGCGCGCATCGGTGATCCGAGCGGGCGCTCGCAGTTGCGGCCGATGCTGACAGTCGAGCAGATCGAGGCCAACGCCCGCACCTACCAGGAGCAGGCGTTTCGGGTTCTCGATCCCGATCCCGCGCGTCTCGAGCTGCGGCGCAACAGCGAATGGCTGGACATGAAGATGGACGAACTGCTGGCGCTCGTGCGCACGACCACCGTCGGGCAGTTGCTGGAGCGCGACGACTTCGCCAAGCGCCGGGCTCGGGGTGAGCCGGTCTCGATGCTGGAGCTGCTGTACCCGTTGATGCAGGGCTACGACTCGGTCGCGGTGCGCGCGGACGTTGAGTTGGGCGGGACCGATCAGACCTTCAACCTGCTGCTCGGCCGCGACATCCAGCGAGCGTACGGCCAGCCTGAGCAGGCCGTGCTGACGATGCCGCTGCTCGTGGGCCTCGACGGCCAGGAGAAGATGTCGAAGTCGCTGGGCAACCAGATTGGCGTGACCGACGCGCCGGGGGAGATCTACGGGCGCACGATGTCGATCCCCGACAGCGCGCTGGCGCAGTGGTACCTGCTGGCGCTGGGGCGGCCACTGGCTGGCGACGCCGACCCGTTGGCGGCCAAGCGCGCGCTCGCGCACGAGCTGACCGCGATCTACCACGGCGGCGCCGCCGCCGACCACGAGGCCGCGGAATGGGACCGCGTCCAGCGTGGCGGCGGTCAGCCGAGCGAGATCGAGACGGCGCAGTTCGACGCCAGCGAGGACCCCGTGCATCTGCCCGCCCTGATCGCGGAGGTGTTCGCCGTCTCCCGCTCGGAGGCTCGCCGCCTGATCGAGCAGGGCGCCGTCTCGCTTGACGAGGTCCCGCTCGCCGGAGTGGACATGGCGGTGGCGAAGCTCGACGGGAGTGTCCTGCGCGTCGGCAAGCGGCGCTTCGTGCGGCTCCGGCGCGCGGCCGGCTGACGTCGCCGGCGTCCGGGCGCTATAGTTCCCCGTTCGTCCGGTGGGCGCTGTTTGCGCCTGCCTCGCGTGCTGCGCCGGGAGTCCCCCGGCGCCGGATGGCGCGGCGGTCTTTGAAAACTCAACAGCATGCGCACCGAGAACGGCTTCGGCCGATCTGGTGTGCGTCCAGGTTCGACCCGCGGTCGAGCGCGTTTACGCGTGCGATCGCGGCACGAGTCAAGAATAGAAGTACCCCGTCATGGTCGAGTGCCCATGTGTATAGGCCTCGAACCACCATGACAACTCTCTTCACGGAGAGTTTGATCCTGGCTCAGGACGAACGCTGGCGGCGTGCCTCATACATGCAAGTGGAGCGACGAACCAGGCTTCGGCCTGGGGCAAAGCCGCGAACGGGTGAGTAACACGTGGGTTACCTGCCCCGATGATTGGGACAACCCGAGGAAACTCGGGCTAATACCAAATGTGCTCCTGGCCGTGATGGCCAGGTGGAAAGGAAGCTTCGGCCTCCGCATCGGGATGGGCCCGCGGCCCATTAGCTAGTTGGTGGGGTAATGGCCTACCAAGGCGACGATGGGTAGCTGGTCTGAGAGGACGATCAGCCACACTGGGACTGAGACACGGCCCAGACTCCTACGGGAGGCAGCAGTAGGGAATCTTGCGCAATGCGCGAAAGCGTGACGCAGCAACGCCGCGTGGGGGAAGAAGGCTTTCGGGTTGTAAACCCCTTTCAGTTGGGACGAAGCTCCGTCGGTTAATAGCCGGCTGGAGTGACGGTACCTTCACAAGAAGCACCGGCTAACTACGTGCCAGCAGCCGCGGTAATACGTAGGGTGCAAGCGTTGTCCGGAATCATTGGGCGTAAAGAGCGTGTAGGCGGTTCGATCAGTCCGCTGTAAAAGTCCAGGGCTCAACCCTGGGAGGCCGGTGGATACTGTCGAGCTAGAGTCCGGAAGAGGCGAGTGGAATTCCTGGTGTAGCGGTGAAATGCGCAGATATCAGGAGGAACACCAATGGCGAAGGCAGCTCGCTGGGACGGTACTGACGCTGAGACGCGAAAGCGTGGGGAGCAAACAGGATTAGATACCCTGGTAGTCCACGCTGTAAACGATGGGCACTAGGTGCGGGAGGTGTCGACTCCTCCCGTGCCGAAGCTAACGCATTAAGTGCCCCGCCTGGGGAGTACGGCCGCAAGGCTAAAACTCAAAGGAATTGACGGGGGCCCGCACAAGCAGCGGAGCATGTGGTTTAATTCGACGCAACGCGAAGAACCTTACCTGGGCTTGACATGTGAGTGACCGCCGTGGAAACACGGCTTCCCTTCGGGGCACTTTCACAGGTGGTGCATGGCTGTCGTCAGCTCGTGTCGTGAGATGTTGGGTTAAGTCCCGCAACGAGCGCAACCCCCGTCGCATGTTGCCAGCATTCAGTTGGGGACTCATGCGAGACTGCCGGTGACAAACCGGAGGAAGGCGGGGATGAGGTCAAGTCATCATGCCCCTTATGTCCAGGGCTACACACGTGCTACATTGGCGCGTACAAAGGGTTGCGATACCGCGAGGTGGAGCGAATCCCTTAAAGCGCGTCTCGGTTCGGATTGCAGGCTGAAACTCGCCTGCATGAAGGCGGAGTTGCTAGTAATCGTGGATCAGCACTGCCACGGTGAATACGTTCCCGGGCCTTGTACACACCGCCCGTCACACCACGGGAGTGAGCAACACCCGAAGCCGGTGGCCTAACCCGCAAGGGAGGGAGCCGTCGACGGTGGGGCTCGTGACTGGGGTGAAGTCGTAACAAGGTAGCCGTAGCGGAAGCTGCGGCTGGATCACCTCCTTTCTAGGGAGCGCCGTAAGGCGCCCCGGCGGAGCCGCCGGCCCATCCCGGGCCGTTCGAGCGACCGTCGGGCCTAGCACGTCGACCGAACCTGACCGGGTTCCCGTCGGCCGCTCGCCACTCTTGAGGCGTGTGGCCGCCGAACCCCGGCATGCTGTTGAGCTTTGAGAGACCGGCGCGAGCCGGGTGTCCACCGCGCATGCCGCGGCCGGGCACCGTCAACGGCGAGCGTACGCCTCCGGCGATCCTTGAAAACTGCACAGTAGCCACAGCGATCGCGAGCAATCGCGATCGCATCAACAACGGGTATCACCGAACCATTTTGGTTCGATCACCGTCAAGATAGTAAGGGCACGTGGTGGATGCCTTGGCACTAAGAGTCGATGAAGGGCGTGGACGGCTGCGATAAGCCGCGGTGAGGCGCTGAACAGCCTATGACCCGCGGATTCCCGAATGGGGAAACCCGGCGCCGGTAATGCGGCGTCATCCCCGGCTGAACACATAGGCCGGCGGAAGGCAAGCGGGGGAAGTGAAACATCTCAGTACCCCGAGGAAAGGAAATCAACCGAGACTCCCTGAGTAGTGGCGAGCGAAAAGGGATCCAGCCCAAACCCGGCGCGTGTAAGCGGCCATGCGTTGCGCGTCGGGGGTTGTAGGGCGCTTGTTCCGGGTCGTGGCCGACCCGGCGGAAGTTACAAAGTCGTGTGGTAGTCGAAGCGCGTGGAACCGCGCACCACAGAGGGCAATCGTCCCGTAGACGAAACTGCACGACCTTCCGTCAAGCGTTCCTGAGTAGGTCCGCACACGTGAAACGCGGACTGAATCTGGGGGGACCACCCTCCAAGGCTAAGTACTCCTTAGTGACCGATAGCGGACTAGTACCGTGAGGGAAAGGTGAAAAGTACCCCGGAAGGGGAGTGAAATAGTACCTGAAACCGCGTGCCTACAAGCGGTGGGAGCAGGCTTGTCCTGTGACCGCGTGCTTTTTGCATAACGAGCCGGCGAGTTACTCGTCTGCGGCAAGGTTAAGCGATGAGCGGAGCCGTAGCGAAAGCGAGTCCTAATAGGGCGACACAGTCGTAGGCGGTAGACCCGAAACTGAGCGAGCTACCCATGGGCAGGCTGAAGCGGGGGTAAGACCTCGTGGAGGGCCGAACCGACCTAGGTTGAAAACTGGGCGGATGACCTGTGGGTCGGAGTGAAAGGCTAATCAAGCTCAGTGATATCTGGTTCTCTCCGAAATATATTTAGGTATAGCCTCGGATAAATTGCGTCGTGGCCGTAGAGCACTGTTTGGACTAGGGGCCCTACCAGGTTACCGAATTCATGCAAACTCCGAAGACCACGACGTCTACTCCGGGAGTCAGTTGCTGGGGGATAAACTTCAGCGTCAAAAGGGAAACAGCCCAGACCGCCAGCTAAGGTCCCCAAGTTCTAGCTAAGTGGTAAACGATGTCTGGATGCATAGACAACCAGGAGGTTGGCTTAGAGGCAGCCACCCTTGAAAGAGTGCGTAACAGCTCACTGGTCAAGTGTTCGGGCGCGGATAATGTAACGGGGCTCAAGCTAGACACCGAAGCTGCGGGTGCGTGAGGACTTCGGTCCGATCGCGCGGTAGGAGAGCGTTCCCAAGCCAGCGAAGCGGCGGCGGAAGCCAGTCGTGGAGGCTTGGGAAGTGAGAATGCCGGCATGAGTAACGAAAGAGGGGTGAGAATCCCCTCCACCGATTGTCCAAGGATTCCTGGGTAAAGTTCGTCTTCCCAGGGTTAGTCGGGTCCTAAGGCGAGGCCGAAAGGCGTAGTCGATGGCCAACAGGTTGATATTCCTGTACCGCGTCGAGTCCGTTTGACCGATGGAGGGACGAGGACGGCTAAGGGAACCCAGGCGATGGTCGCCCTGGGGTAAGCGTGTAGGGGTGGTCCTAGGCAAATCCGGGACCGCATAACCTGAGGCGCGATGCCAGCTGGCTTTAGAGCCGGCGAGTCCCTGACGCCATGCCTCCAAGAAAAGCTCCTAGGGAGGACTCGCGCGCCCGTACCAAAACCGACACAGGTGGACAAGTAGAGAATACTAAGGTGATCGAGATAACCATCGTTAAGGAACTCGGCAAAATGGCCCCGTAACTTCGGGATAAGGGGCGCCCCAGTAGGGCGAAGTCACTTGCTGACGGAACCCGAGGGGGCCGCAGTGAAATGGCTGGAGCGACTGTTTACCAAAAACACAGGTCTCTGCTAAGTCGAAAGACGACGTATAGGGGCTGACGCCTGCCCGGTGCCGGAAGGTTACGTGGAGATGTTAGGGCTTGACCCGAAGCATTGAAGCTAAGCCCCGGTAAACGGCGGCCGTAACTATCAGTTGACCGAGGTAGTTGTAAAACTCGGCTATATGCTGGAACATCCGAGTATCCCGCGCTACGAGTTCCGTCCCAAGTGGGCGGTACCGTGAAAATGTGCCGGGTGCGGAAAATCAGCAGGAAAGACCGTGCAGAGAGGCCATATCGAGCTCGCTCGGTAGCTTCTCGTCCGGGTTTGCGCTGGGAGAAGGAAGCTTCATGCTCGTGTGTCGCAGACGCGACGAGCGGGCAGAACGCTTCAGGATCTCAGCCGCCTTCAACGTGTCACAGCGCGATCGCGCGCCGCTGGATCTCTTTAGGGAGACCCTCGAGTGCGGAACGCTGCGACAGGCAGGAAACGGAGGCTGGTATTGGGAGGTCAACAGACTCTCCGATATCAGTGACCGGATCGTGCCGTTCGTCGATCGGTTTCCGATCGTCGGGCAGAAGGCGGAGGACTATCGGGTCTGGAGAAGCGCAGTTGGGCTCCTCCGGGCCGGCCGTCTCAGCGACCAGGACTACGCCAAGGTTCTAGCTCTCCGGGAACGGATGAACCGCGGCGGAAAGAGACGCTATCGGATGTACGGAATCCTCAGAGACTATACGCCGAGCCCACAGGCCTAGAGCGGCCGTGGGATGAGATAGTCCGCTCTCATGGGCGACCATGAGAGTCCGTCAGAAATGAGCGGACCGCTCAGGTGCGATTGGCGCCTGAGTAGTAACAGTCAGGAACGGTCCTAAGGTAGCGAAATTCCTTGTCGGGTAAGTTCCGACCTGCACGAATGGCGTAACGACTTCAGCGCTGTCTCAACGATGGGCTCGGTGAAATTGCAGTCTCGGTGAAGATGCCGAGTACCCGCGGCTAGACGGAAAGACCCCGTGAACCTTTACTACAACTTGGTATTGGGATTCGGTGCACTTCGCTCAGAATAGGTGGGAGGCTTTGAAGCCCCGGCTGCGGCCGGAGTGGAGCCAACTTTGAGATACCACCCTTGGTGTATTGGATTTCTAACATCGCGCCGTGAATCCGGGCGGTGAACAGTGCCAGGCGGGTAGTTTGACTGGGGCGGTCGCCTCCCAAAATGTAACGGAGGCGCACAAAGGTTCCCTCAGCACGGTTGGAAATCGTGCGTAGAGTGTAAAGGCAGCAAGGGAGCTTGACTGCGAGACCGACAGGTCGAGCAGGTGCGAAAGCAGGTCTTAGTGATCCGGCGGTAGCAAGTGGAAGTGCCGTCGCTCAACGGATAAAAGGTACTCCGGGGATAACAGGCTTATCGGGCCCAAGAGTTCACATCGACGGCCCGGTTTGGCACCTCGATGTCGGCTCGTCGCATCCTGGGGCTGGAGTAGGTCCCAAGGGTTGGGCTGTTCGCCCATTAAAGCGGTACGCGAGCTGGGTTCAGAACGTCGCAAGACAGTTCGGTCCCTATCTGCCGTGGGCGTTGGAGAGTTGAGAGGAGTTGTCCCTAGTACGAGAGGACCGGGATGAACAGACCTCTGGTGTATCTGTTGTCGTGCCAACGGCATCGCAGATTAGCTACGTCTGGATTGGATAACCGCTGAAAGCATCTAAGCGGGAAGCCAACCTCGAGATGAGCTCTCCCATCCCCATGAGGGAGTAAGACCCCTGGTAGACCACCAGGTTGATAGGCCAGCTCTGGAAGGGCGGCAACGCCCGGAGGAGACTGGTACTAATGGGTCGAGGGCTTGACGGATAACTTTGTGATGCCCTCGTTAATGTGGCCGCTGTGCAGTTTTGAAGGATCGCCGAGGCGGTGTCTCTCACCATTTCCGGTGGCTATGGCGAGGGGGAAACACCTCTTCCCATTCCGAACAGAGCAGTTAAGCCCCTCAGCGCCGATGGTACTTGGCTCGCAAGAGCCTGGGAGAGTAGGTCGCCGCCGGTTTACTTATACGAGCCCCGCCCTGCGGCGGGGCTCGTTGCTGTTCGCAGAGGCTCGGCGACGCAACGGGCGGTGCTCGGCGTGCCCCTCCGGGGGAGGGCTCAGCTGCGGGCGCTCGCGACCGCCGCGGGCAGGAGCGTCTCGGCGGTCGCGCCGGCGCCGGCGGTTATCGTGAGGCTTCGCAGGAAGCGGCCGCTCAGGCGCTGCGGCGAGCGAGCCGTGTAGCGATACGCCAACAGCCCACCGATATCGCTGCGTCCCCGCAGGGTGAAAGCCGGTGTCGGGGCGCGCAGCGCACCCGTCCGCAGGGGCGCGTAGCCGACAAGGTCGACCTCCCGCACCGACGCGGAGAGGCGGCGGGAGAGGTAGCGCAGCCGCCAGGCCGGCAGGTAGTACTCAAGCGGCGCGGAGCCATCCTCGACCGTGACGATCGCGCGGTCCTGGGAGCCTGAGCGCAGCGCCTGCGCGACGGCGCTCCAATTTCCGCGTTGCAGCCGGTGGTCAAGGCCGGTGGCGACCAGCATGGTTACCGACACCACGCACACCATGAGCGCGAGCACCGCGCCGAGGCGGCCGGCGCGAGCGGCGCCGAGGACGAGGGCGAAAGCGGCGGACAGCGGTATCCACGCAGCGATGAGGTTGCGCGGCGCGAAGTAGTCCTTGCCCGCGAGGGCGAGCGCGAGGGGGACCAGGATCGCGACGGCCCCAAGCCCGAGCATCAGCGACAGTCCCTGGAGCTCGACTCGCTCGAGTTGCCTACGCGCAACCAGGACGGCGCCCAGGGCCGCCGTGGCGAGCAGCGGCAGCGCGCTCAGCCCGAGCAGGCTGTGACCGAGCACCGAGCCGTTCGCGCCGAGCAGGTAGTAGCCGGCGGTCTGCACGATCCTGTCCGAGAGCGCCCAGTGGCCGATCCAGAGCGTGCCACGGCCACCCTGTGCGACCACAAGCGGCACGAGTGCGGCCCCGCATACGGCCACCGCGCTCACGGCAGCCAGCGTGGTCCGCATCTGCGTCACCTGCACGCGCAGGCGCAGCGAGATTGCGCCCGGCGCTCCCGACGGTACCTCTCCTCCCGGCCGCCGGCGCGCTCGCCAGAGCAGCAGCAGTGCCTCCGGAGCAACCAGGAAGACGGCGAAGTAGTGCGACAGCAGCGCGAGCGCCGAGCTCAACGCCCACAGCGCGAGCACCACGCGGCCACCGCCGCGGTGGGCGCGCAGAAAGTACAGCAGCGAGAGCGCGCTCGCCAGCGCGTAGGTCTCGTAGGACCGTGCCTCCTGCGAATACCAGACAAACAGCGGGCTGACGGCCAGAATCGCCGCGAGGATGATCGCCGTGCGGCGCGAGCCCAGTTGCGCGCCGATCGTCCATCCGACGCCCACGAGACCGACTCCCGCAAGCGCCGAAAGCAGGCGCAGGGCGACGACGCCCGTGCCGAGCACACGCGAGACGGCCCACACCAGCACAAACCACAGCGGTGGCGTGTTCTCACGCGCCACCATCGAGCTCAGCGTCGCCACGAGACCCGGGTGCAGGACATGGACGGGCGTGAACGCCTCGTCGTACCAGAAGCTCTGCAGGCCGAGCGTGGGCAGGCGCGCGAGCGCGGCAAGCAGGAGCAGGGCGGCGAGCGGCCACCAGGCCCACGACCGCAGGCGCCTGCTCGCGCCGGCGACGGCGCCGCCGTAAGGACGCTGGGGCCGGATCGGGCGAGCGGACGCCGTGGGGGCCATCGGCGAGCGCGAAGCCCCGCGCGGAGCGCTCATGAGGCGACTCTAGCGCCGGACGCCGCGTTCAACACGGCGAGCGTTCATTGCGCCCACTGCGACGCAGCCCGCACCCCGATCGCCGGGACTCCCGGACCTGCAGAGCCCCGGCGGGGTGCGTTCGTTGCCGGCCTGCCTCCCAGCGTCAGCGACGACCTGCGAGCTCACGGCTGCAGGGCGCCGACCGGACCAGCGGTGTGATGCAGTGTTGCGGACGTGCCAGCACCGCTCCGGGTCGCTGCCGCGTCGACGGGCGACGCAACTGCGTACGGTGCGGGTGGAACGCGCGCGCAGCGACGAGCTCGTGGGCGTCTTCGAGCGGCGGCTCGAGGAGCAGAGCGGCACGGGCGAGGTCGCGCGCGCGGTGCACGGCGCGGAGGGGAGTCTTCGGGTGTGTGGTGCGCCAGAACATGTGTTCGTATGGTGCGGGGCTGATCGGATGGAACGGTGAAGAGCGTCCGCCAGGATGGCGATAGCAGCAGAGAAATGGCTCTATGGAGCCATGCAGGTGGCTCGATCGTGCAAGAGAAATTGCAGAACATACGTTCGCCTGCATGCCCAGCGGAGCGCTCGCAGAGCCCGGCCGGGTTAGCGGACGGCTTCGGTGTAGGCTTGGACGCTGGCACCAGCGATGGAGAAGTTCGTCATTCAAGGCGGCGCACCGCTCAGCGGAACGGTTGTGCCCGCCGGCAACAAGAACGGTGCGCTGGCGGTCTTGGCTGCCTCGGTGCTGACCGATGCCGAGCTGGTGCTGACCAACGTGCCGCGCATTCGCGACGTCGATGCGATGCTCGAGATCCTGGAAGGCCTCGGCGTCGACGTCCGCTGGCAGGGCGAGAACGAGCTCACGCTTTGCGGAGCGGACGTCGACGCCAGCTCCGTCGACCCCGCGCTGGGCGAGCAGATTCGCGCCTCATTCCTGCTCGCCGGCCCGCTCCTTGCTCGATTCGGCCGCGCCGAGATGCCGCCGCCGGGCGGCGACTTCATCGGACGCCGCCGCCTCGATCCCCACATTGACGCCTTTGAAGCGCTCGGCGCCGTCTGTGACCACGACCGTGCCTTCATCCTGCACGCCGAGCACGGCTTGCGAGCCGCGGATGTCTTCATGGACGAGCCTTCGGTGATGGCGACCGAGAACGTGCTGATGGCGGCAGCGCTGACGCCGGGGACGACGGTCGTCCACAACGCGGCGTGCGAGCCTCACGTGCAGGATCTGGCGCGTCTGCTGGTCAAGATGGGTGCCCGGATCGGGGGCATCGGCTCGAATCTGCTCACCGTCGAGGGAGCCGAGCGCCTCGGCGGTGCGGCGCACGAGATCGCTCCGGACCACATCGAGATCGGCAGCTTCATGGCGCTTGCCGGCGTGACGGGAGGCGAGCTTCGGATCACCGACACGATCCCCGCCGACCTGCGGATGATCTGCCTGGTCTTCGACCAGCTCGGGCTGCACAGCGAATTCGACGGCAACGACATCCTGATTCCCGGCGGCCAGAGACTCGTCGTCAAGGCCGACTTCGGCGGCTACAAGCGCAAGGTCATGGACGGTCCGTGGCCGGCGTTCCCGGCCGACCTGACGAGCGTCGCGGTTGCTCTGGCGACCCAGGCCGAGGGCTCGGTGCTGATTCACGAATGGATGTTCGAGAGCCGCCTGATCTTCACAGACAAGCTCGCGACGATGGGCGCCGACATCGTGCTCTGCGATCCGCATCGCGCGATCGTCACCGGACCGCGGCGCCTGCACGGCGAACGGCTCGAGTCGCCCGACATCCGCGCCGGCATGGCGATGCTGATCGCAGCGCTGTGTGCCGAGGGTCGCAGCGAGATCGGAAACGTCTCGCAGATCGACCGCGGATACGAGCGGATCGACGAACGCCTGCGCGCGCTCGGGGCCCAGATCGAACGCGAATCGACGGTTCCGGTCTAACACAGCCCGGCGCGCGGAGGGCCGGGCACGGCGGGGAGCGCGACGGACTCTCCAGCAACGGCTGTCTGAACCCGCTGCGTTTGCTTTGACCCCAGCGCCAGGAGCCTGTTAGGGTTGCCTAACTTCGGGTGTCTGCATCCGGTCCTACGGCAGCCAAAGAATTTTGCGCGCGCAAAGAACAGAGCGAAAATCGCACTCCGCCACACGCGAGAGGGACCGCTCAAGGGTCTTCTTCTACCTTTGGGCGCTGGTCGTGCTCGCGGTCGCCGCGGTTGCCGTCGTGCTCGGCTGGCGTGCCGGCGGCGGCACGCCTGACCCGGCCGCGCTGGCGGCGGCGCACGTCGGTGTGAGCCGGACCACGGCCGTCGTGAACAGCGCGATCCTCGTCTTCCGCGAGGGCCTCGAAACGATCCTCGTGCTGGCGGCGGTGACGGCGAGCTTTCTCGGCACCAACCGGATCTATCGCCGGCCGGTCGCGGCCGGCGGCGGCCTTGCGCTGCTGGCGAGCGTCGGAACCTGGTTTCTCGCGATCTGGCTGATCGGAGCCGTCGGAGGCCAGGAGCTCGATGTGCAGGCCGCAACCGGGATCCCGGCGATCATCGTGCTGCTCGTGGTGATGAACTGGTTCTTCCACAGGATGTACTGGACGGGCTGGATCGCTCACCACCACAAGCGGCGCAGGCTGCTGCTCGGCT
The DNA here is from genome assembly GCA_963788385.1 of uncultured Solirubrobacterales bacterium. Lineage (GTDB taxonomy): Bacteria > Actinomycetota > Thermoleophilia > Solirubrobacterales > Solirubrobacteraceae > Palsa-513. The sequence goes on from CAWBGR010000018.1 coordinate 320,639, forward strand.
CGACCGGCGACGGCGACCTGCGGCGCGTGCTGCTCGGCTTCGCGCTGCTCGGCTTCACCTCGGTCTACCGTGAGGGATTCGAGGTGGTTCTGTTCCTGCAGACCCTGCGGGTTCACTTCGGATCGAGTGTCGTGCTCGAGGGCGTAGCACTCGGGCTGCTCGCGACGGCGGCGGTCGGGGTCCTGACGTTCGGCCTGCACCAGCGCCTGCCCTACCGCCGCCTGTTGATCATCACCGGCGCGATGCTCTGCGTGGTGCTGCTGGTGATGGTCGGCGAAGAGGTCAACGAGATGCAGCTGGCGGGCTGGATCGGCACGACTTCAATCGGCGTCCACATCCCGGGCTGGCTGGGCACCTGGTTCTCGATCTTCCCCAACGTCGAGACGATCGTGGCCCAGGTCGCTGCGATCGCTCTCGTACTCGGCTCCTACTTCCTCGCCGAGCACCTGCGCGTGCGACGCCCGCGCGCGCGTGGACTTCCCGGCGCGACTGCGGCCCAGGCGCCGCCCGAGCGCCCGCTCGCAGGCCCGACGCTCGTCTGACGCGCGCAGACGACCGCGGCGGCCCGTCCGCTACCGTCCCGTCACCGATGATCCTCCCGATCCCCAGCGGCACCCGTGACGTGCTGCCCGACGAGATGGGTGAGCTGCGTACGCTCACCGAGCGGTTGCGCTCCGTCTTCAGCGACGCCGGCTACGGCGAGGTCTATACGCCCGCACTGGAGTACGAAGGGGTGATCACGCGCGGCGCGCTCGGCGGCGCGCGGCCGGCCTACCGGGTGTTCGACGAGAACGGCGAGGTGCTCGTGCTGCGCTCGGACATGACCGTGCCGATCGCCCGCCTGGTCGGCTCGCGCTACCAGGCCGCAGAGCCGCCGTTGCGCTTCGCCTACTTCGCACACTGTTACCGCGGTGTTCGGCCACAGCGGGGACAGCCGCGGGAGTTCTTGCAGGCGGGCATCGAACTGGTCGGCGCGCCGGCGCCGGCGGGCACCGCCGAAGCCGTGACGGTGCTCTGCCACGCGCTCGACCGCGCTGGGCTGCAGCGCTACCGCGTCGGCATCGGCGACGCGTCGTTGTATCCCGCGCTCATGGATGCGCTCGGCGTGGCGGGCGATGCGCGCCCGCGGCTGCTTGCAGAATTGGGTCACGGCGACTTCGTGGGGCTGGAGAACGCGCTCGCCGAGCTCTCGATCGACGAGGGCTCGCTCGAGCTGCTGCTGCGGGTGCCGCAGCTGCGCGGCGGCCCCGACGTGCTGCACGGCCCGCCAGGGCCCGTGGCCGACGCGGTCGCCGGGCTGCGTTCGATCCACGAGCTGCTCGCCGCGGATGTTGCCGAGCGGGTGATCTTCGATCTCGGCCTCTCGCGGGCGCCGGGCTACTACACCGGCGCCGTGTTCGAGGTCTACGACCCGGCTGTCGGCATGCCGATCGGTGGCGGCGGTCGCTACGACCACCTGCTGGCGCAGTTCGGGCGCGACCTGCCCGCTGTGGGCTTTGCCCTGGAGGTCGAGAAGCTCCACCAGGCGCTCGCCGCCGAGGAGCGACTTGCCGAGGGTGTGCGATGAGCTCCGGCGACCTCACGATCGCGGTCCCGCGCGGCGCTCTTTTCACGGAGACCCTCGACTGGCTCGAGCGGCTCGGCGTCGGCACCGGCGAGGTACGAACGAACGACCGCAAGCTGCTGTTCGCCGACGTCGGCCTGATCACGATGCGGCCCTCGGACGTGCCGATCTACGTGGCCGCGGGCGCCGCGGACATCGGCGTCACGGGCAAGGACGTGCTGATGGAGCAGGGCGGCAGCGTCAACGGTTCCGGCCGCGACGTCTACGAGCTGCGCGACCTCGGATTCGGCCGCTGCACGATGGTCGTGGCGTCGGTGGCCGGCCCCGACCTGGCGGCCGAGGCGCTGCGGCGCCTTGGTGTGATTCGCGTTGCCACGAAGTACCCGCGCATCGCTGCCGCGCACTTCGAGCGCACGGGTCGCCAGGTCGAGATCATCGAGGTGAAGGGCTCAGTGGAGCTCGCGCCGCTGACCGGGCTGGTCCAGGCAATCGTCGACCTGACCGCCACAGGTACGACGCTGCGCGAGAACAACCTGGTGGTGCGCGAGACGATCGCGGTATGCACGGCGCGGCTGATCGCAAATCCCGTCGCCCACAAGCTGAAGGCGGCGGCGATCGACGAGCTGCTGGAGCGCTCGCGTGCGGCTTGAACGACACGAACTGGGAACGCCCGCCGCGTTGGTCGCAGAGATCCGCGCGCTGGCCCCGCAGGCGCCGTCGGTCGCCGCAGCGGTAAGCGAGATCATCGCCGCGGTTGCAGCCGAAGGCGATGCCGCCGTGCGCCGCTACACGGCGCGCTTCGACGTCGATCCGCCCCCCGCGGCGCGGGTGGAGGCCGAGGATCTTGCCCACGCGCTGGCGGTGCTCGATCCGGCTGTGCGGGAGGGCCTCGAGGTCGCGATCGCCAACGTCGCGGAGGTCGCTTGGGCGGCCGCCGACGACGATCGCGAGGTGACGCTGGCCCAGGGCCAGCGCGTGCTGCTGCGCGAGATGCCGGTCGCACGTGCCGCGGTGTATGTGCCCGGCGGTCGCGCGCCCTACCCGAGCACCGTCGTGATGGGGGCTGTGACGGCGCGGGCAGCTGGGGTCGCCGACGTCGCGGTCGTGACGCCACCGCCGGTCGATCCGGTCACGCTGGCAGCGTGTGAGCTGATCGGCATCGGCGAGGTGCACCGCATCGGCGGCGCGCAGGCGATCGCGGCGCTCGCCCACGGCACCGAATCTGTCGCTCCCGTCGATGTGATCGTCGGCCCCGGCAATCTCTACGTCCAGGAGGCCAAACGGCAGCTGTCGGGGCGTGTCGGCATCGACGGCTTCGCCGGCCCGAGCGATCTCCTCGTGCTGTTCGACGCGCCTGATCCCGGCTCGATCCGGCTGATCGCGCACGACCTACTGGCACAGGCCGAGCACGGAGAGGCAAGCCTCGTTGTGGCCGTCGCGGCGGAACGGGCGCTGCTGGACGCGCTCGAGGCCGACCTGCGCGGCCTTTGGGCGGGGCAGAGCGCCCCGTTCGTGCTCGTCCACGCCGGCTCACTCGAACACGGCCTGGACTTCGCGAACACGTTCGCACCGGAGCACCTGGAGCTGATCGGACCCGGGGCCGAGGCGCTTGCTCCGCTCGTGCGCGCGGCCGGATGCGTGTTCGTCGGCTGGCCAGGCGCGACGGCGTTCGGCGACTACGTCGCCGGCTCCAATCACATCCTGCCGACCGGCGGTTCGGCACGGTTTGCCTCGGCGCTCGGACCGCGCCATTTTCGCCGCCAGATGGCCGAGGTGCGGATTGAACACACCGCCCTTGCGGCGCTGGCTCACGCCGGTGTGCCGATCGCCCGCGCCGAGGGTTTCAATGCCCACGCCGAGTCGATGCGGGCTCGCGTGGCGGACTTCGTGGAGAATCCATCCCGATGAGCCGCGAAGCAGAGATCACCCGCGCAACGCGCGAGACGAGCGTCTCGCTGCGTCTTGCGCTGGATGGCACCGGCGCCGGCACGCGCGAGAGCGGCGTCGGGTTCCTCGACCACATGCTGGATCTGCTCGCCCGCCACGGGCGGCTGGACCTAGACGTGAAGGTCAGCGGCGACCTCGAAACCGGCGGCCATCACACGGTCGAGGACACAGGGATCGTGCTCGGCCAGGCACTCGATGAGGCGCTCGGCGACCGGGCCGGCATCTACCGCTACGGCGATGCGATCGTGCCGATGGATGAGGCCCGCGCGATGTGCGCGATCGACGTCTCGGGCCGCCCCTACCTGCGCCTGCTCGCCGATCTGCCCGCCGGCTCGACCGGCGGCTTCGACCACGAGTTGCTCGAGGAGTTCTTTCGCGCCGTCGCGAACAACGCGAAGCTCACGGTGCACCTCGAGATCCAGGCCGCCGGCAACGCCCACCACATGATCGAAGCCGCGTTCAAAGCGTTCGCGAGGGCACTGCGCGGCGCGGTCACGATCGACCCCACCGAGCACGGCGTTCCCAGCACCAAGGGGGTGCTGTAGGTGGGCGCCTCTGCGCCGCGCCGGCGCCTGCAGCCGTGATCGGACTCGTCGACTATGGGATGGGCAACCGGCGGTCGGTGGAGAAGGCGCTCGAACACGTCGGCGCAACGGTGCTCGTCAGCTCCGATCCGGAGGCGCTGGCCCTCGCCGAGGCGCTCGTCGTGCCGGGTGTGGGCGCCTTCCCCAAGGCGATGGAGCGCCTGCGCGCACTCGAGCTCGACGGCCTGCTGACCGAGCGTGCCGCGGCCGGGGTGCCGTTGCTCGGAATCTGCCTCGGTATGCACCTGTTCTTCGAGCACTCAACCGAGCTCGGCGGGTCCGAGGGCCTGGCGATCGTGCCGGGCGAGGTGCGGATGCTGGACACCGGCTCGCTCAAGGCGCCCCAGATCGGCTGGAACGAGGTTCGCTGGGAGCGCCCGGCGGCGGTCCTGGAAGGGCTCGCAGGCGCGACGGCGTTCTACCACGTCCACAGCTTCGTAGCCGTTCCGGCGCAGCGCGAGGACGTGCTGGGCACTGCCGAGTACGGCGAGCGTTTCGCTTCGGTCGTCACGCACGGCTCGTTCCTGGGGGTTCAGTTTCATCCCGAGAAGTCATCGCACGACGGCCTGCGACTGCTCGCCAACTGGGTCGCCGCGAGCGACGGTGGCGCGTGATCCTCTATCCGGCGATCGACATCCTCGACGGGCACGCCGTGCGCCTCGTCCAGGGAGATTTCGCCCGCGCCACCGAATACGCCGCCGACCCGCTCGACGCGGCGCGCGCGTGGGCGGCGGCGGGTGCGCAGCGGCTGCACGTGGTCGATCTCGATGGCGCGCGCAGCGGCGCGCCGGTGAACCTCGAGGCGGTGGAGCGCATCGCCGCTGCGACCGGCCTCCCGGTCCAGGTTGGGGGCGGCTTGCGCTCGGGCGCGGCGATCGCCGCGGCGTTCGCGGCCGGCGCCGCGCGCGTCGTGCTGGGCACGGCCGCGTTCGCCGACGACGGGCTGCTGGACGACGCGGTGGCCGAGCATGGCGCGCGGATCGTGGTATCCGTCGACGTGCGCGGCGGCATGGTCTCCACGGCGGGCTGGACGCAGACCGGGTCGCTCGCCGCAGTCGCGGCCGTGCGCGAGCTCGTGTCGCGCGGCGTGCGCAGTTTCGTCTACACCGACGTGGATCGCGACGGCATGCTGGAAGGGCCCGACCTGGACGGCGTGGCGGCGGTCGCGGCGGCGATCGAGGGGGAACTGCTCTACTCCGGCGGAATCGGGTCGCTGTCGGATCTCGAAGCGCTCGTGGCGCTGCGCAGCCCACGACTGGTGGGCGTGATCGCGGGCAAGGCGCTGTACGAGCGGCGCTTCAGCGTCGCGGAGGCGGAGGCCGCGCTGTGCATCTGAAGCGGGTCATCCCGTGTTTGGATGTGGACGCCGGGCGGGTCGTCAAGGGCACGCGCTTCGTCGACATCCGCGATGCCGGGGATCCGGTCGAGCTGGCCGCTTTCTACGATCGCGCGGGCGCCGACGAGCTTGTCTTCCTCGACATCACGGCGACGCACGAGAAGCGCGCGACGATCGTCGAGCTGGCGCGCCGGACAGCCAACGACGTGTTCGTGCCGTTCACGATCGGCGGCGGCATCCGCTCCGTCGCGGACGCGCAAGCCGTGCTGGACGCCGGCGCCGACAAGGTTGCGGTCAACAGCGCTGCCGTCGCGCGTCCGGGTCTGCTCGACGAACTGGCGGCGCAGTTCGGCGCCCAGTGCGTCGTCCTGGCGATCGACGCCAGGGGGCGCGAGGACGGCAGCTGGGGCGTTCATGTCAGCGGCGGGCGGACCGAGACCGAACACGACGCCGTCAGCTGGGCGCGCGAGGGGGTGGAGCGGGGGGCCGGTGAGATTCTGCTGACCAGCATGGACCGTGACGGCACAACCGAGGGTTACGACCTTGCGCTCACGCGCGCCGTCGCCGCTGCGGTCGGGGTGCCGGTGATCGCCTCTGGCGGGGCCGGGCAGCTCGATCACCTTGTCACCGCGCTGCAGGCCGGTGCCGACGCCGTGCTCTGCGCGTCGATCTTCCACTACGACCAGTTCACCGTCGCGCAGGCCAAGGACCACCTCGCCGCCGCAGGGATTGCCGTGCGGCGCTGATGGGCGGTGGCGCCTTCGATTCGGGCGTCGTGCTGGCGGCGCTCGCGCGCTATCCGCCGCTGCGCGCGGGAGGCGCGCGCGTGGCCGTCGTCGGCGGTTTCGTGCGCGACACATTGCTCGGGCGGGACCCGCACGAGGTCGACCTGGTCGTCGAGGGCGACGCCGCGGCGCTCGCGCGCTCGCTCGGCGGCGAGGTCGTGGTGCACGAGCCGTTCGGTACAGCGACAGCAACCGGCCCCGGCTGGCGGGTCGACGTGGCGATGGCGCGCCGCGAGCGCTATCCGGCGCCGGGAGCTCTGCCCGAGGTGGCTGCGGCGAGCATCGAGGACGACCTCGCCCGCCGCGATTTCACCGTCAACGCGATCGCCGTGACGCTTTCCGGCGGCGAGCTGCTGGCCGCCGATCATGCCCTGGACGATCTGTCCGGGGGCGTCCTTCGGGTGCTGCACGAGCGCAGCTTCATCGACGATCCCACGCGCCTGGTGCGCCTGGCGCGCTACGCAGAACGCCTGCGCTTCGCGGCTGATCCCGCGACCGAGAGTCTCGCCGCGCAGGCGGGCTTCGCGACACTGAGCGGCGCGCGGCTCGGAGGCGAGCTGCGACTGGCCCTGGCCGAGCCCGACCCCGTCGCCGTGCTCGCGCGGCTGGCGGACAAGCTCCCGCTCGCGGTCGAGCCCGAGTTTGCGCGGGAAGCGCTTGCCCTGGCGCCGGCGGAGAGTGATCGCGCGATGCTGCTGCTCGGCATGCTGAGCCGCGAGGAGGCCTGGCTTTCCGGCCTCGAGCTGACGGCGCGCGAGCTCGAGGTGGCGCTCGCCTGCCGGCACGCCAGGGTGCCGGCCGAGGTGACGCCGAGTGCGCTTTGGCGAGCCTGGCGCGGCGTGCCGATCGAAGCGGTCGCGGTCGCCGGCGCCCGCGGCGGCCTCGACGCGGCAAAGCGCTGGATCGGTGAGCTGCGCCAGGTCCGGCTCGAGATCGGCGGTGACGACCTGATCGCGGCCGGGATCGCCGAGGGCCCCGAGATCGGGCGCCGGCTCGAGCGGACGCTGGTTGCGAAGCTCGACGGCGAGCTGTCCGGCGGGCACGAGGCGGAACTCGCCTTCGCGTTGAGGGTGCGGGACTGATGCTCCGAGTCGCCTGCGCCGGTTGGACGGCTGCGTTCACCGAGGCCGTGGACGGCGACCTGCGCGTGAGCTCGCGCGGCCCGGGCGAGCCGGCTTCGGCCGTCCAAGGCCGCGTGCTCGAGCTGCTCGGCGTGGACGGCGTTGCCGTGGCGCGACAGGTTCACGGCGCCCACGTGGTGGCGCTCGAGCATCCGCTTCGCGGCTACACCGTCGGCGTCGGCGAGGCCGACGGTGTGGCGAGCGGGTTTGAGCGCGTCGCCGCCGGGGTGCACATCGCCGACTGCCTGCCGATCGCGCTCGGCGGGGCCGGCGGGGTCGCGATGCTGCACGGCGGCTGGCGAGGTCTGGCCGCCGGTATCCCTGCGCAGGGTGTGCGGGCGCTTCGCTCGCTTGGCGTCGAGGGCGAGCTCGAGGCCGTGATCGGTCCCGGAGCGGGAGGTTGCTGCTACGAAACCGGCGATGAGGTTCGTGAGCGCTTCGCGCTGGACGGCGTGAGTCGTGGCCGGCTGCTCGACCTGAAGGCCGTCGCGGCCACCCTCCTGGCGCAGGCGGGCGTGTCGAGCGTGCGCGACGTCGGGCTGTGCACGATCTGCGAGCCGCGCGGCCGCTTCTTCTCGCACCGTCGTGACGGCGCGACGACGGGGCGCATGGGAGCCTTCGCGTGGCTGTCGTGAATGTCGAGGTGGTGCGCGCGAATCTCGCTTCGGTGCAGGAGCGGATCGCGCGCGCAGCCGCCCGCGGCGGCCGCGACGCCGGCGAGGTCGAGATCCTCGCCGCCGTCAAGTACGTGACCGCAGCGGATATCCCCACCCTCGCGGACGCCGGCATCACGCTGGTCGGCGAGAATCGCGCCCAGGACCTGATCGAGAAGGCTCAGCGAGCGCCGGGGCGGCTTCGCTGGCACTTCATCGGAGCGCTGCAGTCGCGCAAGGTCAAGCTGATCGTCGGGCACGTCGAGCTGATCCATTCCGTCGCCAGCGACTCCGTGCTGAAGGAGCTGGAGCGTCACGCGCCGGCGGGCTTTGAAATCCTCGTCGAGGTCAATGTCAGCGGCGAGCCGGGCAAGGCGGGAATCGCTCCTGCGGAGCTGGACGCCTTCCTTGCGCGCTCGCCAGTCAAGGTCGTCGGACTGATGACGATGCCGCCGAAGACAGCCGATCCCGAGCACAGCCGCGCGCCTTTCGCCGCGCTTGCGGCGCTCGCGCGCGAACGCGGCCTGAGCACCCTCTCGATGGGCACGAGCCAGGATTTCGAGATCGCGGTGGAAGAAGGGGCGACAATCGTACGAATCGGCACAACCCTGTATGCCTAGGCGTCTGCTGCGGAGTTTCGGCGCAGCCGTTCGCTAGAGTCCCGTTTGCAGGGAAACCGCCTCGATCAGCGAAACATCCAGCCATGGCGCTCCGAGACTCCTGGCATCGCACGCTCGTCTACTTCGGCCTGGCCGAAGAAGCCGACGAGTACGACGATTACGAAGCCGAGGCGGTGCGCGAGCAGCCTGAGGCGGCGCTCGCCGACCGCTACCGTGAGCGCCCCAACGTGCGGCGCCTGCAGGGCCGGCGCCGTCGCGACGAGTTCGACGACATCTTCGCCGACGATGACGGCGCCACCGCGCCGCCGTCGCGGCCCGCCGCGGTGCTGCGCTCCGTGACAGGCGGGCGTGCCGGCACGCCGAGAGGGGGGCCGGATGGCGACTTCGGGGTGCATCTCGTCATCCCAAAGTCCTTCAATGACGCCCAGCAGGTCGCCGACAAGTTCCGCGAGGGGATCCCGGTGATCCTCAACCTCCAGGGCATCGACACGCCGCTTGTGATGCGCCTGATCGACTTCGCGAGCGGGCTGACCTACGCGCTCGACGGCGGCATGCAGCGGATCGCGGACAAGGTTTTCATGCTCACGCCGCGCAACGTCGAGTTGTCCGCCGAAGAGCGGGCGCGCCTGATCGAGAAGGGCTTCTTCAACCAGGCTTGAACCGCGCCACCTCCTCGTGCGCGCAGTGGACCGGCAGCTGGCAGAGCAGCCGACCGCGGGAGCGGCCGGTAGCCTTGACGCAGAGATGATCATTGGATTCGTTGGCTCCGGGAACATGGCCCGCGCACTGGCGCTGGGCTTCGGCGAGCCCGCGCTCTTCACCGATCACGGGTCCGGCCGCGCGGCGTCGCTGGCCGAGCTCGTCGGTGGCGAGGCGGTCGGCTCCAACCGGGAGCTCGGCGAGCGGGCGGAGCTGGTGGTACTGGCGCACAAACCCGCGCAGCTCGATGCGGTGGCGCGGGAGGTGGGCGCCGCGAAGGCCGTCCTCTCGCTGCTCGGGCGCGTGACGGTCGCGCAGCTGGCGGGCGCCTACCCCGGTGCGCAGATCGTACGTGCCATGCCGAACACGGCGTCGGCGATCCGGGCCGGTGTGACGTGTGTCTGCGGTGCGCAGCTCGAGGACGTCGAGGCGCTGCTTGGCCGGGTCGGGATGGTCGTGCGGTTGGAGGAGCGGCTGATGGACGCCGCGACCGCTGTCAGCGGCGTCGCGCCGGCCTACGTGGCGTTGATGGCCGAGGCCTGGATTGATGCGGCCGTCGGCCAGGGGATCCCGGCATCGCAAGCAGCCGCGCTGGTCGGCGGTGCGCTGGCGGGGTCCGCAGCACTGCTGCAGGCGCGTGACATGGACACGCTCGGCGTGCGCAGGGAGGTGACCTCGCCCGGCGGGATGACGGCGCGCGGGCTGCGCGCGCTGGAGCACGCCGGCCTGCGCAGCGCGTTCGCCGACGCCGCCGCGGCGGTCGCCGGCCCGAGCACGACGTGATCCTGGCGCTCACCAACGTTCGCGGCACGATCGCGGACTTCGTCGCCACCCTGACCTGGGTCTACACGCTCGTGATCTTCGCCTACATCCTCACGAACCTGGCCTTCACCGCCGGACTGCGAATTCCGTATTCGCGAGCGAGCGACGCGATACTCGGCTTCCTGCGCGACGTGTGTGAGCCCTACCTTCGGCTCTTCCGGCGGATTCTGCCGTCGTTCGGCGGCCTCGACTTCAGCCCGATCGTCGGCATCATCGTGCTGCAGGTCGCCGGCACGCTGGTCTCGAACGCGATTCGCTGATGACGGCGGCCAGCCGGGTGGCGAGGCGCGCCGCCGCAGTCGCCGCGACCACGCTTGCGGCGGATCAGCTCACCAAGGAGCTCGTGCGCAGCTCGATCGCGCTCGGCGAGCACCGCCGCCTGCTCCCGGGGGTCACGCTCGTCCACGCCCAGAACAGCGGCATCGCCTTCAGCCTTTTCACGGGAGGCGAGGTTGGCGTCGTCGTTGTCGCGGCGGTGATTGTCGCGGCGGTGATCGCGTATTTCGCGCGCCACCACCAGCAGCGGTGGATGTGGCTCGCCTGCGGACTGATCGTCGGTGGCGCGCTCGGCAACCTCGTCGACCGCCTGAGGGTGGGGACCGTGACGGATTTCATCAAGCTCCCAGACTGGCCCGCATTCAATCTTGCGGACGCGTCGATCACGCTTGGTGTTCTCACCCTGCTCTGGGTCGTGGGTCGTGGTGGAGCTGCTGCACGTCCCGCCTGAGGCCGCCGGCGAGCGCCTCGATCAGTTCCTCTCCGAGCGCTTCGGCTCGCGCGCGCAGGCGCAGCGGCGGATCGAGGCGGGCGCGGTGTCGCTCAACGGGGTGGCGGGCCGCAAGAACGACCGCCTGCGAGGCGGTGAGACGATCGAGATCGCGCCGGCGGTCGCCGTCGCGGCGGAGCCGGGCGGCCCGTTGCCCGAGCTGGTGGTCGCCTACGAGGATGACCAGCTGATCGTTGTCGCCAAACCGGCGGGGGTCGTCGTGCATCCGGCGGGTCCGCACCGCGACGGCACGCTCTCGCAGGCACTGGCACGACACGGGGCCGCGGGTGGCGAATCGTGGCGCCCCGGCATAGTCCACCGGCTCGACAAGGACACCTCGGGCCTCCTCGTGGTCGCCAAGAGCGAGGAGACCCACCGGCGCCTCAAGGCCGCGCTGGCCGCGCGCCACATCGTGCGCGAATACCTTGCGCTCGTGGAAGGCCGCCCGCCCGCGCGCAGCGGCACGATCGACGCGCCGCTCGGGCGCGACCGGCGGGCCCGCACGCGGATGTCGATCGATACCGACAAGCCCAGGGCCGCACGCACCCACTTTGAGCTCGAGGAGTCGCTTGCGTCCTCGACGCTCCTGCGCGTGCGGCTGGAGACCGGCCGCACGCACCAGATCCGCGCGCACTTCGAGGCGATCGGACACCCGGTCTGCGGCGACCGTGAGTACGGCACCGCGGGTCGCTACGGTCTGCAGCGGCAGTTCCTGCACGCGGCCCGGCTGGAATTGGCGCAACCCTTCACGGGCGAGCAGCTGGTGATCGAGTCGGCGCTCCCGGACGACCTCGTCAGGGCACTCGCGCTCGCCCGCCTCGCCGCAGGCTGACCCGGCCGGCGGCGAGACGGGTCGCCGATGCCCGCCGGGAACCAGGTTGACGCCCGCAAGCGGCCGGCGCTCTAAGATGTGAGACCCATACCTCGACCCGCACGGCGTCGAGGGCCTGCGTCCTGCCGGGAGCGAGCGCTCCCGGTCCGCACGGCCCGCCGCGCGGCAGCTGATCAACTCAACAAGGAGCTTCTACCGTGGCCCAGCCAGGAATCAAGGAGCTGCTGGAGGCCGGAGTCCATTTCGGCCACCAGACGCGCCGCTGGAACCCCAAGATGCGCCGCTTCCTTCATGGCGAGCGTGACGGCATCTACATCATCGACCTGCTGAAGACCAAGCGCCTGCTCGATCAGGCCAGCGAGTTCGCGGGCACGGTCGCGCATCGTGGCGGCACCGTGCTGTTCGTAGGCACCAAGAAGCAGGCGCGCGATGCCGTGCGCGAGGTCGCCGAGGCGACCGGCATGCCCTACGTCAACCACCGCTGGCTCGGCGGTCTGCTGACCAACTTCCAGACGATGAGCGAGCGTATCCGCCGTCTGCACGACCTCGAGCGCTACGAGACAGAGGGACAGCTGGCGCTCCTGCCGACGCGCGAGCGCCTGTCGGCCCAGGCCGACCTCGCGAAGCTGCGCGCGAATCTCGGCGGCGTGAAGAACATGAAGGGCACGCCAGCCGCGATCTTCGTGATCGACCTGAAAACCGAGGCGATCGCTGTGCGCGAGGCGCAGCGCCTGAGGATTCCGATCATCGGGCTGGTCGACACCAACTGTGACCCCGACGGGATCGACTTCGTGATCCCCGGCAACGACGACGCCATCCGCGCCTGCGCCGTCATCACGCGCGCCATCGGCGAACGGGTGGGCGAGGGCGCCGGTGTCTACCGCGCGGAGCAGGAGCGACTGCGCGCCGAGGCCGAGGAGCGGGCGCGCCGCGACGCCGAGGAGCGCGCCAAGCGCGAGGCCGAACAGGCGGCCGAGGCTGCCGCAGCCGCGGAGGCAGCCGCCGCCGCGGCCGCTGCAGCGGCCGCGGTCCCCGCAGAGGCCGCGGGCGAAGCGCCCGCGGCTGCCGCGCCCGCGCGACCCGCGCCGAGCGCACCGCCGCCGGTCGCCGCACCGCCGGCGGCTGCCGCTCAGCCTGCGCCTGCTGCCCCGCCGGAAGCACCGGCCGAGCCTGCCGCGGTCGCGGACGCGCCACCAGCCGCCGCCGAGCCGGCTACGGTCGAGCCCGAGCCCGCGGCGGCTGCCGCCACGCCGAAAGCGGTCGAGCCCGAGCCCGCGGCGGTAGAGCCTGAGCCCGCGGCGGTCGAGCCCGAGCCCGTGGCGGTCGCCGAGGCGCCCGCGGCACCCGAGGTCGCTTCCGAGCCGGCCGCCGATGTTCCCGCCGCCGAGGGGGCGCCCGCGGTTGCCGAGGCCGCTGAAGCCTCAGGTGAGCCAGAGGCCTCCGCCGAAGCGCCGAAGAAGACCCGGCGCCTCGGCAGGCGCAAGGCGTCCACCGATGCCGCCTCCGAGGAACCGGGTGCCTCCGAGCAAAGCCCCCCGGCTGAGGTGCCAACCGAGTCCGCAGATCCCGGGACGCAGCCGAGCGCTGCCGATTCCGCCGAACAAGAGGAAACCCCCAGTGCCTGAGATATCCGCCACCGACGTCAAGGCGCTGCGTGATCGCACCGGCGCCGGAATGATGGACTGCAAGAAGGCCCTCACCGAATCCGGGGGCGATGTCGAGAAGGCGATGGAGCTGCTGCGGCTGAAGGCCGGCAAGCGGATCGAGGACCGCGGCGAGCGCGTCGCCTCGGAGGGCACGATCCAGACCTACCTGCATCACAACGCGAAGATCGGCGTCATTGTCGAGGTCGACTGCGAGACCGATTTCGTCGCGAAGAACGCCGATTTCGTCGCCTTCGCGAAGGAGGTCGCCTCGCACGTGGCGGCGTCGGCGCCGCGCTGGGTCAGCGAGGCCGACGTCCCCGCCGAGGTCCGCGACGCCGAGTTGCGAATCTTTGAGCAGGAGGCCGCCGACAAACCGGCGGAGATCCGCGCCAAGATCGCCGAGGGCAAGCTCGCGAAGTGGTACAGCGAGGTCGTGCTGCTGGACCAGCCGCACGTCAACGCCGACAAGCACGAGGGCAAGACGATTGGCGAACTGCTGCACCAGATCGCCGCGACGACCAGCGAGAACATCGTCATCCGTCGCTTCTCGCGCTTCGCGATCGGGGACTAGCTTGGTCACCGTGAAGCGGACGGCGGCTCTCCCGCTGTGAGCGCGCCGATCTTCAAGCGCGTCCTGCTGAAGCTGTCCGGCGAGTCGATGATGGGGGAGTTCGAGTACGGCATCGATCCGGCGCGGGTCGTCGCGATCGCGAGCGCGATCCGCGATGCCGTCGAGTCGGGAGTGCAGCTGGCCGTTGTGCCGGGGGGAGGCAACATCTACCGCGGGCTGACCGGCGCGGCGGACGGCATGGACCGCGCGACCGGTGACTACATGGGGATGCTCGCGACGGTACTGAACGCCCTCGCGCTCCAGGATGCGTGCGAGAAGCAGGGTGTCAACACGCGCGTGCAATCGGCGATCACGGTGCAGGAGGTCGCGGAGCCCTACATCCGCCGGCGCGCGATGCGCCATCTCGAGAAGGGGCGCGTCGTGATCTTCGCCGCCGGGACCGGCAACCCGTTCTTCACCACCGACACCGCCGCGGCGCTGCGGGCGAGTGAGATTCACGCCGAGGCGATCCTGATGGCCAAGAACGGCGTCGAGGGTGTCTACACGGCCGATCCGGCACTCGACCCGGCGGCGGAGTTCATCCCCGAGATCACCCACATGGAGGCGATCGCACGCCGTCTGGCGGTGATGGACGCGACCGCGCTGACGCTTTGCATGGAGAACCGGCTGCCGATCCGCGTCTTCAACGTCGACGACCCCGCCAACATCGCGCGCATCCTGGACGGCGAGCACGTCGGGACGCTCGTGGCGACACCGGCCAGCTAGGAGCGCCGGCCCGCGCGAGCGCGATCGCAGACCGGCGTCCGGCGCACACAACCCGTTATTCTCCCCCCGGCGATGGTCAAGAAATGCCTGCATCCAAGATGATCGACGACCTGCTTGAGGATGCGCGAGAGCGGATGGCGAAGTCGGTCGAGTCGACCGGCCACGAGCTCGGATCCGTCCGCACCGGCCGGGCGACGCCGGCGCTGCTGGATCGCATCCAGGTCGACTACTACGGCGCCGCGACGCCGCTTCGCCAGCTCGCCACCATCTCCGCGCCGGAAGCCCGGCTGCTGACGATCCAGCCCTTCGACGCGTCCACGATCAAGGCGATTGAGAAGGCGATCAACAGTTCCGACATCGGCCTGAACCCGTCCAACGACGGCAAGCTCGTGCGCCTGGTGATCCCCGAGTTCAACGAGGAGCGCCGCCGCGAGCTGGTCAAGGTGGCCCGCCACATCGTCGAGGAAGGACGCATCGCGATACGCAACATCCGCCGCGACGTGATGCACGACCTGCGTGAGCTGAAGGAGGCCGGGGAGACCGGCACCGATGACGAGCGCCGGGCGGAGGGCCTGCTGCAGAAGGTGACCGACGAGCGGATCGGAGAGCTCGACGTGCTGCTGAAGGGCAAGGAAGCAGAGATCCTCGAGGTGTGATGGGCGCCGACGCGGACCGGCCGCGGTACGTCGCGATCATCACCGACGGGAACGGGCGCTGGGCCAAGCAGCACGGTGTCTCCGTCGCCGCCGGGCATAACGCGGGCGCCGACACGGTCAAGGCGCGCCTGCGCGACGCCGTCGAGCTCGGCGTGCGCGAGCTCACCGTCTATTCGTTCTCGACCGAGAACTGGTCGCGCCCGGCGAGCGAGGTCAAGGCGCTGATGCGGATGTTCAGCCGCCGGATCAAGAGCGAGACGCCGGAGCTGAGCGACGAGGGGGTGCGGATGCGCTTCATCGGGCGCCGCGAGGGGGTCTCGGCGCCGCTGGCCCGCCAGATGGACTGGGCCGAGGCGGAGACCGCCGGCAACGACCGCATCACGCTGTTCGTCGCTTTCAACTACGGCGGGCGAGCGGAGATCCTCGACGCGGCGAAGCGTTTCGCGGGCGGTGACGAGGACGAGTTCCGGGCGCTGCTCTACGCGCCGGAGATGCACGACCCCGACCTGATCATTCGCACCAGCGGCGAGCAGCGGCTGTCGAATTACCTGCTCTGGCAGTCGGCCTATTCGGAGCTGATCTTTCGCGACGAGCTGTGGCCGGATTTCACGCGGCAGGCGTTCGAGGAGTCGCTGGCGGCCTACGGCGGGCGCCGGCGTCGCTACGGCGGCAGGTGAGCGCACTGGCCTCCGGTCAGCTGAGCCGACGCCCACCGTCCGCCCGGCCGCGCAGGCCGCGACCGTCACGCAGCGGGCGCCCCTCGGAGATGCGCGCGCGCCTGGTCGTGGCGATTCCGGCGCTCGCCGTCGCCGCGATCGTGATCGCGCGCGGCGGGCTGCTGTTCGCCGCCGCGCTGCTGATCCTCGGCTGCATCTGCCTCGACGAGCTCTATCGCATGACGGCGCGCGCCCACCCCGCCAAGCTCGCCGGCTTCGTGGCGCTCTTCGCGCTGCTGGTGGCGGCGCACTACGGCACGCGCGACCAGGTTCTGCTGATCGCGGTTGCGGCGCTCCCGGCGAGCTTTCTGCTGACGCTCGTGTCGCCCGCGGGCAGCATCTTCGGGATCACGGTCACGCTGCTCGGGGTCTGGTGGATCGGACTGGCGCTGGCCCATGCGGTGCTGCTGCGCGACCTGCCCCACGGCGGCGGGGTCCTCACCGACGCGCTGGTGGGAACGTTCGTGGGGGACACCGGCGCCTACCTGGGCGGGCGCACGTTCGGCAGGCGCCGGCTCGCGCCGGCGGTCTCGCCGAACAAGACGGTGGAGGGGCTCCTGATCGGCATTCTCTGCGCGATCGCCGGCGTCTGGTTCGCCTCGCTCTACCAGCCGTGGTTCCACAAGGGCGACGCGATCGCGCTCGGGGTGGGGGTGGCGATCGCGGCGCCGATCGGCGATCTGTTCGAGAGCTACGTCAAGCGCCAGGCCGGAGTGAAGGACTCCGGCCGGGTGTTCGGGGCGCACGGCGGCGCGCTCGATCGCCTCGACGCGGCGCTGTTCAGCGTGGTCGTCGCCTACTACACCTGGCTCGCGATCCTGGCGGCGAAATGAAACGAATCCTCGTACTCGGCGCGAGCGGCTCGATCGGCGTCCAGGCGCTTTCGGTGATCGCCGGCTCGGACGAGCTCGAGCTGGTCGGCCTCTCGGCACGCTCGGCCTGGGAGACCGTCGTGGAGCAGGCGAAAACGCACGGCGTGACGCGCATCGCGCTGAGCGATCCGCAGAGCGCCGCGCGCGCCGCCGCGGCGTGGCCTGAGGGGAAGGTGCACAGCGGCACACAGGGGCTCGTCGAACTGGTGCTCGAATCCGAGCCCGACCTCGTCCTGAATGCGATCGTCGGCTCGGCGGGCCTCGGCCCGACGATCGTCGCGCTCGGCGAGGGCATCGACCTCGCGCTCGCCAACAAGGAGTCGCTGGTCGTCGGCGGCGAGCTCGTAACCGCGCTGGCCGAGGCGACGGGTGCGCGGATCCTGCCGGTCGACTCCGAGCACGCCGCGCTGCACCAGCTGATCGCGGCCGAGCGATCGGCGGGCCCCGGAACGATCGAGCGGCTCACGATCACGGCGTCCGGAGGCCCGTTCCGCGGGTCGACCCGCGGCGAGCTCGAGCGAGTCACCGTGGAGCAGGCGCTCGCGCACCCCACCTGGTCGATGGGCGACAAGATCACAATCGACTCGGCGACGCTGATGAACAAGGGGCTCGAGGTGATCGAGGCCCACCACCTCTTCGCCGTGCCCTACGCACGCATCGACGTGCTCGTGCACCCGCAGTCGATCATCCACGGCATGGTCACGCTCTGCGACGGCGCCGTGCTCGCCCACCTGGGCTGCCCCGACATGCGCGTGCCGATCGCCTATGCGCTGAACCATCCCGAGCGAATGGAGCTCGACGTCGCCCGGCTCGACCTCGCAGCCGTTGGCAGCCTGACCTTCGAACCGCCGGACCTCGAGACGTTCCCCGCCCTGCGGGTCGCCCGCGAAGCCGCGATCGCCGGCGGCACGGCGCCGTGTGTGCTGAACGCCGCCAACGAGGTCGCCGTCCATGCCTTCCTCGGCGGACGGATCGCCTTCGTGGCGATCGCGGAGGTGATCGAGGCGACGCTCGAGCAACTCGGGGCGACGCCGCTGCGCGAGTTCGACGCCCTGTTCGAGGCCGACCGGCGGGCGCGGGAGGTCGCTGCGGAGCTGATCGCGTGAGAATCCTCGCGATCACGCTTCCGCCGGTGTCTTAGGCGGCGCTTAGGCGGCCTGCGACACTTCCGCTGTGACCTGGGTGATCGCAATAGCCGGCTTCTGTGCGCTGATCGTGCTGCACGAGGCGGGCCACTTCATCGCCGCGAAGGCCGTCGGCATGCGGGTCGAGCGCTTCTCGCTCTTCTTCCCGCCGAAGCTCGTCGGGTTCCGCCGCGGCGAGACGGAGTACCAGATCGGCGCCATCCCGCTCGGCGGCTACGTGAAGATCACCGGTATGACGCCGGACGAGCTGAGCAGCGTCGATCTGCGCGTCGCCGAGCGCAGCTACTACATGAAGGAGCCCTGGAAGCGGATCGTCGTGATCCTCGCCGGTCCCGCGGTCAACCTGCTGACCGCGTTCGTGCTGTTCGCTGCGGTGCTGCTCTCCGGCGGCCTCGACGGCGCCTACGCGATCGGCAACCTGGCGCCGTCGCAAACGACCGTGCACGAGGTCCCGACAACGATCGTCGGCAGCGTGGTCAAGGGGAGCGGCGCCGCCGGCAAGCTGAAGGCCACCGACCGCATCCTCTCGATCAACGGGCGGCGCGTGTCCGCGACGTCGGTCGACACCGCCCTCTCGCACGAGCACTGCGCCGGCGCCGAGCGGGCCGGCTGCGCCGCAACGGCGCCCGTCACGGTCACGGTCGCGCGCGGGGCACGTACGGAGCGCTTCACGATCACGCCGCACTACGACGCGAAGGTTCGCCGAATGGTGATCGGCGTCGGGCTCGACGTGCGAATCGTGCCCGTCCACTTCGGCGTCATCAGCGCGGCCGGCACGTCGGTCGCGGCGATGTGGGACCTCGGCACCTCAACCGTCACGCACTACTTCGACGCGATCGTTCACTCCAAGGACCGCGCGCAGCTGCAGAGCGTCGTCGGCATCACGCAGGACACTCAGGAGGCGGTCGCGCGCGGCCCCGGCTACGCGCTCGTGGTCCTGGCGCTGGTGTCGCTCGTGCTCGCGGTCGTCAACCTGTTCCCGTTTCTGCCGCTGGACGGCGGCCACGTCGTCTGGTCGCTGGCCGAGCGGCTGCGCGGCCGGCGCGTGTCGCTCACCACGATGTGGCGCTTCAGCTCGGTGGGCATCGTGCTGCTGGCGTTCCTGGTGCTCAACGGAATCAGCAACGACGTCAGCCGCCTCTCCGGCTGAGCGCGTTCAGGGCAGCCGCACGCTGATCCAGCTCTTCGTGAAGGGCCCGAAGCGCTCGCGCTCGGCCGAGCCGAACAGCGCCTCGAGCTCACGGCGCGAAAGCAGGGCCACGTCGCGCGAGTTACCGCCCGCGCCGAGCCGCCAGTAGAGCCGGCGAGCCGGTGGCGGCAGCCAGTGGGCGACGGGCAGCAGCGAGTGTGGCTCGATCGGGAACGAGCGCGCCGGCGTCTGCACGTACCAGCCGCGCGCGACGCGGCGCAGCTCCGCGGCGAAGGCGTTGCGGCGCGCCGGCGCGACGTGCTCGATGACGCTGTTGCAGTACGCCAGATCGAACTCGCCGTCGGCGAACGGGAGGCCCGCCGCCGCGTCGGCGACCACGAACGGGCCCGGATAGCCGGGGCGCTCCACGAGGTCGACGCCGGTGATGTCGAGCGCGGGCGCGAGCCCGCGCAGTCCCGGTGAGCCGCTGCCGATGTCGATGATCCGCATCCCCGGCGCCGGCGTCACGAGCTTCAGGAAGCGCGCGTGACGGCGCGCCCGCGCGCGTTTGGCGAACGGCTCGGCCAGGCGCGGGAGCGGTCCGCGGGCCGTCGGGTAGACGTCGGGGGCGGCCAAGATCGCAGCGTAGTCGAGCCGGTGCGTAGACTGCAGAGATGGCTTCAGGGCGCCAGATCATGGTTGGCGACGTGCCGATCGGCGGCGGCGCGCCGGTCGCGGTGCAGACGATGACCAAGACCGAGACGGCGAACCTCGCGGCGACGATGGCGCAGATCCACACCGTCGCGGAGGCCGGCGCCGACCTCGTGCGCGTCGCTGTGCCGCGCGAGCAGGATGCGGTTGCGCTCGCGGAGATCGTCAAGCAGTCGCCGATCCCGGTGATCGCCGACATCCACTTCAACTACACCCTGGCGCTGAAGGCGATCGACGCCGGCGCCCACTGCGTGCGCGTGAACCCGGGCAACATCGGCACGCCCGCGCAGGTGCGGATGGTCGTCGAGCGTGCCCGCCAGGCCGGCACGCCGCTGCGCGTCGGTGTCAACTCGGGCTCGCTGCCAAAGCACCTGCTGGAGCTCGAGTACTCCAACCCGATCGAGGCGCTCGTCACGGCGGCGCTCGAGACCGTCGAGCTGATGGAGAGCCTCGACTTCACCAACTTCAAGATCTCGATGAAGTCGACGTCGGTGCCGAACACGATCGCCTCCAATCGCGAGCTCGCCGCGCGGATCGACTACCCGCTGCACCTCGGGATCACCGAGGCGGGGACGAAGTGGTCGGGGTCGCTGAAGTCGGCGGTCGGTCTCGGCACGCTGCTGGCCGACGGGATCGGCGACACGGTTCGCATCTCGCTCTCGACCTTCCACGCGGAGGAGGAGGTGAAGGTCGCCTGGGAGATCCTCAAGGCGCTGAAGCTCCGCGAGCGCGGGCCCGTGCTGATCGCCTGCCCGACCTGCGGGCGCCTGCAGTTCGACATGGACTCGGTCGTCGCCGAGGTGGAGCGGCGTCTCGAGGCTTATGAAGACCCGATCGAGGTCTCGATTCTCGGCTGTGCCGTCAACGGGATCGGTGAGGCCCGCCACGCCGACTTCGGCATCACCGGAGCCAAGGACATGGGCATGATCTACTCCAAGGGCGAGCCGCTCAAGAAGGTGCCGACCGAGCAGCTGGTCGACGAGCTGTTCGCGGAGATCGACCGCTACTACGCGGCCGGCAAGACTGTCGTGCGCGACGAGCAGCGTGCCGCCGAGGCCCGCGTCTGGCTCGCGGAGAACGAGGACCCCGACGCGATGACGCCCGAGCGGATGGCCGCCCTCGAAGCGGAGGCGTCGCGAGCCGCGCAGTTGATCGACGAGGACGAATCTCCCGTCGACGGCCGCCGTTTCAGCCGGGCCTAGTCCAGGTCAGCGAGTAGCGCCAAAGCAGGTGGCGGCGCAGGCGAGCCTCTGGCAGCGCTGCGGCCAGGAGGCTGCGAAGGTCGGCATACGTGCGTCGCGGCGCGAGCACCGGGGCCGGCGACTCCCACGTCCCGCGCCGCAGCGCGATCAGACGATGAACCACGCCGGCGGCCACCTCGCGCGCCAGATCGCGCGGAAGGCTCGTGCGGGGTATCCCGAGCACCGCGAGGCAGCCCCCCGGGGCCAGCAGCTCCGCCATCCGCGCCAGCGCCAGCGCCTCGTTCAGATGGTGGAGCGCCGCGACGCTCGCAACGAAGTCGAACGACGCCGGCTCGAACGCGTGGGTCATGAAGTCTGCACACACGTATTCGATCTGACCGGCGCCGCCCGCGGTCTGCGCGAGGGCGATGACCGCCGGGTCGCGATCGATGCCCGTCACGTGGGGGACACGGCGGCGCAGCTCGCGTGTGAGCGTTCCCTCCCCGCAGCCCACATCGAGCGCCCGCTCGCATCCGTGCGGTAGCGCGGCGAGCAGGACCGGGAGGTAGTGAATGCTGTGATTCCACCGGCTTTCCGGGGGGTGCACGTCACCCCCCGGCGGGGTGGCGCATGCGCCACCCCGCGGGTCGGCGCATGCGCCGACCCGAACAGCGGAAGTGGAGCAGGCCGCTCAGGCGACCGCGTCGTAGCGCTTGGAGACGGCGTCCCAGTCGACGACGTTCCACCACGCGTCGATGTAATCGGGGCGACGGTTCTGGTAGCGCAGGTAGTAGGCGTGCTCCCAGACGTCGACGCCCAGCAGCGGCGTCTTGCCGGCCGAGATCGGGTTGTCCTGGTTGGGGCTGCCCGCCACCGCGAGGCCCGAGCCGTCGTGGATGAGCCACGCCCAGCCCGAGCCGAACTGGCCGACGCCGGCCGCCTTGACCTTCGCCTGGAAGTCGGCGAAGGAGCCGAACGCCGCGTCGATCGCGGCGCCCAGCGCGCCGCCTGGCTCGCCGCCACCCGAGCCCGACAGGCTCGTCCAGAACAGCGAGTGGTTGTAGTGGCCGCCGCCGTTGTTGCGGACGGCGCCCCGCTTGTCCTCGGGCACGCGGTCCAGCGACTGCAGAAGCTCCTCGATCGGCAGATCTGCGAGGTCTGAGCCCTCGAGCGCCGCGTTGACGTTGTTCACGTACGCCGCGTGATGCTTGTCGTGGTGGATCTCCATCGTCTGCGCGTCGATGTGGGGTTCGAGCGCATCGAACGCGTAGGGAAGGTCGGGAAGTGTGTAGGCCATGGGTCTCCTTGCGGATGGTGTCGTTGCTCAGACAATATCCAGGCCGCGACCTCGTCAAAGCTCGCCGTCTCATACGCTTGTGCCGTGACCCGCCTCTCGCGCTACCTGCTGCCGACGGAGAAGGAGGCGCCCGCCGATGCCGAGGCGCTCTCGCACCGCCTGATGGTGCGGGCCGGGCTCGTGCGCCAGGTCGCCTCGGGCCTGTGGACCTGGCTGCCGGCGGGCTGGCGGGTGCATCAGCGGATCTCCGCGATCGTCCGCGAGGAGCTCGACGCGATCGGCGCGCTGGAGATGCTGATGCCGGTCATCCAGCCGGCCGAGCTGTGGAAGCGAACCGGGCGCTACTCGATCGAGGAGCTGTTCAAGCTGAACGACCGCCGCGGCGCCGAGCTCGTGCTCGCGCTGACGCACGAGGAGGTCGTTACCTCGCATGTCGCCCAGTTCGTGCGTTCCTACCGCGACCTGCCGCTGATCCTCTACCACCTGCAGGTCAAGGGCCGCGACGAGGCGCGCCCGCGCGCCGGCGTGCTGCGCACGCGCGAGTTCGTGATGAAGGACTCCTACAGCTTCGACCGCGATCAGGCCGGGCTCGAGGAGTCATACGCGCGCCACATCGAGGCCTACGACCGGATCTTCGAGCGCACCGGACTGCGCTGGTACCGCGTCGCAGGCGACGTCGGCGTGATGGGGGGGACCGCCGCCCACGAGTACATGGCGCCCTGCCCGGCGGGGGAGAACGAGGTCGCGCTGGCGCCCGGGTACGCGGCCAACCTGGAGGTCGCGAGCGCGGAGGCCAAGCCGGTGGCGCTGCCCGCCCCGCTCGCGCAGCCGGCCGCCGTGGACACGCCCGGCGCGGCGACGATCGCGGAGGTCGGCGGTCTGCTCGGGCTTGCGGCCGGGGCGATGCTGAAGGCCTTCCCGGTCGTGGTCGAGGGACGCGGCCTGGTGCTCGTGATGCTGCGCGGCGATCACCGCGTCAACGAGGTCAAGCTCGCCGCCGCGCTTGGGGCGCCGTGGCGGCCGGCCGGTGCGGAGGAGATCGCGTCGGGGATCGGCCCGCCGGGCTTCATCGGCCCGGTCGGGGCGCAAATGCCTGTGCTGCTGGACGCGGGCGTTGCGGACGGCCCCTACGTGACCGGCGCCAACCTTGCCGGCACCCACCTGCGAGGCGTCGAGCCGGGGCGTGATTTCGCCTACGAGCGCGTCGACATCCGCAGCGTCGAGGCCGGTGACCTGGTCGCCGGAGCGCCGATCACGATCGAGCCCGCGATCGAGGTCGGCAACATCTTTCAGCTCGGCACCCGCTACTCGCAGGCGCTCGGGGCCACCTTCCTCGACGAGCAGGGCGCGGAGCAGCCGATCTGGATGGGCTCCTACGGGATCGGCATCGCCCGTATCGCCGCCGCCGCGGTCGAGCAGTTCGCCGACGAGCGCGGCATCTCCTGGCCCGCGGCGATCGCGCCTTTCGCCGTCCACCTCGTCGTCGTCGGCAAGCCCGGCAGTGCCGAGCGCGAGCTCGCCGAGCAGGTCTATGCCACGCTGCGTGACGGCGGCATCGACGTGCTCTACGACGACCGTGACGCGGGCGCCGGCGAGAAGTTCGCCGACGCCGAGCTGCTCGGCGCGCCGCTGCGTTTGACCGTCGGGCGACGCGCGCTCGAGTCGGGCGTGATCGAGGCACAGCTCCGCCGTGGCAGCGAGACGCTGGCGGGGATCGCACCCGCCGATGTTCTCGCTGCGGTGGAGGAGCTGTGCCGGCATCTCGCCTGAGCGCGCGCCGGCTGCTCGGGTTCGACCGCTCGGGCCCGCCGCCCCCGCAGACCGCCGGCGACGCACCGCTGCGGCCGTGGACCATTCCCAACGCGATCGGCTACGCGCGTGCGGCGTTGATCCCGGCGATCCTGATCCTCGCCTACTCGTCGCGCACCGGCACCGGTGCGGGCGCCGGGATCTGCTTCTTCATCGCCGCCGGCGGCGACTACGCCGACGGGATCGCGGCCCGCATCACCGGGCAGTACAGCCGCCTGGGCTCGATCCTCGACCCGGTCCTCGACCGCCTGCTCGCGGTGAGCGGCCTGGCGATCTGCTGGTCGTTCGAGCTGCTGCCGCGCTGGCTGGTGGCGATCGTGGTCGCACGCGAGGCGCTGATGCTGGCGCTCGGCCAGGCATGGGTGCGCCGGGGGCTCGCGCTGCACATCAACTGGCCGGGTCGCATTGCGGTCGGTCCGACGATGTTCGGCATCTGGCTCGCGCTGATCGGGGTGCGGGCGGTCGCCGTGGGGTTTCTGTGCGCCGGGATCTCGCTGGCGCTCGTCGCGACCGTTCTCTATGTCCGTGACGGGCGCCGCGAGCTGCGCGGCCACACACTCTCAAGCTCAGCTTGACCCTCGGACAGCGGCCGCTATACTCGCACGACCCTAGGCCCCGTAAGGAAAGACACGCTATGGATGAAACCACGTTCCCCGATCTCGGCACCCTCACCGACCAGGAGCTGAAGGATCTGATCCAGCAGCTGAGCCAGGAGGAGGACGAGGTTTCCTACCGCCGCCGGATGCTCCACGGCAAGATCGACATCCTCAGAGCCGAGCTGGTCAACCGCCTTCGCGTCAAGCACACGAGCGGCGACGAGATCTTCAGCGGCTCGGACGTCGAGCGCCTGACGCAGATCCTGGCGGGTCACGCCGCGCCTCCACCGTCAGACGCGGAGTAGCGGCGGTCACGCGGTGGCTCTGCACTGCTCAGAGTGCGGCTTCGTCAACCCCGAGGGTGCGAACTACTGCCAGAAGTGCGGTGCGCCGATCGGGCCGGCGGGCGGCGGTGACCCGACGACGGCGACCTACAAGATCGGCGAGACCGGGGACTTCATCCCGATCGACATCGGCTCGGTTGCGGCCTACGCCGCGGCACTGGTCATCCGCGCGGGCGGCGGACGAGCGGGCGAGAGCTTCGAGGTCGACGGCGAGCGGATGACGATCGGCCGGCGTCCGGACTCGGCGGTGTTCCTCGACGACGTAACCGTCTCGCGCGACCACGCGCTGCTCGTGCGCCGGGGCAGCGACTGGTACATCGACGACTGCGGCTCGCTCAACGGGACCTACGTCAACCGCGAGCGGATCGACTCCCAGCGGCTGGCCGACGGCGACGAGCTCCAGGTCGGTAAATACAAGCTCACCTTCCGGGCGCGATGAGCACGGCGGACACCCTCGAGGAGCTCGAGCCCAAGCGTCCCGCGTCGAAGGCGAGCACGATTGGCGCCGTCTGCAAGGCGCTCTCGGCAGAGTTCCCGGACATCTCGATCTCGAAGATTCGCTACCTGGAGGATCAGCGCTTGCTGACGCCGCGGCGCACGCCCGGCGGCTACCGCCTCTACAGCGCCGGGGATGTCTCGCGCCTGCGCACCATCCTGCGCCTGCAGCGTGACGAGTTCCTGCCGCTGCGGGTGATCCGCCAGGAGCTCGCGTCGGGCTCCACCGAGACA
Organism: uncultured Solirubrobacterales bacterium; assembly: GCA_963788385.1. Classification (GTDB taxonomy): domain Bacteria; phylum Actinomycetota; class Thermoleophilia; order Solirubrobacterales; family Solirubrobacteraceae; genus Palsa-513. Next base: position 346,535 of record CAWBGR010000018.1, read on the forward strand.
TCGGAGGTCTCGACCACGGCCGGCGAGGCGCGCCGGCGCTGGCGCCCGAACGTGAGCGTGACGGAGGCCAACTCGTATTTCACGCTCGAGGACGTGCTCGAGGAGACCAAGGCCGACCCCAAGCTCGTGGCGGAGCTCGAGGACTACGGGGTGATCAAGGGCGAACTGCGCAACGGACGTCGCTACTACGACGACACCGAGCGCGAGATCATCCGCGCCGTGACCGAACTGGCTCGCTACGGCGTCGGCGGTCGCAACCTGCGCGTGTTTCGCTCCTCGGCCGATCGCGAGGCCAACCTGCTGCAGCAGATCCTCGCGCCGGCGCTTCGCTCTCGCAATCCGCAGCGGCGCAAGGAGGCCGTGGAGGCGCTGGAGAACCTCGCGGCGGTGGCGACGCACCTCAAGCACCTGCTGCTGGTCCGTGACCTCCGCAAGATTGCAAACTGAGAGCAGGATGGAGGTCTCGGGCTCTGGCGCCGGCGGCGGGCCGAGGATGCGCTGGTGGGGCTGGGGGCACGAAGACCGCCGGGTGGCGCTGACCCCGAGTCTCGCGCGAGCGCTCGACGAGTCGCTCGGACTGGACGCCTTGATGAGCGAGCCCGTCGCGCTCTCCGCGGTGGCGGTGCCGAAGGCGACGCTGACGACGCGCGCGCGCCAGCGCCTGGAGGCCGTCGTCGGGCGCGAGTGGGTGAACACCGACGCGACCTCGCGAATCCTCCACAGCGGCGGTAAGAGCTACCTGGACCTGGTCGCGATGCGGGCCGGCGCCCCGCGTGGCGCGCCCGACGCTGTCGTCTACCCCGACAGCCACGAAGCCGTCCTCGCGGTGCTCGCGGTCTGCGCCAGCGAGCGGGTTGCGGTCGTGCCCTTCGGCGGCGGCACGAGCGTGGTCGGCGGGCTGGCACCGATCGCCGGCAGCCAGCACGCGGTGATCTCACTCGACATGAGCCGCCTCGCGGGCGTGTTCTCCGTCGATCGCCGCTCCCAGATCGTCAGCGTCGCAGCGGGCACGCCGGCACCGGCGCTCGAGGCCGCGCTGGCAGAACTCGAGCTGACGCTCGGCCACTACCCCGACAGCTTCGAATTCGTCTCGATCGGCGGTTGTGCGGCGACGCGCTCCGTGGGCCAGGCCTCGAGCGGCTACGGCCGCATCGACGAGGCGATCCACGGGGTTCGCTTCGCTTCGCCGGCCGGCGAATGCTCGCTCGCGGCTTTGCCCGCCAGCGCGGCGGGGCCGGCCCTGCGCGAGCTGATCGTCGGCTCCGAAGGCGTGCTCGGCGTGATCACCGGGCTGCTACTGCGGGTGCGCGCGCGGCCGGCGCACCGAATCTACGAGGGCGTCCTGTTCGATAGCTTCGACGCGGCGGCCGACGCGGTGCGCGTTGCGGTCCAGGACGAGGCGACGCCGGATGTCGTGCGGATCAGCGACGAGGTCGCGACGCGCCTTTGGCTGGCGGCCGGCGAGGAGCGCGACCGCGGCTTGCCGCGCGGGCGACTCGGGCGTCGCGCTCGCGCGGCGGTGCTCGCGGTCGTCGGCTGGGAGGGGCAGCGGCTGTCGGTACAGCGCCGGCGCCTGCACACGATGACGCTGCTGCGGCGCGGCGGCGGGGTGGCCGTCGGCGAGGGCGTCGGGCGCGCGTGGGCCCGCTCCCGCTTCGCCGGCCCGTACCTGCGCGACGAGCTGCTGGCGCGGGGAGTGCTGGTCGATCAGTTCGAGACCGCCACGACATGGACGGGGCTTGCGCCGCTGCGGGCGGCGGTGACAGCGGCCCTGACGGGCGCGCTCAGCTCGCTCGGAACGCCGCCGCTGATCGGCTGCCAGATCTCCCACGTCTACGAGACCGGGGCGTCACTCACCTTCACCGTCCTGGCGCGGGCGCTCGAGGATCAGGAAAGCGCACAATGGCGTGCCGCCAAGGATGCCGCCGGCACCGCGATCGTCGGCTCGGGTGCAACGATCTCCCACCACCACGGCATCGGGCGCGACAACGCGTCCTGGGCCGCAACCGAGCTCGGCCCGGTTGGGACGGCGTCGCTGCGAGCGCTGAAGGCGCAGTTCGACCCGCTCGGGGTGATGAACCCGGGCAAGCTGATCCTGGCGGCCTGATCGCTATCGTGGACCCCGTGCTCCCCGGCATCGTCGTTGCACCGCAGGAGAGCTTCAGCGGCCTCGTGGGCTTTGTCGTGTCCGACGCCGATGAGCACAGCGCGCGCGCCGTGCTTGCCGTGCGCCGCGAGCTGATGCAGCCGTGGGGGGTGGTCCATGGCGGCGTGTTTGCGACGATCGCCGAGACGCTCGCGTCCTGGGCGACGGCGGAGGTCGTGGTGCCGCAGGGAGCCGCGGCGATGGGGCTCTCGAACTCCACGAGCTTTCTGCGGCCAATCGGCGCGGGGAACATCCATGCGCTCGCCACGCGACGCCACCGGGGTCGCACGACCTGGGTCTGGGACATCGACATGAGCGACGACGAGGGCCGGCTGTGCGCGACCTCGCGCGTCACGATCGCGGTGCGCCCGGCGAGTGGGGCGCAGGGCGGGGCCTAGCGCCGGCTCGGCGGGCGCCGCGAGGCCGGAGCCGGGAGCCGGGGGGCCGGCCATTCTGATGCCCGCGCTCAGCCGCGGTAGCGGTTGGTGATCGGGAAGCGCCGGTCGCGCCCGAACGCGCGCTCGGTGATCTTGATGCCTGGGGGCGCCTGGCGGCGCTTGTACTCCGCGCGGTCGACGAGCGAGATCACCAGGTCCACCGCGCCCGCAGGCAGGCCGCGGGCGAGCAGTTCGTCGCGGCCGCAGTCCTCCTCGACGTAGCCGAGCAGGATCGCGTCGAGCGTGTCGTAGGAAGGCAGCGACTGATCGTCGCGCTGGCCGTCACGCAGCTCCGCCGAGGGAGCACGGTCGATGATCGAGGCCGGAATCGGCGCGCCGTTCTCGTTGCGCCAGCGCGCAACGTCGTAGAGCAGCGTCTTGAAGATGTCCTTGACGACCGCGAAACCGCCGGCGGAGTCGCCGTAGAGGGTCGAGTACCCGACCGACATCTCCGATTTGTTCCCGGTCGTCAGCACCAGCCAGCCAAATTTGTTGGAGAGCGCCATCAGCAGGTTGCCACGGATCCGCGCCTGCAGGTTCTCCTCCGTGAGGTCCTGCGCACGCCCGGCGAAGGTGTCGGCCAGCAGCGCCTCGTAGGCCGCCATCGCCGCGCCGATCGGCAGCTCGAGCACGCCGACGCCCAGTCGTGCTGCCAGCGTGCGGGCGTCGCTCTGGGTCTCCTGCGAGGAGAAGCGCGACGGCATCACCACGACACTGACCCGCGACGGTGTCAGCGCATCGGCGGCGATCGTGGCGACCAGCGCCGAGTCGACACCGCCCGAGAGCCCGAGCACGACATGGTCGAAGCCGTTCTTGCGCACGTAGTCGCTCAGCCCGCAGCAGAGCGCGGCATAGATCTCTGCCTCGACCGGCGCGAGCGGTGCGGCGATCCGCTGTGGCGCCGCCGGGCGCGTCGCGACCGGTGTGGCAAGCTCGATGCTGGCGAGCACCTCCGCCACCGGTGCGCCGCCCGCCGCCTGCTCGCGATGTGCGGAGTGGCGTCGCCGGCGGGCTGCCGGTGCCGCGAGGTCGATGTCGCAGATCAGCAGCTCCTCTTCGAACTGCGCGGCTCGGGCCAGCAGGGTGCCGGTGTGGTCGACGACGAACGAATGGCCGTCGAAGACGAGCTCGTCCTGACCGCCAACCAGCGCGCAGAACGCGAACGCAGCGGCGTGCTCGCGGGCGCGCTGGATCACCATCTGCTCGCGCTGGGCGCCCTTACCGGCGTGGTAGGGCGACGCGGAGAGATTTACGATCAGCGTCGCGCCCGCCAGCGCGAGCTCCGAGCAGGGCGATCCGGGCTGCCAGATGTCCTCGCAGATCGTGATCCCGACGCGGTGCTCGCCGAGCTCGATCAGTCCCGCCGCGGTTCCCGCCTGGAAGTAGCGCTGCTCGTCGAACACGCCGTAGTTAGGCAGGCGGATCTTTCGGTAAACGGCCGCGAGGCGCCCGTCCGCCAGCACGGCGGCGGCGTTGTGGACGTCGGCCGCGCGCTGCGGGAAGCCGACGATCGCCACCAGGCCCTCGGTCTGGCCGGCGAGGCGGTCGATCGCCGCCCGGGCGTCGCTTAGGAAGTGCTCCCGGTAGAGCAAATCCTCCGGCGGGTAGCCGGTGACGGCGAGCTCACCGAACACGACGAGCTGCGCCTGCTGCGCTCGGGCCGCCGCGATTGACGCAGCGATCGCGGCTTCGTTGGCGGCGATGTCGCCGACCGTCGGATTGAGCTGGCAGAGCGCCAGGCGCAACGTGGCCACGCTTCGATTATCGAGCATGCACCGCCCTCCCACCGGCTGGCGGCGGGGGTTTTGCGCCGGGAGGTGGCGATCGGCCTGCGCGACTCTTACGTCCCGTTGACATAAGCACGGCCCGGGCGTCGTAGTCTGTGCAGCACCCATTACCCCTGCCGCAGGAGGAACTCAATGCGCCGCAGACCATCCGTGACCACCGTAGTCGCCTGCCTGGCGCTCTTCTTCGCGCTCGGCGGAAGCGCACTCGCCGCGAGCAAGTACCTGATCACGAGCACCTCGCAGATCAAGCCGAGCGTGCTCAAGAGCCTTCAGGGCAAGCGGGGACCGGCCGGCACGCCGGGTGCGCCCGGGGCTGCCGGCGCGGCAGGCGCGGCAGGCGCCGAAGGAGCGCTCGACACGACCGACGTCACCGTCGTGGACGGCCCGGCCACCTCGATCGCCCCGGACTCGACCGGCAGCTCCACCGCGATGTGCGCGACCGGCGACGTTGTGCTGAGCGGTGGATACGCGGGCCCGTTGTCGGACACGACGATCACCTACGACGATCCGCTGGGCACGGCCGCGTGGCAGGTCGGTGCGAGCAACCTCTCGTCGAGCTCAGAGACGCTGACGGCTGTAGCGGTCTGCGCGTCCTGAGCGAGCGCGGCGGGCTGGTGCGCGGCGCCTGACACGCTCGCCGAGCGTGCCCGCGCCGTGGCCCCGCCCGCGGCGAGCCGCCGGCGTCTCGTGTCTGCGCGCAGCAGCGGCTGCCGCGGCGGCCTTGCGCGGTCCCGGGCACGCCAGTCGCGCGGCCGGGACGGGCGGGCCTTTGAGATGGCGCCCGGGCCACATTGTGCGAATCGGCACGGGCTCCTGGGCGGCTGACGTCCGACGCATGGGTAGAATACGAACAGTTGTTCTGCCTGCCGAGTCGCGCCACACAAAAGTGGAGCGAGCGGGGGACCCATTGCCGACAGCCGTGGCGCACCTGGCGCCCGTCTGCGGTTGGGGCGAATCGGCTGCTGATCCGCAGTCGTAGCGACGAAGGGCGTGGCTCGCCGTTGAGCCGCTGCCCGCGCCGCGAGCCCGACAGCTAACCCCGTAGGCAGCAAAGCCAAGGAGGACCTCAAATGAGGCCGCAGTTGACCTCGAGCGCTGCACGCGCTGCCGCTGCCCTGTGCGCTCTGATGCTCGCAGCGGGAGTTGCCGGACTGGTTGCCAGCGCATCCACCTCGGCGGCTCCGCGCGCGCGGACAAGCCACCGGCGCAAGCGCCACAGTGCTTCGCCACCACGCCTGCAGGCGCTGCTGCTGCACGCCAACGTGCTGCTCGGCCAGGACGTCGCGCTGGTCGGGATAGCAAGCCCCGGCGGCGCGCGGCGCACCGTCGCGCTGCAGGCTCGCCAGGGCCGCTCCTGGGTCGCGGTGGCCCGGGCGCGGACGAACCGTCGCGGCGTCTTCGTCGAGCGCTTCTGGCCGCGCCGGCTCGGTCGCCTCGATCTGCGAGTGCGGGCCAGCGGCATCCCCGCGCGCCACGTGCGCCTGAGCGCGGCCGTGGCCACCGTCTTTCACCAGGTGATCGCGTCCTGGTACGGCCCGGGCGGCGTGACCGCGTGTGGCGAGGAGCTCGGCGCCGCAACGCTGGGCGTCGCGAACAAGACGCTGCCGTGTGGCACGCTCGTCACCCTGCGCTACCGCGACCGCACGGTGCGGGTGCCGGTGATCGACCGCGGGCCCTTCGTCCCCGGACGCGATTACGACCTGACCTATGCCACCAGGCTGGCACTCGGCGCGGGCGACGTCTCAGAGATATGGGCGAGCGCCTGAGCGCCGCCGGTCCGGCCCCCAATCACACGGGCAGCGCAAGCTGCACCGGTCCGGCGGGCGCCGCCGGCGCCGGTAGCTCGTCCTCGAAGCACGCGACGCGCACGCCGAGCAGGCGGACCGGGCGCACCGGCGCGTAGGCGCGCAGCAGCTCGAGCGAGATCAGGGCGATCGTCTCGGAGTCGTCGGTGAAGCGAGCGATGGTCCGCGCCCGGGTCACCGTGGTCCAGTCGTCGAGTCGCACCTTGATTGCGATCGTGCGGGCTCGCCGGCTGCGAGCCCGCAGGCCCTCACCCAACTCTCGCGCCATGCCCGCGAGCGCGCGCTCGAGCGCGGCGGTGTCGGCGACGTCGGTCGGGAACGTCACCTCGCTGGAACGTGACTTGGCAACCCGCACAGGCTCGACGGGACTGTCGTCGAAAAAGTGCGCCCTGGCCCGCAGCGCGCGCGCCAGTCGCTCGCCGAAACGCTGCGCCAGCACCTCCGGCGCGGCGGCCCCCAACTCGCCGACGCTGCGGATTCCGATCGCGCCGAGGCGCTCCGCGGTCTTCGGTCCGATGCCGGCCAGCACGCGCGGCGAGTGGCCGGCGAAGTGCGCAACCGCCTGCTCGCGGCTCATCGCTTTGAACGCGGCCGGCTTGAAATGCGCGCTCACGGTCTTGGCCACCAGGCGAGACGGTCCGATTCCCACCGACAGCGTCATCGCGGTGCGCTCGCGGACGTTCTCGACCAGCGCACGCAACAGCGCGACGGGGGAGGGCTCGTCGCTGAGCTCCAGGTAGGCCTCGTCGATGCCGGCGCTTTGGATCACCGTTACCGCTTCGCGGACGAGGCCCCAGACCTCGGCGCTCGCGCGGCGGTAGGCGTCGAAGTCCGGTGCGATCACGATCGCGTCCGGACATAGCGCGCGTGCGCGCGCGGCCGGCATCGCCGAGTCGACTCCGAAGCGCCTCGCCTCGTAACTGGCCGTCGTGACGACCGCTCGCGGGCCCGAGCCCGCGATGATCACCGGCAATCCGCGCAGTTGCGGTCGCCGGCGCAACTCGACGGACGCATAGAACGCGTCGATGTCCAGGTGAGCGATGACGCGGCGGGGCGGGGTGCTCATCGCCGTGGATTCTCGCCCGCCCGCCAGACGTTCGAGAACCGCGCGCGAGCGGTCTCTCAGTAGAGCGCCGCGGCGAGCCGCCGCCGCGTGGCGCGCACCAGCGGATCGCCGGTGCCGCGACGGTCAAGCTCGCCGACGATCAGCATCCGCACGTCCTCGTCGGGCAGTTCGGCGAGCAGCAGATCGAACGCCCGCTCGTCGTCGCCGGCGTCCAGGGCGCCAATCGCCTCGTCGCATCTGCCGCCGTCGTGCAGGCGGATGCGCGCCCTCAGCCCGTCGGCCTGGAAGTCCTCCGCCAGAGGCTCAAGGAGGGCGCGCGCCTCATCGTCCTGGCCGCCCGCGAGCAGGATGCGCGCCAGCGCGACGGTGGCGTCAACGCGCCCGGGCTCGAGTTCGAGTGCCCGCCGCAGCGACTGCTCGTCGCCGGCGACGGCGAGCAGTTCGGCTTCGCTCGGCGCGACCGCGTCGAAGAAGCTCTCAACGACGGCTCGCGGCTGGGCGCCCACGAACTCCTGGACGACCGCGCCGTCCCTGAACGCCTTGACGGCGGGTATGCCCTGGATCCCGTAGGCCTGGGCCAGTCCCGGGTTCGCGTCGGTATCGACCTTGGCCAGCACGACCGAGCCCTCGCGGGCGCCGGCCGCCTGCTCGAGCAGCGGCGTCAGAGCCCGGCACGGCCCGCACCACGCCGCCCAGAAGTCGACGATCACCGGGGTCGTGCGCGAGCGCTCGATGACCTCGGCGTCGAAATCGGCCTCGCTGACATCGACCACCGTCATCCTCACAGCGTATGAGATCGACTCCTGCGGTACACATCAGGGCGTGACGTACGTGGCCGGACCCGGCGGACAGTCGCTCGCCTACGAGTTGCACGGCGACGGGCCGGCAGTCGTGGGCCTGCACGGATTGACCGCCACGCGTCGCTACGTGCTGATGGGATCGCGCACGCTCGAGCGCGCAGGCAGGCAACTCGTGCTCTACGACGCGCGCGGGCACGGCGCCTCATTGCCTGCCACGGACGGCGATTACTCCTACGGCGCGCTGGCCGGCGATCTGGAGGCCGTGATGGATGCCGTGGGCCTCGAGCAAGCGATCTTGGTCGGGGCCTCCATGGGCGCTCACACTGCGATCCGCTTCGCTCTGGATCGGCCCGAGCGCGTCACCGGGCTCGTGATCGTGACACCCGGCTACGATCCGGACGACCCGGGCGATCTGGTTCGCTGGGATGCGCTCGCGCGGGGCCTGCGCGACGGCGGGGTGGAGGGCTTCGTCGCCGCCTATCAGCTCGAGAGCGTGCCGCTCGCGTGGCGTGACACGGTGGAGCGGGTGCTGCGCCAGCGGCTCGCGGCTCACAGCCACCCTGACGCCGTCGCCGACGCCCTCTCCGCCGTTCCGCGCTCGCGACCGTTCGAGAACTGGTCGGAGCTGGGTCAGGTCGCGACGCCGACGCTGGTCGTGGGCAGTCGCGACGAGGCCGATCCGGGCCACCCGCTGGCCACCGCGCAGCGCTACGCCGCAGCGATCCCCGGCGCTCGCATGCACCTCGAGGAGGCCGGCCGCTCACCGATCGCCTGGCAGGGCGGTCAACTCTCGCAGCTCCTTCTAGACTTCTAGCGCAGTGTCGGCCTCAGCTACCGGGGTAGGAATCTTCGCCGCTATCGCGGCCGGCGCCGTGTCGTTCCTTTCGCCGTGTGTACTGCCGCTCGTTCCGGGCTACATATCGACCGTTGTCGGCGTCTCACCGAACGAGATCTCAAGCGCGGGGGTCAGGCGGGTTCTGGTGCCGAGTCTGCTGTTCATCGCCAGCTTCTCGGCGATTTTCATCCTCTACGGGCTCGGCGCGACGGCGATCGGCTCCACGCTGATCGAGCACAAGGTGACGCTCCAGCGGATCGCCGCGCCCGTCGTGATCGCGCTCGGCCTCGTGTTCGTGCTCTCGTCGGTGGTGCCGGCGTTCGGGCGCGAATGGCACGTCGAGCGGTTACTCGCTCGCGCTGGGCGCGGCGGTCCGCTGATCGCCGGGGCTGCCTTCGCGATCGCCTGGACGCCATGTGTGGGGCCGACGCTCGGAGGAATCCTCGCGGTCGCCAGCACGACGCGCTCGGAGGCGCACGGAGCACTTCTGCTGGCGTTCTATTCGGCCGGGCTCGCCGTTCCGTTCATCGCCACGGCGCTCGCATTCGATCGCATGGCGCGGGTTTTCGGCTGGGTCAAGCGCCACTATGGCGTGATCGTCTTCACCGGCGGCGCGGTGCTGATAGCGATGGGTGTTCTGATGTGGACCAACGACCTCACGTGGCTGAACACCCAGGCGCAGGACGGCCTGAACGCGATCGGGATCAACTTCATCGGCATCTGAGCGCGTCGTGGCCGCCGGCGCGGGCGTGGCGGCCACCTACAGCCGCAGGCGCCGGTAGCCGGGCAGCTCGATCACGACACGCGCGCCGCCGAGCGGCGCGGCCGTCGCCCATACCCGCCCGCCCTGCGCGTCGACGATCGCCCGCACGATCGCGAGGCCGAGCCCCGTCCCGCCGACGGTGCGCGCGCGGGAGGGGTCGGCGCGGTGAAAGCGGTCGAAGATACGCTCGCGCTCGGCCACTGCGATGCCTGGACCGTCATCGTCGACCCAGATCTGCACGCGGCCGTCCTGCGCCTCACGTGCGCCGAGCTCGATCGCACCGCCGGAGGCCGTGTGCTCGACCGCGTTGCGCAGGAGGTTGCGCAACGCCTGGGCCAGGCGGTCGCGGTCGGCGTTGAGGATCCCGGGGACCTCGGTTGCGGCGCTCAGGCGCCGGTCGGTGGTGGGTTCCAGGCTCGCGATCAGCTCCTCAAGGAAAGGCTCCAGCTCGATCGGCTCGCGCCGGATGAAGCGCGCCTCGTCGGTGTGCGCGAGAAGCAACAGGTCCTCCGTCAGCCGCGTCATCCGGTCGACCTCGGCGGCGACCAGGCGCTGGACGCGGCTGACGTCCGCCGCGTCCGGGCGATCCTGGCGCGCCAGAACCTCCAGCTGGCCGCGAATCGCCGTCAGCGGCGTGCGCAGCTCGTGTGAGGCATCCGAGACGAATGCCTGCTGACGCGAGAAGGCTTCTTCCAGGCGGTCGAGCATGTGGTCGAATGCGTCGGCGAGGATCCGGGTCTCGTTGGGCGGTCCGCGGTAGGCCATCCGCGGCGACAGATCGCCGGCATCGACGCGCGTGGCGATCGCGGCCATCCGCCGCAGCGGACGGGCGAATCCGGCGGCCAGCAGGAACCCGGCGAGCAGCGCGGCAGCCAGCGTCAGCGTTCCGCCGAACGCGAAGGCGCGCGTGATGCCCTCCAGCGCCTCGTTGACCGGCGCAAGCGGCTCGGCGACGCCGAGCTTGCCGACAAGGCCGTCCTCGGTCCGGAACGTTTCGACGTACAGCCTGACCTGGCCGGCGTCCGGAGCCCGCTGGATCGAGAAGCCGGGCTTCTGCTCCCTCAGCGCGGCGGTCAGCCGTGTCTCGGCCGCCGACTGGGCGGGGGTGTCGTCGGGGTCCTTTGCGGTCTGGCCGAGCAACTCCGGGAAGTTGGTGGCGAGGCGTTGCCCGGGCACCACGGCGTACAGCAGACGCTCGGCCGCGGAGAACGGCTGGACGCCCACGTAATGCTGCGCGCGGCTCGCGACCTGGGCGCTGGTCAGCTCGACGCCGGGCGGCGAGATGGTCAGCGAGAACGAGGCTTCCTCCTTGCGCAAATCGTTGTCGGTCTGCGCTCGCAGCTGTGACGCCGTCTCGTGGTAGACGACGAAAAACGTGCCGAGGAAGGCGAGGATCAGGACCGTTGCGAGCGCGAGCGTGAGTCGCCAGCGAAGCGAGCGAGGGCGGATCCGGGTGCCGCTAGACGGCATCCGGGGGCTCAGGCACGGGTCGGCGCGAGCCGGTAGCCGACCGAGCGCACCGTGAGGATCGGCGCCGGGGAACCGGGACGACCGAGCTTGCGCCGCAGGTAGCTGACGTAGACCTCGACGATGTTCGTTCCTGGATCGTGGGAATAGCCCCACACGGCGCTCAGGATCTGCTCACGCGAGAGGACGTTCGCGGGATGGCGCAGGAAGTAGGTGAGCAGGTCGAACTCCTTGGACGAGAGGGCGACCTCGACACCGTCACGGCTGACGCGGCGCGTCAGCAGATCGAGCTCGATGCCAAGCGCCTCCAGGCGCGTCGACTGTGTCTGCGACGGCGTGCGCAGGTGGGCGCGCACGCGCGCCGCCAGCTCGTCAAAGCTGAAGGGCTTGGTGATGTAGTCGACCGCGCCGGCGTCCAGGCCGGCGACGCGGTCGTCGATCTCCGTGCGCGCCGTGAGCAGGATCACGCGCAGGTCGGGCTTTGCGACCCTCACGGCGGCAAGCACCTCGAGCCCGTCGCGGCCCGGGAGCATCCGGTCGAGGACGATCAGCCCGAAATCCTCAGACAGAGCGAGCGCGAGCGCATCGTTGCCGTTGGCGGCGACCGTCACCGCATAGCCTTCCGCGCTCAGGCCGCGGTTCACGAAATCGGCGATCGCCGGCTCGTCTTCGGCTACGAGGATGCGCACTGCTCCAGACTAGCTCAGGGCGCCGCCGCGCAGGCGGTGCACGCGGGCGCCGCCGCTCAGCGCGCCGGGCACCACAGGCGTGCTCGCCGAGCGCGCAACCTGGCCGCTGTCGGGCAGCGCCACCACGGCGGCGGCGTCGGGCGCGGTGGTGCCCGCCGGGCGAGGCTCGGAGAAGAGGAACCCCTGCCCATAGTCGCAGCCGGCGCGGCGCAGCTCGGCGAGCTGCTTGGTGTCCTCGACGCCCTCTGCGACGACGCTGATCCCGAGCTCACGCGCGGCTGTCGTGACTGCGACCAGGATCGCCCGGTCGCGACGCCCCTCGGGACGATCCAGGGCGCTCACGAACGTGCGGTCGAGTTTGATCACGTCGACCGGCAACTGGCTGAGATGGCGCAGCGAGGAGTAGCCGGTGCCGAAATCGTCGAAGGCGATTCGCACGCCGAGCGTGCGCAGCTCCTCGAGACGAGCGGCGACGCGGACCGGATCCGCCAGCACCGCGGTCTCGGTGACTTCGAGACACAGTGCGTTGGCCGGCACGCCGGTCTCCCGCAGCAGCGCGGCCACCATCAGGCCGACGCTCTCGTCAGTCAGCTGTCGCGCCGAGACGTTGACCGAGAGGCCCATCTCGCTGCCCTGGGAGCGCCAATCGGCGAGCTGGCGCAGCGCGGTCCGAAGCACCCAGGCGCCGATCGGCACGATCAGCCCATTCTCCTCGGCGAGCGGAATGAACTCATCGGGCGAGATCGGGCCCCAGTCGCGGTGAGTCCATCGCACCAGCGCCTCGCATGAGGCAACGGAGGAGTCGGCGAGCGACACGACAGGCTGATAGAGGATTTCGAACTCGTTGCCTGCCAGTGCGTGACGTAGGTCGCGCTCCAGGCTCAGACGGCGATCCACCTCGGTGCGCAGTTGCGCATCGAAGATGGCGAAGCGGTTCCGGCCGGTCGCCTTGGCGCGGTACATCGCGATGTCGGCCTCGTGAATCAGTTGCTCGGCGGTCTTCTCAGCGTCCTTCGCGATGGCGAGCCCGACGCTGGCCGAGGCGCGAACGTGACCGCCTGCGACCTCGAAGGGTGCGGTGAACGTCTGCAGCACGCGCTGAGCCACGGCGACAGCTTCGAACTCGCTCTCCAGCTGCTCGAGCAGGATCGCGAACTCGTCGCCGCCGAGGCGCCCGACGAGATCTCCGGCCCGGACGGCGTCGCGCAGCCGGCGTGCGACCTCGGCGAGCAGGCGGTCGCCGCCCTCGTGGCTGATGCTGTCGTTGATCTGCCTGAACGCGTCGACGTCGATCAGGAGCAGCCCGAGGTCCAGCTCTGACGAGCCGTGGCGGCGCAGCGCGCCCGCCAGGTCATCGGCGAAAGCCTCGCGGTTGGGTAGCGATGTCAGCGGGTCGCGCCCGAGGTGATGCTCCGGGGACGGCGAGCCGGTCACGTCCTGCGCCGAGGCGTACCAGTAGTCGCCGTCGGCACTGCCGCTCCACAGCAGCGACCGAGAGCTGCCGTCGACGTGGCGGTGCGCTGCCAGCAGCTCGCTGAAGCCGGCCGGCCAGCCGGGCGCCGCGCCGGAGGACTGATCACGCGGATGGGGGAGGTCCAGCAGCGACTGGCCGATCAACTCGCTCGGAAGGCAGCCGAGGACGCGCGTGCAGGCGTCATTGACAGCGACGAAGCGGGCCTGGGCGTCAAAGATCGCCAGCAGGCATCCGGCGCCGGCGAAGAGCTGCTCAAAGGCGTGCGAACCCAGCTCGGGGCATGAGCCGACCGGTGCCGGAGAATGCACCTCTGAGCTGCCGCTGATGAGCCTGAGCGTCAAGATGAACGGGCGCGGGGGCCGGGGACGTTCGATACGCGCGACGCTTTATCGGCACGAGCAGGGCCGCGCTTGACGCCCGGGACGGATGCTCCAACGGCGGTCCAGCCGAGGTGTCCGGCTGGATAAGATCGCACGATGGTCCTGGGAGCCCGCTCGCGACTACTCGCGCCGCTGCTCGCCGCCGGTCTCGCTGCGCTCGCAATTCTCACCGGGGCCCAGGGCGCGGACCTTGCCGCCGCCACCTATCGCGTGGAGATGTTCGCGCGGAGCGGGCTCACGCTGTGGGACAGCGGCTGGTACGGCGGCCACTGGACCTTCGACTACTCGGTGCTGTTCGCGCCGATCGGCTGGCTCACCGGCATCCCGCTGATGGAGATCGCGTGCGTGGCGATCGCGACGTGGGCGTTCGATCGGCTGGCGGTGGGTCGGTTCGGGAGCGCCGGCCGGGCCGGCGCGATTGTCTTCGCGGTCGGAACCGTGGCTCAGGTCGCGATCGGTCAGGAGCCCTACCTGCTGGGCGAAACGCTGGCGCTGGTCGCGTTGCTCGCCGCTCACAACCGCCTTTGGCCGCTCGCCGTGGCGCTCGGCGCCGCGTCATCGCTCGCGAGCCCGCTCGCGGGGGCCTTCCTCGCGTTGGCCGCCGTCGCCTGGCTGGTGGGGAGCTGGCCGCGACGGCGCTTCGCGGCTGGCGCGCTCGCTGCTGCCGCGGCCGTCCCGCTGCTCTCGCTCGAGCTCCTGTTCCCGGGCCTCGGGACGATGCCCTTCCCGTTCATCAGCTTCCTTGCGGTCTCCATCGGACTGGCGATGCTCGGGATCGTCGTCGCCCGGCGCGACCGCACCGTCGCGGTCGGTGTCGCGCTCTACGCGCTGGCGGTGGTCGGGGCCTACGCCGTGCCGAGCGCGGTGGGCAACAACGTCACACGGCTCGGCGTGTCGTTCGGCCTCGCGTTCGTCGTGATACTCGCCTGGGGCCAGCGCAGGCGCACGGTCGCGCTGCTCATCGCCGCCGCGGTTCCGCTGGCCCTCGCGCAGTGGCTGCCGGCGCGGGAGGCGCTGCTTGGCGACGGCAACCCGTCGATCAGGGCGGCCTACTTCCAGCCGCTGGTCTCGTTCCTGCGGCGCGCCGATCGACCGCTCGGCCGCGTCGAGGTGGTGCCCACGTTGCTGCACTGGGAGGCGGCCTATGTCGCGCCGTACTTCCCGCTCGCGCGCGGCTGGGAACGTCAGCTCGACACCGGGGCCAACCCGATCTTCTACGTCCCCGGCGCCCTGAATGCCGACTCCTACCGCGCCTGGCTGTTCGCCAACGGCGTGCGCTTTGTGGCGCTGCCGAACGTGCCGCTCGACTACGCCGCGCTCGCGGAGGGCCGGCTCGTGAATGCCGGCGTGCCGGGCCTGCGACTGCTGTGGCGGAGTGCGAGCTGGCGCGTCTATGAGGTGATCGGGGCGCCGGGGATCGTGAGCGGGCCCGCGCGACTGATCGCCTCGAGCGGAGCGGAGCTGAAGCTGAAGGTCACCCGTGCCGGCACGATCGTGGTGCGCGAGCGCTACCTCGACGCCTGGGTGGTCGCGAGCGGCGCCGGCGTGATCGGGCCCGCTTCTGGCGGCTGGCTCAAGCTGCGAGCAACGCGGCCCGGCCGTGTCGTGCTGCGGATCAAGCTCTGATGCGGCTTTAGTCGGGGTTCAGAGAAGAGCGCCAACATCCGCGCCCGATGCACCGGCGCCCGATCACCTCGATCCTCGCAGCAGCCCTCGGCGGCCTGATCGCTGCGCTCGTCGTGGTGCTCGTCGCGCCGTCCTCCGGCGTGACCACGCGCGTGGTGTCGTCCTCGACCGGCGTGGCGGCCAACGCACTCGCCTCCGACCGCCAGACCCACGAAACCCTCGCGCACGTCATCTACGAGCGCGCCGCGCCGGGCGTCGTCGCAATCCTCGCGACGACGCAGACATCCGGTCTGTTCGGCGGCACGCAGAGCGACAGCGGCTCAGGGATCGTCGTCGGCGCCAAGGGCCTGATCATCACCAACAACCACGTGATCGCAGGCGCGAACAAGATCATCGTTCAGTTTGGCGGCAGCAGCGGGCCAACCCGCCGTGCGACCGTGGTCGCCGTGGATGCGTCCAACGACCTTGCGTTGCTGTCCGTGAAGCCGGGGCAGCTGAAGCTCTCACCGCTGCGCTTCGGCAACTCCGCAGCGGTGCGCGTCGGCGATCCCGCGTTCGCGATCGGCAACCCGTTCACCTTCGACCAGACGCTGACGGTCGGCGTCATCTCGGCGCTCGGCCGCACAATCACCTCGCCCAACGGCGCGAGCATCACGGGGGTGATCCAGACCGACGCAGCACTGAACCCCGGCAACTCCGGCGGCCCGCTGCTCAACGCGGCCGGTGAGGTGATCGGCGTCGATTCGCAGATCGCGGCGAGCGGCAGCGCGCTCGCGACCCAGGGTTCCAACAGCGGCATCGGCTTCGCGGTCCCGAGCGCCACCGTGCTGGCCGACCTGGCATCCATGGACCACGGCGCAGCCGCCGGCGGTTAGCCGCCGGCGCAGCCGCAGCGCCCGGCCGCTGTGGGTCGCGCGTGCCGCGGCGCTCTGGCGGCGACTCTCACGCCGCGGCAGCCAGACCGCGGGTGAGTGAGCCCACGGTCTGCGTGAGCGAGCTGGTCGAGACGATTCTCCCCTTGGCGTCGAGGAACACGACTGTCGGCAGGCCCGGGATGTGGAAGGCGTCGCCCGTCTGGCCGCCTGAGTCGTCGAGCACCGGGAAGCTCCAGCCGTAGCGCCGAAGAAACCCGCGCCAGTCGCCGCCGTCGTCGTAGTCGACCGCTACGACGCGTCCGCGCCCTGCCGAGGACCGCGCGAAGGCGGCGACCGCCGGTGCCTCGTGCCTGCAATCGTCGCACCAACTCGCGAAGAACACGACAACCGCCGGGTGTCCATGCAGGGCGGAGAGCGTCACCGGCGCGCCGCTCAGCGCCCGGGCCGGAAGCGGCGGCGCCGGGCGCCGCGTCTTGGGCGCGTTGGCGAGCAGCCCATAGGCGAGCAGGGCGACGGCGAGCGCTCCGAGCGCGAATCGCAACGCGTAACGGTGCGTGGCGATCCGGGCGAGCACTGGCAGCTCAGGAGACCGCGAGGATCCCCGCGTCGTGCACGATCTCGCGCGGCGTGAAGTTCGACGGATAGATCACGGTGATCCTGCCATGCGCGGTGATGCCGTAGATCAGCGCACTGTGCGCGACCACATCCGGATCGCCGGCGGCAGCCTGTGCGGAGGAGGCTATGCCCCAGGCCGTCCAGACCGCCCGCAGCACTGGCGCGGACCCGATCAGGTACTGCATCCGCCCCGTCATCTCGTGGGCCGCCAGAAACGCCGCCACGGTGCTCGGCGTGTCGCCGCGCGGGTCAACCGAGACGGCGATGATCGCCAGCTTGCTGCGCTCCGCCGCCGGCATCTCGAGCAGGGCGGTATGCAGATGCGAGGTGATCAGCGGGCAAACGTCGGGGCAGTGGGTGTAGAGGAAGGTGACCAGCACCGCCTTGCCCCGATAGCTGGCGATGTTCACGGGTGTGCCTAGGTAGTTGTCAAGCGCGAGCGCCGGCGCCGCCTTCGAGCTGGTGAGTGCCAGGCCGTCGTAGCGGCTGCCCTGGGCGGTGCTCACCCCGCCCGGGCCCTTTATGGCGGCTCCGCCGCGGACAACGAGCGCGAGTACCACGCCGAGCACAACCAGCAGCCCCACGAGCCCGACGAGGTCCCGGCGCCGGAGCGCAAGGCCGAGCCGCGGGCCGGGAGAGCCTCCTTCGCTGTGCTCCACCATCGGCTCAGAGGCTACCGTCTGGCGATATCCGTGAGATAAGGATCTCGTAGCCGAGCTGGAAGGTGACGGTGAAGAGGCCGCTGACGCGCACGCGGCGCCCAAGGTCGGCGGCCACGCGGCGCCCGAGGTCGCTGTCAGCGCCGGCGTTGGGTTCGAGCACGATGCGCGCGCCTGCTCCGCCGTCCAGGATGTAGAGACGCCCGCGCGGTGATCCCGTGCTCGCGACCGTTCCGACAGTCGACACCTGCGCATCGGCGTAGACCTCCGGGTAGCGGGCGAGGTCGCGTAACGCGATCAGGCCCGAGGCGCCCGGTGAGGGCGGCAGCGTGCTCTTCTGGCTGCCACATGCGCCAAGCGGGGCCGCGGCGAGCACGATGAGCATGATCAGCGGACGGCGGATCTCTGGATCCTAGGACGCCGGGGCATGCGTCACACTCAGGCTGTGAAGACCGCTCGCCGGGCCGCGCTGTTCGAGGGTGCCGCCGTGATCGGGGCGCTCGTCGCGTTCATGTGGGTGGTCGAGATCGTCAACAAGATCGATGATCAGCGGCTCAGCAGCGACGGCATCTACCCACGCACGCTATCGGGGCTGCCGGGGATCATCTCGGCGCCGTTTTTGCACGCAGGCTTCGGCCATCTGCTGGGGAACACCGTTCCGTTCGTCGTGCTCGGCCTGGTGATCGCCACCGCGGGCGCCAGACGCGTCATTGAGGTGACGGTGATCGTGATCGTCGTGGCCGGGCTGGGGACCTGGCTGACAGCCGGCGGCGGCACCGATACCGTCGGTGCGAGCGGCGTCGTGTTCGGCTACGCAGGTTTTCTGATCGCCCGCGGATTCTTCACCCGCAACATCGGAGCGCTGATGATCGGCGTGGTCGTGGCGCTGCTGTTCGGCGGCGCGCTCGCTGCCGACCTCGTCCCGCAGGGCGGGATCTCCTGGCAGGACCACCTGTTCGGCGGTCTGGGCGGCATTCTTGCGGCGCGACTGCTGTCGGGCGCTCGCGTCGGGGGCGCCAAGGCCGCGGCCGGCCCCAAACCGGCCGGTTAAATAGTTCAGACGCGGAAGCGAGCCGTTTGAGGAACCCTCCTCCGGGTCGCTCCCGAGGGGGCGCTCCGGTCTCTGGGTGGCGCGGCCTCACACCTCGGTGGCCTCGCTCTTTGCGGCTCGTCCCGCGTCCTGGCGAAAACATACGATCTGCCCCGGGGGAGTGCAAGAGCCGCGTGGGCAAGTTCCCGCATCCTGCGAAAACTTTGCTTGGCCGATCGCGTTCGCGCGAATCGGATAGGGTCGGGAGCATGCCCTTTCAACCCCCGCAGGAAGTCCTCGAACGCTACGCGGACGTGCTCGTGAACTACGCGCTCGGCGGTGGCGCCGGGGTCAAGCCCGGCCAGGTGGTGCGGATCTCGGCACAGGAAGCGGCCAAGCCTCTGTACGTCGAGTTGCACCGGGCCGTGTGGCGCGCCGGCGCGCACGCGATCGGCCACTACCAGCCCGACGAGGACGCCGACTGGAACCTGGCGCGGGACTTCTACACGCTCGCGGGGGAGGGGCAGCTCGATTTCTTCGCGTCGGCCTACATGCGCGGGATGATCGACCAGATCGACCACCAGGTCAGCGTCCTCAGCGACACCGACATGCACGCCCTCGAAGGTGTCGACCCCGCGCTGATCATGCGCAACGGGCGCTCGCTCAAGCCGGCGATGGACTGGCGAACCGAGAAGGAGAGCGCTGGGCGTTTCACCTGGACGCTGGGCCTGTACGGGACCCCGGCCATGGCAGCCGAAGCCGGGCTCTCGCAGGAGGAGTACTGGGGCCAGATTGTCGAGGCCTGCTTCCTCGAGGAGGCCGACCCGATCGCGCGCTGGCGCGAGGTCGCGGCGCAGATCGGCGAGTGCGTGGCGTGGCTGAACTCCCTGCCGATCGAGCGCCTGCACGTCGTCGGCGCGGACGTGGACCTGTGGGTGTCGGTGGGCGAGCGGCGCCAGTGGGTGGGCGGCAGTGGACGCAACATCCCTAGTTTCGAGATCTTCACGAGTCCGGACTGGCGTGGGACGGAGGGCTGGATAGCGTTCAACCAGCCGCTCTACCGCTACGGCAACCTGGTCAGCGGGATTCGTCTGGAGTTCGCTGAGGGGCGCGTCGTGAAGGCCTCTGCGGATCGCAACGAGCACGTCATCACGGAGATGGTCGCAACCGAGAACGCGGACAAGGTGGGGGAGTTCTCGCTGACCGATCGGCGGTTCTCACGGATCACCAAATTCATGGCCGAGACGCTCTACGACGAAAACGTCGGCGGTCCATTCGGCAACACCCACATCGCCCTCGGCAAGTCCTACCACGACTGCTACGCCGGCGATCCGGGGAGCGTGGCGGCCGACGAATGGGAGCGGCTCGGCTTCAACGAGTCGAGTGTCCACACCGACATCGTCTCGACGACGGATCGCACGGTCACAGCGACCCTGCGCGGCGGGGGCGAAGCGGTCATCTACGCCGGCGGCGAGTTCCAGCTCTAGCGTCTGCTCGAACGCGGCGCGCACCGCGTCGAACGCGGGCGACGAACACCGCCGCTGCCTGCTCAGGAGAGGTCGAGCACCGGCTGGGGCGCAGGAATCACGTGGTCCTCACTGCCCTCGGCCGGAATGATCGCGGTGCCGATCGCGAAGAACTCGATCACGTGGCTGCCCCAGCCGTGCGAGCGCTCGTGCAGATCGACGCCGACGATGCCCTCGGCCTTGGCCTCGAGCGCCTCGGCCTGCATCCGCTCCATCGCCAGCTCGCGCGCGTCATACAGCGCCTGCGTGTAGTTGGCGAGCTCGACGTTCTGGCCAACGTTGCGCAGGCTCTGGCGCATCGACTGGTGGGCGACGTGGTAGACGCAGGAGCCCATCACCATGCCGACTGGCCGGTGACCGGTCTGAAGCAGCGTCCAGAACTCCTGGCCGCTGAGGTCGCTCGTGAACGGGCGCCCCGACGGCGCGCGGTGGAGCTCGCCGCCCTGGTGCTTGACCGCCGTGCCCACGGCGATGAACTCCGCGAGGTTCTCGCCCCACTCGTAGCGCCCGATGTCGAGGCGCACGCCGACGACGCCGTCGGCGCCGAGCTGGTCCGCCTCTTCCTCCATACGCGTCATCGCGAGCTCGCGTGCGTGGTACATCGCCTGTGAGAGGACCGTCATCTCCTGGTTCTGGCGGTAGCTCGCCTGCTGGAATCCAATGTGGTAGATGCTCGATCCGATCACCAGGCCGAGCGGGCGGAAGCCCGCCTGGCGCACCAGCAGGAACTCGTTGACCGACAGGTCGCTGGTGAACAGTCCGGCGCGGTTCTGCTGCAGGCGGGCGCGGCCGGCCTCCGGGACTCCCTCGGTGCTGCTCGGGTCATAGGCCATGGTTTCTTGCTTCCTTTCGGACGGTTGGCCGCGCGCGGCGTTCGTTCACGCTAGTGAGAGGATCGTGGTGGGGACTCGAGCATCGCTCGCAAGGGATGGATCGTCGCGCACGGCGGTGCCGATCACGTGGAAGGTGATGATCATGTCGTCGCACTCGATGCCGCCACGCGATACCCGCCGGCCGCTCGCGTGCTCGTCGATCTTGACGCCGATGATGCCGTCGGCGCCGAGCGCGGAGGCCTGTTGGGTCACGTAGGTCATGGCTTTCTCGCGCGCGTCGTAGACGCCCTGCGTGAAGTCCCCGAGCTCCTGGTTTGACCAGGAGCCACCGAACATGCCGCCGCCCATCGCGCGCGCGGTCTGCCAGCTCGCCGGGACGTAATGGACACTGGTGTGGGCGGCGATGCCGACCGGGCGGATCCCGGCTGCGCAGAGCTGCCAGAACTCCTGCCCGTCGAGATCGGTGAGAACCGGGCCGTGGGAGCTGCGCAGCGCCGGCGGCAGGCGAACCGCGGTGCCGATCGCGACGAACTCGACCGTGCCCGCGGCGAAGTCGTGGCGCCCCTGCTCGATGCGCACGCCGACCACCGCATCGCCGCCGACGAGCGTCGTCTCCTCGTGCAACCGCCCCAGCGCGAGCCGGCGGCTCTCGTTGTAGGCGTGGGAGAGGCTTTGAATCTCGGTTGGCACCATGTAGTAGGTCCCCTGCCAGCCAACCTGGTAGATCGAAGAGCCCATCACGAGCGTGATCGGGACGATCCCGAGGCTGTGCAGCAACGCGTATTCCTGCACCGAAAGGTCGCTCGCGAACGCGAGCGCCGAGGAGTCGGCGGCCGCGAGCGTGGCGAGCCGCTCGGCGGCGTTCAGCGGGATGTGGCCCTGGGCCAGGCGCTCGAGTGAATCCTGGTCGCGCTGAGCCTGCAGCTGGGCGGCGGCGGGATCCGCCGGCGAGCCGCCGCCGCGCATCCGGCCGAACAGGGGACTCACGTCAATAGGCCTTCGAGCGCGACGCGGGCCTGTTCGCCGACGGCGGCCGTGCGAGTGACCTCGTCGACGAGCTCGACGATCCACTGCGCGACGGGCAGCTCCTCGCGCTTGAGCGTGATGCCGCGCACGACCCGGTGGCGCAGGCACTGGAAGCCGCCACGCGCCTGCAGCAGCTCGAAACGGTCGTCGCCCAACTCCACCTCGATCCGCTCGACCTCGGTCTGCTTGGAGCGAAATCCCCCGACGCGCCGCCGCCGGACGGCGGCGAGGCGGGGAAGCGACTCCTCGAGTCGCGCGGCGAGCGCCTCGACCAGGGCGTGTGTGTCGGCACTGTCGACACGCACCTCGGCGGCCGCGAGATCGAGTGCCGAGCCGGGATCATCGCGCGGATCGGAAAGCTCCTGACTCACACGAGCTAGGGTACTTCAATCCCTTCGCCGGGCACGGGGGAGCCGGCCGGCTCGCGGTGCTCCGCCGGCGATGGCGCGGCCGCTCCGCCGGCCGGTTGCGCAGCTTGCCCGGCAAGGCGGGCGGCGAGGTGCCGCCACACCGATGAGGCGTGCAGCGGGGTGGTCGTCAACGCGACGCTTGCGGCTGTGGCCGGCGCTACGAGCGTCGCCTGAAGCCGGCGTGCCGCATCGACGTGGTCGCGAGTCCAGATCATCCTCACGGCCGTGGCCGTAGCCAGCCCGTCGGCGCTGCGCAGATCGTGGCTCACGGCCTCAACGAGACGCGCGTCCGCCGGGCCGTCGCGAGGCATCGGTGCGGGGACGTTGCCGCGCCCCGTGAGAGCGGCTGCAAAGCCGTCGTACCAGTCTTCGATGCGCTCCGTCGCCGCTTCCAGCTCGCTGCGGGCAGCGGTTCGATCGCCGCCCGCGAGGTCATCGTGTTGCCAGAGGTCCAATACGGCGTCGCCGGCGAGGCGCAACCCCGCCACGCCGTTGACAAGGCTCGTCACCTCGGCCAGCGGGACCGGTTTCGCGCCGCGCTCGGCCAGGTAGCCGCGGAAGGCGTCGTCCAGTCTCCGCGCTGCGGCCGCTGCCCGCGTCGCTTCGCCTTCCGGGACCGGCCGCGACGCCAGGCACTCGTCGCAGCGCCCCATCCCGAAAGCCACCGCGGCGGAGAGGTAGCGCACGGAGTCTGCGTAGGCTTCGGCCAGCGCAGTGCCCAGTGCGGCGGCCGCGCCGCGCGGCCAGAACAGCAAGCCGACGACGAGGCTGACGGCGCTGCCCAACGCGACGTCCTCGACGCGGACCAGCCCGATCCGCCAGCCGGCCGGCTCGAGAATGTTGAACAGGATCAGCAGCGTCAGCGTGAATGCACCCTGACCGGCTGCGAATGAGACCGCGGCCGGCGCCAGGCCGGCGAGCAGGACTGCGGGGGGCAGGAGCAGCCAGAGCACGGTGGTGTTCGTGCCGATCAGCGCGACCAGCGCGGCGCCCACGACGAAGCCGGCAACAGTTCCCGACAGCCCGCGCAGCGCGTTCTGGCCGATGCTGAGCGCATTGGAGCGCAGCACCGACAGCGTCCCGAAAATGACCCAAAACGCGTGCTGCACACCCGTCAGCTTGGCTACCAACACCGCCGCGGCGAGCGCGACGGCGCCGCGTACGCTGTTGTGAAGCCAGACCGAGTGGCGCTCCACATGCGCGCGGGCGCGCTCGCGTGTCGCCGCGAGGCGCCCGGACAGCCCCTCCGCCTGGCGGCCGATCAGTCGCTCGAGCCAACTACGCCGCTCGGAGGCGACGGCAAGGTCGACGTTCGCGGCGATCTGCGAAACGACGAAGCTCAGCTCCTGAGCGCGGAAGCTCGGGTCAAGCGACGCGACGAAGCTCTCAACGGGGTGCTTCGCCGACGGGTCGCCCTGCGTGCCCGCCGCCTCACGGGCCGGCAGTCTTCGCGTCGCCGCCTGCTCCAGCTCAACCAGCGCCCGGTGCTGCCCCAGTAGCGCCGTTTGGAGATCCTCGCGGCTGCAGCCGGGCATGTCGAGAAGATCCGCTCCCGCCTCCAGCACCGACGCCGACGCCGATTTCACTGCGCAAGCGAACCGGTCGCCCGTCCTGCGGTCAGGCCGCGGCGCCGATTCGACGATGATCGCGCGCAGCCATCGCAACTCGTCGACCAGGCGGACGATCGCACGCGCTGTGGTGCTCAGTCCCGTCGGGCGGTTCGGCGTCGCGAAGAACTCGTCGTGCAGCGCGCCCACCGCGGCGTCGGCGCGGGCAACCACAGCGGCGTGCTGCTGCGGGCTCGACTCGGTTCCCAGCGCCCGCGCCACATCTGTGCGCAGGCGCATCGCCAGCGCGCGACACGCTTCGATCGCCCCGCCCCGCAGCGGCTCGCGCGTCGGCGCCGGCCACAGCAGCCCGATCGCCAGCAGCGCGGCGCCGGACGCCATACCCCAGCCGGCGAGCCGATCGGGGATCGACGAAGCCGGTCCGGCGAGCGATACCGGCAGGATGAACGAAAGCAGCAGCGAGGTGGTGGCCGAGGCCAGAACCGAGCTGACGACGCCGGCGAAGAGAACGGCAAAAGCGATGACCGCCATCGCTACGGTTGCCAGCGCGTCCGAGTTCGAGGCCAGCGTCCCGAGGCACACGAAGACGCCACAGACGACCGAAAGCGCGGCCTGGGCCTGCAGGCGGTCGCGCATCGGGCCTGTGAAATCGACCAGCAGCACCATGGCGAAGGAGCCGAACGCAGCAAACGTCGCCAGCGCCGGGTTGCCGATGACCCGGTCGCCGAGCGCAAACATCGCCGGCATGACGATCGCCGCGCGCCCGGCCCGCCGCAGCGCGCGCAGGCCCGGGTCGTGGGCGCGCAGCCAGTGGGAGAGGCGGATGTAGAGGCGCTTGGCCGCCATCGCGCAACATCGTAATGTCGCTGCGCGAACGGCCGCGACGGACGCCGGTCATGTGAGCTCGCGCCGGCCGGCGCGCGGCCGGTGCAATTCGGGGGGCGGGGAGGGGAGCAGTGACCGGCGGCGCGAATAGGTGCCGATGCAGATCGAGGTGTTGTCAGAAGGCCGGATCGCCGAGGCGCTCGCGTTGTGGCAGGAGGCCGGCCTCACGCGCGCGTGGAACGATCCGGGTGCGGATCTGCGCCGCGCTCTCGACGGCCCGGCATCAACGGTGCTCGCCGGAGTGGAGGAGGGGCACCTCGTTGCGACGGCGATGGTGGGTACGCGATGAGCTTGCGCATGCTTTGCGGCTTTCGTCGTTCGACGGGGCGGGCGTTGGCGCCCCGACTCTAGGGGTGGGTCTACGATGGTTATCGCCCCTTGAGGACGCGCCGGCATCCGTGGAAAACCGAACTTTTCCAGGGGGTTCGAGACCGCGGGGCGCGACAGCGCGTGCGCCGACTTCAACGTCGTAGGCGGCTCGCTGGCTCCCGATGTCCGTCGGGGCCGCTCGCGTTCCGCCGGCTCAGCCGGTCTGCTTGGTCAGGTGACGCGGTAGGCGTCGACCGCCCGCTCGAGCGTCTGCTCTGCTCGGGCCCACTCGGACGCCAGTGCGGCCGCAATCAGGACGGTTGCGTGCTTCTGGCCCTGGACGAAACAGGCGATCTCACGATAGTGGTGGTTCTCAACCCTCGTCCGGTAGTCGTCGAGGACGCAGCTTCCCGTGCCGCCTCTGAATGGCAGTCCAAATGCATGCCCGTCCTCATGCACGTCGTTTGACTCCGCCCGGACGAGTTCGAGGCGATAGGTTGGCCAGTCGCGCAGGCTCTCCGGCCCCTGCTTGGGGCTCACATCCAGGTAGTCGAGCACCGAGCTATGCCCGCCGAGCCGCTCCCGCGCCACGCCGTCCTTGTCGTGGCCATCCACGAACGTCGCCGGGTAGTAGAGGATTCCGGCGTCCGGGGGCAGGGCACGGTGCCTCCAGGTCGCTGGTGCCGCGGCAGGGCTGAACCACCGAAAGCCCGTCGCCCGCGAGGCCGCGGCGTCCGCCACGGCGGCGAACGCCGCCGGGACGACGGCGGCGACAGCGAGCGCGACGACGAGGCACCGACGAGCGTCCAACGCCCGTCGCACGATGTCTCCACCTCGGTCCACCACGGCCACACGCCAGCTCCCGATCCGCACGGCTTCAAACTCCTTTGGGGGCGTCTCGAACCTTCCGCTCATCGCGGCGCAGCCGCAGGCTGAGCGAAACGAGGAACCAGACCATCACCGCGGCGAGAATGCTAGCTACGAGCCATGCTCCCATCGCGACGCGTGCCACGCAGAGCACAAGCAGAATCGGCGCCGTCCCCCGGAACCAGAGCCGGTGAACCCACCGCAGCCACTCGAGCTGTGGTGCTCCTCTGCCTGGATGTGGCCCGACTACGCGGCTGATGAGGGTCATCTTGGCTGCGCCAATGCTCGATAATCTATCTTATGTTCACTAGCGTGGAAATGCTCGCAAGGGCGGGCGGGCACGGCTGCTGGGAGTGAGCCTGTCCTGCAGCGATCGCGGTGCGTGACCGTGGTTGCCTGGAGCCTTGAACTGCTCGTGTTTTCAATGTGGCCACGGTTGCACTCGGCGAGCACCCGCGCTGCACGTGACCGCGTGTCGCGACGGCGGAACCGGACGCCACCGGTTGGGCAATCAGTCGGACGCGCCGTCGGCACGGCGACCGAGGGCTGGCCTGACACCACGTCGCGGCTCACCGCCGGGGCGCCAGAAACCGCGCCGGCGCTCGGCCGGCTGGCCCCACCGCATCGTCCCCCGTGCCGCTTTGCCGCTGGTTATGTGAACTGCCGCAGGGCCCGGCGCAGAGTCCACATCGCGACGCGCCGCCCCAGCGGACGCCGCTTCTTGGTCGGCGTTGCGGGTGTCGGCACGCCGGCGGCGGGCTCTGGATCGCGGTTGCGGCGAGTTCCGGCGGCCCCGTAGAGAAGTCCGCCGAGCGTCGCAAGCGCGAGCACGATGAGGATTGCGGTGAGCGGGCTGAGCCCGCCAAATGTCGAATCGTCGTGATCCACGCGCGCAAGCCTATGCGATTCGGCGAGTCGGGCGAGTTAAGTTGTGCGACGGCGGCGGCAGCGCAGCCGACTTGCGCCGGCGGCGGACCGGGAGCCGGTTTGGCCCGCAACTAGGACTTCGCGCCGCGGCCCGGCCAGCGCCCGGTCAGACGCGCGAACTTGCGCCGCGAGGCCTGGTCGAGCAGGCCGGTGACGATCGCCGCGCAGGCACCCTCGAGCGCGAGCGCGAGCGCGAGCTTCGCGACCGAGTTCTGGCGCTCCTGCGCCCGCGGGGGCGGCGCGTCACCGTCGATCACGCTCCACAGGCGCCTGTAGATCCGCGTCGAGACGCGCGGGGCAATCCGTCCCGACGCGATCTTCACCGGCGCAAACAGCAGTCTGGTCACCACGGCCGTCCCAGGCTCGGATGCCGGCACCTGCGTCAGCTCGGCCTCCTCGTTGATCTTCGGCTTGCGGCGCATGGGCGCAGACTATCCACAGCTCCAATTCGTCGCATCGGCGGCCTGCCCGGGTACGAACATTCGCGCAAAAACCGAATCTCGCGGTCACGGAACGTGTTCCGTGGGCCAACTATTGGTGCAGGAATCCACCGATGCCCGAACTGCCGCCCGCAATCGCCGCACAAGCCAGTCGCACGAGGGACGTGCGTCCGGTCGAGCCGGCCTGGTTTGAGGGTCCCAATACCCGTCGTGAGGCCCGCGGACGCCGTGTCGCGCGGGATCTGGTCGAGCTCTCGCGCCTCCAGCGCGGCGACGAGCGGGCGCACCACGCCCAGGTCGATCTCGCCGCCCTTCTGCGCCAGCTCTGCGCCGGTTACGGGCAGGTGTGTCTCGCGGGGCCCGATCTGGTTCTCGTCAGCACCGACGCGCGGCGCCTCGCGCGGGTGCTGGCGGCGCTGCTGGACAACGCCGCGCTGCACGGAAAGCCGCCGGTAACCGTGCGCTACGACGCGAGCGAGATCGTCGTCGAGGACTCCGGTGTAGGGCTTGAGCCAAAGATCCTGGAGCGCGCGATGGAGCCGTTCGTAACCGGCTCACGCGCGCGCGGTCGCGGGATCGGCCTGGGCCTCGCGATCGCTGCGCGCCAGTCGGCATTGCTGGGCGCCGAGCTGCACTTGAACAACGCCCCGGGCGGTGGGGCCAGCGCACGGCTGTGCTTTCACACCGCCGCTGAGGAGCCGCAGCCGGGTGGCTAGGCAGGCAAGGCCCCCCGCTCAGATCTCGATCCCCCACGCCGCCGTGTGTGTCTGCATCGGCTCGAGGCGAATGAGGCCGTCGGCACTGGCGAACGCGTTCGGGGCGCACGACATCGGCTCGACGGCGAGCGCGAGGCGGCGACGTTCAGGGGCGAGCGTGTCGCCGCTGTAGATCATCACGTAGTCGAAGGCATCCCCCATCCACAGCGTGAGGCTCGCGTCGGAGCCGGCCAGTGAGACGCGGGCGCGGCCGCTTTTGTCGCGCGCGAGGCCGTGAAAGCAGGTGTCCAGTTCGAGCTTGCCGATCTCGCGCGGAGCGCGAAAGTCGAAGTGGGTCCCTTCGACCGCAACGGACGAGACGGGAATCAGCCGTTCGTCGGCGACGAGCATGCGCTCGGCGGGGAGCGTCAGGCGCGCGCCGTCGATCGGTGCGCCGATCGTCAGATAGGGATGGAAGCCGACCCCGTACGGGCAGGCAGCGCGGCCCAGGTTCTCGGCGCGCGTGCAGACCTGCAGACCGGCGTCGCTGAGCTCGTAGTCGATCGTCAGGCCGAGCGTGAACGGGTAGCCGGCCATCGGGAACAGCCGCAGTCCGACGGTCAGGCGAGAGGGTTCCCACGCAAGCAGTTGCCAGTTGCGCCAGCGGACGAGGCCGTGGATGGCGTGGCCCAGCCCGGCGTCGCTGAGCGCCAGCTGCATGATCTCCCCGTCCCACACGTAGCGCCCGTCGCGCAGCCGATTGGGCCATGGCAGCAGCGCCTGGCCGCGGCCGCCGTCGGCGTGCTCGTCGCGCTCGAAGCCGTCGAGCACGGGGCGCTCTCCCACGCTGTAGCGCCGCAGCCCGCCCCCCACCTCGACCACCACCGCCCGCTGGTCGCCGTGGCGCAGCTCGAACTGCTCGCCCGAGGCGGCGAGCGGCATCAGTCGACCCAGGGGGCGTGCCAGCGCCCAAGCCCGTGTATGAGGGCCTGGGAGGCCTCCTGCGGGCCCCATGAGCCGGGTGCATACGGGTGAGCGGTGCCCGGCTTCTCGAGCAGCGGTGCGACGATGCGCCAGCTCTCATCGACGGCGTCCTGGCGGGTGAACCGCGCGGCATCGCCGATCAGAGCCGCGTGCAGGAGCACCTCGTACGGCGTGGGCGGAACGCCGCCATCGTCATCCATCCCGGTGGCGAGCGTGATCGGAGCCGGCCCCGCACGGTCGGCTCTGAGGCCGTCGAGGGTCAACTGGATGCCGACCGTGGGATCGAGCCGTACGACGAGCTGATCAGGTTCGGGGCGGCGGTGGCCGCCGGCGACAAAGCCAAGCCGTGGCGGATGGCGGAAGACCAGGCGCACCTCCGTCTGGGTCAGCGGCAGGCGCTTGCCCGTGCGGATGAAGAAGGGAACCCCCGCCCAGCGCCAGTTGTCGACCTCGAGGCGCAGCGCCGCATAGGTCTCGGTACGCGAGCGCGCCGCCACGCCGTCGATCTCGCGATAGCCGGTGTACTGACCGCGCACGTAGTGGGCGGGATCGGCGTCGGCAGTCGAGCGCAGAACCGCGTACTTGGCGTCCTTCAAGGTTGCGGCATCGGCGGCGGCGGGCGGTTCCTGCGCGGCCGCGGCCATCAGCTGCAGCAGGTGGTTGACGACGACGTCGCGTAACGCGCCAACCGGATCGTAGAAACGGCCGCGGTCCTCAACGCCGAAAGCCTCGGCCATCGTGATCTGAACGCTCGAAATGTGACTTCGGTTCCACACCGGCTCGAGCATCGTGTTGGCGAATCGCAGATACAGGAACTGCTGCAGCCCCATCTTGCCGAGGAAGTGATCGATCCGGTAGAGCTGGCTCTCAGAGAGATGCTTGTGCAGGTCGGCCGCGAGCTCGCGAGCGGAGGCGAGGTCATGGCCGAAGGGCTTCTCGACCACGACGCGTGCGCTCGAGGGGAGCGCGCCGGCGGTCGCGAGCCCGGCCACGACGGTTGCGAACAGCGCAGGCGGGATCTCCAGATAGAACACGGGCGTGCGCGCGCCGGCCGTCGCCTTCGCGACCCGCTCGAACGTCCCCGGGTCCGCGAAATCGCCGCTGATGTAGGACAGCCGCTTGGCGAAACGGGCAAAGATCTTCGGATCGACATGCTCGCCGGTCGCGGCGATCGAGTCGTCGGCGTGCTCGTATAGGCGCTTGAGGGTCCAGTCGTCGGCCGCGACGCCAACGATCGGGCAGTCCAACAGGCCGCGCGCCTCGAGGCGGTAGAGCGAGCGCAGCGTCATCTTCTTCGCGAGGTCGCCGGTGATGCCGAAGATCACCAGCACATCCGCGTGGTCACTCATCGCAGCGCCCCGCGGGTTCTCGCTGTGACGGCGGCCCGCAACGCGGACGACGGGCGAAGTCCGGCCTCCCGGCGTGCTCGCAGCGGCGGGTGGAGCGGGTCGGTCATTGCTGCGGACGCTACCAGCGCGGCGCCCGGTGACTAACCTTGGGGCCATGAGACAGCAGCTTCGCCCGCTTTTTGACCGCGTCGTCATCAAGGAACTCGAGCCCGACCGGATCCGCCAGTCGGGGCTTGTGGTTCCGCCCGGCACGCACGAGCCGCCGCCCCAGCACGGAATCGTGCTCGCAGTCGGAACGGGCCTGGACTGGTGGGCGCAGGCGGGAATCGAGATGCCGGTTTCCCCCGGCGATCACGTGGTCTTCCCGTTCTCCGCCGGCAGCTGGGTCGAGATCGAGGAGGAGCGCCTGCTCGTCTGCCGCGTCGGAGAGCTGCTGGGCGTACTGGAGTTCGTCGAGGAGCGCGCGGCGTTGCGCGAGCCGGACTGACGCACCGGGCTTCCTGCGGCCCCCGCCTTCAGGCCGCGGCGTAGCGCCGCAGGGCTTCTACCAGGGGACCGAGGGCTCGGCCGCGCTCAGTCAGGCGGTATTCGACACCGGGCGGGCTGTCGGGGATCACGATCCGCTCGACGAGTCCCGCACGCTCGAGATCGCGCAGGCGCGAAGACAGCATGCGCGGCGAGATTCCGACCACCGCCGAGCCGAACTCGTTGAATCGCACGGCACCGGAGTGCGCCGCCACAACGACTTGGATCAGCCACCGGCGCTCCAGGAGGTCCGCGGCGACGCGGACCTCCTGGCCCACCGGCTCACAGCTACGACAACGCGACATCGCGCACCGGCTCGAGCGCGAGCTCAAGCACCTCCCCCACGGTCATCACCGGGTGGAAGTGAACGGCTTCGCGAACCTCGCTCGGAATCTCGTCCAGGTCGCCGCGATTGCGCTCGGGGATCACGACGTCGGTGAGGCCCGCCGCGTTGGCCGCCAGAGCCTTCTGCTTGAGGCCTCCGATCGGCAGCACCCGTCCCTGCAGCGTGACCTCACCGGTCATGCCGACGGTGTGCTTCACCGGCCTGCCTGAAAGCAGCGAGGCGAGTGCCGTGACCATCGTGACGCCAGCACTCGGACCGTCCTTGGGAATTGCTCCGGCCGGCACGTGGATGTGGAATTCGCGCTCCTCGAAGGCATCCTCGGGAATGCCCAGCTCCGCCGCGTGGCCGCGGACGTAGGAGAGCGCGATCTTCGCGGACTCCTTCATCACATCGCCCAGCTGACCGGTGAGGACCAGCCCGGCTGAGGAACCGTGCGAACTCATCGAGGTCGCCTCGACGAACAACACGTCGCCGCCTGCACCGGTGACGGCCAACCCGGTTGCGACGCCGGGCACCGCGGTGCGCGCGGCCGACTCCTGGAAGAGCTTCTGGCGCCCTAGAGCGTCGCGGATCGCCGCGAGATCGATCTCCACCGGCGCGGTGGCCTTGTCGGAGGCGATCCGTGTGGCGGTCTTGCGCAGCAGCTTGCCGAGCTCGCGCTCCAGGTTGCGTACGCCGGCTTCGCGGGTGTACTCCGAGATCACGGTCCGCACGAGCTCGTCCGAGATCACGACCTCGCCGTCAAGCAGCCCGTTGCGGTCTCGCTGGCGCGGCCACAGGTACCCCTTGGCGATCGCCAGCTTCTCCTCGCCGGTGTACCCGTCGAAGGAGATGACCTCCATGCGGTCGAGGAGCGGGCCGGGGATCGTGTCGGCCTGGTTGGCGGTCGCGATGAACAGCACCTGACTCAGGTCCAGTTCGACGTCCAGGTAGTGGTCGCGGAAGCTGTGGTTCTGGGCCGGATCAAGCACTTCGAGCAGCGCTGAGCTGGGATCGCCTCGCCAGTCCGCCCCGACCTTGTCGACCTCGTCGAGCAGAATCACCGGGTTCATCGTGCCCGCGTCACGCAGCGCACGCACCAGGCGCCCCGGCAGGGCGCCGATGTAGGTGCGCCGGTGGCCGCGAATCTCGGCCTCGTCGCGGACGCCACCGAGCGACATGCGCACGAACTCACGTCCGGTCGCACGGGCGATCGATTCGCCGATCGAGGTCTTGCCGGTGCCGGGCGGGCCGATCAGCGTCAGGATCGCTCCCGAACGGGGATCGGCCTCGATGCCGCGCTCCTGGCGCAGCTTGCGCACCGCGAGGTACTCGGTGATGCGGTCCTTCACGTCCTCGAGGCCCTCGTGGTCGGCGTCCAGCACCTCGCGAGCGGCGACCGGATCCAGGCGCTCCTCAGACCGCTTGCTCCAGGGCAGCGCGATCATCCAGTCGAGGTAGGTGCGGATCATGCTCGCCTCGCCCGACTGCTCGCCCATCCGCTCGAGCCGGCCGAGCTCCTTCAGCGCCTGCTCGCTCGCCTTCTCGGGCATCTCGGCTGCTTCGATCTTCGTGCGGTACTCCTCGACGATCGACGCGTCGTCGTCGCCCAGCTCCTTGCGGATCGAGTCCATCTGCTTGCGCAGGAAGTAGTCGCGCTGCTGCTTGTCGGCGCCCTCCTGGACGTCGTCGCGGATCCGCTTGCGGATCTGCAGCTCGGCGAAGCGCTCGCGCTGGAGCTTCAGCGCCAGCTCGAGGCGGTCGGTGACGTCGATCGTGCGCAGCAGCTCAAGGCGCTGCTCGTAGTTGAGGTCGGGGCTGTAGCCGCAGGAGTCGGCGAGCATTCCGGGCTCGCTGATCGAGCGCAACCAGCCGGTGATCCGGCCGTCGGCGCCGCGCAGCTCGAGGATCTCCTCGACGACCGCCCGGTACTCGCGCGACAGCGTCCGCGTGCGCGCGTCGACCGGCACCTCGTCGCGACGCTCGTCCACCTCGACGAACAGCGCGCCGTCAGAGCCGGTCTGCGCCGCCCCGATCATGGCGCGATGCTCCGCCTCGACGTTGACGGCATGGCCGCCGCCGGGCAGGCGGACCTGCTCGGCCACCGCCGCGACGACGCCGACGTCCGCGTACTCCCCGTCGTGGCGGGGGACGAGCACGACACGCTCGTCGTCATTGACGGTGACCGTGAGCGTGATGCTCATGCCGGGAAAGACGACCGTGTCGTCGAGTGGGATCAGCCGAAGCGTGCTCACAAATATCAACTCCCTATCTACTTACGAATGAGTAGTAAGTGTAGCACGCGATCGCCGCCGCAATTCTCCCCGCCTGCGTAGGCTGTCGCAATGGTCGCCTCCTCGCTGGGATCCGTCGCCGACATCCTCGCCACCCGCGCCGACGAGGCGATGGAGCTGAACGACCGCTACCTGAACCCGCAGCTCGGGCGGATCGTTCGCACGCTCGGCTTCGACAGGGTGTGGACACGCGGCGAGGGCGCGCACCTGATCGACTCGACAGGCAGCCGCTACCTCGACCTGGTTTGCGGCTACGGCACCTTCGCCGTGGGACGCAACCACCCGGACGTCATCGCCGCTCTGCACGAGCTGCTCGACGCCCACAGCGCGAACCTCCCCCAGCTCGGCGTCAGCGTGCTCGCCGGGGCCCTCGCCCAGGAACTCGTCACGCGCGCTCCTGAGCGGATCGCGGCGATGGTGCCCGCCAACACCGGCACCGAGGCGGTGGAAGGCGCGATCAAGCTGGCGCGCGCGGCGACCGGGCGTCCGCGCATCCTCTACGCCACCCACGGCTTTCACGGCCTGACCCTCGGCTCGCTCTCGCTGAGCGGCGAGGAGCAGTTCCGGGAAGGGTTTGGGCCGCTGTTGCCGGGCTGTGACCCGGTCGAGTTTGGCGACGTCGAGGCGCTGCGCCGCGAGCTTGCGCGCGGCGATGTCGCGGCGTTCATCGTCGAGCCGGTGCAGGGCAAGGGCGTCAACCTGCCGCCGGACGGCTACCTCGCCGGTGCCCAGCAGGCCTGCCGCGAGCACGATTCCCTGTTCGTCTGCGACGAGGTGCAAACGGGTCTCGGACGCACCGGTCGCCTCTTCGCCCTCGAACACTGGAACCTCGATCCGGACATGATCTGCGTCGCAAAGGCGCTCTCGGGCGGCTTCGTCCCGATTGGCGGCGTGCTCGTCTCCGCCGACGTTCGCAGCCGCGTGTTCGACGGCATGGAGCGAGGCGTCCGCCACGGCTCGACCTTCGGCACCAACGACATGGCCGCCGCCGCCGGGCTCGCGACGCTGGGCGTGATCGACCGCGAAGGATTGGTCGAGCGCGCTGCCAAGATGGGCGAGTTGCTGCTCGAGCTCACCCGCCCGCTGGTCGAGCGCTACGAGATCGTCCGCGACGTGCGGGGGCTCGGCCTGATGTGGGCGATTGAGCTCGGCGCGCCGGAGCGAGCGCGACGCAGGGCGGTGTGGAACCTCGTCGAGCGCGCCCAGCCCGGCCTCGCCGCGCAGCTCATCGTCGTTCCGCTGTTTCACCGCCACCAGATTCTTTGCCAGGTCGCCGGGCACCGCATCAATGTGGTCAAGGCGCTGCCGGCCCTCGTCGTCGAGGAGTCCGAGATCCGCCGGTTCGCCGCCGCACTCGAGGATGTGGTCGCACGCGCCGACCGGATGGGCGGCGCCGTGGGCCGGCTGGGCTGGGACATGGCGCGCGGTGGCGCGCGCGCGCTGCGCCGGTGAGGGCCCTCGTCACCGGCGCCGCCGGGTTCATCGGCTCGCACGTCGTCGCGGCGCTCGTCGCCGCCGGCGCCGACGTGCGCGCGTTCGATCGCCGCACCCCGGTTGATCTCGCTGCCGGCGCGGAGTTCGTCCAGGGCGATCTGCTCGATCGCGACGCTCTGCGGCGCGCGCTGTCGGGCTGCGACGCCGTCTTTCACCTGGCGGCGCTGTACAGCTATTCGCGCCGCGACAGCGCAGCGATGGAGCGGGTCAATGTCGAGGGGACGCGCGCCCTGATCGAGGAAGCCGGAGCGCTCCGGGTCGTTCACACCGCCTCGTGCGCGACCTGCGGCCCGGTCGGCGGTCGCGCAGCGACCGAGCGCGATACGCCGGAGGCTTGGGAGCTGCGGGTGCCCTACAAGCGGACGAAGCTCGCGGGCGAGCGGCTGGCGCTCGACGCCGCGGCTCGTGGCGCGAACATCGTCATCGTCAACCCGACGACGCCCGTCGGGCCGGGAGATCGCCGGCCGACGCCGACCGGCAAGATGATCGCCGACGTGGCGTCCGGGCGAGCGCGCGCATACCTCGCGCGCAGCGCCCTCAACATCGTGGCCGTCGAGGACGTGGCGCGCGGCCATCTGCTGGCCTTCGAACACGGTCGAGCCGGCCAGCGTTATCTGCTCGGCGGGGAGAACCTTCCAATGCGAGAGGTGTTCGCCACGATCTGCGACGCCGTCGGGCGCGACGCCCCCACGCTCGCGGTGCCGTGGTCCGCCGCCTACGCCGCAGCCTGGGTCGCGACGCGCTTCGTGCGCGACCCAAAGCTGCTCGTCCTCGACGAGGTGCGCGTCGCTCGCTGGCCGATGCGCTTTGACGACTCGCTGGCCCGGGCGCAGCTGGGCTACACGTCCGAGCCCGCGGCGTCGGCACTTGCTCGCGCGGCTCGCGCGGCGCTCGCCCCGGCGCCGGCGGGCTGATCGAGGCGGGCCCGCTCACGGGTCACTCGGCAGGCCACTCCCCCGTGCGGTCGAACTCGTCGCGTGCGCGCGCCTCCCGCTCGCGGTCCGGCTGGCTCTGGGGTCCGAGCCGCACGACGACCACGCCGACCACCGCGACGAGCAGAATACCGAGCGCGGCACTGCCGATCACCTCCTGCAGACCGCTGCCCGGGATGGTCAGCAGGACGAAGCCCGCGAGACCGCAGAGACCGAGGAGCACGATCGCGACGCGTTGGCGCACGAGAGCCAGCGTAGTGCGTGGCGCTCGCGCGAGCCGCGCTCAGCTCGAGGCAACCGTCGGGCGCTCGCCGCCGACCCGCGGGACCGTTGCGGGCGCCGGCGTGCTCTGGGCCTGCTCCACTCCGACCGCCTTCTTTGCCGCCAGTGCGAACGCGGCGGCGGACGCAAACCGCCGGGCCGGATCCTTTTCGAGCGCTTGCACGATCACCGCATCCAGAGCGATCGGAACGGCCGGCCAGTGGGCGCTCGCGCTGGGCGGCGGATCGTGCAGGTGTGCTGCGATCCGCTCGGCCTCGCTGTCGGCGGAGTACGGGGCGCGCCCGGTCAGCGCCTCGTAGAGCACGCAACCCAGCGAATAGATGTCGGCCGCGGGTCCGACACGCTCACCGCGGCACTGCTCGGGCGACATGTAGTCGACTGTGCCGAGTCGCTCGCCGACTCCGGTCAGGCCCTCCTCACCCCCGGCCTCGTGACTCACGCCGAAATCCGTCAGGTAGGCGTGATCGCGGTCGTGCAGCAGGACGTTCGCCGGCTTGACGTCGCGGTGCACGAGCCCGCGGGCGTGCGCGGCACCGAGCGCACCCGAGATCTGGGAGACGAGCTCCACCGCGCGCGCGGGCTCGAGCGGAGCCTCCGCAGCGAACAGCTCCGCGAGGCTCGGGCCGCGCACGAGGCGCATCGCGATGAACAGCAATCCCCCGTCCTCGCGTGCCTCATACACGGGAATCACGTG
Organism: uncultured Solirubrobacterales bacterium; assembly: GCA_963788385.1. Classification (GTDB taxonomy): domain Bacteria; phylum Actinomycetota; class Thermoleophilia; order Solirubrobacterales; family Solirubrobacteraceae; genus Palsa-513. The sequence goes on from CAWBGR010000018.1 coordinate 383,354, forward strand.
CGGGTGCTCGAGCGACGCGGCGACGTGTGACTCGCGCACGAACCGCGCCCGGAACTCCTCGTCATCGGCGTGCGCCGGGTCGATCAGCTTGAGCGCCACGGGCCGGTCGAGGGTGAGCTGAACGGCTTCGTAGACCACCCCCATGCCGCCTCGGCCGATCAGCGAGACGATGCGGTAGCCGGCGATGACGGACTCCGGTCCGATCGCGAGTGCGCGCATCCGCAGGGCGATGCCGGGATCGGCGAGCACGGCGTCGACGACGCTCGGGTCGAAGCGCGCGAAGCGATCGCGCAGCATGGACAGCTCGGCGCGCTCGAACGCGAGCGAGATCAGCACCGCCCCGGCGCCGGCGACGATCAGCGTGGCAAGCACCGGGACGAGCAGATTGACCGTCCCGCTGTCGAAGGCGATCTGCGTGCCGACGATCAATGCGGCCGCCGCACCGAGCCCTACGAGGACCAGGCGCGGCCAGCGGACGCGGCGCAGCGCGAGCGCCGGCAGCAGCAGTGCAGCGACGACCACAAGCAGCCAGTTCAGCCACGGCGGCGCCGAGCGCAGCGGCGCAGCGGTCATCAGCGTGGAGATCGCGTCGGCCTCGAGCTCCGGGCCCGTCATCGGCTGGTTGGCTCCGTAGTCGACTGTGTGGGTGTCCTGGAGGTCACCCGCGGTCGCACCGACGACGACGATCCGCCCGCGCACGAGCGCGGGATTGAAGCCCCGGGAGAGCACGTCGGAGAACGAGTAGGACGGCACGGTGCCGGCCGGCCCGGGAAAGTCGATCCACTGCGAGCCGCCGTCGAAGTCGGCCCGCAACGCGGACGTCGAGACGCCGGCGTCGCGCGCCGCGGCGACGGCGAAGCTCTGCACGCCCTCGACACGCTCCGGGAGGCGGCGCACGGCGCCGTCGCTGTCCTCGCTGAACTCCGCGGTGCCGACGCTGACACCCGCGCTTCGCTGATTGGCAACCCCGCCGAGGACGTTTGTGGTGCCATTGCCGTGGATGTCAGACGCCTGGGCGGCCAGGACGATGTGACCGTGTGCCCGTGCGGCCGCGTCGTAGAGGTCCAGGTCGTATTGCGCGTTGTCGCTGGCGCTATCGAAGATGAGGTCGTAGGCGATCGTCCTCGCGCCGTCCTTGCGCAGGCGGTCGATCATCTCTGCGTCGTAGATGCGCGCAAACGGGAAGGAACCAAAGCGCGAGCTCTCGAGCGTCTTGACGTCGATCGCCACGATCACCACGCCCGGGTAGGGGCGCTGCGTCCCGCGTAGGCTGATGCGCGCATCGATCGTCCCCAGCTCGAGGTTGTTGCCGAAGCTGGTGTGCCAGGTGCCGTAGCCCGCGAGCAGCGCCACGATCGCCACGCAGAGCATTGCCGCCGGCAGCCGACACCGCGGCAGCGCCGCAGCCAGGCCTGCTAGCGCTCGGCCCCGACCAGGCCCCACGTGATTGCTCGCTCTGCGAGCTGCGCGCGCTTCTGGTTCTGCGGCAGGCCCGCGACGCCGAACAGTTGGTACATCGCGCGCAGGTTCGCCTTGACGGCATCGAGGCTGAGAAAGAGCTCCTCGCTGATCTGCTGGTTGCTCGCCGGCGAGGCGAGGTGCGCCGACCCCGCGTACGGGCGGCAGAGCGCCACCAGCACCCGGCGCTGGGTGTCGCTGAGCTGCTCCTGCGTCACCCCCACCGACCCCCGCAGCGTCGCCGCCGGAACTGCTCGCGGGTTGCGGAAGAGCACGACCGTCGCGCCGAGGCGGATCGCGTCGCCGTCGGCGAGGCGTCGGCGACCTGCGATGCGCTGACCGTTGACGAAGGTGCCGTTGCTCGAGAGACCGTCGTCGTGCACGACCCACTCCCCCGCGGCGCACTCGATCTCGGCGTGCAGACGCGAAACCTCGCCGTCCCAGGCAATCGCGACATCGGCCTGGTCGCTGCGGCCCAGCGTGACTCGCGGCTTGGCCTCGCCGTCGAGTGAGACGATGCGCTGGTGCTGCGAGTCGTCACGCAGCACGAGGAACGCTCGCCCGGTGCGCTCGGCGGACAGGCGCTCCTTCACCTCGCCACCCGAGCGAGCCGCGGGCGATGTGTCGCTGTGCCCGTTGCGCGCTGACGCGGTCACGACGTGAGCGAGTGTAGTGGCTGCGCCCGTCTCGTTCAGCTCAGGCTGCGGCGGCGAGGTAGTGGTGTCCGGCGGTCACCACGACGGTGCGGTGGCGCACCCGGTCGGTGACGGTGACGCGACCCAGGGTCACCGTGATCAGGGTGCCGTCGCAGCGATCCGAGGTGCTCCACTTCGTGCCCTCGTCGGCGGCGGTCGCGTAGTGCCCGCGCGTTGAGAACTGGCCGTGGGCGTTGCCGAACACGACGTTTACGACCTTCTTGGACTTCGCGTGCTTCTTCTTGCGCTTCGCCGCTGCGGTCGCGGCCTGGGCGACCGGCGCGGCCGCGCAGGCCTTGAAGCTGCTCGCGAGGGCGAGGACGGTGACCTTTCCGCCGTGCGGCTGGGTCACCGTGAACTCGCCGCCCGAGAACAGGCCGCTCGCGAGTTGGCCGGGGCTGCTCGCGGTCGCGCTCTGGATCAGCACCGTGCCGTGGAGCGCGTCGACCGTCGCGCCGAGCGGGATCAGCTCGCCTGTCGTGAGGCTGACGAAGCGGTGTTTGCCATGCAGCTCGATCAGCACATGGCCCGAGGTCGTGGTCAGGCCGACATTGGTGTCGAGCGCCGGTTGCAGCGTCGAACCGGTCGTGAACGTCTGGTCGGGCGTCACGGCAACGCAACTCGACGCGGCGCAGTCGCCGCTCGACAGGCGGTAGTGGTAGGTGGTGTAGGGCTCGAGCCCGCTCAGCGTCGCGCTCACGCTCACGCCGGCGGGCGTGACGGCGGCCGTCGCAGTCGGGGTCGAGGAGCCGTAGGCGGTCGTCGTGCCGTACTGGAAGCTGTAGCTGACCGGGGTCGAGGGACTGCCGGCCGGCTCGGAGATCGTGCCCGAGAGCGTGGCGCCGGATGTGCTGATGCCCGAGACGGCGAGCAGCGCCGGAATCAGCGGCGGGGGTGCGGCGGCGCTGCTCGCGGTGGAGGTGGAGGTGGAGGTGGTCGTAGTCGTGCTCGTGGTCGTCGTCGGCGGCGTGGTGGTGACCGGCGGCGTCAGCGGCACGTTGTCGATCGTGTTGGCGGTCTGGTCGGTCAGCCAGAGCGAGTCGCCGCCGGCGGGATCCTTGATGATCGAGCTGATCGTGTCGGGCGTCGGGACGATCGCCGGGTATGGCGTGAAGGTCGCGGTCGTCGTATTGAACGCGGTCAGGCCTCCGTCGGTCCCGGGCACGTCGGGCATCCACAGTTGCTTGTCGGGGCCCGCTGCGAGGACGCCAGGATCGGCGTCGTCGCCGCTCGGCAGCGGGTACGCCGTGACACCGCCAGCCGGCGTGATCCTCACCAGCGCGGGTTGACTGCGGGCGACCGCCGCCAGACCGAGCCGAAGACTCCCATCCAGCTGCGGCGGGCCATCGACAGCCGAGCCGGCCACGCCGACCCAGAGGTCGCCGTCGGGGCCGAGCACGATGTTTCCGAGCGTGCCGCTGACGTCGCTTGGAAGTGGGTACTGGGTGACGACACCGGCCGCGGTGATCGAGCCGACCTCTTCGATCCCGGGCTCCGTGAACCACATCGTCGTTCCGTCGGGGCCGGCGGCGATGTATTCGGGATCGGCGGACGCCGGGAGCTGGCCGGCGTCCCCGCGGCCGGGGAAGGTCTCGATCGCGGGCGGCCCGGTTGCTACCTCACCGATCTCGTCGTATTGGGGATGCGCAAGCCACAGGTCGCCGCTCGCGTCCGCCGCGAGCCCGAGTGAGGGAAGAACGCGCGTCACTTGGGTGGTAACCCCGGCGGTCGACAGCGAGTAGAGCTCGCCGATGTCGCTGTTGCCATCCGTGAACCAGAGCTCGCCACCGGCAGCCGCCATCCCCGCCGGCCGTAGCGTGAGCGGCGGCGAGGGGTACTCGACCACCTTGCCGGCGGCGACGGTGCCGACGCGGAAGCCGCCGTTTGGATCCCGCGTTTCAACGAACCACGGGTTCCCATCGGGGCCCGGTGTGAGGGCGGTCGCCCCCGCAGCCCCGGTCGGCCCGGTTGGCCCGCTCGGCCCGCTCGCCCCTGCGGGGATCGCGTAGCTCGTCACCGTCCCGGTCGGCGGGTCGGCCAGGGCGTAGGCGACCCAGCCGAGGATCGCCGTGCAGGCGAGCGCGAGCGCAATCGCCGAGCTGCGTCTCATTGTGCGCTCACCCGGGCGGCTTCGCCGCGCGCCTCAACCAGATCGCCGTCGTGCAGCTGGCGCCCGCGCCGAGTTTCGGGTACCCCGTTCACGTGCACCACCTGCGCGAGCAGCAGCGCCTTGCTGTCGCCGCCTGACTCGGCGATGCCGCTGAGCTTGAGCAGCTGGCCGAGACGGATCGTCGTGCCGGTGATCTGGACTTCCTGGATCGGGGCCACGAACGCATCTTGACGAAATCTCCATGCCGCCAGTGCATATCTTGATGCGGCCTACACACGGGCGGTCCTAGGCTCGTTCCAATGCCTGGCGACATCATTGCAATCGTCCTCGGGATCGTCGCGTTCGCGGTGCTCTACCTGATGATCGAGGCGATCGACCGCGTATGACGACGCTCGGCTACTTCGTCGCGCACATGAGCGCGGCCGACTTCTTCGGCCTGGTCGTCTCGGTCGTGATCTGCATCTACCTTGGCTACGCGCTGATCCGCGGGGAGAAGTTCTAGGTCATGACCGTCAACGGCTGGCTGCAGATCCTCGCCTTCTGCGCCGCGCTGGTCATCCTCTCCCCGTTCCTCGGCCGCTACATGGCCAAGGTCTACAGCGGCGAGCGCGTGTTCCTGACGCCGCTGTTCGGCGGCTTCGAGCGGCTGCTGTATCGCTGCTTCGGCGTCGACCCCAAGCGCGAGCAGGACTGGAAGAGCTACGCCAAGAGCCTGCTGATCTTCTCCCTCGCCGGCTGGATCATTCTCTACGTCGTTCTGCGCAGCCAGTCGATCCAGCCGTGGAACAACTACGGAGGGACGACGTTCAACGCGGCCCCATGGGATGTCACGTTCAACACGGTCTCGTCGTTTTTGACCAACACGAACTGGCAGTACTACGGCGGCGAGACGACGATGACGTACTTCAGCCAGATGGTCGGACTGACGGTGCAGAACTTCGCCTCCGCGGCCGTCGGCATCGTCGTGGCCGTCGCGCTGATTCGCGGCATCATCGGCCGCAGCGGCACGAGCCTCGGCAACTTCTACGAGGACTTCACCAAGACGGTCCTCTACGTGCTGGTGCCGATCTCGTTCGTCAGCGCGCTCGTGCTCGTCTCCCAGGGCTCGATCGACAACCTCTCGCACTACGTCTCCGCGCACGGCATCAGCGGCATCGTGCAGACGATCGCGATGGGGCCGGTCGCCTCGCAGGAGGCGATCAAGGAGCTCGGGACCAACGGCGGCGGCTTCTTCAACGTCAACTCGGCCCACCCGTTCGAGAACCCCAACGGCTTCACGAACTACTACGAGATGCTGCTCGTGCTGATCATCCCGGCGGCGCTCGTGTGGATGTACGGCCGCATGGTCGGCTCCCGCCGCCAGGCGATCGCGATCTTCTCGACGATGTTCGTGCTGTTCATCGGTGGCGTCGCCGTCGCCTACGCCGCCGAGGCGCACGGGTCGCCCGCGCAGCACGCCGCCGGTCTGCACACCCAGGTGATCGCCAACTCCACCGGTGGCAACCTCGAGGGCAAGGAGCAGCGCTTCGGGATCGCCGGCTCCGCGATCTTCGACGTGGTGACGACCGTAACCTCCTGCGGCGCGGTGAACAGCTCGATCGAGTCCTACACAGGTCTCGGCGGCGCCATTCCGATGGCCAACCTGTCCGCCAGCGAGGTGATCTTCGGCGGCGTCGGCACCGGGATGTATTCGATCCTCCTCTACGTCCTGCTCGCCGTGTTCCTCGGTGGCCTGATGGTCGGGCGCACGCCGGAGTACCTCGGCAAGAAGATCGAGGCGAAGGAGATCAAGCTCGTCGCGCTCGGCCTGCTGATCACGCCTCTGACGGCCCTGTTCTCGACCTCACTCGCGACCGCGAGCGCGGCGGGACGGGCGTCGATCTACAACACCGGCCCGCAGGGATTCTCCGAGACCTTCTACGCCTACCTTTCGCAGGCCAACAACAACGGCTCCGCATTCGCCGGCTACACCGGCTTCATCCAGCCGGCCGCCGGCAATGCCGGCTCGCATGGCGTCACCTTCGCCGACCTGCTCGGCGGCTTCACGATGCTGTTCGCCCGCTACGCCCCGATTCTCTTCGCGCTCGCCGTCGGCGGTGCACTGGCCGGCAAGCGCTACAGCCCAGCGGGCCTGGGCACCATGCGCACCGACAATCCGACGTTCGTCGTGCTGTTGATCGGCGTGATCATCCTCGTCGGCGCGCTCACGTTCTTCCCCGCGGTGCTGCTCGGCCCGATCGTCCAGGCGCTCACAGGACACCTGTACTGATGCGACGCGACCTGCGCACAGCGTTCCTCTCGATGATCGTCTTCACCGTCCTACTCGGGCTCGTGTATCCGCTGCTCGTCCTCGGCGTCAGCCAGGGAATCTTCCCGGGCAAGGCGAACGGGTCGCTGATCAAGCGCGGCGGCGTTGTTGTCGGCTCCGCCCTGATCGGCCAGCAGTTCTACGAGCCCGTGATCGGGAAGAACGGCAAGCAGCTGGTCGTCAAGGGCGTCGCGCAGACGCGGCCCGATCCGCGCTATTTCCAGACGCGTCCGTCCGTGAACGGCGATAACGATGCGGCGACGGAGTTCTCGAACCTCGGCCCCAACGGCAAGACGACGCTGACCGCCTTCCAGGGCTACATCCAGACCTATATGGATCTGAACACGGCGCCGGGCGGGCGCCGCTACGACCCGGCCCTGACCAGCGCGGCGCAGATCCCCGTCGACGCGGTCGACGACTCGGCATCGTCTGTGGACCCCGACATATCGGTGGCCAACGCGAGGATCCAGGCCTACCGCGTCGCCGCCGTGCGCGGACTCACGCTGAGCACCGTAGACGCCCTCGCGGCCAAGTACACGACCGCTCGCAGCCTCGGCTTCTTCGGCGAGCCCGGCGTCGACGTACTGGAACTCAACCTCGCCCTCGACCGCCTCTCAGGGAGCAAGTAAACAGATGTCAACGCAACCCGCAACCTCCGAGCGGCGCGCAATCTCGCTGTTCCGCCGTGACATCGTCGTGCGCGCGCTGCTGGACAGCCTGGCCAAGCTCGACCCTCGCGTCCAGATTCGCAACCCGGTCATGTTCGTCGTCGAGATCGGCGCCCTGATCACGACCATCACCTGGTTCATCCAGCTTGGCGGCGGCCAGTCCCTCGGCGGCCCTGAGCCCTCGTGGTTCACGTTCACGATCGCGATCTGGCTATGGCTGACGGTGATCTTCGCCAACATGGCCGAGGCCTTCGCCGAAGGCCGCGGGCGCGCCCAGGCCGACACGCTGCGCTCGATGCGCAAGGAGACGATCGCGACGATGCGCGACGGGAGCACCCGTCCGGCCGCCGAGCTCACGCGCGGCGATGTCGTCGTCGTCGTGGCCGGCGAGGTGATCCCGGGAGACGGCACGGTGATCGAGGGCATCGCGACGGTCGACGAGTCGGCGATCACCGGCGAGTCCGCGCCGGTGATCCGTGAGTCCGGCGGCGATCGCAGCGCGGTCACGGGCGGCACGCGCGTGACCTCGGACCGGATCCTCGTCGAGATCACGCAGGAGCCCGGCAAGTCGTTCCTCGACCGCATGATCGCGCTGGTCGAGGGCGCCGAGCGGCGCAAGACGCCAAACGAGATCGCGCTCAACATCCTGCTCGCCGGCCTCACGCTGATCTTCATGATCGTCGTTGCGACGCTGCGCCCGTTCGGGCTGTTCGCCCATACGGCGATCTCCGAGACGACGCTGATCGCGTTGCTGGTCGCGCTGATCCCGACCACCATCGGCGCGTTGCTTTCAGCGATCGGGATCGCCGGCATGGACCGCCTCGTCCGGCGCAATGTGCTGGCGCTCTCGGGACGCGCCGTCGAGGCATCCGGCGACATCGACGTCCTGCTGCTCGACAAGACGGGCACGATCACGCTCGGCAACCGCCAGGCGTCGGAGTTCATACCGATGCCGGGTGTCACCGAGGCCGAGCTCGCGGAGGTCGCCCAGCTCGCGTCGCTGGCCGACGAGACCCCGGAGGGACGCTCGATCGTCGTGCTCGCCAAGCAGTACGGCATCCGCGAGCACGACATGACCGGCACCGACGTGACTTTCGTGCCGTTCACCGCCCAGACGCGCATGAGCGGCGTCGACTGGCACGGCCAGCAGTTGCGCAAGGGCGCCGGAGACTCGGTGATCGAGTTCGCGCGCAAGGAGGGCGGCGAGGCGCCGCCGGAGCTTCAGGCCCAGCTCGACCGCATCGGGCGCGAGGGCGGGACTCCTCTGGCCGTCGCCCGCGATAGCCAGGTTCTCGGCGTCGTCTATCTCAAGGACACGATCAAGGAGGGAATGAAGGAACGCTTCGACCAGCTGCGGGCGATGGGCATCCGCACCGTCATGGTCACCGGTGACAACCGCCTGACCGCCGCCAAGATCGCCGAGGAGTCGGGGGTCGACGACTTCCTCGCGGAGGCCACACCCGAGGCCAAGCTCGCCCTGATCAAGGAGCAACAGGCCGCCGGCCGGCTCGTCGCGATGACCGGCGACGGCACCAACGACGCCCCCGCTCTTGCCCAGGCCGACGTCGGCGTGGCGATGAACACGGGCACCCAGGCGGCGCGCGAGGCCGGGAACATGGTCGACCTGGACTCCAACCCGACGAAGCTGATCGAGATCGTCGAGGTCGGCAAGCAGCTGCTGATCACACGCGGAGCGCTGACCACATTCTCGATCGCCAACGACGTCGCCAAGTACTTCGCGATCCTCCCGGCGATCTTCATCTCCACCTACGCCGTCGGCAGCGCCAAAGGCCCACTGCACGTCCTCAACATCATGGCGCTTGGCACGCCGAATTCGGCGATCCTTTCGGCGATCATCTTCAATGCGCTCGTGATCCCACTGCTGATCCCGCTGTCGCTCCGCGGCGTGCGCTACCGCCCGATCGGAGCAAGCGCGCTGCTGCGGCGCAACCTCTGGATCTACGGCCTGGGCGGGATCATCGCCCCGTTCATCGGGATCAAGCTGATCGACCTCGTCGTCCACAACCTGCTCGGCGGCTGACGGACACCGGCCGTGAGCGTTGCCCGTCGCCGAGGATCGCACCGCGTCTTCCTCGGCATGGCCGCGGGGGTCGGCAAGACCTACCGGATGCTGCAGGAGGGCTACAGCGAACTCGAGAGCGGTCGCGACGTGGTGGTTGGCTATCTCGAGGCCCACGGCCGCCGCGAGACCGAGGATCTGGCACGCGAGCTCGAGATCATCCCGCGCCGGCGGATCACCTACCGCGACACGCCCGTCGATGAGATGGACCTGCCGGCGATCCTCGCGCGCGCGCCGGAGCTGTGCCTCGTTGACGAGCTGGCCCACACCAACGCCGCGGGCGTCGAGCACGCGAAGCGCTGGGAGGACGTGGAGAGCGTGCTCGAGGCCGGAATCGACGTCTTCTCGACCGTCAACGTCCAGCACCTCGAGAGCCTCAACGATCAGGTCGCGGAGCTCACCTCGACGCGCGTGCGCGAGACGATCCCCGATTCGGTGCTGGCCCACGCCGACGAGCTCGTGCTCGTCGACATCCCGCCGGAGGCGCTGATCGAGCGCCTGCGCGCCGGCAAGATCTACCGGCCCGACCGCATCGAAGCGGCGCTGAACAACTTCTTCCGGATCGAGAACCTCTCGGCGCTGCGAGAGGTCGCCCTGCGCCAGGTCGCCCAGGAGGTGGAAGCCAAGCGCCTTGTCCCCGGCGGCTCGGTGCGCGAGGACCGCCTCGCCACCACGGCCGCGCCGCAGGCTGTCGGCGAGCGGCTGCTCGCGCTGATCACGCTGTCCCCGCAGTCGCAGCGTGTGGTGCGTCGCGCGTGGCGATCGGCGCAGCGGCTCGGCGCCGAGCTCGACCTGCTGTGGGTTGTCAAGTCCGGGCAGCGGGCGCGCGAGGAGGCCGGCAGCGAACTGGCGGCCGTGCGCCGGCTCGCGTCGGTGCTCGGAGCCCACGTGCTCGTCGAGGAGGGGGACGTGATGATCGACGTGATCACCCGCGTCGCCCACGAGCGCGGCACGACCTACATCCTGATGGGCGCTCCGCCGCCGCGTGGCGGCTGGCAGCGCCTCACCCGCCCCTCCCTGCTGTTTCAGATCCTGCGGGCGTTGCCCGGGGTCGATCTGCGGGTCGTCGCGGACCGGACCCAGCGTCCCGAGCGTGGCACATGATCGTCGTCGTCGTGATCCTTGCGCTCGTCGTCGTCGCGCTGGTCGCCTACGCCGCTCGCGAACGACGCCGCAGCCAACGCGGAAGCGGCCCGCGGGCTCACGCAGCCGGCAGGATTCTCTTCCCGTTCCTCGGTACCGAGTTATCCGAGCGGGGGCTGGATGCAGCGCTACGAATCTCGCAGATCGACGGCGCGACGCTGGTGCCGGCATTCCTGGCGCGCGTGCCGATGCATCTGCCGCTCGACGCCGCGTTGCCGGTGGCGTGCGACAGCGCGCTGCCGCTGCTTGAGGCGATCGAGCAGCGCGCGGCTCGCTCCGGCGTGACGGTCGACTCACGTATCGAGCGGGGCCGAAGCTACCGCCACGCGATTCGCGAACTGGTCGAGCACGAGAGCTTCGACACGACCGTCGTGACGGCCGCCGACAGCGGCACGACGGGCCTGCTGCCGGACGAAATCAGCTGGCTGCTCGAGAACGTCCCGGGCGAGATCATCGTGATCCGGCCCGGAACGAGCGCCGATCAGGAGGCATTGCCCGCCGGGCGCGGCGGGCTGCGCAAAACGGTGAAGTCCAGGCGGCCTCGAACCAACGTCCGCCGCCTGCGGGACCGCTCACGTTGAATCCCTGAGGTGCCGATAGCAATGCAATGCGGCTGTCGCGGCGTTCCAAGCCCCTGCGGGAGGAAGGCTTCACGCTGATCGAGCTACTCGTGGTGATCCTGATCATCGGGGTCCTCGCCGCGATCGCGATCCCGTCTTTCCTCAACCAGAAGTCGAAAGCGCTTGACGCCGCGGCGAAGGAGCTGGCCCACAGCGCCCAGATCGCGGAGGAGACGTGCGCCACCGACCACAGCGGGCTTTACGCGAGCTGCAACAGCGCCTCGATCCTCGCGAGCTACGAGACCACGATCCAGACGTCGCAGGGTAACGGCAACGCCTGGCTGAACAGCGTGACGGTGCCGGGCAACGGCCAGTCCGGCAACAGCTACACGGTGACGGCGGTCTCGACGAACGGCGACACCTACAGCATCACGCGCACCGACACCGGTCAGGTGACCCGCCAGTGCACCAACGCCGGCGCTCAGACCGTCTGCGTCGGCGGTAGCTGGTAGCACCCGCGCGCGCCGTCACGCTTCACGCGGTGAAGCGGTAGCCGATGCCTGAGTCGGTGCGGATGAAGCGGGGCCGCTCCGCCCCACCGGCGAGCTTGCGGCGAAGGTTGGCTATGTGGGTTCGCAGCAGCGGCGTGGCATCAGCGTACTCGGGGCCCCAGACCTCGCTGAGCAGCTTGCGATGTGTCATCAGCAGGCCGCGGTTCACCGCCAGCGCGCGCAGCAGCGCGAACTCGAGCGGCGTCAGGCGCACCTCCTCGCCGTCGAGGGTCACGGCATGAGCAGCGAGGTCGATCACGAGGCCGTCGGCTTCGATCGTCGGCTCGACCGCGGCGCGGCCGGCGCGCCGTAGCACCGCCTGGACGCGGGCGACGAGCTCGCCGGGAGCGAACGGCTTGGTCACGTAGTCGTCGGCGCCGCTCTGCAGAGCCTCGATCTTCGCCTGCTCGTCGGTCACCGCCGAGAGCACGATGATCGGCATCTCGCTCCAGCCGCGAAGCTCCCGGCAGACCTCGATACCGGGGCGGTCGGGCAGCATCAGGTCGACGATCGCCGCGTGTGGGCCACCGATCGCGGCGCGATCGAGCGCCTCCTCGGCGGTCGCGGCGGTCAGGACCTCGTAACCGGCGCCGCGGAGCACGAGACGCAGCGCCCGCAGGATCTGCGGATCGTCGTCGCAGACCAGGATTCGTTCTGCGGCCATCAGGCCGCCGCGCCCTGGTGCGTGACCGTGCGCAGCGGAAACTCGATGATGAAGCTCGTGCCCTGGCCGGGCAGCGACTCGACCGAGAGCCGGCCGCCGTTGACCTCGATGAAGCCCTTCGCGATCGCCAGGCCGAGGCCCGCCCCCTGGTGCGACGGCGGCTGCCCCGGTGAGCGGTAGAAGGGCATGAAGATCCGCTCGAGCTCGCCGGAGCGGATCCCCGGGCCCTGATCGACGATGCGTACACGCACCCGGCCCGCGAGCGCGCGGGCGCGGATCGAGACGGGTTTGCCACCGGAGTAGCGCACGGCGTTCTCGATCAGGTTGGCGAAGGCGCGCTCGAGCTGCCCGGCGTCGCCCTCGAGCAGCGGCAGGTCCTCGTCGATGGAGAGGCGCACGAGCGTCGCATCGCCGGCCACGTGCTCAACCGCCTCGCCGATCACCTCATCGAGCGAGTAGGCGCCGACGTGCTGTTCGGCCGCGCCGGACTGCAGCCGCGAGAGGTCAAGGAGCTTCTCGACCAACGCCGCCAGCCGCGTTGCGGCCGCCAGCACCACGTCGCGCACCTCGCCGACCTGTTCGCCGTCAGGATGCTCGGGATCAAGCGCCGCCGCGGCGCTGAGGATCGCGGTCAGCGGCGTACGCAGGTCGTGGGACACCGAGCGCAGCAGCGCCGTCTTCATCTCGTCGTTGCGCCGAAGCGAAGCCGTCTCGATCACCTCGGCCTGCAGCTCGGCTCGCTGCAGAGCCGCGGCCAGCACCGACTGCAACGCCGGCACGATTCGCTCGACGATTCGCTCGCGATCGGCGGCGGCGAAGGCCGCGGGCAGCACGAGCGTGCCGATAACCTGCTCGCCCTCGCGCAGCGCAAACGCGGCGCGACGATCGTCGCCGCCGACGATGCCGCGCTCTATCGCCGCGGAGGATGCGCCGATCGCTGCCGCCAATCGCTGAGCGGTCACGGCGAGCGCGTCGTCCAGCTCGCCGCCGGCCAGCAGGGTGTGCGCCATCTCGGTCGCAAGGTCCGCCTCGCGGCGACGTCGATCGGCCTCCTGGGCGCGCGTGCGGGCGAGATCTGCGACCAGCCCGGTCGCGGCGGCGACGGCCAGGAAGGACGCGAGTGCAACCCAGTTGCGCCCGTCGGCCAATGTGAGGCGCCCGACCGGCGGCAGGTGGAAGTAGTTGTAGGCCAGCGCGCTCGCGAGCGCCGTGGCGAAGCCGAGCCGGATCCCCCAGTAGGTTGAAACGAAGACGACGCCGACGAGGTAGACCACCCCGAGTGAAACCACCGGCGCGACGTGCGCGAGCGGGTAGATCGCAAGCGTCTCAGCTGCGATCGCGGCCAGCGCGGCGCCCACGCCGAGCCGCAGCGACGGGCGCGGAGTGCGCAGCACCAGCGGTGAGATCGAGCGCCTCGTCATATCAGGGTGAATGTTCCTCCATGCGGGGGGCGCCATGGCGCGGCCGGCCGCGAGAGGGTGCCTGCGCGTCGTGCGCCGGGCGAGCGCTCAGCGCGCAACGCAGCCGTCGGGCTGCTCTATGCGATGGTCGCCTGACTCCCCGCCGCGGTCCCCTCAGCTCAGGACGCGCCCTCGAAAGTTGCGCAGACCGAGCGTCAGAAACAACGCGCTGAAGCCGATCAGCGCCGGGTAGACGATGTACAGGTGCATGTTGTTCGGGTTGGAGGTGAGTCCGGCGCGTAGGCCTTCATTGACGTAGATCAGCGGGTTCGCCAAGACGATGATCTGCAGCCAGTGCACGCCGCCGACGGTCAGCGCCGCCAGTTTGCTCCATTGGTAGTAGGTGCCGCCGAGGAAGGTGATCGGCAGGACGACGAAGCCGAACATCAAGCCGATGTTGCGCGGCTCAAACGCGGTTCCGAGCAGCAGGCCGAGCGAGGTCATCATCACGCAGGCGAGCGGGATCACGGTGACCACGATCGCCCAGTGCGCCGCGAGGTGAGCGTGGACTCCCGGAGCGTGCACGACGGCCGCGATCGGGAAAACGATCAGCGCGGCCAGCAGCCCCTGCGTGGCACCGGACAGCACCTTCGCGAGCGCCACGAGCCAAATCGGACATGGCGCCTGCACGCGGTCCTCGATCTCGCGCGTGTAGCCGAACTCGGTTGCGAGCGCCAGCGCCACGGCCTGGATCCCCTGGAACATGATCGAGATGCCGACGACACCGGGAACCAGCACGGTCGCGAAGCCTGATTCGGCGGCGGCGCCGTGCCCTGCCCCCACCCCCTGGCCGATGGACGGGAAGACGTAGAGGAACACGAAAACGAGCAGGAACGGCTGGATCACCGTGCGGATCACGAACTCGACGGAGTGCTTGCGCAGCACCACGAGGTCGCGCACGATCAGCGCACGCAAGGCGACACGGCTTGCCGCCGCGGCACTGCGCGCCGGAGTCGCGAGGATCCGGTGCGAGGCCTGCAGTTCCGTCGATGCGATCGGGGGCGCCGTCATTCGCGCAGGTCCTTCCCCGTGAGGTTGATGAAGACGGTTTCGAGGCTGGGCTCGGCGACCGCCAAATCGACGATCTCGAATCCCGCGCCCTCCGCCGCGTTGACGATGGCCGGCACGAGCCGGTCGGCGTCTCGGACGTGCAACTCCACCCCGCCCGCGATCTCGCGGGTTCGCGTCACGAAGTCGAGATCCTTCGTGAGCGTCGCGGCGAGCGCCGTGGCGTCGCCGCGCGCCTTGAGCGTGACGATCGTGTCCACCCCCACCGACCCTTTGAGCGCCTGCGGGGTGTCGAGCGCGAGGATCCGGCCGTGATCCATGATCGCCACACGACCACAGAGCTGGTCCGCCTCCTCCATGTAGTGCGTCGTCAGCATGATCGTCTGCCCGTCGCGGTTCAGCTCGCCGAGGATCTCCCACAGCGCGAGCCGGCTCTGGGGGTCAAGACCGGCCGTCGGCTCGTCCAGGAACAGCACGGCCGGCCGATGGAAGATCGCTCGCGCGACCATCAGCCGCTGCGCCATGCCGCCCGAGAGCGCATACACCGACGCGTTGGCCCAGCGCGAGAGCTGGAACTGCTCGAGCAGCCGGTCGGCGATCTGGCCTGATTCGCGCCCGGGGATGCCGAACAGGCGACCATGGAAGTAGAGGTTCTCGCGCACGGTCAGCTGGCGGTCGAGCGTGTTCTGCTGCGAGACGATGCCGATCAGCTGCTTGGCCAGCGTCGGATGGGCGACAACGTCGATCGCGCCGACGTAGGCCGAGCCCGAGGTCGGAACGACCCGCGTCGTGAGCATCCCCGCGGTGGTGGTCTTGCCGGCGCCGTTTGGCCCGAGCAGGCCGAACACCTCGCCGGCGTAGATGGTCAGGTCGAGCCGATCGACAGCCGTGAAGTCGGTCCCGGCATAAACCTTTGTCAGCTCGACGGTTCGAATGATCTCGACGGCACCATCGGCGGCGACCCCGGAGCCCGGGTCGGCGGTTCTGTCGGCTGTCTGCGTCGGCGTCGCCATCGGTCCTCGGTGGCCAGCTCGAATCGGCCGCCCGTCCCGAAGGATAGCGACGCGGTTTGGGCCAACCGTGGCGTCGCCCTACGGGTAGATCTGCTTGCGCGTCTCGCGATCGACGATGCGGATCGCGCTGGTCGGGCACGCCTCGGCCGCGGCGATCAGCAGCTCCTCGGAGCCTGAGCCGATCACGACGGCGACATCCTCGACGCGAAAGACCTCCGGGGCCATCTCTTCGCAGTCGCCTTGGGCGATGCAGGCGTTGGGGTCGATCAGGGCGACCAGGGTCATGCAGGATCCCTTCGGTTGGTTGGCGCGCTGCGGTGGCGAATGCTAGGCCCTCGGCCCTGCGCGAGGCGCTCCCAGCTTCGCTGGCGACCCGGGCTCGCAGCAGCGTCGTTTGGCACTCGCCGCGGGGCGCCCGAGCGCCGGGAAGTGCGATCGCCTAGGCTCGGTGGCAGTGTTGATCGCCCGCACCGACATCCGCAACGTCGCGATCGTCGCCCACGTCGACCATGGCAAGACGACGCTGGTCGACGCGATGCTCTGGCAATCCGGCGCGTTTCGCGCGAATCAGGAGGTCGCCTCGAGGGTCATGGATTCGATGGACCTGGAGCGTGAGAAGGGCATCACGATCCTCGCCAAGAACACCTCGGTGCGCTACCGGGGCGTGAAGCTGAACATCATCGACACGCCGGGGCACTCCGACTTCGGCGGCGAGGTCGAGCGCGGCCTGACGATGGTCGACGGCGTGTTGCTGCTCGTCGACGCCAGCGAGGGCCCGCTCCCGCAGACACGCTTCGTGCTGCGAAAGGCGCTCGATGCGCAGTTGCCGGTGATCCTCGTCGTCAACAAGGTCGACCGCCCCGACGCCCGCATCGGAGAGGTCGTCAACGAGGTCTACGAGCTGTTTCTGGACCTCGATGCACACGATCAGCAGATCGAGTTCCCGATTGTGTACACGAACGCGCGCGCGGGCTGGGCGTCGCTGCAGGAGGGCGCCGTCGGCACCGATCTCGGGCCGCTGATGGATCTCCTGCTCGAGCATATTCCAGCTCCGCTGCACGATCCCGAGCATCCCTTCCAGGCACTCGTCACCAACCTCGACGCCTCCCCCTACGTCGGCCGCCTCGCGCTCTGCCGCGTGCGCCACGGGACGGTTCGCCGCGGCCAGCAGGTTGCCTGGTGTCGCTCGAGCGGCGAGATCACGCGCGCGACGATCGGTGAGCTCTACGTGACCGACGCGCTGGACCGCGTCGACGCCGAGGAGGCCGGCCCGGGCGAGATCATCGCGGTCGCGGGAATCGCCGAGGTGACGATCGGCGAAACGCTCGCCGACATCGACGATCCTCGACCGCTGCCGGTGATCACAGTCGATGAGCCCTCGCTGTCGGTCACGATCGGGATCAACACATCCCCGCTGGCCGGCCGCAGCGGCAGCAAGCTGACCGCGCGCCAGATCAAGAACCGCCTGGACCAAGAGCTGGTGGGCAACGTCGCGCTGCGGGTGGGCGACACCGAGCGCCCCGACGCCTGGGAGGTGCAGGGACGCGGCGAGCTGCAACTCGCGGTGCTGGTCGAGATCATGCGCCGCGAGGGGTTCGAGCTGACCGTCGGCCAACCGCAGGTGCTGACCCGCGAGATCGACGGGCGCGTGCACGAGCCTGTCGAGCGGCTCGCGATCGACGTCCCGGACGACTACGTCGGCGTCGTGACCCAGCTGGTCGCGCTGCGCAAGGGACGCCTCGAGCAGATGGTAAATCACGGCACCGGCTGGGTGCGGATGGAATACCTTGTGCCGGCCCGCGGGCTGATCGGATTTCGCACCGAGTTTCTGACCGAGACCCGCGGCACCGGGCTTCTGCATCACGTGTTTGACCGCTGGGAGCCGTGGGCGGGTGAGCTGCGCAACCGCCCGACCGGAGCGCTCGTCGCCGACCGCGAGGGCGTCGCGGCGCAGTTCGCGCTGATGAACCTGCAGGAGCGCGGCACGCTGTTCGTCGGGCCCGGCGACCCCCTCTACGAGGGCATGATCGTCGGCGAGAACGCGCGCGCGGACGATCTCGACGTGAACGCGTCGAAGGAGAAGCATCTCACCAACATCCGCTCCTCGACCGCCGACGTCCTCGTGCGGCTCGTCCCGCACCGCCAGCTGTCACTCGATCAGGCGCTCGAGCTTCTGCGCAGCGACGAGTGCGCCGAGGTCACACCGGCCGCGGTCCGACTGCGCAAGGTCGTGCTCAGCAAGGTCGACCGGGTCAAGGTCGCCAGGCGCGCGCGCGCCTAGCCTAGCGTCGTGAACGCCGTGCCCGCCGGGCGGCCTTGGCCTTTGCACGCGAGCGCTTGATCCGCTCCGTCCGGGGCGCCACGGTGCCGCGCTCCTTGTCGATTTCGCGGACGGCATGCCGCGGCGCGTGGATACGGGCATCCCTGCGAATCACGTAGATGATCGTGGCGAAGATCGCGATCGCCACGACGCCGATGCCGAGGTAGGCGAGTGTCGAAAGCCCGCTGCTCGTGGTCGTCGGGAGCGCGACGGGCGGCGCGGTTGTCGTCGACGAGGTCGACGTCGTTGTGGTGCTCGAGCTCGTGGAGCCCAAACCGCTGAACGGCGCGGCGGCGAAGCCGCTCGCAGGCAGCGCGAGTGCCGCGACCGTCGCGAGCGCCAGGGCGCCGGCCCGGATCGGCAGTCGGTGGAGTCTCATCGCGCCCAATATATCCCCCGGCGGTCCGTAGACTACGACGCGGTGGCACCCAAGCAACGTCAGATTCGCATCGAGCAGCGCGTCGGCCCCGACGTGATGGAGCAGTTGCAGACGCGCAGCAACGAGCAACTCGAAGCCGAGCGCAAGCACAAGTCGGTCGCGTACGCGATCCTCGGCGCCCGCGCGGCGGAGCGCTACGACGCCGATTCGGCGCGCGGATGGTTCCAGAAGGCGATGGTCGCCTCCACCCATCCGCAGGAGCGGCTGCAGATTCGCCGCATGGCCGATGCGTCGCTCGCGCTGGCCGAGCGCCGCGCCGGCGACCTCAAGACGGCGGTCGAGAAGATGGGCCAGGAGGCTCCTTCGGCACGCGCCCTGTTCGGCCTGCGCGTGATGGGGCTCGTCGCCCCGCCTCGCAGCGCCGGCCTCGTCGCGCGCCTGCGCGGCATCCTCGTCGCGATCGTCGCCGTGGTTGTGGCGATCGCGCTTGGCACGGGGATCGTCGAGCTGATCTCACTGCCGTCGGGTCGTCTCAGCCTCCCCCCCGCCGTGCTGCTCGGCGTGATCCTCGACGCCGTGCTCCTCGCGATCCTCGCGATGTTCGGGCGCCGCCGCCAGCGAGCCGCGCGGGCCAAGGCAGCCGGCGGGTCCTGAGCGAGCCGGCGGGCCCTGGCGGCCGGCGCGTCCACGACCCACATCCGAGCGCCCGTGCGCGTGGGGAATCAACATGGCTCCCAAGCGCACCCACCACAAGCACTCCTCAACCAAGGGCTACCGCCGGGTGCTCGACCGGCTCGCCGACCATCCGGCTGTACATCGAGTGGCGACCGGGCGCGTCACGCCGCGAATGGGAGCCGGGCGCCCGGTCGCGCTCATCTCGAAGGTGCGCCCGGTCGCCTCGGGTCTTTCGATCACGATCAACGTCGACGGGGCGATCATCGACGCCTACGTGATCACCGATCAGCCGGCCGAGGTCATCGGCTTCATGGACGAGCAGGGCTGGACGCAGTGAGGAGCGATCCGCGAGCGCCGCTCGCCCGTCTGGTCGGGCGCATCCTGCGCGCAAGCGGTCGCGGCGGCACGAGCTTGCCGGGCAAGCTGATGCTGCGCATGGACCAAGCGGCGATCGCGCGGCTCGCCGCGCCGCTGCCCCGCGGCAGCGTCGTGGTCTCGGCCACCAACGGCAAGACGACGACCGCCGCCTTCGCCGCCGCGATTCTCGACGCGGCCGCCGTCCCGACGGTGCACAACGTCGCCGGCGCCAACATGGCTGGCGGAATCGTCTCGGCGCTGCTGCAGCGTCCCGCGAACGCGCAGCTTGGCGTGTTTGAGGTGGACGAGTTCTGGCTCGAGTCGGTGACGGCGTCGCTGCGTCCGCGCATGCTGCTGCTCGGCAATCTCTTTCGCGACCAGCTGGACCGCTACGGCGAGCTTGAGACGATCGCCGAGCGCTGGGCGAGCCTGATCGCGACGCTCCCGTCGAAGCTCGTGCTGAACGCCGACGACCCGCTGATCGCCGATCTGGGCCGCGACCACGCCGACACGCTCTACTTCGGCATCGAGGACCCGGCCGCCGCGAGCGCCGCCGGTCTCGCCCATGCGTCTGACTCGAAGCGCTGCCGCCGCTGCGGCGCGGCCTACGTCTACGCTCACACCTACATCGCTCATCTCGGCGTTTACGCCTGTCCGGGGTGCGGCGCGCAGCGCCCGGCGCCGCTCGTCAGCGCTCACGAGATCTCACTCGACGGCCTGCGCGGTGCGACGTTTGAGCTGCGCACGCCGCTGGGCAACACTCGCGTGAAGGTCTCGCTGCCCGGCCTCTACAACGTCTACAACGCGCTCGCGGCAGCCGCCCTCGCGGTCGCCCTCGAGATCGATCCGGCGACCATCGCCGCGGGACTCGCGGCCACCACTGCGGTGTTCGGCCGCGGCGAGCGGATCAAGATCGGCGAGCACGAGCTGGCGATCCTTTTGATCAAGAACCCGGCCGGCGCGAACGAGGTTCTGCGGCTGCTCGGAGCCCAGGACGGGAGTCTCGACGTGCTCGGCATCCTCAACGACAGGATCGCCGACGGCCGCGATGTCTCGTGGATCTGGGACGCCGATTTCGAGACCCTCGCGCCGCGCGTGCGTCACGCCACCTGCGCCGGCACCCGCGCCGCGGAGCTGGCCCTGCGGCTGAAGTACGCCGGTGTGCCGATCGAGCGGATCAGCGTGAGCACCGACCTCGAGCGTGCGCTGCGCGAGGCGCTCGCGCGCTCGCAGGGCGAGCTGTACGCGCTGCCGACCTACACCGCCATGCTGGCGCTGCGGGAGCTGCTGACGCGCTCTGGCCAGGCGCAGAGCTCGTGGGCGCGGGGATGAGCACCGACGCTGTGATCTGGCATGACCTGGAGTGCGGCGGCTACAGCGCCGACCTGCCCGAGTGGCACGCCCTGGCTCGCCGCTACCCCGGTGTCGTGCTCGATGTCGGCGCGGGCACGGGCCGCGTGGCCCTGCCCCTGGCCCGCGCCGGCATCCGCGTGATCGCGCTCGAGCGCGACAGCGAACTGGCGGGCGAGCTGCGCCGGCGCACGGGCGATCTGGCGATCGAGGTGCTCTGCGCCGATGCCTGCGCCTTCGCGCTGGCCGCGACCGTGTCGCTCGCGATCGTCCCGATGCAGACCGTCCACCTGCTCGCCGATCGCCCGGCGTTTCTCGCCTGCGCCCGGCGCGCGTTGCGGCCGGGTGGCGTGCTGGCGGTGGCGCTGCTCGGCGAGGGCGTCGAGCCGTTCGAGCTGGAGCTCGAACCGGACGCCGTCCAGCTCGCAGGCGTGCGCTACGAGAGCGCGCCGACCGCGCTTCGCCGCCACGACGGAGCGGTCCTGATCGAGCGCCGCCGCTCGCGGATCGCCGACGGGACCGCGCAGTCAGCTTTGGACCTGGTTCGCCTCGCGGACTGCGATCGCGAGACGCTCGTGGCCGAGGCGGTGAGCGCCGGCTTGCGGCCGCTGCGCAACCGCACGGTCGCGCCGACCGCGGAGCACGCGGGCAGCGAGATCGTCTGCCTGGAGGTGCCGGCGTGATCCTGCGTGTCTGCGCCCTCTACCCCGACCTGATGAACATCTATGCCGACCGCGGCAACCTGCTGATGCTCGAGCGCCGCTGCGCCTGGCGCGGGATCGAGTGGCGGTTGCACGAGAGCGGCCTGGGCGAGGCGCTGCAAGACGAACACGACCTCTACTACATCGGCGGTGGCCAGGACGCCGACCAGCGCCGGTGCGCCGGCGACCTGCTCGAGCACAAGGCCGCCGCGCTGCACGCCGCCGCTGCGCGCGGAGCCGTCGTGCTCGGCGTCTGCGGCGGCTACCAGCTGCTCGGCCACAGCTACCAGCTCGGCGCCGAGACGATCCCGGGAATCGGCCTGCTCGACCTGCACACCGTGCGCGCCGACGGCCCGCGACTGATCGGCAACGTGGCCGTGGCGATCGCCGAGGGCACGATCGCCGGGTTCGAGAACCACGGCGGACGCACGCACCTCGGCAGCGGCCAGGAGCCCCTCGGCCGCGTGCTGCGAGGCCATGGCAACGACGGACGCAGCGGCTTCGAGGGCGCGCGGCGCGCCAATGTGATCGGAACCTACGTGCACGGTCCGCTGCTGCCAAAGAACTCCTGGCTGTGTGACTGGCTCACGGCCCTCGCGCTGGGCGTAGACCCCGCGGCGCTCGAGCCGCTGGAGGACGCGCTGGAACGCGCCGCCCACGCCGGAGCGCTCACCGCGGCGGGCGTGAAGGGCTGAGGCCTGCCGACCACCTGCACCGCCCGCGCCGCCGGGCGCTCAGCCGCTCGAGCCGAATCCGCGGGCGTCGCGCTCGCTGGCGTCCAGGCTGTCGACCTCCTCCACGGCGAGGGACTCGAACGCGACGACGAGCAGCTGGGCGATGCGGTCGCCCGCGGCGACCTCGAAGGCCGACTCGCGGTCGGTGTTCAGCAGCAGCACGCGGACCTCGCCGCGATAGCCGGCGTCGATCAGACCCGGCGCGTTGACGAGCGCAATCCCGTGGCGCAGCGCGAGCCCGGAGCGCGGCAGCACCAGGCCGGCGTGTCCGGGCGGGATCGCAACGGCGATGCCGGTACCGATGCTGGCGCGCTCGCAGGCGCCGATACGCGCGGCGTGGGAGGCGTAGAGGTCGAGCCCGCCGTCGCCGGCGTAGGCGCGCGTGGGCAGCACGGCGCCGGGCGCCACGCGGGCCACGCGCAGCGTCATGCGCTCTTGCGCGGCAGGGCGAAGCGCTCGAAGCGCCCGACGCTCGCGGCGGGCAGCAGCGCGCGAACGTGGACACCGTCGGGGGTGTCCTCGCGCTCGAGCTCGCCGGCCAGCTCGTGCAGCTCCGCGAGCCGCGCTCCCTCCGCGTAGGGCACGAGCAGCTCGACGGCCGCGAGCGAGCTGATGAAGCACTCATCGATGCGCTCGCAAAGCGGCTCGAGTCCCTCACCGCTGAGCGCCGACACGAGAAGCGCGTCGCGATGGCCGTTGACGGCCCGGGTGCTTTCCAGCTCGTCGAGCAGGTCGGCCTTGTTCAGCACGAGCAGCCGTGGCCGCTCCCCGGCCCCGATCTCGTCGAGCACGACCTCGACTGCGCGCATCATCTCCTCGAGATCCTCCTCGGCAGCGCTCGCGTCGACGACATGCAAGATCAGCGCCGCGCGGCTGGTCTCCTCGAGCGTCGCCGCGAAGGCGTCGACGAGCTGGTGGGGAAGCTTGCGAATGAATCCGACGGTGTCGCTCAGCAGGTAGGTCCGCCCGTTGATCTCCAGCGCCCGCGTGGTCGGATCGAGCGTGTGGAAGAGGCGATCGGCCACCGACACCTCGGATCCGGTCATCGCGTTCAGCAGCGTCGACTTGCCGGCGTTGGTGTAGCCCGCAAGCGCGACCTGCGGCAGCGCCGAGCGCTCGCGCTCGCTGCGCATCACCTGGCGCGAGGCGTGCACGTCGCGCAGGCGCTTGCGCAGCACCGAGATCCGGTTGCGGGCGAGCCGGCGGTCGGTCTCGATCTGGGTCTCCCCCGGTCCGCGTGTGCCGACCCCGCCGCCGAGGCGCTCGAGATGCGTCCACAGGCCGCGCATGCGCGCGAGGTTGTACTCGAGCTGCGCCAGCTCGACCTGCAGCTTGCCCTCGGCGCTTCCCGCATGGCGGGCGAAGATGTCGAGGATGATCGCTGTGCGGTCCACGACGGCGATTCCGAGCGCCGACTCGAGCGTGCGCTCCTGGCGCGGCGAGAGCTCGTCGTCGCAGGCGATCACGTTGGCGTCCAGTTCGACGGCCAGCGCCCCGAGCTCCTCGAGCTTGCCCGAGCCGAGGTAGCTGTTGGGATGTGGCCGCTCGCGCTGCTGCACGAGCTCCCCGACCACAGCGACTCCCGCTGTGCGCAGCAGTTCGCGCAGCTCGGCGAGGTCTTCGGCGGCCGGTTGTGACGCGATGCACACGGCGCGCTGGCGGGCGCGCCCTTCGCGCGGCCCGTTCTGGGCCAGGCTGCCGTGGGCGCTTGAGCGCTGGGCCACTATCGATCAATCATCGCGCACGCGCGAAATCAGCGGGCAAGCTGGCCGAGCCTATCGACCGCCTCGGCCAGCCGATCGTCGGGGGTCGTCAGTGAGATACGGAAGAAGCCCTCGCCGCTCGCGCCGTAGGCGCCGCCCGGCGAGAGCACCACGGCCGCCTGCTCGAGCACGTGCTCGCAGTAGGCGGCGGCGCTTTCGAAGCCGTCGGGCACCGGCGCCCAGATGTAGATCGTCCCGCGCGGCGGCGTGACCTTCACGCCGATCTTCGCGAGCGCCTCGCACACCAGGTCGCGCCGGCGAGCGTAGAGCTCGTTCATCTCAGCCTTGTAATGGTCCAGTTGCGGCGACAGCGCGGCCGCGCCTGCCAGCTGGACCGCCTCGAACAGGCCGGAGTCGATGTTCGTCTTCAGCCGCCAGTAGGAGGCGATGGCCTGCGCGTTGCCGACGATCGCGGCACAGCGCCAGCCGGTCATGTTGTAGCCCTTGGAGAGCGAGAAGACCTCGACTCCGACCTCCTTCGCGCCCGCCGTCGCGAGGAACGACGGCGCGACGTAGCCGTCGTAGGTGGTCTCGGAATAGGCGTTGTCGTGGACGATCAGGATGTCGTTGGCGGCGCCGAACTCCACCAGTCGCTCGAAGAAGCCGTCCGGGACGACGGCCCCCGTGGGG
This sequence comes from uncultured Solirubrobacterales bacterium, assembly GCA_963788385.1. GTDB lineage: Bacteria > Actinomycetota > Thermoleophilia > Solirubrobacterales > Solirubrobacteraceae > Palsa-513. Next base: position 407,981 of record CAWBGR010000018.1, read on the forward strand.
TTGTTGGGGTAGTTGACGAACAGCAGCTTGGCCCGCTCGCGCGTGGCGGCGTCGATCGCGTCAAGGTCGGGAATGAAGCCGAGCTCCGGTATCAGCGGCATCAGCACCGCTTCGGCGCCTGCAAGCAGCGGCCCACCGGTGTAGACCGGGTAGCCCGGGTCCGCCGCCAGCGCAACGTCGGTCGGGTCAAGGAAGGCGATGTTGAGGTTGAAGATGCACTCCTTGGCGCCGATCGCGGGCATCACCTCGCTGTCGTGGTCGAGGGTGACGGCGAAGCGGCGCCCATAGAAGGCGGTGACCGCCTCGCGGAACTCTTCGCGACCGCGGTTGCTGGGATAGGTGTGCGTCGATGGGTTGGCGACCGCGCGCTGGGCCGCTTCGACGATCGGCGGGAAGGTCGGAACGTCAGGATCACCAATCGCGAGCGTGATCACATCGATCCCGGCGGCGCGCTTCTCGGCGATCTTGCGCTCGAGCTGGGCGAACAGGTACGGCGGAATGCGCTCGAGGCGCTCACTGTGTCTCATCTAGCTCCTTGCTGAGGTCCTCGGAGAGCGTACCGGCGCAGACAGGCACGGCCCAGCCGGTCAGCGTAACCGCCAGTTGCGCCCCGATCGAAACCTCAAGCTCGCCGCCGTCCAGCGCCACGACGACCTGTCGCGGCCCGCCGGCGAGATGGTGGGCAATCGCGGCTCCGACGGCGCCGGTGCCCGAGGACAGCGTCTCGCCGACACCACGCTCGAAGATCCGGGCGCCGATCACGCCGGGCTCCAGTTCGCGGTACCACGAGACGTTGGTGCGGTTGGGGAACAGCGGATGGCGCTCGATTCCGGGACCGATCAGCGCCAGATCGAGCGATTCGAGCTCCGCGCAGGCGATCGCGCATTGCGGGTTGCCGATCGAGACGTGCTGAAAGCTCCAGCTTCGCCCGTCGGCGTCGAGCACTCCGCGCCCGTCGGGGGAACCGGAGGGAAAGTCCTTCGAGCGGGTTGCGGCATGCCCCATTGCCACCGCGGCGCTCGAGGCGCCGGTCATCCGAGCCGCGATCGGACCGGCCGCGGTCATGATCGCGAACTCGTCGCCGTGCGCGCGTCCGCGCCGGCGCAGATAGATCATCGCCTGACGCGAGCCGTTGCCCGACAGCTCTGCCTCGGAGCCGTCCGGGTTGAAGATCCTCAGCGCGGCGACGTAGGCGGCGTCCTCGCTCGGTGAGAGCACCAGGATGCCGTCGGATCCGACGCCCCGGTGGGGATCGCAGATCCGCCGGATCCGCTCCGGCGTCAGCGCCCACGGCAACTCGTCCGATTCCACGATCAGATAGTCGTTGCCGAGGGCCTGCCATTTCTCAAAGCGCATCCGCTCCGCGATCATCGCAGCGCCGCTGCGAGCTCGTCGGCTGAGCGGCCGCTCGCATCGATCAATTCGACACCGGCGAGCTTGCGCATCCAGGTCAGCTGTCGCTTGGCGTAGTTGCGCGTGCGCCGCTTCATCGCCTCCACGTCACCGGCCAGGAGCTCCTCGAAGCCGAGCGCGGCACGCGCGCCCGATGAGGCGCCTGCCCGGTGTGCCGCGCGCACCTCCGCGATGACCCCCGCGGCCACCATCGCGTCGACGCGGTCCTCGATGCGCGCATACAGCTCCGCCCGGTCCATCGTCAGCCCGACAAGGCGAGTCGGATGACGCACATCGGCGCTCCACAGCTGCGACTCGCCCTGCTGGGGCTCGAGCGCCCCGATCTCCTCGAGCTCCAGCGCCCGCACGAGACGATGGCGGTCCGCCGGGTCGATGGCCGCGGCGGCCCAGGGTGCCCGCTGCGCGAGCAGCGCGTGCAGCTGCGCCGGCCCTCGGCGCTCGAGCTCCGCATTCCAGCGCTCGCGAACGCCCGGCGGTGGCGGCGGTCGCAGCGCGAGCTCGGTCAGGGCGGCCCGCAGGTACAGGCCTGTGCCGCCGATCACGATCGGCGTCGCCTGCTCGGCGAGCAGCTCGTCGATCTGCGCGTGTGCGAGGGCGGCGTACTCGGCCACGCTGAAGCGCGCGTCGACGGGCAAGAACGAGATCAGGCGGTGTTCCAGGAGACGCTGCTGGGCGGCGGTGGCCGCCCCGGTCAGCAACTCCAGCCCGGCGTAGACCTGCAGCGCGTCAGCGGAAACCGCGACCGGCCGCTCGCCACGCTCGCGCAGCCTCGCCGCGAGCGCCAGCGCGACAGCGGTCTTGCCGACCCCGGTGGGTCCGAACAGCGCGATCAGACGCTCCGCCATCGCCTCAGTATCGTCACGGTCGTGCCGATCCGCGTCCCGCCACGATGACCCCCTTGGCCCTGCGCGGCGCCCGCGTGCTGCTGACCGGGGCAAGCGGCGGGATCGGTGGCGCGATTGCGCGCCGGCTCGCGGGCGAAGGCGCGCATCTGGTGCTCACGGGACGACGGGCCGAGATCCTCGACGCGCTCGCGCAGGAGGTCGGTGGCGAGGCGGTGGCGGCCGACCTGGGCTGCCGCGCGGAGGTCGAGCGCCTGCTTGAGGCGGCCGGCGAGATCGACGTTCTGATCGCCAACGCCGCGCTGCCGGGCACAGGCCGCTTGCTGAAACTGCAAGGCGAGACGATCGATCGCGCGCTGGAGGTGAACCTGAGGGCGCCGATCGCGCTCGCGCACGGCCTCGCGCCGGGGATGGCCGCCCGTGGCCGGGGACACCTCGTCTTCATCGGCTCGCTGTCGGGGAAGGCGGCGACCGCCGGCTCGTCGATCTACAACGCCTCCAAGTTCGGCTTGCGCGGATTCGCGCTGGCGCTGCGCGGGGAGCTCGCCGCCTCCGGCGTCGGGGTGTCGCTCGTGGCGCCCGGCTTCGTCAGCGCGTCCGGCATGTACGCGACGGCCGATGTCAAGCTGCCCTTCTACGTTGCCACGCGCACGCCGGAGCAGGTCGCGGCCGCCGTCGTCGTGGCGATCAGCGAGAACCGCGCCGAGATCGACGTCGCGTCGCTGACGATGCGGCTGGGAGCGGACTTCGCGAACCTCGCCCCCACGCTCGCCGCGCGCGCGAGCCGAGCGCTCGGCGGCGAGCGGCTCGCGCTCGAGTTCGAGCGCCGCCAGGCCGGCAAGCGCTAGCCGCGCGCAGGCCCGATCCCAGGCGCGGCGTGCTCAGAAAAGGCTGCGCTGCGAGTGCGCCTGTGCGGCCATGCCGTCTCGCCGCCCAGCAGGGCGTGGCTGCTCGAAGCGGGCGCCGCCAGGGCGCCCGCGGCCCTGAGGGCGAACCAGCGCGCCAAGCCGCGCACGCTCGCCCTCCGGGAGGTAGGCGCCGTCGCCGTACAGCGCTGCGTAGTCTCCGACCAGTTCCGGCCTCGCTTGCTCGAGCCAGTCGATGAACACATCGCGCACCCCGGGGCGCAGGTGCAGGGCGACCGGCGTCACGTTGCGAGCGCCGGCGGCGCGAGCGCGCTCCACGATCTCGCTAACCAGCCGCGGATCGTCATTGATCCCCGGCATCAGTGGCGCGACGAGCACGCTGGTCGGCACACCGGCGCGCACGAGCTCGCGAACCGCCTCCAGCCGCGCCGCCGGGTGCGGCGTATGCGGCTCCGTCGCTCGCCAGGCGCGCTCGTCGAGGGTCGGCACCGACAGCGCCGCGCTGAACAGGCCTTCGGCGGCGAGCTCCGCAAGCAGGGGCAGGTCGCGCAGCAGAAGTGGCGACTTGGTGAGCACCGAGCACGGCGTGCGGTGCTCGAGCAGGGCCTGCCAGATACCGGGCATCAGGCGATAGCGCGCCTCGACCCATTGGTAGGGGTCGGTGTTCGTGCCCAGCGCCACGTGCTCGCGGGTCCAGCTCGGCCTGGCGAGCTCGCCACGCAGGACCTCGGGAGCGTTCACCTTGACGACGATTTCGCGTTCGAAATCGCGCCCCGCGTCGAAATCCAGGTACTTGTGGGTGGGGCGCGCAAAGCAGTAAACGCAGGCGTGCGTGCAGCCGCGGTAGGGGTTGACCGTCCAGCGGAACGGCATCCGTGAACGCTCCGGCACGCGGTTCAGCACCGAACGGGCGCGCACCTCGTAGAAACGGATATCGAGCGCCTCCGGGGCGTCGAAGCGCCGCACGATCGCCTCGTCGCGGTAACCCGGAAGCCGGCGCTGCTCCTCGTCTGTGAGCGTCAGGTTCGTCCAGCGCACGAACGTATGTTCGCATACCCGCAGGACGTCGTGCGACGCCGTCGCGGTCAGGGGATCGTGAACGCGTACTTCGCCGGCGTGCGGTCAGGACCACCGGGACCGACGGAGCGCACGTAGAAGACGTAGGCGGCGGGTGCCAGATGCGCGAATGCGACCGGCGCGCGGCACCTCGCATACGCGGGGGGCGGAGTCCCGGCGCGCGGAGCCAGCGGCTTGCGCACCAGCGCGCACTGGAAACCGGTCGAGCTGCCCGATGCCCGGAAGCGGAAGCTCACTCCGGCGAGGTTTCGCTCGATCGTCGCGGCGGTCAGGAGCGTGTTCGGTGCCGGCGGGGTCACGACTGCTGTCACGTGCGAAACCGCCGCGACACTCCGGGCGCGGGCGTTGCTCGCCGTCTCCGCCACCCTGATCGTCGAGCCGACGTCGGCGGTTGTGAGCGTGTAGGTGCGGTTCTTCGCTCCCGCGATCGCCCGGCAGTGCCCGCCGCTGCGATCGCATCGCTGCCACTGGTAGGCGTAGGCGGTTGGGGCGCCCGACCATTTGGCGTGCGCTTCGCTCAGCCGCACGCCGACGACCGCGCTGCCCGAGATCGACGCCGTCGCGCTGCTCGAGATAGAGGGCGGTGCGGTGCTCACCGGCTGCGGCGAGACGACGGGCACGGCGGTGCTGATCGCCGGCGGGCCGGCGCCGCCGGCGTTCGCGGCGCTGACAGCGCACGTCAGCGCATGGCCGAAATCTGGTGACCCAACCAGGTAGCCCTGGCTCGTCGCGCCCGCCACGACCGAGCCGTCCCGGTTCCACGCGTAGGTGAAGACGGTCGGCGCGTTGGACCAGCTCCCGTTCGAGCACAGCAGCTGGTCGCCGACGAACGCGCGGGCACCCCCACCGGCTCCGCTGATCACCGGCGCGGCGAGCTCGACCGGCGGCGGCGGCACGCTGGTCACCGTGCTCGAACTCGTCAGCAGGCCGCTCCCCGGGCCGGTGTAGAGCTCGAACTCGTAGGTCCCCGCTGTGCCCGGCATCGTGTAGCTGCACGACCCCGCGGCCGGCGGCGGCGCGGCGCCGGGGACCTGGGTGCAGCTGTCGGCATAGAACCCGCCCGCGGATGAGCCGGCCGCCGCGCCCGGCTGGTACAGGCCGATCCAGTCGCCGGCGGTCGGATTCGATATGCCGCTCCAGGACACCGTGATCGGCGTGCCGGCCGTGACCGTCGCGGCACTCGCCGAGACGACCACCGGCGCCATCACAACATTCGGGCCGTATACCGTGGCGCCGCCCGTGTCGGTGACGACCAGCTGGTAGTTGTAGGCGCTACCGGGAACAAGGCCGCTGACGGTCGCGCTGGCCGCCAGCGGCGAGAGCCCCGGAGCAACCGTCACCGGCGCGGTCTGGGAGCCGTAGGAGGACGTCGTCCCGTAGAGGAATGAGTAGGAGGCCTCGTAGATCCCGCCGGGCGTGAGCGTGCCGTTGAACGTCGCCTGCGTGGAGCTGACGCCGCTGGGCGACGCGGTGGCGGCGGCCAGCGTCGTGTCGTTGCCGAAGATCGTCGCGGCCGCCGGGCGCGCGTAGAGGTAGCCGGGATCGGCGCTCGCCTCATACAGCTCCGAGTCGGAGTATTTCGAGCACGACAGGGTGTAACCCGGGGCCGCCATCTCGTAGTAGAAGACGTGGGCCGGCGGGTCAGGCGCGGTTGGCGACATCAGGGTGCCCACGAGATATTGGGCGTCGGCGTTCTGCTGGGCAACCCCCCGCGCGGTCGATTTGCCCTTGATGCACTCCCACGCCGCGACCTCGGTGAACCAGACCTGGGCCGGCGACGCCGGCAGGTTGTCCTCGAACGTCGTCACCGACGCCGACTGCTCGCAGTTGACGGCGAAGTACGGATGGAATCCCCATATCGCCGGCGTGGCGCCCGCGAGGGCGGTGACGTACCCCTCCTCGTAGTTCGCGAGCGCGTTGTAGGTCAGGCCGGGGGTGCAGCCGGGATTGAACGACTGCCCGCCCTGATCGGGGTCGTTGTCGACGAAATCTCCGGCGATCGCCGTGCACCCGGCGGTTGCGCAAACGCTGTTCGCCTCGATCCAGTAGTTCGCCGCGGTCGCGGCCGCCACACTCGAGGAGTTCGGCTCGTTCCAAGCTTCGATGTAGGGCACGGTCGTCCCGGGATACAGCCCGTCGAGATATCCGAGCAGTGCCGTGATGTCGCTCGTGTACGCGCTAGGGGACGGCTGGCCGTGGTTCGCGCAGCCGCCCTCGGCGACGTCCCACACGGCGATGACCGGAATGAGGTGCAAGGTCTGGGTGACGTAGGTGAACCACGCGGCGAGGTTCGCCTCGCAGGCCCCGCCCTGCGCGACCGCGTCGGGGGCGGTGACGAACCGCGCGTACTGCAGGTGCTGGGATCCGGGCACGCCGACCCACGCATCGGCGAAGAAGCTGTCGAAGACCGGGCTGAAGAGGCCCGTAGCGTCCTGGTAGTTGCCGTCCCACAGGCCGAGGTTCTGGTCGGAGACCCCGTCCACATACGGAGTGCCCGCCGCCGCGGGCGCCGCGCCGACTGCGCCGGCAAGCGCGAGCACGCACGCGAGCGCCGCGAGCGCGAGGCGCCGCGAGATTCGCCGCGGGGCTGTCCGGCTCCCCGTGTGCTGCGCTCGCCGCAGGGCGTACATCCGTGATCCTCCGTCGGTTTCGCGCCGTCCCCGTCGCGAACAGGAGCCCGCGGGGCGCGATTGGAGGGTAGCGCCCCGGGGGCCCGGCGGCGAGGCCTACAAAGTGCCGTGCGCGCCGCGCGGCCGCGTCTCGGCCGGCTCGATCGCGATCAGCTCGTCAGGCTCGTGCTCGACCTGCAGCGTCGTGTGGTCGAGCGCGAAGCGCTGCAGGAGCAGCGCCTCGAGTTCGCGACGAACGCCATGGCAGTCTGTTTCGCGAGCCACGAGCACGTGTGCTGACAGCGCCGGGAAGCCGGAGCCGACCTCCCACACATGCAGATCGTGCACCTCGCTGACGCCGGCCTGGGCGGCCATCGTTGTTCCGATCAGTTCCGGGTCGATCCCGCGCGGCGCGGCCTCCAGGAAGATGCGGCCCGAGTCGCGCAGGAGCCCGTAGGCGGCCCTGAGCATGATCGCGGCGATCAGCAGCGACGCGAGCCCGTCGGCGCGCATGAAGCCGGTAGTGATGATCAGGACGCCCGCGATCGCCGTGAACACGAACGCGGCAAGGTCGGTGAGGATGTGCTGGAAGGCGCCCTCGATATTCATCGAGGCGCGGTTGGCCCGGGAGAGGATGGCGGTGGCGGCAAGGTTGACGGCGATCCCGGCCACCGCTACGGCCGCCACCGTGGCGCCGCCGACGCGCGCCGGATCGATCAGCCGGCTGATGCCCTCATAGGTGATCAGCAGCGCGAGCACGAGCAGCGTCGCGCCGTTGAACTGTGCCGAGAGGATCTCGGCGCGCCGCAGGCCATAGGTCATCGCGCCCCGCGCGGGCCGCGCGGCAAGGCCGATCGCGAACAGCGAGGCGGCGATCGCGCCGGCGTCAGCGAGCATGTGCGCCGCGTCTGAGATCAGCGCAAGCGAATGCACGATCGCGCCGGCGATCACCTCGACCAGCATGAATCCGACGATCAACGCCAGAACGAGCATCAGCTTCTGCCGATCGCCATCGCCGGCCACGGCCCCATGCACGTGCACGTGTCCGCCGTGCCCGCCGCCGCTTCGATGGCGGGGCTCGTGCGCACCCATCCCAGGCAGCGTAGCGCCTCGCAGCGACGCGACCCAGCGTGCACCGGCGCCTGGGAGCGCCCTGGCGGCGCCCGCTGGCGGCGCCCGCCTCGGCGCCGAGCATGGGACTAGTCTCAGCGCCGGATGGCAAACGACCGCTACACCCACCCGCGCGACCTCCTGGTCGAGTACATGGCGCGGATCTACGGCTACCGGATGACCACCACCTCCGGCGGGAACCTCTCGCTGCGAGAGCCCGGCGGCGAGATCTGGATCACGCCGGCGAAGGTCGACAAGGGGCGCCTGCAGCGTTCGGACATCGTGCTCGTGCGCCCCGACGGCTCCTGGGAGGGCGAGGTGCCGCCGTCCTCCGAGCTGCCGCTGCACCAAACGATCTACCGCACCCGGCCTGACGTGCACGCGATCGTCCACGCCCACCCCGTGGCGCTCGTCGCGTTCAGCATCGTGCACCAGATCCCAGCCACCCGCGTCTTTCACCAGGCGTGGCGGATCTGCGGCGCCGGTGCGTTCGCGCCCTACCGGCTTCCGGGCAGCGCCGAGCTCGGGGAGTCGATCGCCGCCGCCCTGGGCGCCCACCACAGCTGCGTGATCCTCGAGAACCACGGCGTGGTCACCGTCGGTGGCGATCTGCCGCAGGCCTTCCAGCGCTTCGAGACCTTCGAGTTCGCCGGCAAGAGCATCATCAAGGCCCGCCTACTCGGCGGGGAGATCCGCGAGCTTTCCGACAGCGATCTCGCGCTCGCAGGCGAGCAGGGCGCCGGCGCCGCCGAGCCGACCCCACCCGTGTCACCCACGACCGCCGAGCGCGACGTGCGCACGACGCTCGCGGACTTCGTGCGCCGCGGCTACCGCCAGCGGCTGTTCATCAGCACCCACGGTACCTTCTCGGCCCGCGTCGATGAGCGCTCGTTCGTGATCACTCCGCACGACCGTGACCGCGGCGCGCTCGAGCGCTCCGATCTCGTTCTGATTGACGCCGGCCGTGCAACGGCCGGATCGACGCCGAGCCATGCGACGGCGCTGCACGCCGCCATCTATCGCCGCCACCCGCAGATCGCCGCGATCGTCAACGCCGCGCCGGTGAATGTCACAGCGTTCGCGATCTCCGGCGCGGTTCCTGACACGCGCACGATCCCCGAGAGCCGGATCGTCGTTCGCACCCCGATCCTCGCCCCGTTCCGCCTGGAGTTCGACGATCCCGACGCGCTGGCGGCGCTCCTCTCGCCGGCGCAGCCGATCGCGGTGCTCGAGAACGACGGTGTGCTCGTAACCGGAAGCAGTGTGCTCGAGGCCTTCGATCGCCTCGAGGTGCTCGAGTCGACCGCTGAGGCACTGATCAACGCAAAGGCACTCGGACCGCTCTCGCCGATGGGCGAGGCCGCGATCGCGGAGCTCGAGGCGGAGTTCTTTCCCGCGCCCTGAGAACGTCTTCAAACAGACGGTGCGTACGAGGCCGTTCGGGGGAAATCTGGGCGCTGGACGGTGCCCGAAGCTTCTGAGACTGCTGTGCTGAGGAAAGGCCGCCGCCGGCGATCAGCCCACCAGCGGCGCAACTGCGCGCTCGAGCCGTGACGCTCAGCCTGCACGGGCGAGCAGGCGCTCCTCCCCGGCCAGCGTCTGGCTTGTGGCGCTGTGAACCTCGACGGCGGCCATCTCCCCCGGCGCCGCCAGGCCGGCGAAGTTGACGACCTTGTTGTGGCGGGTGCGTCCGCGCAGGCGGTCCGGGTCGGTCCGGCTGGACCCCTCCACGAGCACCTCGACGGTCCGCCCGACGAATCGCTGGGCCCGCTCGCGAGCGCCACGCTGGACCACTTCGACGAGACGCCCCATGCGCTCGACCTTCTCCTCGTGGGGCACGACTCCCTCGGTCGCGAGCGCCGCCTCGGTGCCGCGGCGGGGCGAGAAGATGAACGTGAACGCGCTGTCATAGGCGACCTGCTCGACAAGCGAGAGCGTCTGCGCGAAGTCGTCCTCTGTCTCGCCGGGAAAGCCGACGATGATGTCGGTCGTCAGTGCGATGTCCGGGACCGCCCGGCGGATCTCCTCTACCCGGTCGAGGTAGCGCTCGCGGTCATATGTTCTCCGCATCGCGCGCAGCACGCGTGAGGAGCCCGACTGCAGCGGCAGGTGGATGTGCTCGCACACCGACTCGAGCTCGGCGTGGGCGCGGATCACGTCTTCGCGCATGTCCTTCGGATGCGGGCTCGTGTAGCGAAGGCGGTCGAGCCCTTCGATCGTGTCCAGCTCGCCCAGCAGCGCCGCGAAGCTCGCGCGCGCGGGTCGCAGGTCGCGGCCATAGGAGTTGACGTTCTGGCCAAGCAGCGTGATTTCACGCACGCCGTCGTCGACCATTCGCTGCGCCGCCTCCACCAGGTCGTGCAGCGGCCGGCTGACCTCGCGCCCGCGCGTGGACGGCACGATGCAGTAGGAGCAGACGCAGTTGCAGCCGACACTGATCTGCAGCCAGCCCTGGAAGGCGCGCGAACGTTTTTCCGGCAGATCGCCGCTGAATCCCTCGAACTCGAAGTACCCCTGCGCGCTCAGCGAGTCGCTGGTCAGGAACTCGGCGAGCCGGTGCACCTGGCCGGGCCCGAAGGCGACGTCGACGAACGGGAAGCGTGCAAAGACCTCATCGCGCAGCGACTGCGCCCAGCAGCCCCCGACGCCGATCACGCGCGCCGGATCTTCGCGTTTGAGTTTCCGCGCCTCGCCGAGATGTGAGAGCAGGCGGTTGTCGGCGGTCTCGCGGATCGAGCAGGTGTTGAACAGGATCAGGTCGGCCTGGGCGCGTTCCGGCGCCTCCTCGTAGCCAAGCGACTCGAGCATTCCGCGCATGTGCTCGGAGTCGTGCTCGTTCATCTGGCAGCCAAACGTCGTGACGTGGTAGCGGCGAGGCGTCATGGGCGCAACGGTAGCGGGCGAGAGCTAAAAGAGGGTGAGCGACGCGTAACCGACCACCACGCTGTCTCCGTTGCCGTCATCCTCGACGGCGTCGCACTCGACGACCGCCTTCGCCGCGGAGCGGAAAGTCAACGTGGCCGTGCCACCAGGACCGAGCTGATTGGTTACCGCCGACTGCGGTGGCGCTTCGACGGAGACCAGCAGGCTGGCACCGGCTTCGTCGACATCGGTGACGGCGAACGTGACCGTGCCGCAGGGGACAGTCGCCTGGGAGAGGGTGAGTCCTCCGGCGGACTTGGTCAGGCTCACGTCCACCGTCGTCGGGACAGGGTGTGTACAGGGCTCGAACAGATCGAGCGCGCCCGTGACGCGGCGTAACCGGCCCGTGGCGACCGAGGTGAACGTGCGCTCCCCTTGCGCCGACAGGGTCACGGTCAGCCGCGCCGAGCGTCCGCCCGCGATCGCGCCCGTTCGCTGAGCGCCAACTCCAAAGTCCCGGGCGCCCGTCGTTCGGTTGAAGACTGCAAACACGAGCTTTCCCGTCGGCGCGTAGCTCGGCGCGAACACGATGCCGGAGTTCCTGATCGTGACAGTGACGGTCGTCGGCGACGTGGCGGCGCGTGCGCCCGCCGAGAGCCCTGCTCCCGCGACGCAGACCGCGGCGACGCACACAGCCGCCAACACGCCGGCACGGCGCCCGCGGGACCGAGAGTGCCCTCCGCAGGCGAGCGCGTTTCGCGAAACCGTCACCGCGAAGCAGGCTATCGCAGCCGCGGCGCTCCGAGGACGCGGGCGGTGAGCCACGGCGCCGACGCTGGCGGCGCTCCGCGTAGCGGTGGCGCCGGCCCCGCCGGAACTCCCCCTTCCCCACCCCCTGCGATGCCCACCGCGGCTTCGGCTAGTCCGTGTCTGCGCGGGACGCGGCCCGCACGGCGTCGTAGGCGACCTCGGATTCATAGCCGGCTCGGATCAGGATCGCGAACGCCCGCTGGCGGTCGCGGTCGTCGCGCAGCGGGCGCGGGCAGCGGCGCTCGAGCAAGGCCGACGCCGCCGCAAGCTCGGATGCATGGTCGTGCCCGGCGAGCACCGCATCGATCAGCTCGCGTTCGATGCCGGCGCTCTGCAGCCGTGCGCGAATCCGCTCCGCGCCCCAGCCGTCGATGTTGCGGCGATCCTCCGCCAGCAGGCGCGCGTAGCGTGCGTCGTCGAGGTAGCCCTGTTCGCCGACGATCGCGAGCGCGGCAGCGATCGCGGCCGTCCCGATCTTGGCTCGCTCGAGCCGCCCACGCAGTTCCGCGACGCTGTGCTCGCGGCTGCCGAGGTGGCGGTAACAGCGCGCGAGGGCGTCGTCCAGCTCGTCTGCGCCAGGGACCGCAGTGTCCTGCGGCAGCACAGTCTCAGGCGGCTCGCTCGTCGGCGACCGTGATCGCCGCCGCCTCCCGCTCGAAGTCGATCGGGCCGCCATCGAGGATCTCCGGGTCGTCGAGATGCTCGATCGGCACGACCAGCGAGTTGGAGAGCCCGAGCGCCGCGTAGATGCGCTGCTCGATCTCCTTGGCCATCTCGACATGCTCCTCGAGATAAGCCTTCGCGTTGTTGCGGCCCTGCCCGAGCCGCTCCTCGCCGTAGGAGAAGAACGACCCCGACTTGGTCACGATGCTGTGCTCGATTCCCAGATCTACCAGGCAGCCCGAGGTCGAGATTCCCTTGCCGAACTCGATGTCGAACTCCGCCTGGCGAAACGGCGCCGCAACCTTGTTCTTGACGACCTTGACGCGAACGCGGTTGCCGACGGCCTCATTGCCGTCCTTGAGCGTCTCGATGCGGCGGATGTCGAGGCGCTGGGAGGCGTAGAACTTCAGTGCCCGCCCGCCCGGCTGCGTCTCCGGCGAGCCGAACATGACGCCGATCTTCTCCCGGATCTGGTTGGTCAGGATGCACAGCGTCTGGGTGCGGTTCAGGTTCCCCGCGAGCTTGCGCATCGCCTGGGACATCATCCGCGCCTGCAGGCCGACGCTCTGGTCGCCCATCTGCCCCTCCAGCTCGGCGCGCGGGGTCAGCGCGGCCACCGAGTCGATCGCCACGACGTCGACCGCGCCGGAGCGCACCAGCATGTCGGCGACTTCCAGCGCCTGCTCGCCGTAGTCCGGCTGCGAGACCAGCAGCTCGTCGATGTCCACACCGATCCGCTTCGCGTAGAGCGGGTCCATCGCGTGCTCGGCGTCGATGAAGGCGCATGTGCCGCCCAGCTTCTGGGCTTCCGCCAGGACGTGGTAGATCAGCGTCGTCTTACCCGAGGACTCGGGGCCGAAGACCTCGACGATCCGCCCGCGCGGGACACCGCCGATGCCGAGCGCAAGGTCGAGCGAGAGCGCGCCGGTCGGGATCGCGGCGACGCGAACCTGCGCTCCCTCGTCCCCCATTCGCATGACCGTGCCCTTGCCGAACTCCCGCTCGATCTGAGCCAGCGCGCCCTGGAGCGCCGCCACACGGGCCTTCGCAGCCTTCTCGTCTTCTGTCACGCTCATCGTCAGGCTCCTGTCGCGCTGGATCGGGTAGCCCACGATAGGCGGCTGTCCGGACGGAACTCGCGCCGCGGCGGGCGCCTCAGCCGGGCGGTATCGAGGCCAGCGGCGTGTAGAGCGCGCCGGCGGGCGCAAGCTCCGAGCGGAAGAGCGTGAGGGCCTGAGGGGTGAAGCGCAGTGGCGGCGTCGGCGGCAGCTCGCGGCCACCAACGCTGCCGGGGCGCATGCGGGCGAGCGTGATGTGCGGGCGGAATCGCTCGCGCGCCGGTACCCAGGCCAGGCTCGCCGCCAGTTCGCCCACCAGGGCGGTGTGCAGCGCCCGCAGCGCGCCGCTGGGATCCCCCACCTCGACAGCCAGCACGCGCGGGCGCCGGGGCGGAAGCCAGGCCGGAGCGCCAAGCTGCAGGTACTCGACGCGGAGGAAGAGCTCGATCGCGGCGCCCAGCACCGCCGCGATCTCCTCGACGGCGGCGACTGGCTGCTCACCGAGGAAGCAGAGCGTCAGATGCAGCGAGCCGGCGTCGATCCGGCGAGCCGCGCCGCTGCGCCCGATCGCCCGCCGCGCCCACAGCGCCAGCTCGTCGCGGACCAGCTCCGGCGGCTCGGCCGCGACGAAAAGGCGCAGCCCGCCGCTCACGCCGCCGGGGCGTCGGTGGCGCCGAGCAGCAGGCGTCGCAGCAGGTGCATCGTCGCGACCACGGTGCGCTCGCGCACGTCCGCGCGGGTGCCGCGCTGGTCGGTGCGGCGCACCAGCCCCCGCCCATCGGGCCCCCGCAGCGCGATCCACACCAGCCCCACGGGCTTCTCAGGCGTGCCGCCGTCGGGGCCGGCGACCCCCGTGACGCCGATCCCGACGTCGGCGCCCAGGCGCTCGCGCGCGCCCTCTGCCAGCGCGACCGCGACCTCCTGTGAGACGGCTCCGTGTCCTTCGATCAGCTCCGCCGCCACGCCTGCAAGCTGCTCCTTGACGGCGTCCGAGTAGGCGACGATCCCGCCGCGCACGAACGCCGAGGCACCCGGGCGCTCGGTCAGCCTCGCGAGCACGAGTCCCCCGGTGCAGGACTCGGCGACCGCGACCGTCAGGCCCTGGCGCTCGAGCAGTGCCGCGACCTGCTCGTCCACGCCGGTGCCGTCGTCGGAATAGAGCACGTCGGCATGGCGTTCGCGGATCACCGCCTCGAGCGCGGAGGCGACGGGCGCCGAGTGGGGCTCATAGCGCGTCACGATCTCCAGTTCGCCGCTGCGCACGCATGTCGTGACCTCGATCTGATCGAGTGCCACGCCGGCGCGCTCCGCCTCGCGCAGCGTCGTCGCGATCTCGGACTCCGGCAGCCCGTACAGGCGCAGCGTGCGCTGCTCGTAGGTGGTGGCGCCACGAATGGCCTGCGCGAAGGCCGCCGTCTGTGTGGCCTGCTCCCACAGCGGCTGCAGCTCGCGTGGCGGGCCGGGCAGGACGACCACCGTCGGTCCCTGGCGATCGTCGGCCGCCGCCACCACCAGCCCGGGTGCCGTGCCGACCGGCTCGAGGATCGTCGCACCGGCTGGGATGACCGCCTGTTTGCGGTTGGCTTCGCGGATCGCCTCATCGCTCAGATGCGCCCAGCGCACCCGCGAGGTCCGCAGGATTGCGGCGATCCGCTCCTCGAGCGCCGCGTCGAGCACCATCTCGCGGCCGCAGAAACCGCCCACGACGGTCGCCGTCAGATCGTCGGCCGTCGGTCCCAGTCCGCCGCTTGTGACGATCAGCGAAACCCCTAGCGACGCGCACCACGCAAGGGCCGCGAGCATGTCCTGCGGCCGGTCGCCGACGATCGTGATGTGCGCGAGCTCGACGCCGAGTCCGCGCAGGCGCTCCGCCAGCCATGGTCCGTTGCGGTCGCTGACGCGCCCGTCCAGCACCTCCGTGCCGGTGACGACGATTGCCGCGCGCGCGCTCACGGGCAGTGTGGCGCCGACGCTGCGGTCAGCTTTCTGTAGCGGCCGTCGAGGTATATCTCGTAGGCGGCGGCGACCGCGGTCGCATCGACGGCGACGCCGTGGCCGTTGATCACCATTCGCAGCGCCCCGCCGGTGAAGCTTGCAAGGAAGTGGCTGTCGGCGTGCAGCACCGGTGAGGGGCTGGCCGTCGTCAGCAGGGTGTTGCTGTAGCGCGTGTGCGCACCGCCGTGCGCGGTGCGGTAGCCGATCAGGCAAACGCGCACGGAGGTGGTGGCGACCAGGGCGAGTGAGACGCGATGCGGCACGCTGTTGTGGGCGTGCGTCTTTGAGCTACGGGTCGTGGAGGTCGTGGTCGTCGTCGTGGGCGGCGCACCCGCCCCGTTCTTCTTGCGCAGCTCGTGCACGATGAACAGCGCCGCCGCCAAGGCCACGACGAGTACCGCGATCGCCAGCACGCGCGAGGAGGGGCCCTTCTGGCGCCGGTTACCGCGGTCGCGGTCCGATCCGCGCTCGCGAGCGCGCCTGCTCTCACCGCGCGTCGGCATCGTCGCCGCGAGCTCAACCTCCGAGGGGTCCTGGTACTGGCGCTTGAACTCGTCGACGAGCCCCCGCCCGTCGAGGCCGAGCATGTCGGCATAGGTGCGCAGGAAGGCCTTGGCGAAGGTGTAGCCGGGGAGCAGTCCCCACTCCTCGTCCTCCAGCGCGCGCAGGTACTTCGCGCGGATCTTCGTGCGCGCCTCGAACTCGGCGATGTCACGGTGCTCGCGCATCCGTGCCTCCCTGAGCGTCGCGCCGATATCTGCCATCTCGACGCCGAAGCGTATAGCGCTACTGGGGCTCGGCGGGTATGGCCGCCTCGCCGCCGCGCGCACGCGCGCCCAGCGCCGCAATCACGGCCGGCAGATCGGCCTCCGAGACGAGCACCTGGCGCGGTTTGGATCCCTCGTAACCCGAGATGATCCCGCGGCGTTCGAGCATGTCGATCACTCGCCCGGCACGCGTGTAGCCGAGGCGCAAACGGCGCTGCAGCATCGACGTCGAAGCGGTCCCCATTTCGACCACCAGGGCGATCGCGTCCTCGAGCAGCGGATCCTCGTCTGGATCGAAGCCATCGTCGTCGCCCTCGGGGGCAGGCTCGGCCTCCAGCTCGGAGAGCAGCTCGGCGCGGAACTCCGGCTCGCCCTGGCGGCGCCAGAAGTCGGTCAGTGCCGCAATCTGGGCCTCGTCGATGTAGGCCCCCTGGATCCGCTGCAGGGCGGATGAGCCGATCGGCGAGAACAGCATGTCCCCCGCGCCGAGCAGCGACTCCGCCCCGTTCTGGTCGAGGATCACCCGGGAGTCGGTCTGGGAGGAGACGGCGAAGGCGATCCGCGACGGGACGTTGGCCTTGATCAGGCCCGTGATCACATCCACGCGCGGAGACTGCGTCGCCAGCACGAGGTGGATGCCCACAGCCCGGGCCTTCTGAGCGAGGCGGATGATCGCCGTCTCGACGTCGGCCGGCGCGACCATCATCAGGTCCGCCAGCTCGTCGATCACGCACAGGATGTAGGGGATCGGCGGATCGCCACGGTCGATCCGGTAGCGGTTGAGCTCGATCAGCGAGCGGGTCCGCGCGAGCGACATCATGCCGTAGCGCTGTTCCATCTCCCGAACCAGGTTGCCGAGCGCGTTCGCGGCCATCCGGGGATTCGTGATGACCGGCGTGAGCAGGTGCGGGATCGACTCGTAGTGGTTCAGCTCGACCTGCTTGGGGTCGATCAGGACCAGGCGCACGTCATGAGGGGTGGCCCGCAGGAGGATGCTCGCGAGCATCGCGTTCACCGAGCCGGACTTGCCGGCGCCGGTCGTGCCGGCGACGAGCAGGTGCGGCATCTTCGCCAGGTCGGCCCCGATCGCGTGCCCGGAGACGTCCTTGCCGAGCCAGACGGTGAGCGGGGACCAGTCGGACGGAGGCTCCTGGTAGACGTCGCCGAGACGCACGATCCGCCGGCGGGCGTTTGGTACCTCCACGCCAACCGCCTGCTTGCCGGGGATCGGCGCGAGGATGCGCACATCCGTGGCGGCGAGCGCGTAGGCGAGGTCGTCCTTGAGGTTGGCGACCTTCGAAACCTTGATTCCAGGGGCGAGGCGCAACTCGTAGCGCGTGATGTGCGGTCCCGTGACGGTGCCGATCACCTTCGCCGCAACACCGAAGTGCCCAAGTGCCTCGAGCAAGCCGGCGGCCACCTTCTCCTGACCAGCCGTGTCGGGGCGCACCTGCTCGGCGCTGGAGCGCGTGAGCAGCTTGGGCTTGGGGAGACGCCACTGGTAGCTCGGGTCGTCCGTCACGGCGGCGCGGAAGCGCCCCTGGGGTGTCAACTGGTCGGGGTCAACCTCAGCCCGGTGCACCGCCGGCTCGTGCTCTGGCGGCGAGAAGTCGACCTCGGGCTCCTCCGGCTCAGGCTCGGCATAGATGTCGGGGAAGTCGGCCACCTCGACCGCCGGCGCCTCGACGTGCGTCGCCCGCACGACAAGTTCGCGCGGCCCGGGATCCGGCGGGACCACGCGCTCCGGTCCTTTCCCCGCCGCCGCAGCCTGGCGCCGCTCGCGCGCCGCCTGCGCAAGGCGAACGCCGCCGCGGCGCATCGCCGCCGCCAGCGAGCCGCCGGAGAGCAGGACGATCCCCGCAAGGACGAGGAACACGGCGAGGATGTGCGCCCCGGTCGTGCCGATCAGCCGCGACGCCGCCCACAGCTCGCCCTGGCCGAGGATCCCGCCGTGGACCCTGAAGTAGGAGGCTGACCAGAACCCGTGCCGGGGGCCGTTCCCGGCCAGCCCGAGCGCGCCGGCGGCGAACAGCAGGAACGCGCCGGCGCGAAACGGCTTGACCGTCGCAAGCAGCGGGCGCATCCACATCAAGCCCCCGGCCGCCGCCAGCGCGACCGGGACGCCGAGCCGAGCTTCACCGATCAGCCACGCCAGGCTCTTGGCCAGCCAGTCGCCGACGCGGCCACCGTCCCAATGCGCGTAGAGCACGAAGCCGAGCAGCACGCCGACCGCGACCACGGCAAGCCCGAGCACGTCGAAATGGCGCTGCTGGAAGCGAAACGGCGCCCGGCGCCCGCGCCGGGCAACGTTTCGGCGCCCGCGCGCCGGAGCGGCACGCTTGCGCCGCGCCGGCGTACGCGCAGCGCTCTTACGGATGGCAGCCATCGCCCGCCCATTCGACGCCGAGAAGCGTTTGCCTGCCACGTGCATCGTGACGCGAAACGCGCGGCGCCCTCAATGCGGCCTAAATATCGGTCCGCCCGGCCGCCGGCTGCCCTAACATCGCTGGAAATGGCTGATTTCGAACGCTCCCCACGCGTACTCGTCGTAGAGGACGACGGCGACATCGCCGACGTCCTGCAGCGGTCGCTGCGGCTCGAGGGCTACGACGTGAGGATCGCCGCCGATGGCCAGGTGGCGCTCGATGAGGCCAATGCCTTCCTCCCCGACGTCGTGATCCTGGATCTGGGGTTGCCGAAGATCGACGGGATTGAGGTCGCTCGGGAATTGCGCCGCGACGACAAGGTACCGATCCTGATGCTGACGGCCCGCGACGCGGTCGAGGCTCGGGTGATCGGCCTGGACGCGGGCGCCGACGACTATCTCGTGAAGCCGTTCGAGCGCCAGGAGCTGCTCGCCCGGATTCGCGCGCTGCTGCGTCGCACGCCGCCGCGCGGCAGCGCCCCGCTGCGGGTCGCCGATCTGAGCCTCAACCCCGACACGCACGAGGTCCACCGCGACGAGCGCGAGATCGAGCTGACCCAGCGCGAGTTCGAGCTGCTCGAGTACCTGCTGCGCAACGAGCGGATCGTGATCTCGCGCCAGCGCCTGCTCGACGAGGTCTGGGGATACGACCCCTTCTCGACGACGAACACGATCGAGGTGTTCGTGTCGAACCTGCGCCGCAAACTCGAAGCCGGCGGTGAACCGCGCCTGCTCCACACGATCCGCGGAGCCGGCTACGTCCTCCGCGCTTAGTCAGAAGCTCGGCCCGCCGCTGTCGCGGCTGCCGATCCGGGTGCGGCTCGCGCTGAGCGTGGCGACCGTCGTGTTCGTGATCCTCGCCGTGCTTGCGGTGGCGGTCGGCGCTGTCACGGCCCACCGGCTGCGTTCCGATTTCAACTCGCAGGTCAACTCGCAGGCGGTCAACATCGCAAACCTCCTGCATCCAGAAATAGGCCTCGGCGGCGGCATCGCCGGGTTGCAGAATTTCGCGAACTACGCGAGCGTGACCGGCGCCGCGGCCCAGATCTCGACGCTCGACGGCACGCCGAGAGAGCGCACGCAGAACGCGCCCTACCTCGGCAATCCACTTCACCCGAAGAGCCAGGTCAGCGGCTACCGCGTCTCGACGGTTGACGTCGCGTTCGGGCCCGGCGACGACGACCAGCTGATCGTGCAGTACGGGCTGCCGGTTGGACCGCTCGCCAGGGAGATCGGCAATCTCGAATTGCTGCTGGCGCTGGGAGTGCTCGGCGGGACACTGCTCGCGTTCGTCGCCGGAACCCTCGTCGCGCGTCGCGCGATCGCGCCGATCTCCGGCCTCACGGCGGCGGCGAGGGAGATCGAGCGGACCCGCGACCCGAGCCGCTCCCTGCCTGAGCCGAGCGCCGACGACGAGGTGGCCGAGCTGTCGCGGACGCTGAGCGGCATGCTCGCGTCGCTCAGCGAAGCGCGCGATGAAACCGAGGCCACGCTCGAGCGCCAGCGTGCCTTCGTGGCCGACGCCTCGCACGAGCTTCGCACGCCGCTGACAAGCGTGCTCGCCAACCTCGAACTGCTCGTCGATTCGCTCAAGGGCGCCGACCGCGACGCCGCGGATTCCGCGCTGCGCTCGACCCGGCGCATGCGACGGCTGGTTGGCGACCTGCTGCTGCTCGCCCGCACCGATGCCGGGAAGACGCCGGTCAACCAGCCGCTGGACCTCGCCGACATCGTGATCGACGCGGCGAGCGAGCTGGAGTCGGTCAGCCGCGATCACGTCGTCGACCTCGACGTGAGGCCGACGCCGGTGGTCGGCAACCCCGATGACCTTCAGCGCGTCATAACGAACCTGCTGGAGAACGCTCTGCGCCACACGCCGCCGAACACGCGCGTCACAGCCAGCACGCGACCGCTGCCCGACGGCTCTGCCGAGCTCGTCGTCGCCGACGACGGTCCTGGCATCCCGCCGGAGCTCCGGCCCGAGCTGTTCGCGCGCTTCGTCCGCGGCACCGGCGACCGCGGCGGTTCGTTCGGCCTCGGCCTCGCGATCGTCGCCGCCGTAGCCCAGGCCCACGGCGGCACCGTCGAGGCTGACGACTCCCCCCACGGCGGCGCCCGCTTCACGGTCCGCCTTCCGCCCGCCGTCGCCGAGCAGCCCACCGGCGATCCAGAAACCGGCGAAGCCGTCCCGATCGAACCGCTCAGCTCAACGCCCACCGCGTAGAGCAGCGAAGCCCGCAGGCCGGCGCAGCCGGCCGAGGACTGCAGCTCCGCTTCACGGTCCGCCTTCCGCCCGCCGTCGCCGAGCAGCCCACCGGCGATCCAGAAACCGGCGAAGCCGTCCCGATCGAACCGCTCAGCTCAACGCCCACCGCGTCGAGCAGCGAAGCCCGCAGGCCGGCGCAGCCGGCCGAGGACTGCAGCCCCACAGGCCGGCGCAGCCGGCCGAGAACAGGCGCTCGGTCAGGAACGCGACGCCGGCACGGTCAAGGCCGTCTCGAGAACCTGAGGATTGTTGTCGAAGTCGTCAGACTTCGACAACAACCGGAAGGACCATGGGACGGCGCTTCAGCCGCTCGTACACGAGTGCGGCAAGGTGGTCGTGGAGGATCTGCTGCAGGCGCTCGATGTCGCGCACGCCCTCGCCGGCGGCGCGGTCGAGTGAGTCCTCGA
The DNA here is from genome assembly GCA_963788385.1 of uncultured Solirubrobacterales bacterium. Classification (GTDB taxonomy): domain Bacteria; phylum Actinomycetota; class Thermoleophilia; order Solirubrobacterales; family Solirubrobacteraceae; genus Palsa-513. Next base: position 429,151 of record CAWBGR010000018.1, read on the forward strand.
CGGTGTCCTTGATCTCGTCCACGAGCTGGCCTGCCTCGTCGAGGAAGGCGACGCCGCGGAAGATCACCTCGGGTTCGGCGACGGAGCCCCCGTCCTGCTCGGAGATCGTCGCGACGACGATGAAGATCCCGTCGGCGGAGAGCATGCGGCGGTCGCGCAGCGCGGAGTCGGCCACGTCGCCGATGTCGACGCCGTCGACGAAGATCATCCCGGCGTTCTCGGGTTTGCCGAAGCGGGCGCCCCGCGCGTCGAGTTCGAGCACGTCGCCGTTCTCGCCGCAGAAGATCGCCTCCGGCGCGATGCCCACGGCCTCGGCGAGGCGGCCGTGCAGCTTCAATCGCTTGAAGTCGCCGTGGAACGGCATCACGAAACGCGGCTTGGTGAGGTTGAGCATCAGCTTCAGCTCCTCCGCGTAGCCGTGCCCGGAAGCATGAACCTGGGCGTCGGCGGTCGTGATCACCTCGCAGCCGATGTGGTAGAGCCGGTCGATCGTGTCGTTGACCGCGCGCTCGTTGCCGGGGACCGGCGTGGCCGAGAAGACGACGGTGTCGCCGTCGTGCAGCTTGACCTGCGGATGGTCGCGGTAGGCCATCCGGCGCAGCGCCGACAGCGGCTCCCCCTGCGAGCCGGTCGAGATGATGATCATCCGCTCGTCGGGGAAGTCGTCGATCTCGCGCGGGGTGATGATCAGTCCGTCCGGGATCTCGATGTGCCCGAGCGTGCCGCCGATCGCGACGTTCTTGCGCATCGAGCGACCGACCAGGGCGACCTTGCGGTCAAGCGCGACGGCGGCGTCGATGACCTGCTGGACGCGATGGATGTTGGAGGCGAAGCTCGTCACGATCACACGCCCCGGCGCGCGCGCGAAGACCTCCTCGAGGTGCGGTCCGACGACCGATTCCGAGGGCGAGAAGCCGGGACGGTCGGCGTTCGTCGAGTCGCCGCACAAAAGCAGCACGCCTTCCGCGCCGAGCTGTGCGAGGCGCGACATGTCCGCCGCCTGGCCGTCGACCGGGGTCTGATCGAACTTGTAGTCGCCGGTCACGAGCACCGTGCCGACCTCGCAGGTCAGCGCGACCGCGCTGGCGTCGGGGATCGAGTGGGTCATGTGGATCAGCTCGATCGAAAACGGGCCGAGCTCGACCTCCTCGCCGTCGTCGAGGTCGGTCAGGCGCACCTCGCGCAGCTTGTGCTCCTCGAGCTTCGAGCGTCCCATTGCCATCGTCAGCGGGCGCCCGTAGACGGGCGGCGCGTTCGCCGCGCCGAGCTCGCGCAACACCCATGGCAGCGCGCCGAGATGGTCCTCGTGTCCGTGCGTCACCACGATCGCCTCGATGTCGTCGACGCGATCGCGCAGGTAGGAGAAATCCGGCAGCACCAGGTCGATGCCGAGCATCTCCGGGGTCGGGAAGCGCAGACCCACGTCGACGACGACGATCCGGTCCTCGTACTCGAAGACCGTCATGTTCTTGCCGATCTCCCCCAGGCCGCCGAGCGGCAGCACGCGCAGGACGCTCACGCGGTCACATGCCCAAGCAGGCCCTGGCGGACCAGCATCTCGCGCACGGCGTCACGCTCGGCCTCGTCGGCCTCGACCATCGGCAGCCGCAGGCCGCCGACGCGGTGTCCGAGCAGCTCCAGCGCCGCCTTCGTGCAGGTCGGGTTCGCGGTCAAAAACAGCGTCCGGTACACGTCCTGAAGGGTGGCGTCGATCGCCCAGCGCTGATCTGGCTCCTCGACCATCCGGCGCATCGCCGGGCCGACGATGTGGCTCGCGACGAGGATCCCGCCGGGCTCTCCCATGTCGAGCGTGCGTGCGAACAGGTCGTCGTTGCCGGCGTAGACGCGCAGGCCGTCGACTGTGGCGAGGTTCGCCTCGTTGCTCTGCTTGACGAAGTCGATGCGATCGATCTGCGCGAGCTGCGCGAGCAGGTCGTTGGGCATGTCGGTGCCGGTGCGCGAAGGGATGTTGTAGAGCACGACCGGGACCGAGCTGGCGGCCGCGACGGCGCCGAAATGGGCCAGGATGCCGCGCCGGTTCGGGCGGTTGTAGTAGGGCGTGACCGACAGCACCGCGTCCACGCCCAGTTCGCACGCCGCCGCCGTCAGCGCGACCGCGTGCGCGGTGTCGTTGGAGCCGGCGCCGGCGATGATCGTGACGCCGTCGGGGCGCTCGCGCACCGCGAGGCCCACCAGCCCGAGATGCTCCTCGTCGGTCAGCGTCGAGGCCTCGCCGGTAGTGCCGCAGACGACGAAGCCGTCCGAGCCGTTGGCGGCGAGGTGGTGCATAAGCGCGACGAAAGCGTCCTCATCGACGCGCAACCGCTCGTCGAACGGCGTCACGATGGCGGTTATCACGGTGCCGAGATCGGGCATGCGTTCTCAGTATCTCAGGCGGCCCAGCGCGCCGGAGCCCCGGGCGCCGCCACGCTCAGGCCTCGAATAGGAGCGCCTCGAGCCCGATCAGCGGCGATCGCTCAAGCGAGCCCACGCGGCGCACGGCGAGCAGCACGCCCGGCATGAACGAATCCCGCGAGATCGTGTCGTGGCGGATCGTCAGCGTCTGCCCGACGTCGCCGAGGATGACCTCCTGGTGCGCGAGCAGGCCCGGCAGGCGAACCGAGTGGATCGGCGGGGCCGCGCGCGAGCTGGCAGCGGCCATCAGCTCGGCGGTGCGCGCGGCGGTGCCGCTTGGCGCGTCGATCTTGGCGTCGTGATGGAACTCGATGATCTCGGCCGCCGCCATGTGCGCGGCGGCCTGGGCGGCGAAGCGCATCATCAGCACCGCTCCGATCGCGAAGTTCGGCGCCGCGAACACGTTCGCGCCGCGAAGTCCCTCGAGCTCGGCCAGATCGAACCCGGTCGTTCCGATCACCACGTGCACGCCGGCGGCGACGGCGGCCCGCGCGTTGCCGAGCGCCTCGCCCGGGGTCGTGAAGTCGATCAGCACGTCACAGTCGCCAAGAATCGCGGCGAGCTCGACCCCGAGCGCCGGGTCGGCGCGCCCGCACAGCTCCATGTCCGCCGCACCCTCGACGGCGGCGCAGGCCGCGATCCCCATCCGCCCGGCGGCACCGGCCACACCGACTGCGATCACGGCGTCTCCGCGAGCGCCGGCGTGAGCGGCGCGATCGCGGCGCGGAATACCTCCTCGTCGGGACCGATCGCCGCCGAACACAGGCGCTCGGGGGCGAGCAGCTCGGCTGCGATCGCCCCGATCTGGCCGGCGTCGACCGCCTCGATGCGCTCGATTGTCTCGTCGAGCTCGAGGATCGGCATGCCGGCGAGTACCGCCGACCCCAGCCGGTCCATCCGCGCACCGGTCGACTCGAGCGCGAGCACGATCCGCCCCTTCACGTTGTCTTTCGCGCGCGCCAGTTCCTCCGCGCTGACCGGCTCCTCGCGGATCCGCTCAAGCTCGCCGGCGAGCACCTCGCAGACCTCGGCCAGGTTCTCCGGCCGCGTACCGACGTACAGGCCAATCTGGCCGGTGTCGCGGTAGAGGCTCTGGAAGCTGAAGACCGCGTAGGCGAGCCCGCGCTGCTCGCGGACCGCCTGAAAGAGGCGCGAGGAGGAGGTGCCCCCGAGGATGCTGTCGAGCACGCGCAGGGCGTAGCGGCGCTCGTCGTCGCGAGCCAGGCCCGTGGCGCCGACGGTCACGTGGTACTGCTCGGTGTCTCGCACGCGAAAGCGCGCGCTGCCCGCGGCCTGCGCGGGCGCCGGCGGCGCGAGCGCAGCAGCGTCGAGGCCGGACTCGGGCGCGTTCAGAGCGCCCCGCGCCCAATCCACCACGCGCTCATGCTCGACGCTGCCGGCCGCGGCAATCACGATGTTTCCCCCGAAGTAGCGCTCGCGGTGGAAGGCGAGCAGCTCCTCCCGCGTCGTCTCGCGAACGACCTGCGCGCGCCCGAGCGTCGAGCGTCCGAGCGCGTCGTCGGGAAAGATCGTCTCGCCCAGCACATCGAAGATCAGCTCCTGGGGATCGTCCTCATACATCGCGATTTCCTCGAGCACGACCTCGCGCTCCTCGGCGAGGCCCTCCATCGCGGGAACGGTGATCATCTGCGCCATCACGTCGAAGGCGCGCTCCAGATGCTCGTCGAGGACGCGGGCGTAAAGGGAGGTCATCTCCTTGCCGGTGCCGGCGTTCAGCTCGGCGCCCATCGCGTCGAAGATCTGGTCGATCTCCTCGGAGCGGTAGCGCTCGGTGCCGCGGAAGAGCATGTGCTCGAGCAGGTGCGAGAGTCCCGCCTGGCTGTCGCTCTCGGTACGCGAGCCCGTGCCGATCCAGAACCCGAGCGCGACCGAGCGCACCGCGGGCACGCGCTCTGTGACGACGCGCACGCCACCGGGTAGCTCCGTGATGACGTGCGCGTTGCTCACAGGGATGCGCCGGCCGCTAGCTGTCGCGGTGGCGCGGGCGACCGGAGCCGCGGGCGCCGCCGTTTCGGCCGCCACCGCCGCCACCGCCGCCTTCGCGCGGACGGCGCGGACCGCGGTCGCCGCCGCCGCCACCACCACCGCTCGTCAGCGTGGCGAGCTCCTCGACCGACTTGCCGGCGACCTCGGGATCGTCGCTTCGGCGCACGCCGATGCGACCGCGCTCGCGGTCGACCTCGACAACGCGGACGGTGATCTCGTCGCCCTTGCTGAGCACCTCCTCGACGGTGTCGACCCGGTTGCCGGGCGAGACGTTCGAGATGTGCAGCAGGCCGTCGGTGCCCTTGGAGAGCTCGATGAAGGCCCCGAAGGTGGTCGTCTTGACGACCTTGCCCTGGTACTCGTCGCCGATCTCGACCTCCTTCATCATCGTGCGAATCCGCTCGACGAGCGCGTCAGCGAGCTCGCCGTTGGCGGAGTAGATCAGCACCTGGCCGTCGTCGTTGACGTCGATCTGGGACTCGAACTCCTCGCACAGGCCGCGGATCGTCTCGCCGCCCTTGCCGATCAGCAGGCCGATCTGGCTCGGGTCGATCTTGACCTTCTCGATCCGCGGGGCGTAGACGCTGAGCTGCTCGCGCGGCGCCGCGATCACCTCGGCCATCTTGGCGAGGATGAAGCTGCGGGCCTCGTGCGCCTGAGTCAGCGCGTCACGCAGGATCTCGAAGGTGACGCCGGTGATCTTGATGTCCATCTGCAGCGCGGTGATGCCGCGATCGGTGCCGGCGACCTTGAAGTCCATGTCGCCGAGGTGATCCTCCACGCCGGCGATGTCGGTCAGCACGACGTAATCGTCGCCCTCCTTGATCAGGCCCATCGCGATGCCCGCGACCGGCCGCTCGATCGGCACGCCGGCGTCCATCAGCGACAGCGAGCTGCCGCAGACCGACGCCATCGACGAGGAGCCGTTGGACTCGAAGATGTCCGAGACCACGCGCACGCTGTAGGGGAAATCCTCGATCGAGGGGATCACCGGCACGAGCGCCCGCTCGGCCAGCGCGCCGTGGCCGATGTCGCGGCGCTTGGGACCCGCGAGCCGGCCGGCCTCCCCGACCGAGAAGGGCGGGAAGTTGTAGTGGTGCCAGTAGTACTTCTTGGTCTCGAGACCGAGCGTGTCGAGGCGCATCTCCTCCTTCAGCGTGCCGAGCGCGACGACGCTGAGCGCCTGCGTCTGGCCGCGCGTGAAGAGCGCCGAGCCGTGCGTGCGCGGCGTCACGCCCACCTCGATCGTGATGTCGCGGATCTCGCCCGCGGCACGACCGTCCGGGCGCTTCTTGTGCACGGCGATGCGCTCGCGGATAATCGAGCGCTCGAGCTTGTCGAACACCAGTTGCGCCGCGGCGCGGCGCTCCGCGTAGCCCTCGCTGTCGGGGTCGCCGGCGTGCTGCTCGAGCACGGCGGTCTCGACAGCCTTGGTCGCCGCCTGGCGCTCGAGCTTGTCGGCCACCTGCGTGGCGGCGTCGAGCGCGGCGCCGTGAACTGAGCGCACGGCGTCCGCCAGGCTGCTGTCGACCGCCGGTACGACGACCTCGAGCTTGGCCTTGCCGACCTTCTCGGCGAGCTCGCGCTGCAGCGCGCAGAGCTTCTTGATCTCGCCGTGGGCGATGTCCAGCGCGTCGAGGATCTCGGCTTCGGGAATCTCCCGCGCGCCGGCCTCGACCATCAGGATCGCATCCTCGGTCCCGGCGACGGTCAGTTCGAGTTCGCTGGCCCCGAGCAGGTCCTCCTCGCGCGGGTTGACGACGAAGTTTCCGTCGATCTTGCCGATCCGCACGGCGCCGACGGGCGTCGCCAGCGGGATATCGGAGATCATCAGCGCCGCGGAGGCGCCGTTCATCGCGAGGATGTCGTAGGGGTGGACGTGGTCCACCGACAGCGGCATCGCGACGATCTGGGTCTCGTAGCGCCAGCTCTTGGGGAGCAGCGGCCGGATCGGGCGGTCGATCATCCGCGCCGTGAGCGTGCCCTTCTCACCGGCGCGGCCCTCGCGCTTGAAGAACGAGCCGGGGATCTTCCCCGCGGCATACATCCGCTCCTCGACGTCGACGGTGAGCGGGAGAAAGTCGGTGTCGCGGAGATTTCCGGCGGTCGCGGTCGCGAGGACCATCGTGTCGCCCTGGCGGACCACGACGGCCCCGCCTGCCTGCTTTGCGATCCGTCCGGTCTCGAACGAGATCTCGCTCCCGGCGATCTCCACGGAGAGCCGGGTGACGGTGTTACTGCTCATGTAATTACCTTCCTGTCCGCCTTCGGCGGCGGAGCTTGCTGGTCTTTTTCCTGTTAAGGGATCCCTTGATGCTACCCGGTCAGGCGGGCGATCAGCTCGGCGTCGGGGGGACCGGGCGCAAACGTGCGCCCGGCGATCAGCGTCGGCGTGACCGCGACACCGGCGCGGATGCCGGCGCGCGTCTGATCGCGCACGCGCGCCGCCACCTCCGGCGAGCGCCGGTCACGCTCGAAGCGCTCGAGATCGAGCCCGAGTGAGCCTGCGTGCGCCCAGAGGTGCGGGTCGTCGATGTGGGCGGGATCGGCGAACAGCGCGTCGTGCAGCTCCCAGAAGCGCCCCTGCAGACCGGCGGCCTCGGCCGCGCACGCCAGCGCCACCGCCCGGGGATGCTTGGCGGCGATCGCGAAGTGGCGAAACGCCACCCGCAGCGGCTCATCGCGCAGCCGCGCGTGCGCCAGCGCGCAGCGCGGGCAGGTGAAGTCGGCGTAGAGGATCACCGCCGGCCAGCCGGGATCCCCGCGCAGGTGGTCGTCCGCACCGATCGGCGGCGCCGGGGCGCTGCGAAGGTCGCTCACTGCCGCCTAGGCTAGCGGTCCGTGTTGTTGGGATCCGTGCATGCACGGATCCCGAGGTTGGCGCATGCGCCAACCTCCAATGGGGCACCCACTGAGGGCACAGCCATGCCCCACCTGCACGAACTTCCCCTAAAGCTCCTCGAGCCCGTCGAAGATCAGGTTCGCGCCCGGCAGATCCGACAGCGACGGCGCCTGGTAGCTCCAGCGCACGATCGCGTCCGAGTCGACGATCACGAGCGCGCGCTGCGGGTGGCCGTCCTCGTGCAGGACCCCGAACGCGGCGCACGTCGCGCCCTTGGGCTCGAAGTCCGAGAGCTGGGCGATCGAGCTGCCCAGCTTCTGGCTGAAGGCGGTCTGCGAGTGGACCGCGTCGGTCGAGATCGCATAGATCGTCGCGCCGCGCTCCGCGAGATCCGGCAGGACCTCCTCGTAGAGCGTCAGCTGGTCGCTGCAGACCGGCGTGAAGGCGTAGGGATAGAAGACCAGGACGCTGGTCTTGCCCAGCAGATCCGCCTGCGTGAACGGCTCCTCGTCCGCCGTCTTCAACGTGAACCGCGGCGCCGGCGTGCCGGCCGCGAGCACGCTCACCTGCGCAGCCCGAGAGCCTTGATCAGCTCGCGGTAACCCTCGAGGTCGTTGCGCTGCAGGTAGTTGAGGAAGCGCCGGCGGCTGCCGACCAGCATCAGCAGGCCACGCCGCGAGTGGTGGTCGCGCTTGTGCTCGCGCAGGTGCTCGGTGAGCTGGTTGATCCGCTCGGTGAGCTGCGCGATCTGAACCTTGACGTTGCCGGTGTCGTGCTCGTTCGCGCCGTATTGCGCGGTGAGCTCGCGCTTGCGTTCAGTTGTCAGGGTCATCGACGGCCGTGAACGGTAGCAGAGCGGGCGATCAGCCCAGGACGCCGGCGCAGATCTGGCGTGCGCGCGCAACGTCTGCGTGCATCGCTTCGACCAGCGACTCCACGCTCTCGAAGCGCCGCTCGCCGCGCAGCCGCTCAAGGAACGAGAGCCTCAGCTCGCTCCCGTAGAGGTCACCGTCGAAGTCGATCACGTAGGCCTCGATCAGCTCTGCGCGGCCGCTGCCGAAGGTCGGCCGCACGCCGATGCTGACCGCCGCCGGGCGGCCGTCCGCAAGGCACGCGTAGACGCCGTGGCCGGGGCACGCGAGGCCCTCGGGCGGGACGATGTTGGCCGTGGGGAAGCCCAGTTCGCGGCCGCGGCGATCGCCGCCGACGACGACGCCGCGCAGCTCATACGGGCCGCCCAGCAGCACGGCGGCGCGGGCCACCTCGCCGGCCGCGATCAGCGAACGGATGCGGCTCGAGGAGACGATTTCGCCGTCGACCTCGCGCAGCGCGACGATGCGAGCGTCAAAGCGCGCGTCGGTGGCGAGCGTCCGGGCATCGCCCTGCGCCCCCGCGCCGAAGCGGAAGTTCTCACCCACCGACACGGTGCGCGCGGCCAGCTTCGCCACCAGCACCTCGTCGACGAACCGCGCCGGGCTGTGAGCGGCGAACCGCGCGTCGAAGCGGACCACGATCAGTTCGCCGACGCCGAGTGAGGCGATGATCTCGGCCTTGCGCTCGAGCGTCGTCAGGAGCTTCGGCATGCGCGATGGCGCAATCACCGCGACCGGGTGGGGCTCGAAGGTCAGCACCGTGTCCGAGCCCTCGATCACCTCGCGGTGGCCGAGATGCACGCCGTCGAAGGTGCCGACCGCCACCGAGCCGCCGCGGGGCTCCGCGTCGGTGAACTCGGTCAGGCGCATCGCGGTCGAGGGGTCCGGCGCATCGCGCGGCGAAGCCTATTGGCCTCTGAGTCCGACCTGCACCCGCAGCGCCCCGTCGCGCTCAGCGGCGACCGCGACAGCCTGCCCCGCGGCGTCGGTCAGCAGGACCGGGCCGGCGAGCCCGCGGCTCTCGATCGCCCGCCCGTGCGCGGCGGCGTCGGCGTCGCGCTCATCGAGTGAGAGCGTCTCGCCGAAGCGCCCCCAGGCGGCGGCGATATCCACCGGAGCCGCGACACCCTCCCCCGGCCAGGCGTCCTGCGCCAGGAACGGGCCGATCGCGAGGCGCCGCAGCGCCAGGCAGTAGGCGTCGCCGAGATCGGCGACCAATGAGCGCACGTAGGTGCCCGAGGAGCAGACGAACCGCAGCGCGGCGCGGTCGCCCTCGCGCCACAGCACGCTTGACTCGAACACCGTCACCTCGCGCTCGGTGGTCGCCACATCCTCGCCGCGGCGCGCTCGCACGTAGGCCCGCTCGCCGTCGATCTTGACGGCCGAGTGGGCGGGCGGGCGCTGGCGCAGCGTTCCGAGCGGCAGCGACAGCGCCGCCGGCACCACGCCCGTGTGGACGATCTCGCCCTCGGGGTCCCCGGTCGTGGAGGTCGCTCCGAGCTGGACCTCCACCTCGTAGGTCTTCACCAGCGGCACGAAGAAGCGCGCGAGCCGCGTCGCCCGTCCCACCAGCACGATCAGCAGGCCGGTAGCGAACGGGTCAAGCGTGCCGGCGTGCCCGACGCGCCGCACGCCCAGCGCGCGGCGGACGCGGGCGATCATGTCGTGCGAGGTTATCCCGGCGGGCTTGTCGGCCAGCAGGATGCCCGGCGCGCAGTCGCGATTCAAACCTGCGCGCGGATCGCGTCGATCAGCTCGCCGACCGGCAGCTCGCTCGTGAAGCCCGCCGCGCGACGGTGCCCGCCGCCGCCGAAGGCGCGTGCGATCGCGGAAACGTCCACGTCGTCGTCGCTGGCGCGCAGCGACACCTTGTGCGCCCCCACGCGCCCGCCGCTGCAGACCTCGCGAATCAGCGCCGCGACCTTGGTGTCCTTGACGGCGCGCAGGTGATCGACGATCCCCTCCGCGTAGCTGTCGTCGGCGGCGGTCTCGGCGAAGTCCTCCCCGGTCAGCACGGCGACCATCAGCCGCTCGGCGTCGAAGCGCCTCGTGGCCCCCAGCGCGCGCCCCAGCAGCTCGAGCTTGGCGAGCGGCGTGTCCTCGTAGATCTGGCGGTAGATGCGCCCGACGTCGACACCCGCCCCGATCAGCTCGGCGGCCATCAGGTGGGCCCGCGGCGTGGTGCTGTCATAGGAGAAGCGCCCGGTGTCGGTGAGCAGGCCGACGTAGAGCGCCTCGGCGATCGTCGGTGAGATCTCGACGCCGAGGCCGCCCATCAGGTCCCAGACGATCTCGGCCGTGCAGGAGGCCTCCTCGACGACGTGGTTGATCGTGCCGAAGCGGGTGTTGTCGTGGTGGTGGTCGATGTTGATCAGCGGCTCGGCCTCGCGCATCGCGGCGAGCGGGTTGCGGTCGAGGTTGCCGCAGTCGAGGAAGATCGTGGTGCGGGTCCCGAGATCCCCGGGCGCCTTGGTGCTCAGCCCGTCCAGCGAGAAGAAGCGATACTCGGGCGGCAGCGGGAACTCCTCCGGAGCGATCACGATCACCGAGTCCTTGCCGAGCGCGCGCAGCAGCCCCTGCATGGCGATCAGCGAGCCGAGCGCGTCCCCGTCGACGTTCTCGTGCGTGACGACTGCGAAGCGGTCCCCGTCGGCGATCGCCTGCAGCACCTGCTCGCGCGCGCTGAGCGCGAGTGACGTCGCCTCGGTCACCGCGGCTCACGCAGCAGCGACTCGACGCGCAGCGCACGGTCGGTCGTCGAGTCGTAGACGAACTCCAGTCTCGGCGTGCGCTTGAGCGACAGCTCGCCGGCGATCCGGCCCTGCAGCAGGCCGTGGGCGCTCTCCAGCGCCGCGAGCGAGTCCGACCGGGCGTCGTCGTCGCCGAGCACGCTCACGAACACGCGGGCGCCGCGCAGGTCTGGGCTTGTCTTGACGTCGGTCACCGTGATGAATCCGAACCGTGGGTCTGACAGCTCTCCGGCGAGCGCGTCCGCGAGGACTTGGCGAATCGCCTCGTCAACCCGGCGCATGCGCTCCCCAGCCATACTAGCCCCCGGCTCGGCTCACCGCTCAGGCGAGCGCGCGCTCCACCTTGCGCGTCTCGTAGACCTCGAGCACGTCGCCGGCCTTGATGTCCTGGAAGTTCGCGAGCACGATCCCGCACTCGAAGCCGCTGGCCACCTCGCGCGCGTCCTCGTTGAAGCGCTTGAGGCTGCCGATGGTCGTCTCGTTGATCACGGTGCCGTCGCGCACGACGCGAACCTTCGCCCCGCGCGTCACCTTCCCTTCAGTCACAAAACAGCCTGCGATCGTTCCGATCCGCGATGCGCGGAAGGTCTGGCGCACCTCGACCTGGCCGACGGTGTCCTCGACCTCGTCGGGCTCGAGCATGCCCTGCATCGCGGCCCGCAGCTCGTCGATCGCGCGGTAGATGACCGAGTAGCCGCGAATCTCGATCCCCTCGCGCTCGGCGAGCGCCCGGGCGTCGCCGACCGGCCGCACGTTGAAGGCCAGGATCACCGCGTCGGAGGCGGCAGCGAGCATCACGTCGGACTCGGTGATGCCGCCGACGCCGCGGTGGATGATGTTGACCGAGACCTCGTTCTGGGGCAGCTTGGCGATCTCGTCCTCGACCGCCTCGACGGAGCCCGACACGTCGCCCTTGAGCACGAGGTTGAGTTCCTTGACCGTGCCCTCCTGGGCCAGCTTGAAGACGTCTTCGAGCGAGATCTTGCGGCCCGAGCGGCGCGCCAGCGCCTCGGTCTTCAGGCGCGTCGCGCGCTGGCTGGCGAGCTGGCGCGCGCGGCGCTCGTTCTCGACCACGTAGGCGTACTCGCCGGCCTCCGGCACGCCGTCGAAGCCGAGCACCTCGACCGGCTCGCCCGGCCCGGCGGACTTCGAGCGCGTGCCGAGGAAGTCGTTCATCGCGCGCACCCGCCCGACGCTCGCGCCGGCGACCAGAGCGTCGCCGATGTGCAGCGTGCCGCGCGAGACCAGCAGCGTGACGACCGGCCCGCGGCCGGGGTCCAGGCGCGACTCGATCACCACGCCCGAGGCGTCGGCCTGCGGGTTGGCGCGCAGATCCTCGAGGTCGGCGACCACCTGGATCGTGTCGAGCAGCTCCTCGAGTCCCTGGTGGGTCTTCGCCGAGACGTCGACGAACTCGACGTCCCCGCCCCACTCGGCGGGCTGCAGGCCGCGCGTGGTCATCTCGGTGCGGACGCGGTCCGGCTGCGCCCCCTCCTTGTCGATCTTGTTGACGGCGACGATGATCGGCACATCAGCGGCGCGGGCGTGGTCGATCGCCTCATCGGTCTGCGGCTTGGCGCCGTCGTCGGCCGCGACCACGATCACGGCGATGTCGGTGACGCGGGCGCCGCGCGCGCGCATCGCGGTGAAGGCCTCGTGGCCCGGGGTGTCGAGGAAGGTGATCGCCTTGCCGTTGTGGCGGACCTGGTAGGCGCCGATGTGCTGTGTGATCCCGCCGGCCTCGCCCTTGGCGACCTCGGTCTGGCGGATCGCGTCAAGCAGCGAGGTCTTGCCGTGATCGACGTGGCCCATGATCGTTACGACCGGAGGCCGTGCCGCGAGGGTCTCCTCGTCGTCGTCGAAGACCGGCTCGCCGACCAGGTCGTCGGCGGCGTGGACGATCTCGATGTCCTTGCCGAACTCGGTGGCGAGGACCGTGATCGCCTCGTCGGTCAGGGTCTGTGTGAGGGTCGCCATCTCGCCGAGGCTCATCAGCTTGCGGATCACCTCAGGGACGGCGACGCCGAAGTACTCGGCGACGCCCTTGACGGTCGAGCCGGAGTTGATCCGGATCAGGTCGGTCGCGCCGCGCGCGACCTCGTCGATCGGCGTGATCGTGTCGTCATAGGTACCGCGCCGGCGCCGTCCCCGCCGCGGCGGGCGCCGCACCGGCTGGCTGGCGGGTCCGCCGGCCTGGCGGCGCGAAGCCTGCGAGTCGATCACGACACGCCGGCGCCCGCCCGGGCCGACGGCGCCGGGGCGCTGCTCGCCCGTGCGCGAGTCGCGCGTCGGGCGCGAGCGATTCGCCTCGGCCGCCCGCGCAGCCTCGCCCGGCGAGGATTCCCCAGCGAAGTCCGCCTCCGACAGCGGCTTCGCGGGCTCGCCGGCGGGGGCGGCGGTCTGCGCGGCGGCAGCGGGTGCGCTCGCCGAAGCGGGAGCGGCGGCGCGCGTGGCCGCGCGCTCCGGCGCGGACGCGGTCGCGGCCTTGGGCGCCGGCGCCGGGACGGCGGGCGCCTGCTCCGCGGCGGCGCGCGGCTTGGCAGCGACCTTCGCCGCCGGCTTGGCGGCCGGGGCGACGGGCGCCGCGGCGGGCTTCGCCGCTGCGGCGGCGCCGTTGCTCGCGAGCGCTGTGAGCGCAAGGTCCTCGTCGACGCTCGACGCCGCGGCCTTGGCCTCGATTCCGGCGGCCGCAAGCCTGGCCAGCAGCTCCTTGGTGCTCAGCCCCTGCGCCTTTGCGATCTCATGCACGCGTTTCTTTGCCATCAGACCACCGATTCTACGGTCTGTGCGTCAATCGAGAACGAGCGGCGAAATGAGCGTTGCAGGCCGCCACGGCGGCGCGAGCGCACGAGGCAGGCATCAGAGCAGACGTAGGCGCCCCGTCCCGGCATGCGCTGGTCGCGGTCGATGCGCAGCACGCCGTCGCTGATCGCCAGGCGCACGAGCTCGTGCTTTGGCGCTCGTCGTCCGCACCCTGCGCAGCGCCGCAGCGGCGGCTGCGAGGCGGCTATGACGCCGGCCCCGCGGCGGCGGGCGGAGGGACGGCGGCGGCGGGCGAAGGCACGGCTGCGACGGGAGCCTCGCCGGCGACCTCGAGCGCCTGGTGAGCTTCCAGGCCGCAGTAGCGCGAGCCGGGCAGGGACGCGTTCGGGCAGCGGCGGCCGTTGCTCATCACCGCCGCGCAGCGGCCGGAGGCCTCGAGCTGCTCGCCGTAGCCCTGCTCGGCCTCCTCGGCGGCGAACTCGCTCTCAGACTTGATGTCCACGCGCCAACCCGTGAGCCGCGCCGCGAGGCGCGCGTTCTGGCCCTCGCGGCCGATCGCGAGCGAAAGCTGATCGTCGGGGACGATCACCGTCGCCTGCTTGGCTGCGTCGTCGACCAGCACCTCCCGCACGCGCGCCGGGGAAAGCGCCTTGGCGACGAAGCGCGCCGGCTCGTCGTTGTAGGGAATGATGTCGATCTTCTCGCCGCGCAGCTCGGAGACGACCATCCTCACGCGCGAGCCGCGCGGGCCGACGCAGGCGCCGACCGGATCGACGCCGTCCACGTGGGAGATGACAGCGATCTTCGAGCGGTAGCCCGGCTCGCGCGCGACACCGGCGATCTCGACCAGGCCGTCGGCGATCTCGGGGACCTCCAGCTCGAACAGCTTCTTGATCAGTTCCGAGTCGCGGCGCGAAACGATGATGCTCGGCCCCTTCGTCGAGGGCGAGACCTCCTTGATCACGGCCTTGATCCGCTGCGAGTGGTCGTAGCGCTCGCCGTCGACCTGCTCGGACTTCGGCAGCAGCGCCTCCACGCGCTCGCGCAGCTGAACCAGCGTGTAGCGCGAGTCGGACTGCTGCACGATGCCGGTGATCAGCTCGCCGACGCGGTCGCGGTACTCCTCATACATCATGTCGCGCTCGGCTTCGCGGATGCGCTGCAGGATCACCTGTTTGGCGGTCTGGGCGGCGATCCGCCCGAAGTCGCCGGGTGTCACGTCGCGCTCCTCGATCTGGTCGCGGTACTGCTCGAACTTGGCCGGGTCGATCTCGGGGTCCTCGGGCTCGCGCATCTCCCCCGTCTCCGGGTCGATCGTCGTCGCCTCGTCGATCGTCTCGACGATCAGATGCGCCTCGAGGCGCTCCGGGATGATCAGCTCGATCACGCGAAAATCGGCCGTCTCGCGGTCGATCTCGACCCGCGCGTACTTGGCCGAGCCGGGCTGCTTCTTGTAGGCCGACAGCAGTGCGTCCTCGAGCGCGACCATCAGCTTCTCGGGCTCGATGCCCTTCTCGCGCGCGAGCGCGTTCATCGCATCCAGGATCTCACGTGACATGTGCCTACTCCTCCACCAGATGGGACCGCTTGATCGCGGCGTAGGGGATCGCGACGATCCCCTCCGGCGCGGCGAGGGTGACTTCCTGCGCACTGGCGCCGATCAGTTCGCCGACCACGCTGCCCGGCTCGCTCACCCCCGCGCACGCAGCGACACGTACGCGGGCGCGACGGCCGACGAAGCGCTGAAAGTGCTCGGGCTTGGTCAGCGGGCGCTTGGGGCCGGGCGAGCTGACCTCCAGCGCATAGCTTTCGCGGAGGTCTCCGAGCGCGTGCGTGACGCGCTCGCACAGCGCGAGCGTCACGCCGTCGGGATGGTCGATGAAGATTCGCAGCGTGTCGCCGGAGCGCTCGACGAGCAGCACTTCTAGCTGCGGCTCGGCGGCCTCCAAACGCTGCTCGATATCTGTTTGTAGCTGTTCCATGACGAAAAAAAAGCGGGCTTGTGCCCACTTCGACGAACCGCCAACATCGCTGCACAGGCGGTACTCACCGAGAATAGCACTCTCGGAGCAAGGCAAAAATGCGCCCTGGCGAGGTCATCCGCGAAGCGCTTCGACCGCGTCGAGCACCGCCTCGGCGACCTCGCGTTTCGCGGCCGGCCCGACCTCGCGCTCGCCGTCCGCTGTGATGATCGTGACCGCGTTGCGCTCGGCGTCGAAGCCGACGCCGGCCTGCGAGACGTCGTTGCAGACGATCGCATCAATGCTTTTGGCGGCCAGCTTCCCCCTCGCCCGCGCGAGCCCGCCCGGGCCGTGCTCAGCCGCGAAGCCGACCACGGTCTGCCCTTCGCGCCGCCGCGCCGCCAGTGTGCTGAGCACATCGGCGGTCGCCTCGAGCTCGAGCTCGAGGCCCTGCCCCTTCGCGATCTTGCCCGCCACTGGCGCCGCCGGGCGAAAGTCCGCGACCGCGGCGCACATGAGCAGGATATCGGCGCCGGTGAACTCCTCCTCGCAGGCCGCCGCCAGCTCCGCGGCGGTGCTGACGTCGATGTAGCGAATCCCGCCGGCGCGCGGTAGCGACACGTTCGCGGCGACGACGACGACCTGCGATCCGCGGGCCGCGGCCGCGGCGGCGAGCGCGAAGCCCATCCGCCCGGAGGAGCGGTTGCCGATGTAGCGGACCGCGTCGATCGGCTCGCGGGTGCCCCCGGCGGTCACGAGCGTGCGCGTGGCGCTCCAGCTCCCGCCGCGCAACCGCGCGTCGACCGCGGCGAGCAGCTGCGCCGGCTCCGGCAGCCGGCCGGGCCCCCATTCGCCGGCCGTGGCCAGGCGCCCCGTGGCTGGCTCGAGCACCTCTATCCCGCGCTCGCGCAGCACTGCGATGTTGGCCTGGGTCGCAGGGTTGGCCCACATCCGGTCGTTCATCGCCGGCGCGAGGATCAGTGGGGCGGCGGTGGCCAGCGCCGCGGCGCTCAGCAGATTGTCGGCGTGGCCGTGGGCGAGCTTGGCGATCGTGTTGGCCGACGCGGGCGCGATCAGGAAGACGTCGGCCGCCGTGCTCAGCGCGAGGTGGCCGGCCGGGTCGTGGCTGGGGATCGCGTCGCCGGGGAAGGCGCCGCGCAGCGGGTCGCGCTCGAACTCGTCGGTGAGCACCGGGGCGCCGCTCAGTGCCGCAAACGACGCGGCCCCGACGAAGCGCTGCGCGTTGGCTGTCTGGATCACGCGCACGCTGTGGCCGGCCGCCGTCGCCAAGCGCACCACCTCGAGCGCCTTGTAGGCGGCGATCCCACCGCTCACCCCGAGCAGCAGCCGGGCCATCAGGGCCGCTGCTACCGGTAGTGGTACTTCAGCTTGCCGGCTGCTACTTCCTCGAGTGCGATCGTGAGGTAGTTCTTCGAGCCGGTGTCAACCATCGGCGGCGGGAACTCGTCAAAGCTCCCCTCCCCGAGGTTCTGGTAGTAGGAGTTGATCTGGCGTGCGCGCTTGGCGGCGACGATGACGCTCGCGTAGTTCGAGTCCACGTGCTCAAGCAACTTGTCGATGCGGGGAGATATCACTCAACCAGTGTACCGCAGGTAGATCTCGTCCAGTTCGTCGCTCGCGCGCGCCAGCGAATCGTTGACGACGACGAAGGCGAACTCGTCGCGCGCCGCGAGCTCCGTCTCGGCTATCGCAAGGCGCCGCGCCATCGCCTCGCGATCCTCCGCGCCGCGGCCCGCGAGGCGCTCGCGCAGCTGTTCGAGCGAGCGCGGCGCGATGAAGATCGCGACCGCGTCGGCCAGCGCGCTGCGAACCTGGCGCGCCCCGGCCAGCTCGATCTCGAGCACCACCGGCGCGCCGCCACGGGCGCGCCGCTCGAGCTCCGCCCGCAGCGTCCCGTAGCGATACCCGGCGTAGCTCGCGTGCTCGACGAACTCGCCGGCCGTGAGGCGGCGGTCGAAGTCCTCGTCTGTCAGGAAGTGGTAGGCGACGCCGTCCTGCTCGCCCGGCCGCGGCGCGCGCGTGGTCGCCGACACCGACAGTTCGAGCTCGGGATGGCGCTCGCGCAGCGCCGCGATCAACGTGCCCTTGCCGACCCCCGAGGGGCCCGTGATGACGAATACGGCGCCCATGCGCGAGCGCGAAGCTTATGCCGCGCTTCGGCCGCTCCTGCGACGGCGCCCCGGTGATCGTTATGCCGCGCTTCGGCCGCTCCTGCGACGGCGCCCCGGTGATCGCGGCTGCGCGTCGCGCGTCGCGATCAGCGGTGGAGCATCGAGACCAGCTCGGCGCGCTGGCGCTCGGACAGGCCGCCGATCGTCTTGCTGGGCGAGATGCGGCAGTGCGTGAGGATCTTGTTGACTTTCACGCGCCCGTATTTCGGGACGGCGAGCAGCATGTCGAATACCTTGGCGGTTTCAAGGAACTCCGGCGGGTCCAGCAGCAGCTGATGGATGGAGTGGCGACCCGCCTTGAGGTCCCGCTTCAGCTGCGCGCGCTGTGAGCGGATCTCGTTCGCTCTGGCCAGCGCATCCATGCGCTGATTGAACGAACGCTCCGGCGTGCCGGGACCCTTTTGGAGCGTCTGCTGACCGAGCGACATGGGCGGCGAGTCTATCGTCTGCGCGCCGCCATGCAAGCGCTGTCCGTGGAATTCACCTAAACCTCCAGTAGAGGTTCAGCCGCCTTCAGCTCACTTGAGCTATTTCCGGCACTTTGCAGGCGTTTTATCTTAAGGGTGGGACCGGGCCGCGAATCATCCCCCAATTTGCGCAAAAGCCCGCTCGAGTTCACGCGCGATTCGCCCGCCGGCGGCCGGATCGCGGAAGCTCTCGGTGCCCACGGCCACCAATGTCGCTCCCACGTCGATGAGATCGCGCGCGTCCGCGCCGCTCGCCACGCCGCCCATCCCGACGATCGGGATCGTGACGCGCCGCGCGACCTGCGCGACCTGCGCGAGCGCGACGGTGCGGATCGCGGGCCCCGAGAGGCCGCCGCTGCCGCCCCCCAGCCAGGCGCCCGAGCCGTCGGGGGCGAGCGCGAGCGCCCGCAGCGTGTTGATCAGCGACACGGCGTCGGCGCCGCCGGCCTGCGCGCCGGCCGCGCACGCCGCAACGTCGGCGGTGTTGGGTGTCAGCTTCACGATCAGCGGTTTGGAGCTGCGCGGTCGCACATGGCGCAGCAGCGCCTCGAGGCCCGCCGGGTCGGCGCCGATGTCCAGGCCGGTAGCGACGTTCGGGCAGGACACGTTGAGCTCGATCGCCGCCACCGCCGGCTCCACCTCCAGGGCGTCGATGAGCTCGCCGACCTCCTCGGGCGTCGAGCCCATGACGTTGGTGATCAGCGGCACCGGCAGCACGCCGGCTAGCGCGGGCAGGTCCGCCTCGCGATATGCGCGCAGCCCGCGGTTGGGCAGCCCGATCGAGTTGATCAGCCCCGCCGCGCTCTCCCACAGCCGCGGCGGCGGGTTGCCGTCGCGGGCGCTCAGCGTGATCGTCTTCGATACGTAGGCGGCGAACGGGAACTCCGCGAAGAGCTCATCCCCGAACACGCGCGCCGCGGCGAGCACATCGAAGCAGCCGGACGCGTTGATCACCCGGTGGCGGAGCCGCAGGCCGGCGAACTCGATCATGCCAGCAGCGCCCCGTCGAACACGGGACCGTCGACACAGACGCGCCGGTAGCCGTCGACGGTCGCGACGACGCATCCGTAGCAGGCACCGAAGCCGCATGCCATCGGCGCCTCGAGCGCGAGCTGTGACGCCACCTCGTAGCTCGCGGCGCGCCGGCGGACATCGTCGAGCATGGCCGGCGGTCCGCAGGCGTAGACCGGCCGCCGTTGCTTCGCGAGCTCGGCTTCGAGCAGATCGCCGACCAAGCCGTGGTGACCCGCCGAGCCGTCGTCGGTCGCGATGAGCGGCTCGTCGAAGAGCTCGCCGCCCCTGGCGTGATCGCCGTCGCGGAAGCCGAGCACCGCCGTTCCGCCCCAGGCTCGCTGGACGGCGACAAGGGGGGCGACGCCGATCCCGCCACCTACCAGCAGCGGCGCCACGTCCGCGCCGGGCGCCCCGAAGCCGTGCCCGAGCGGTCCGAGGACGAGAAGCTCCTCCCCCGGCTGCGCCTCACACAGGCGCCTGGTGCCCGGCCCTACGTCCTCCAGCAGGAACTCTGTCAGACCGTCGTCCGCGACCGCCATAACCGACACCGCACGCGCGAGGTAGGGCCGCTCCCCCTCGCCTCCGCCCCAGCGTTCGGCACTCGCGAGCATGTAGAACTGACCGGGCTGCGCCCGCGCCGCGGAGTCGAGCGCTCCGAGCACGACGTAGGGCCCATAGGTGCGCCGATGGCGCACCGCCACGCGACGGCGCCCGGGCGGAGCGCTCACCTCGCGTGCCACTCCTGCAGCGAGCGCACCGCCGGCTCGCCCGCCCGCGCCGCGCGAATCGCGCGCGCAGCCGCCTGGCCGCCGGACAGCGTGGTGATGCACGGAATCCCGCGGGAAACCGCGGCCCGGCGGATCTCCCAGCCGTCCGAGCGCGCGCCCGAGCCGGTCGGGGTGTTGATCACGAGATCCACCTCCCCGCCGGCGATCGCGTCGACGACGTGCGGGGACCCATCAGCCACCTTGCGCAGCGTCGTCACCGGGATGCCCATGCGCTCGATCGCCTGCGCCGTGCCGCCTGTGGCAACGATCCGAAAGCCGAGGTCGTGCAACTGCGCGGCGATCCCGGCCCCGGCCGCCTTGTCGCTGTCGGTCACGGTGATGAACACCGTGCCGCCGTCGGGGAGCGCCGAGCCTGCCGCGGCCTCGGCCTTGGCGAAGGCCGTCGGGAAGTCGGTCGCGATCCCCATCACCTCGCCGGTCGAGCGCATCTCGGGGCCGAGCAGCGAGTCGGCGCCGAAGAAGCGGTTGAACGGCAGCACCGCCTCCTTGACGGCGACGTAGCCGCTGCGCATCAGATCGGCCGGCAAATGCAGCGAGGCCAGCGACTCGCCGAGCATCAGCCGGCAGGCGAGCTTGGCGAGCGGAACTCCGACGGCCTTCGAGACGAATGGGACCGTGCGCGAAGCGCGCGGGTTGGCTTCGATCACGAAGAGCTCAGCGCCGGGCCGGGCCCCGGCCGAGACGACGGCGAACTGCACGTTGAGCAGCCCGACGACCCCGAGCTCGAGAGCGATGCCGGCCGTCTGCTCCCGGATCCGCTCGAGCATCTCGTCGCCAAGCGAGTGCGGCGGCAGCACGCAGGCGGAGTCGCCGGAGTGGATGCCGGCCTCCTCGACGTGCTGCATGATCCCTCCGATCACAACCTCGCGGCCGTCGCACAGCGCGTCGACGTCGACCTCGATCGCGTTCTCGAGGAAATGGTCGAGGAAGATCGCCCGCCCGTCCGTGCGGGCCTCGGAGCGATCCAGGTAGCCGGCGAGGTCCTCGGGCGAGTAAACGATCTCCATCGCGCGGCCGCCGAGCACGTAGCTCGGGCGCACGAGCAGCGGGAAGCCGACCGCGGCTGCGGCCGCCAGCGCTTCCTCGACGGTGCCGGCGGTCGCGTACGGCGGCGCCTGGTAGCCGAGCCGGACGAGCAACTCGCCGAAACGCCCACGATCCTCGGCGATGTCGATCGCGTCTACGCTCGTGCCCAGCAGGCGGACGCCGGCGCGTTCGAGACCCGCCGCCAGGCGCAGCGGCGTCTGGCCGCCGAATTGAACTATCACGCCCTCGGGCTGCTCGAGCTCGATCACCGCGAGCACGTCCTCCAGCGTCAGCGGTTCGAAGTAGAGGCGGTCCGAGGTGTCGTAGTCAGTCGACACGGTCTCGGGGTTGCAGTTGATCATCACGGCGTCGCGGCCGAGCTCGCGAACCGTCATCGCGGCGTGCACGCAGCAGTAGTCGAACTCGATCCCCTGGCCGATGCGGTTGGGTCCCGAGCCGAGGATCACAACGCTCGGCCGGCTGCCGCGGGTCACCTCGTGGCGAGCGTTGCCGTCGGCATCCGCGCGCTCCCAGGCCGAGTAGTAATACGGCGTCGTCGCGGCGAACTCGGCGGCGCAGGTGTCGACGGATTTGAAGCTGCGGACACCCGCGAACGGGGCCTGCGGATCGGCGGCGAGCGCCGCGAACTCGTGCAGGAACCAGTTGTCGATCGCCGTGCGCTCGCTGCACTGCTCGATCGTTGCGCCGCGCCGCAGAGCCTCCAGCAGCTCGTCGTAGCGGCTCGCGCCCGGCTGCGAGACGCGCTCCAGCAGCTCCGCCAGCGGGACATCGACGTTGGGCTGGACGTCCAGCTCGCGGGAGCGCATCGCCTTCATGAACGCCTGGCCGAAGGTGCGCCCGATCGCCATCGCCTCCCCGACCGACTTCATGTGCGTCGTCAGGCCGGCGTCGACGCCGTGGAACTTCTCGAAGGCGAACCGTGGCCACTTCACGACGACGTAGTCG
This sequence comes from uncultured Solirubrobacterales bacterium, assembly GCA_963788385.1. Lineage (GTDB taxonomy): Bacteria > Actinomycetota > Thermoleophilia > Solirubrobacterales > Solirubrobacteraceae > Palsa-513. Next base: position 451,214 of record CAWBGR010000018.1, read on the forward strand.
ATCGTCGGCTCGAAGCTCGCCGGTGTCGCGAGCGTGATGTCGTTGGCGATCTCCTCGAGCGCGTAGCCGACGGCGAGGCGAGCCGCGATCTTCGCGATCGGGAATCCGGTCGCCTTGGACGCGAGCGCCGACGAGCGCGACACCCGCGGGTTCATCTCGATCACCACGATCTCGCCGGTCTGTGGCTGCACCGCGAACTGCACGTTCGCGCCGCCCGTTTCGACGCCGACCGCGCGGATCACGGCGATCGCCTGATCGCGCAGCCGCTGATAGGTGTCGTCGCTGAGGCTCTGCTGCGGGGCGACGGTGACCGAGTCGCCGGTGTGCACGCCCATCGGATCGATGTTCTCGATCGAGCAGACGATCACGACGTTGTCATTGCGATCGCGCATCAGCTCCAGCTCGAACTCGCCCCAGCCGAGCACCGACTCCTCGACCAGCACCTGCCCGATCGGCGAGGCGGCGATACCGCCCGCCACGACCAGCTCGTACTCCTCCCGGGTACGCGCGATGCCGCCGCCGTATCCGCCGAGCGTGAACGCCGGGCGCACAATGGCCGGCAGCCCGAGCCGCTCGAGCGCGGCGAGCGCCTCGCCGACGCTCGTGGCGATCGCGCTGCGAGGCACCCGCAGGCCGGCGGCGAGCATCGTCTCGCGGAACAGGTCGCGGTCCTCGGCCCGGCGGATCGCGTCGTAGTTGGCGCCGATCAGCTCGACGCCGTGGCGCGCGAGCGTTCCGTCCTCGTGCAGTGCCTTGGCGAGATTCAGCGCGGTCTGGCCTCCGAGCGTCGGCAGCAGCGCGTCGGGGCGCTCACGCGCGATGATCTGGCTGACCGGACCGGGTAGCAGGGGCTCGATGTAGGTGACGGCCGCGAACTCGGGATCGGTCATGATCGTCGCCGGGTTCGAGTTGACGAGGATCACCTCGTAGCCCTCCTCGGCGAGCACCTTGCAGGCCTGGGCGCCGGAGTAGTCGAACTCCGCGGCCTGCCCGATGACGATCGGGCCGGAGCCGAGGATCATGATCCGGCGCAGGTCCTCGCGGCGCCCCATCAGTCGCCGATCTCGCGCAGGAAGCGGTCGAACAGGTGCAGCGCGTCGTGGGGACCCGGGCCCGCCTCCGGGTGATATTGGACCGTGCTCGCGCGCGCCTGCGGCAACCGCAGACCCTCGACCGTGCGGTCGTAGAGGTTCAGGTGTGTCAGCTCGGCCGGCCCAAAGGCGGTCTCCCAGCGCAACGGCTCCTCAGCGGCCATCGTGCGCTCGCCGCCGGGACCGAGCACTGCGAAGCCGTGATTCTGGCTCGTGATCTCGATCCGCCCGGTCTCCAGGTCCTTGACCGGGTGGTTGGCTCCGCGGTGGCCGAAACGCAGCTTGTAGGTGTCCAGGCCGACAGCGCGGCAGAGCAGCTGGTGCCCGAGGCAGATCCCGAAGATCGGAAGCCGGCCCACCAGCTCGCGGACCGTTGCGACGATGTAGTCCAGTGCAGCCGGGTCGCCGGGGCCGTTGACGAGCATCACGGCGTCGGGAGAGCGCTCGAGCAGCGCCGCGGCGGTGGTCGTGCAGGGGTGGATCTGCAGGTTCGCACCGCGCGCCCGCAGGTGCGTGACGATCGAGCCTTTCACGCCGGTGTCGAGCAGCGCGATTGTCGGCCCTCCGTCCTGCGCGCCGGTTGCCGGCAGGTCGAACGGCTCGGGCGCAGTCACCTCCCGGGCCAGGTCGAGGTTGACCATCGACGGCTCCGCCTCGATCATCGCGGCAGCATCGCGAGGGTCGCAGTCGGCGGGGAAGATCCCGCCGCGCATCGATCCTGCGTCGCGGATGTGGAGCACGAGCGCGCGCGTGTCGACATCGGTGATCGCGGGCACGCCGGCGTCTGCGAGCCAGTCGAGCCAGCCGTGCGCCGCCCCCGCATGGTCGGTGTGGTTGCGCGCGGCGCGCATGATCGCGCCACGTGCGTGGATCCGGCTTGACTCCATCGCCGCCGCGCTGACGCCGTAGTTGCCGATGTGCGGGTAGGTGAAGGTGATCAGCTGGCGCGCATAGGAGGGATCCGTCATCGACTCCTGATAGCCCGACATCGCGGTGTTGAAGACGACCTCGCCGGTGACCGCTCCCGGCGCGCCGACTGGCTCCCCGTCGAAACGGGCCCCGTCCTCGAGCAGCACGTAGCTCATGCGGCGCTCAGGGCAAACGCGCGTTCGCGGTAGGCGACGGCGCCGTCGGCGAGCGTCAGCAGGTTGCGGCCTCGAACCACGCGACCGGCGAAGCAGCAGTTGGACGAGCGGCTCTCGTAGCCGGCCTCGCCGATCGTCCATTGCGCCTCGAGGTCGATCAGGCAGACATTCGCGCTGCGTCCGACGACGATCGCCGGCACGTCCAGCTCGAGCAGGCGGGCACCGGCGGTGAGCCGCTCGAGCAGCACCGCCAGGGCGATCACGCCGGGCAGCACGAGTTCGGTGTAGAGCACGGCGAAGCTGCTCTCCAGGCCGGTCGTGCCCATCGGCGCCTGTTCGAAGGGGACGTTCTTCTCGTCAGGTGAGTGCGGTGCGTGGTCGGTCGCGATGCACTCGATCGTCCCCTCGCGCAGCGCCCGGACGAGCGCGTCACGGTCCGCCCGCGTGCGCAGCGGCGGGTTCATCTTGAAGTTGGAGTCGAGTGAGCGCACCTCCTCGTCGGTCAGCAGCAAATGGTGCGGTGTGACCTCGCCGCTGACCCTCACGCCGCGGGCGCGGGCTGCGGCGAGGGCGTCGACGGAGCTTGAAGCCGAGAGGTGCTGGAAGTGAACCCGGGCCTGTTCGTGCTCGGCGATCAGCGCGTCGCGGGCGATCATCGTCGACTCTGAGATCGAGGGAATGCCGGCGAGACCCAGCTCGACCGACAACGCTCCCTCGTGCATCACACCGGCGCCCGAGAGCGCGCGATCCTCCTCGTGCAGGGCGATCACGCCGCCGCACAGCCGCTGGTAGCGAAGCGCATGGCGCAGCAGGCCGGCGTCGGCGACGGGTTTGCCGTCGTCGGTGAAGCCCACGGCCCCGACGTCGCGCAGTTCGCTCATCTCGCTCAGCCGCTCGCCCCGCAGGCCAACGCTGATCGCAGCCATGAAGCCAACCGGGACGCGGGCATCGCGCTGGGCCTCCATCAGCAGCCCGCGCAGGAGCGCCGGATGGTCGAGCACGGGGTCGGTGTTCGGCATCGCGACGACCGCGCAGTACCCGCCCGCGGCGGCCGCCCGCGTGCCGGTCTCGAGATCCTCCTTGTGCTCCTGCCCGGGCGTTCGCAGGTGGACGTGGGGGTCGACGAACGCCGGGAACAGGTGCTTGCCCTCCGCCTCAACGACCTGCGCCCCGGCCGGGGCCGGCAGGCTCGACGGCGCGCCGATCTCCGCGATCTCGCCGTCGCGCACGAGCACGTCGTGCGCCCCGTCGATGCCGGCGTTCGGATCGATCACGTACGCGGAGCGCAACAGCAGCTCCGCCGGCGGGCGAGACGCCGCGACGAGCCTGCTCATGCGGTTTGCGGCTCGAGGGCCGGCGACTGGGTGTCTGGTTGTCGCGCTTCGGGCGGCTCCCCGGCCAGCACTTCGTAAAGGACGGCCATGCGAACGACCACCCCGGCGGCAACCTGATCGGTGATCAGCGACTGCGGCGAGTCGATCACCTCGCCCGAGACCTCGATGCCGCGGTTGACCGGGCCCGGGTGCATCAGCAGCTGGCGCGCGCCGAGCCGGCGCGCGTTGATCTGGAAGTTCCGCGTGTACTCGCGTAGCGTTGGCAGGAGCGAGTCCTCCATGCGCTCTAGCTGCATTCGCAGCGCATAGACGACATCGGCCTCGCGCAGCCGCTCGATCGAGTGGGCCACCGTCGCGCCGAGCTGCGCGAACTCGTCGGGCACGAGCGTCGGCGGCCCGGCGACCGTGACCTGCGCGCCGAGCATCCGGAACGCCTGGATGCATGAGCGCGCGACCCGCGAGTGCAGCACGTCGCCGACGATCCAGATGTTGGCGCCGTCCAGCGGGCCGATCCGCTGCGTCAGCGTGTAGCAGTCAAGCAGCGCCTGCGTGGGGTGCTGATGCTTGCCGTCGCCGGCGTTCACCACCGCGGCGTGCGTCCAGCCGGCAAGCAGCGCCGGGGCGCCGGCGTGGGGTGAGCGGATCACGATCGCGTCAGGTCCGTAGGCGGACAGGGTCGCCACGGTGTCGCGCAGGGACTCTCCCTTCTCGACGCTCGAACCACTCGAGACGAGGTTCAGCACGTCCGCGGACAGCCGCTTGGCGGCCAGCTCGAACGAGCTCCGCGTGCGGGTCGAAGCCTCGTAGAAGAGATTGATCACGAGGCGCCCGCGCAGCGACGGCAGCTTCTTGATCGGCCGGTCGGCGACCTGGCCGAACTTTGTCGCCAGCGCCACGATCCGCTCGATCGCAGGACGGTCGAGATCGTCAATCGAAACGAGGTTCCTCACGCCGGCACCGCCCCGTTCACCTCGGCGCTGATTGTCACCTGATCGGAGCCGTCGAGCTCGGCGATCCGCACGTTGACCCGCTCGGCAAGTGACGTCGGCAGGTTCTTGCCGATGTAGTCGGGGCGAATCGGAAGCTCGCGGTGACCACGATCGACGAGCGCGGCGAGCTGAACCCGCGACGGGCGGCCGTATTCGAAGAGAGCGTCGATCGCCGCGCGGACCGTGCGCCCGGTGAACAGGACGTCGTCGACGACCACGACCGTCGCCCCGTCGAGCGCGAAGTCGATCGCCGTCGCTCGCACGATCGGCGCCTGCGGCCGGCGCCCGAGGTCGTCGCGGTGGAAGGAGATGTCGAGCGAGCCGAGCGCCACGGGCTCGCTGACAAGCTCTGAGATCTGCGCATGCAGGCGCTCGGCGAGGTGGACGCCACGACGGTGGATGCCGACAATGGCGAGCGGTGAATCCCGGTCGGCGTTGCGCTCGACCACCTCATGCGCCATACGAGCGATCGCGCGCGCGACATCGTCGCGGTCGAGCACGACCTTTTCCGCTGCATGCAACTGCTCCACGACCTTCCTGGCCTCACGGGACCGGGTTAAAGGACCTTGCGTGCAATGTAGCAGTGCCATCCGACGCTCGCCGGCAAATCACTCCCCGCGGGCCGGCCGTGCGTGTGAGGAGGGACGCGAATTCAGGCCGGCTGCTTCGGCGGTTCGCCGAAGCGGACCAGGATGGGCTCGCCGCGGTCCGCGAGCGGAATCTCGACGCTGTCGAAATCGCGCGGCAACTCGGTCGCCGCGAAAACCTGGCGCGCCTCCTCGCGCAGCTCGCTGCCGCCATAGCGCGCAGAGATGTGCGTCAGCGCGAGCATCTTGACCTCGGCGTCAGCGGCGATCGCTGCCGCCTGCGCGGCCGTCGAATGGCCTGTCAGCCGCGCCCGGTCATGCTCCGGGGCTCCGAAGGTCGCCTCGTGCACGAGCAGGTCGGCGCCGTGGGCTGCGATCGCGAGCGTCTCACACGGCGCGGTGTCGCCGGAGACAACGACCTTGCGGCCTTCACGCTCGGGGCCGATCACCTGCTCGGGCGCCACGCCCGAGACGGTCTCACCGCGCTGCAGGCGGCCGAAGTCGGGGCCCGGAGCGACGCCCAGCGAGGCCGCCAGGTCGGCGTCGAAGCGCCCGGGCCGAGGGTCCTCGACGAGGACATAGCCGAAGGCGAGCACGCGATGGCGCACGTTGACCGCCCCGATCTCGAGCGTGCCTCGCCGCACCGACTCACCGGCCTCGAGCTCGACGACATCGAGATCGAAGCCGAGCTTGCCGTACACGCGCTTCATCGAGCGCATCAGCTCCGCGATCCCCTGCGGGCCATGGATCGCCAGCGGGCGCTCGCGGTCGCGCAGGCTGAAGGTCTGCAGCAGGCCGGGCAGACCCAGCCAGTGATCGACGTGCAGGTGGGTGATGAAGATGTCGGTCAGGTCGCTCAAGCCGACCGAACGCAGCAACTGGCGCTGCGTCCCCTCCCCACAGTCGATCAGGATCCGTTCCGCCTCCCGGCGAACGAGCAGCGCCGGCAGCCCGCGCCGCGCGCTCGGCACCGATCCGGCGGTGCCGGCGAACATCACGGAGAACTCCATCTCGCGGCCGAGCGTAGCGCTCCGGCTATGCTCACGGCGAGCGAGGCGGCTGCGCCACGCCCATTCGCGCCCGTAGCTCAGGGGATAGAGCGCTCGCCTCCGGAGCGAGAGGTCGCAGGTTCAAATCCTGCCGGGCGCGTGGATCCTTGCGCCTGCAAACGCCGCGGTTCCGGAGCGCCGGATGGCGTCGGGGTCAAGCGCCGCGGGTGTTTGGCCGCCCTCAAGGCAATGCGCGGGCGAGATCGACCGAGGATGGCGATGGGATTTCCGGATCCCAGACTCAACCGCGGCAGTGCGCCGGGGCCGGTGGCTCGCGCGCAGCTTTCGGTGGCGAACCCGAGCGAGTAGCGTGCCGCGGATGATCAACGATGAAACCGGCGAGCCGGTGTGCGACGAATGTCAAGGCGCACGAACCGTAGTCCCCGCAATAAGCGAGGGACAGGCGCGTACGCTGGGTTGGCTCGTCGACGGGAAGGCGAACCTCCACATCTGCCCGCAATGCAAGCCGGGTAATTAGCCGCGATCTGCGCGGCCGCCGGACCTTCGCGCCGCGGGCGCAAAGGGCAGCTTTCTAGCCCGGAGCAGCCGGCGGCGACGGTGTACCGTGCTTTCTGATGGCACTGCGATGGTCAACCGGCGCGATTGGCCTGGCCGGCGCGATCGCGGCAGTTGCGGTGGCGCTGCCAGGGTCGGCGCTCGCAGCCGCCGCAACGGCCACGGCGCCCGGCGGCGGCGGCGGCGACGCAGCTCACACCGCGATAGTTGGCGGCAGCGTCGCGGCAGCGGGCACGTTTCCCTGGCTTGCCCTGGTCGAGTACAACGAGGGCAACGGCGAGGCCCAGTACTGCAGCGGCACTGTCGTGGCGTCAAACGTGGTCCTGACGGCCGGCCATTGCGTGGCGAACATCGACACCGGGGTGACGCTTGCGGCGGGCAACTTCACGGTTTTCACGGGGGGCGTCGATTGGACCGCCCCGACAGAGCAGGTCTCGACCGTGACGCAGGTGCTCACATATCCGGGCTTTGACCCGACCACCGGATACGGCGACGCAGGCGTGCTCGTGCTGGCGAACGCCACGACTGCGCCGGCGATCCCGCTCGCGACGACCGCTGACGACAGCTTCATCCAGGCGCAAACCGCGATCTCGATTGCCGGCTGGGGCGCCACCTCTGGCACCGGCGGCCTCAACAGCGTGCTGGAGTCCGCGACCCTCGGCGTGCAGACGACGGACTACTGCAACTCCCAGGACGGTGCCGACAGCCTGGACTTCGACCCCAGCTCGGAGTTCTGCGCGATCGACCCGGTGAACTACGCGACCGGCACCTGCCACGGCGACAGCGGCGGGCCGGCGATCGTGACGCCGACGCCGACCTCGGTGCTCGAGGTCGGAATCGTGAGCCGCGCGGACGCCTCCTGCCGCACGATCTGGCCCGACATCTTCACTCGCGTGGACCTCGTGTCCGGCTGGGTGGGCAGCGAGATCGCGGCCGTCGCGCCGGCTCCGCCGCCGCCGACGACGCCCACGGGCGACGCGATGCCGGCGCTGGTCGCCGCCAGCCCCCCGCCTGCGCCCGCGACCGGGAAGTACCTTGCGAGCACTCACCAGCGCGACGGTCACCTCTACACCACGGTCGGGCTCGCCGGGGTCACGCGGATCAACGTGCGCTTCGATCTTCACTGCGGCAAGTCGACGCGCGGGCCGCTGACGACCACGGAGGTGTTTGCCAACCCGCCGAAGCTCGTGGGTCTCGGCGGTCTATGGCATTTCTCGACGCTCTACACGGACTCGGCAGGCCGGCGCTACGACATCACCGGTGTCTTTCCCACCTCCGGAGCGACAACGGACGCGGCCGGCACACTCGAGGTCACAAGCGGGAACCGCCGCTGCACGAGCGGAACCGTGCACTGGTCCGCTGCTGCACCGTAGGCCTGCCTGCCTACCTACCGGCCTGGCGGGGCGGCGCCGGACGGCCCGCTTCGCGGCTGTAGCTCACGCGCTGTCAGAATTGCTGCATGGGCAAGGTTGTGGCGCGCGCCAGCAGGCACCTCGACGCTCCGCCGGAGCGAGTTCTCGAGTTCCTGCGCGACTACCGCGGCTCGCGACCTCGGATCCTTACGGGCAACTACAGCGCGTTCGCGGTCGAGCAGGGCGGCGAAGGCGACGGGACCGTGATCGGCTACCACTTCGCCGCCGGCGGGCGAGAGCGCGACTACCGCCTCCGCGTTGAGGAATCCTCAGGCGCGCTGACCGAACGCGACGAGCTGTCTTCCTTCGTGAGCCGCTGGAGCGTGGTGGCCGAAGGAACCGGGAGTGCAGTGACGGTCGAGGGCTCGTGGAACGGAGCCGGAGGGATCCCCGGCATCTTCGAGGGGCTGTTCGCCCCGCTCGGGTTGAGGCGAATCTACGGCGAGGTTCTGGAGAGGCTCGCTGCCGCGCTCGCGAGTTGAGCGCCGCCGGGGTTCAGCAGCCGTCGGCGGAGCAGGCCTCGGCCGCCGCGAGCACCGGCTCGCTGACACGAGCTTCCCATCCCTGCGTGAGCAGCGCCAGCAGTTCGGCTGGGGGCTGGGCACCCGAAGCGCCGAGGGCACGATCGACGACGAACGTCGGGACAGCTCGGATCCCCAACCGGGTCGCGGTCCGCTCGTCGTCTCGAACCTCCGCCGCGTAGAGCTCGCCGGCAAGCATCGCGCGGACCTCGGCCTGATCTAGGCCGACCTCGCCCGCCAGGCGGACCAGGGCATCATGGTCGCTCATCAGCTCGCCTTCGCTGAAGTAGGCGAGCAGCAGGCGCTCCTTCATCGCGTCCGCCAATCCGTGCTCCTGCGCGAGATGCACGAGCCGGTGAGCGTCGAACGTCGTACCGGATCGCGCGAGCGCGAAACGGAAGTCGAGACCCTCGGCGGCAGCCGTTTCTACCATTCGCTGCTCCATCTCACGCGCCTGCTCGACCGTCGTGCCGTACTTCTCGGCGATCCGCACGGTGCGCTCGCCCTCGAGCTCGCGCGGGGCCGCAGGGTCAAGCTCAAAGCTCCGCCAGCGCACCTCCACCTCGTCGCGATGCTCGAACGCCGCGAGCGCCTGCTCGAAACGGCGCTTCCCGACGTAGCACCACGGGCACGCAATGTCAGACCAGATCTCGACGAGCATCGACTTCAGTCTAGTCACGACCCGCGCCGGGCCGACGGGGCCGCGCCCCAGGCTTGCTGCTCAGCCGATGAAGGTCTTGATTTCGTGCGCGAGCTTGCTCTCGATCTCGAGGTTCCAGGCGGTCTCGGCGACGTCCACGACGAGGAACAGTTCGCCGAGGAGCAGCGTCTCGATTGCGGCGACCTCGATGTGCTCGGTCCACTTGCCGATGCCGATGCGGACGGTGAAATCGGCGGCGATCCCCGTGATCGTGATCGTGAGCGCGCGGTTGGCGTCGATGATCCCCTGCAGGAAGCCGCCCTTCTTGGCCTGAATGACGACACCCTGGTCGCTCGGCGCGGATGTCTGGACCTTGAAGCCGTCCCCTTTGAGGTACTCCTCGATGTGGGCCTGCAGGCCGCCGAGATCTGTCCCCTTGCCCTGGAAATGCTCCTCTTTGTCTCCGATCACGGCGGTCTCCTCCGGGTTTCGTTGTCTGGACTGGGCTGGCTGGCGGTACTTGTCAGCGAATCAGGATGCTCTCCGCACGGCCCGTTGGTGCACCGCAAACCGGGGCTCGGGCTCGACTCGGTCTCTGCGTGAAGCCGGAGCGCCTAGCGCTCCCTGGTCCAGCCGTCGCTGCCGGCGTGACCGCCGAGACGAGCGGCGAGATGCGTCCAGGCACTCGGCTTGGCGCCCGGCTCGTGGTCGTGAAAGACGGCCGCGCCGCCATGCGGAGCGGGCAGCGTCGCGGCCTGCGCGGCGTCGACTGTCAGGTCCACCCCATGCTCGTGCAGCGCGGCGATCTGGTCGGCCGCGATAAAGCGCCGGTCCTTGCCCTCGGCCATCACGATGCCGTGGAAGATGTCCTCTTCCGGCGCGGCCACGACGTGATCGACGGTGCCCAGGAGCTCGCCGCCCGAGGCGTAGACGGGCACGTCGCGTTCGAGCACCTGGTAGGCGATTGGGAAGCCCTCGTCCACGCGATCATCTTAAGGCCTGGGCCGTGGGGGCGTCGCGCCCGCGCCCCGGGCGGGGCGCCGTGGCGGCAGCCCGGATGCATCGGTGGGCCTGCGCGAGGAGATGGGATTCGGACCGCCGCGGCGTGAGCACGACGAGCGTCAGATCGCCGGACCGGGTTCGCGGCCAAGGGGTGCCGAAGCGGGCTTCCCAGCCGAGCGCGGGTGCGTGACACTCCTCGCTACCGGGGACCGCCAGCTCCTGGGCGCCGAAGCGGGCCGCCCGTGGCGGGGGTCGCCCGTGGCGGGGGTCGCCCGCCGCGAGCGTGCGGGTGCGCTAGCGTGCCCCCAGCCTTGCCCAGCGGTCACCGCCAGACCCGTTTTCGAAGCGGCGCAGCGGCGCTCGGCGTCGCGGCGGCGGCTGTCGCATTGGCCGCTGCGGGCTCCGGAGCGGCGGTCACAAGGGCTGCGCGCGTCCCGGCCGTGCCAGCCGTCACCGTCTCACCTCTCCCCGGCACCCCGGACGCCTCGCCCACCACCCAGATCAGCTTTCTCGCCGGCCCCGCTACGACGGTGTCCGACGTCCGCGTGGTCGCCTCGCACAGCGGCCACCACGCCGGCCGGCTCGAGGCCTACTCGACCACGACCGGTGAGAGCTTTATCCCCAGCCGCCCATTCGCACCAGGGGAGCGCGTCAACGTGACCGCGGTCGTGCATCAGGGGAAGCAGAGTGTGACCGTCACCACTAACTTCCGCGTCGCCGTTGGGGCGCCCGCCAAAGAGGTGGAATTCCAGGCCGCCCCGGGCGACGCGGCGGATGTGGCGCACTACCTCTCGGCCCCCGCGCTCACGCCTTCGACGGTGACCGTCACCAGCGTGCCCGGCGCGGCAACGGCACCGGGTGACCTCTTCCTGGCGCCCTATCAGGGCACGGGCACGAATGGTCCGATGATCGTCGATCAGACCGGCGGCCTGATCTGGTTTCACCCGCTCGCCCCTGACCTCGAGGCCACCGACTTCCGCGTTCAAAGCTACGAAGGTCGGGCGGTGCTGACCTGGTGGCAGGGGCGGATTCTCAAGCTCGGCTTCGGCCAGGGTCAGGATGAGATCTACGGCAGCAACTATCAGCCGCTCGCGCGTGTGGTGGCCGGCAACGGCTACCGCGCTGACCTGCACGAGTTCCTGTTGACGGCGAGCGGGACCGCCTGGATCGACGCTGTCGCGCTGGTCAAGGTCGACCTTGCGGGCGCGGGCGGCTCCGCACACGGCGTCGTCAGCGACTCGATCGTGCAGGAGATCGACGTGCGGACGGGCCTCGTGATGTGGGAATGGCATGCGCTGGGCCACATCACCCTGCGCGACTCCTACGCCCCGGCGCCGCACGACGCCACCCCGTGGTACTTCGCCCACATCAACTCGATCGACCCCTCGCGGCCAGGCTTTGTGCTGATGTCGGCGCGCAACACCTGGGCGATCTACGACGTCAACCTGCACACCGGCGCGATCGTGTGGCGGATCGGCGGCAAGCGGTCGAGCTTCCGAATCGGCCGCGGCGCAGCCTTCCACTTCCAGCACGACGCCGCCTGGCAGCCCGGCGGCCTGGTCTCGGTGTTCGACAACGGCGGTGGCGAAGAGAAGCAGTCGCGTGGCCTGCTGCTCGACCCAGAACCCGCCACCGCCACCGTCACTCTGGTGCGCCAGTTCGTCGATCCGGACGCGACGCTGCTGACCTACAGCCAGGGCGACCTGCTGAGGCTCCCGGACGGCAACTGGCTGATGGGCTACGGGGGCCTCCCGAACTTCGCCGAATTCACCGCCGGTGGGCGCCTGCTGCTCAACGGGTCACTCGGCCCCGGCGACCGCGACTACCGCACCTACCTGGCACCCTGGAGCGGGCAGCCGCCAGGCGTTCCGTCGGTCGCCGCACAGCTCAAGACCGGCGGGGGCATGACCGTCGAGGCAAGTTGGAACGGAGCGACCGCGGTCAGCTCGTGGGCGGTCCTCGCCGGCGCGACGGCCGCTTCGATGAGTGTCGTCGCGACCGTTCCGCGCGCGGGGTTCGAGACCTCGGTCAGCCTGCCGGCTGGCGCACCGGCGGTCGCGGTTGCCGCCCTCGGCGCCGGCGGCGAAACGCTCGCCGCCTCCGCCGCGATCTCACCTAGCGGCTGAGCTGACGAGGTCTCACAGACTCGGAGATCCCCCACGAGGCGAGAATCCGATGGCGGACGGTACACACGCCATCGACCCCCAGAAAAACTGCGCCCGGCGGATCGCAGCCGCCGGGCTTGCGCGAATTGCACCACGCCTCACGCGGGGTGGGCGGGTGATGTTTCGCGCGTTCAGTTGGGCAGATTTCTTCTGCCCGACCGTGTTGAAAAGGGACTCAGTCGTCATACGGCTCGGCCAGGCTCGCGATCGCCTCGATCCGGTTGCGCACACCCAGGCGCCGGAAGATCTCCGAGATGTGGAACTTGACGGTGTTCGGGCGCACGTCGAGGTGCTCGGCGATCTCCTCGTTGCTGTATCCGCGCGAGACCAGCTTGAGCACCTCGAGCTGGCGCGGCGTCAGTGAAACCGCCTGCGGCACCGCGCGCCAGCGGGCCGGCATCACGGCGTGGCCTGTGAGGATATGGGCGAGCGCCTCACAGAGTTCGCAGACCGAGGACTCCTTCAGCACGACGCCGTCGATACGCCGCGTGCTCGCGCAGACGACGATCTCCTCACTGACCTCGGTGCACAGCAGCACAAGCTTGACTTCCAGCTCGAGCGCCAGCAGGCGGTCGATCGCGCGGGCGCAGGCGCCGCGATAGGAGTCGACGTCGAGCAGCACGACGTCGCAGCGCGACGTTCCGTCCTCGAGGCTCGACGCGAGCTCGTCAATCGAGGCGACGGAGCACGAGAGCGCCATGCCGGGCTGCGCGGCGATCAGGTCGCCGATCGCGGCGCGCAGCAGCTGCGGCCCACCGACGAGCGCCAGCGCCGTCTCGCGCCTGTGTACGTCGATCCGGCCGGCCGAGGTCCTCGTCATGCGTCCTCCGCTCATCGCCGCCATCAGCGTGCCGCTCATCGCTCCATCCCGGCAACGATCCCCATGCTCACGCCGCGGAACTGCCCAGTCAGGTATGCCCAATCGATCGCCCATAACACCTGACAGACCGTAAAGGTGCGCCGCCGCGCAACCAATCCCCCAGAGGTGTCGACCTGCACACCCGCTTGCAGGCGAGCTTTGGCCGTGGACGCGCGCGTCGATCGACCCGCACGCTCGTCGATGTCGCTCGCGGGCTCGGCGGCCCCTGGACGACGTTGCTCGCCCGCGTGATCCTCGCGAACACGGCGCGCAAGGGCGCTCGAGGGGCCTGGGCCGGGACTGGCGGGCGCCTATACTCGGCCGCGACATGGTGATGACAGGTCACGCGCAGCGCCTCGCCCAGCCGCTGACGCGCAGCCAGAAGCGCCTGATCGGCGTGGTGCTCGCGATCGTCGTGGGCCTCGCCGGCTGGGCTATCGCGCGTTCGGCCTCGGCGCCGTCCTCGAGTCACGGCTGCGTCAACGTGGTCGTCGCCAGCTCGACCGGCGGCGACGTGCTCTCGCAATGTGGCGCCGCCGCGCGGAGGTGGTGCCAGACCGAGTTCGCAAGCAGCGGCGCGCTCGCCCTGCGGATCCAGGCCCAGTGCCGCGACGCCGGGTTGTCACCGCGTCGCAGCTGAGCGCCGGGCCGAGGCACCGCTGCGGCGAGCCGGGGCGCGGCAGCCTGCGCGAGACTCAGCGCGACTGAGCGATCAGCGCGAACAGGCCGGTTGGCCCGATCACGGCCGGCGCGCAGCCGGCGACATCGATCAGTTCGACCGACACGCGGCCATCGGCGCGGCGGTCAAATCGCAGCTCCTTGCCCTGGTCCGCGAGCGCCTGGCACGCAAGCGCCGCCTGTGCGAGCTCGCGCTCGACCTCCGGCGGCGGGACCGACAGCGCCGCGGCGGCGGCAGGCGACGGCCCGCGGCGAGCCCGCATCCGGCGCGCCGTGCGCTTCGCGCGCCGAAGCGTGTCGCCGAAGGCGCCCGGAGGGCTTGCGGCGATTGGCGGCACCAGCGACAGGCGCCTGGGTGCGCCTGCGAGGTGGGCTGTGGTTTCGATTCTGGCTTCCATCTGCCTACTGTGTCGAACCGGACGAGGCTGAACTTGAGGTCGCGGACACATACGCCAACGATGGTTCGACGCGGGGTCGCGCGTTCAACAGACGTCTAGATTGCCCGCAGCTCAGGCCCGGCTTGCACGCACGCGCTCGGCCCAACAAGCGTCCAGGCCGCCCGCCGCGCGCTAGAGAAACACGATCCGGCCCGGCACGAGCGCATCCTCGTGTGTGAGGCATGCTGCGCAGGTGCGATGGTAGCCGTCCGCTATCTGCGCCACGACATCGGCTCGGAGAACCACGAGCAGGATCGGCGACAGCGCCTCCTTGGCGCGCACCTTTGCGAGCTTCTCGGCGACCTCCTCGCTCTGCTTCGCGCTGAGCAGCGGCAGCCGGGCCGCGCGCAGGATGTCCTTTGCGCGCCAGCGCCCGGCCGCAGCGCTCTGTAGGCGCGTGATCAACGGCTCGAGTTCGTCCGCAGGGACCAGCAGCGACAGGTAGCTGCGCGCGGCCGCGTAATCCTTGTCCGCGGGCTCATCGAGCCATTTCACCTTCGCGGGGTCAGCCACCGGCAACCGCCGGGAGAATCGTCAGCTCGGCACCGTCGGGGACACGCGTCGCCACGCCGTCGAGGAAGCGGATGTCCTCGCCGGAGAGGTACACGTTGACGAAGCGGCGCAGACCGCCCTCCCCGTCGGCGATCCGTTCGCGCAGCTCGGCGAATTGCGTGAACAGTCCGTCGAGCACCTCGGACACGGTCGCGCCCTCGACGCTGGCGACGCTCTCGCCACCGGTTGCCGAGCGCAGCTGCGTCGGGATCTTGACCGTGACGGCCATCAGAGCGCCGCCACGCCAACAGCCGCCTCGAAGTCCTCGAGCGTGGGATCGATCTCGTAGGAGTCGAAGCTGCCGCGCACCGCGTCAAGTGTCTTCAGCCCGTCGCCGGTGATGACGAGCACGACGCGCTCGTCCGGATCGATGTCGCCGCGCCGCGCGAGCTCGCTCAGCACAGCGACGCTGACGCCACCGGCAGTCTCGGTGAAGATCCCGGTCGTCTCGGCCAGCAGGCCGATTCCCTCGCGGATCTGATCATCGCTTACGGCGTCCACGCCGCCGCCCGTGCGCCGCGCGAGCTCGAGCACGTAGGGGCCATCGGCGGGGTTGCCGATCGCCAGTGATTTCGCGATCGTGTTGGGCCTGACCGGCTGGCAGAAGTCCTGGCCGGCCGCGAACGCGTTGGCCACCGGTGCGCAGCCGGATGCCTGAGCCGCGTTCATCACCGGCTGGCGGCCCTCGACCAGGCCCAGTTCGATCCACTCGGCAAAGCCGCGATGGACCTTCGTGAACAGCGACCCGGAGGCGACCGGGACGATGCAGCGGTCGGGGAGCTCCCAGCCGAGTTGCTCGACGATCTCGTAGGCGACGGTCTTGGAGCCCTCCGAGTAATAGGGGCGCATGTTGATGTTCACGAACGCCCAGTCGTCGTGCTCGGCCGACAGCTCGGTGCAGAGCCGGTTGACCTCGTCGTAGTTGCCGCGCACCGAGACCAGGTTGGTGCCGTAGATGCCGGTGCCGAGGACCTTCTGCTCTTCCAGATCGGATGGGATGAAGACGTAGGAGGGCAGCCCGAGCGCGGCCGCCTGGGCCGCAACCGCGTTGCCGAGGTTGCCGGTCGAAGCGCACGCGAGCGCGCCGAAGCCCAGCTCACGCGCCCGCGCCGACGCGACCGCGACGACGCGGTCCTTGAACGAGTGGGTCGGGTTGGCGGCGTCGTTCTTGACCCACACCTCACGCAGCCCGAGTCGCTCGGCGAGGCGGTCCGCGTTGATCAGCGGCGTCCACCCGGCGGGCAGCCCTGCCCGTGACGCGAGATGGTTCGACGGTCCGGGCGGACCGCCCGCCAGCGGCAGGAAGTCGCTGTAGCGCCAGACGTCCTGCGAGCCGCCCTGGATGCGGCGACGCAGCGTCGCGAGGTCGTCAGCGAAGCCGTAGTCGTAGGTGACTTCGAGTGGTCCGAAGCAGCGCTCGCACACGTAGAGCGCCTCGAGCGGGTACTCCGTCCCGCACTCCTTGCATCTGAGATTCTCTGCCGCCATATGAAAAACCTCCGCCGGTCGTGTGGCGAAGGTTCCTGAGGCAGAAGCTCCAACCACATCTCCCAGGCCATTGTTGGAGCCTGATGGAATTGGCACCGTTTCCCGCTCGCGCGGGATGGTTGCCGGGGTTTCATAGGGCCAGTCCCTCCACCCCTCTGGATGCGTCCAGCTATGTGGCGGAAGTATAGCGCCGCCGCGGCGACAACAACACCGTTGCGGCGTTGGCAGCGGGTCAGTGGTAACGCCCCGGCGGGCACGGTGTAGCAGGGTCGTGAGCGTCATCTCCACCGAGGGCGCGGACGAGCCCGCAGGCGCGACGCTCGAGCCGCTCGAGGAGGCCCACCGCCGACGGGCGCTGGTTATCGTCAACCCGTTCGCGACGGCCGTCTCCGACCGTCTGCGCGCCATCGCCGTGCACGCTCTGGGCGCCCGCTACGAGGTCGAGGCGGTCGAGACGCAGGCGCGCGGGCATGCCACCGAGATCGCGCGCCGGGCGGCGCAGGAACGCTTCGACGTCGTCATCGCCTTCGGCGGCGACGGCACGGTCAACGAGGCTGCCAACGGTCTGGCCGGCTCTGCCACGCCGCTCAGCTGCTTGCCGGGCGGCTCGGCCAACGTGTTCTGCAAGCTGCTCGGCATTCCGGGCGAGATCGTCGACGCCACCCAGCACCTGCTGCGTGTCGCCGATCACTTCGCTCCGCGACAGGTCGACCTCGGCGAGGTGGAGGGGCGCCTCTACACCTTCAGCGCAGGTGTCGGCCTGGATGCGGACGTTGTCAGGACGGTCGACGCCAGGCCGTCGATGAAAGCCCGTTTCGGGCCCTACTTCTTTCTCGCTGCCGGTTTGAGCAACTTCGCCCGCCACTACCTGATCCACCCGCCGCGAATGTTCGTGTCGGTTGGCGAGGAGACGGTGGCCGGCGTGACGGCGATCGTTCAGAACGCCTCCCACTACACCTACTTCCACGACCGCCCGATCGATCTCGCCGCCGGGGCTACCCTCGACGGCGGCACGCTGTCGAGCGTCGTTCTGCGCCGGGCCAGCCTGTTCGGGGCGCCGTCGCTGCTGGCCCGCGCAGTGCTCGGGGGGGGCGGAGTTGGGGGTCACCGCCAGGTCAGCAGCTTCGAGGCGATCACCTCGCTGACCGTCAGCAGCGCGGGTGGCCGGCCGCTGGCGCTGCAGGTCGACGGCGACCACATCGGCGAGGTCAGCGAAGCGCGGTTCACGATCCGCCCCGGCCTGCTGAGCGTCGTGGCGTAGGGTCGCCGCGCGGGCAGGCGTGCCCGGGCGGTCGGCCCGCGGATCAGTCGGGTGCGCGCGCGACCGGCGGCTCGTCGGACGTCGGCGGCGCCGGCTCGGCGGCAGGAACAGCCGGCGCGGTCGCGCGGGGAGCCGGCAGAGCCGCGGGCTGGCGGTGGCGGCGACGGAACAGGTGCCCCAGCCCGGCCACCTCCCGCTCGGCGGCCTCGAGCGGTGCCGCCAGGTGCAGGAACTCGCCGAGCTGTTCGGTGAGCTTGACGAGCGCCTCCGTCATCGCGGGAAGCGTCGCCGCCACATCTTCGAGCACCTCGACGTGGCGGTCCATCGACTCGGCGGCATGGTGCAGCGCCGCGACGGCCTCGTGCAACGGCTGCTCGACCGGGGTGTGCGACTCCACCTCGTGCTCTGCCCCGCCCAGCAGCTTCAGCGTCGAGCGCGCCGCATTGCCGATGACGTCCGTCAACACGGCGTCAGTTCCCCGGGGTGACGCGGAACGCGTCGAACACGGAGTCGATGTTGCGCAGCCGCGTGATCGTGGCCTTGAGCGTCTGGGTGTCCGCGCACTCGACGACGAAGCGGTTGCGAATCATCGGCGGGTTTGCGGTGCACTGCGCCTCGACGATGTTCATCCCCGCTTCCGAGAAGGTCCGCGAGAGATCCTCGAGCAGGCGATGGCGGTCCCAGCCGTCGATCTGGATCTCCACCTTGAAGCCGGTCGTCTGCTCCCCCTCCCACGCCACCGGTGTGAAGCGGTCGGCGTCGCGGCTCAGCGCCCGCGCATTGGAGCAGTCGGAGCGGTGGATCGTGATCCCGCGGCCGAGCGAGATGTAGCCGACGATCTCATCACCCGGCACCGGGCGGCAGCACTTCGCGAGCCGTAC
Source organism: uncultured Solirubrobacterales bacterium (assembly GCA_963788385.1). Classification (GTDB taxonomy): domain Bacteria; phylum Actinomycetota; class Thermoleophilia; order Solirubrobacterales; family Solirubrobacteraceae; genus Palsa-513. The sequence continues at coordinate 469,761 of CAWBGR010000018.1, forward strand.
CAGCACGTCGGTCACGCCCTCAACGCGGATCCCGAACTCGGTCGAGGAGTTGGTCGGCCGGCGACGCTCGCGCCGGGAGGAGATCAGCGTCGAGGCCTCGGTCTGTTCGGAATCGGCGGCCTCGCCCTGCTTCAGGCGCTGCAGGATCTTGCCCACGACCGTTTTGGGCGACACCTTGGCCGCTCCCAGCGCGACGTAGAAGTCGTCGGCCTTGCGGAAGCCGAGCTCTCGAATGACGTCGGCGAGCAGCCCCGAGCCGGTGATGCGTTGCGCCGGGAGGCCCTGCTTGCGCAGCGCCTCCTGCAGCGCCTCGCGCCCCGAGTGCTCGGTGTCCTGGCGGGTCTCGGCCTTGAACCACTGCTTGATCTTGTTGCGCGCCCGCGTGGTCTTGACGACCGCCAGCCAGTCCCGCGAGGGGCCGCGCTCGCGCTTGGAGGTGAGCACCTCGACGATGTCGCCGGAGCGCAGCTCGTAGCTCAGCGGCACGATCTTGCCGTTGACCTTCGCGCCCACACAGCGGTGACCGACATCGGTGTGGACCTCGTAGGCGAAGTCGAGCGGCGTGGCTCCAGCGGCCAGCGACTTGACCTCGCCCTTCGGCGTGAACACGTAAACCTCGTCCTCGAACAGGTCGACGCGCAGCGTCTCCATGAACTCCTTCGGATCGGAGGTTTCGCTCTGCCAGTCGACCATCGAGCGCAGCCACTTCAGCTTCGCCTCATCGGCCGACCAGTTCGAGCGGCCGCTGCGATCCGGGCGCGCCGCCTGCTTGTACATCCAGTGGGCGGCGACGCCGTACTCCGCCATGTTGTGCATCTCGCGCGTGCGGATCTGGATCTCGAGCGGGCGCCCCTCCGGCCCGATCACCGTGGTGTGCAGCGACTGGTACATGTTGAACTTGGGCATCGCGACGAAGTCCTTGAAGCGCCCTGGCAGCGGCTTCCACAGGGAATGCACGACGCCGACCGCTCCATAGCAATCCTTCGATGTCTCGACGACGACGCGCATCGCTGTCAGGTCGTAGATCTCGTTGAACTCGCGGTCCTTGCGGGTCATCTTCGAGTAGATCGAGTAAAAGTGCTTGGCGCGCCCGGAGATCGAGGCGGTGATACCGAGCGAGTCGAGCTCTCGCTGCAGGATCTCCCCGGCGCTGTGCACGTAGCGCTCGCGGTCGTCGCGCTGCTGCGCTACGAGCACCTTTATCTCCTCGTACTTGCGCGGGTGCAGCGTCGCGAACGCGAGATCTTCGAGCTCCCACTTGAGCGCATGGATGCCGAGGCGGTGCGCGATCGGTGCGTAGATCTCAAGCGTCTCCTTCGCCTTCTCGATCTGCTTCTGCTTGGGAAGCGCGCTGATCGTGCGCATGTTGTGCAGGCGGTCGGCCAGCTTGATCAGGATGACGCGCACGTCGCTCGCCATCGCGACGATCATCTTGCGGTAGTTCTCGGCCTGGGCCTCGTCGCGCGAGGAGAAGGTGATCCCGGTCAGCTTCGTGACGCCGTCGACGAGGCTCGCGACGTCCTCCCCAAAGCGCTCGTGAACCTCCTCCAGCGACGCGGTCGTGTCCTCGACGGTGTCGTGCAGCAGGGCCGCGCACAACGTCTCGGTGTCCAGGCGCATGCTCGCGCAAATCCGCGCGACGCCGACGGGGTGCACGATGAACTCCTCACCGGAGCGCCGGCGCTGGTCTGCGTGGTGGTCGCAGGCGAACACGAACGCGGCCGCGACGGCGTCGCGGTCGATCGCAACCAGCGAGTCCTCGGCGTGCTCCTCGACGATTGCGAACAGATCGCCGAGCAGCCGGCGCTCGTGCTCCTCGAGCAGCGTCAGGTCGGGCGCGGGAATCGACAGCGCCGCGGGCGCAGACGCTCCCTGCGCACCCGGCGCCTCGGGCGCGGTTGCAACCGGGGCCGCCTTTACGCCGCCGCCTGTCGATGTGTCGTTGTCGCGAGGTATGTGAGTCCGTCCTGTCGGGTTCGTTCGTAGTGGCGGTAGGCGGGTGACTGATCGAGGCTCACGCGCCCTCGCTCGATGACGGTGACCGCCAAGCGCTCCCGGTCGAGATCCACGAGACCGACCTCCGTGAGGATCGCCAGCAGGCGCCCTGCAGCTTCGGGCGACGGTGCCGTCTCACGCAGGATCGTCTCGAGCTCCCGGCCGGCGGCCCCGCCCCGGTCGCGAAGCGTCCGGTAGCAGGCTGCCAGCGAGTCGCGGAGACAGTACTCCCGCTCATGTATGTGTGCCGCAAAGCGTAGCTCAGCCGGTCCCCAGGCCAAAAACAGTCTCCCCTCCCCGCCGGGCGCCGCGGCGGCGGCACGGGCCCGCAGATGGGCAGCCTCACTGGCCGGCGGATCCAAAGCGACGACGTGCGCGAAAGCGCCCGCGAGCGTGCCATCGCGATCGAGCGCGGCGTGGGACGCCAGAGCGAAGCCGCCCAGGCGCGGGCCGAGGTGGCGAACACGCGCCTGCGCGTCGGCCACGAGCACGAGCACCGCCTCGCCGCTCGCCGCCAGACCGGTGAGCAGGGCCGCGATGCCACGGTCGCGGTGGTCGTGCTCGGCGCGCGCCACCGCGGTGGCCGGCGGCTCGCGCTCGCCAACGCCGCGATCGAATTCGGCCAGTGCGCGCGCGAGCAGGTCGCCGCCCTCGCCGAGCAACTCGATCGCCGCCGGGTCGCACGGCCTGGCAGCGCGCAGCAGCAGCCGCGGCGCCACGACGCCCTGCCACTCGTCGCGCTCGAGCGTGAAGGTCGCGTCGACCGGGGTGCCGAGGTCGACGCCGAGCTTCGTCCCCGATCCGAAGCGCACCGCACGGGCACGCCCGGTACCGGAGTTGACTGTGAACCGTGCGTGGTCCTGGCGGCGCTCGCCGCCGAACCCCACCGGGTCGCTGAAGGTCGCGGCCGGGAGCAGCAGCGAGATCGCTGGATTGCCCGCCCCGAAAGGCGCGAGGCTGGCCAGCTCCTCGGCGAGCGCCAACCCGACCTCCTCGCCCGAGGTGATCGCATCGACGCGTTCGCTGACGATCATGTCCGCCGGCGTCAGCGCCTCGGCGGCGTGCGCCACGAACGCCTCGCGGAATGCCTCCACGCACTCCGCCTCGATCGTCAGCCCGGCGGCCGCCCGGTGCCCGCCGTAGCGCACCAGGTGCGCGGCGGCGGCGCTGAGCCCACCCAGCAGGTCAAAGGCCGGAATCGAGCGTCCCGATCCGCTGGCGAGCTCGCCCTCCTGCTCGGGCAGCGCGATCAGCACGGCGGGGCGATGGTGGCGCTCGGCCACGCGCGCCGCGACGATCCCGATCACCCCCGGATGCCAGCCTGCCCCGGCCAGCACGAGCGCGGGGGCCTGCGGATCGCCGGCCGCGAGCAGCGCCTCCACCTCGAACCGGATGCGCGTCTCGATCAGCCTGCGCTCGGCGTTGCAGTGATCGAGCTCGCCCGCGAGCTCGATCGCCCGGTCGCTGTCGTCGGTGAGCAACAGCTCGAGTGCGGTGTCGGCGCGGTAGAGGCGACCCGCGGCGTTGATCCGCGGCGCGAGACGGAACCCGAGCGCCCGCTCGTCGAGTGCCAGCGGCGCGACGCGGGCGACGTTCATCAGCGCACGGAGCCCCGGCCGGGTGGTGCTCGCCAGCGCGCGCAGTCCGGCGCGCACCAGGCGGCGGTTCTCGCCGTGCAGCGCTACGACATCGGCCATCGTGGCGATCGCGACGAGCTCGAGGTCCGATTCGCGCTCGCCGGCCTCCAAGCCGGCCCGCTCGCGCAGCGCCTGCGCGAACTTTGCCGCCACGGCCGTTGCACACAGATCCCCGCAGGGATAGCCACAGAGCGCGGGATGGATGTAGGGCGCGTCGGGCAGCACCCCGTCGGCGCGGGGGCGGTGGTGGTCGGTCACGAGCACGTCCATTCCGCCGGCGCGCGCCGCCGCCACCTCCGCGACCGCAGTGATCGCGCAGTCGACGGTGATCAGCAGTCCCGTGCCGCGCGCGATCAGCCGCTCGACGGTGGCGGCGGCGAGCCCGTAGCCCTCGCCCTGGCGGTCCGGGAGGTGCCAGTCGACGTCGGCGCCCAGCTCCGCAAGCACGCCGACGAGGATCGCCGTGGAGCAGACGCCGTCGCAGTCGTAGTCGCCGTGCACCGTGATCGTCGAGGCTCGTTCGAGGTGCGCGAACACCAGCTCGACCGCGCGTTCGATCCCCCGGAATGCCCCGGGCCGGTGCATCTCCGAGCCGGCGAGGAAGGCCTGCGCGAGCTGCGGGTCACCGAGTCCGCGACGTGCCAGTACCTGTGCGAGCACGCGGCTGCACCCGAGTTCGCGTTCGAGCGCTTCCAGTGTCTCGAGCGTCACCGTCGGGATCTCGAAGCGGACCGCCGGATCGAGGGACTTGGCCATCAGCCACGAGCCTACGCGGCGGTTGCGACGGAACGGGCCGGGTGTGCTCGGGGCGGGAGGCCCAACGCGCTCAGGGGACGGCCACGCCCCGCGCGAGGATGTGGCGCTAGCCGCCGAAGGGGCCGGCGGCGATCCGTGCGGCGGTGCGTTCGCGCGCCGCCCCGATCGCGTAGTCCACCGCCATGCCGGCGAGGGCGCCGGGGATCGCGTAGAGCACGGTCCCGAGGTGGGTGGCGTGGCGGGCGGGGATCGCGACGCCCTTCACGGCGAGGCTGATCAGGACTCCCGTCAGGATCGCGCCGGCGATCGATGCGAGGAAGGCCCCGACGATGCCGCCCCAGAAGCGATCGGGCAGCCAGATCGTGAAGTGCCACAGCGCGAGGCCCATGATGACCCAGGCGAGCATTCCCATCAGCGTGGCCTCCCCCGGCGAGGGTTGCGCGACTTCGACGCGCCGCGCCGGCGCGCCGCGTCGTCAGGCGGCATGACGACGTCCTCGGGCAATGCGTCCGCGGTCGGGTCGCGCACCGGCTCGGGCCTCGGCTCGGGTGGCGCCGGTGCCGCCGGCCGCTTCGCGGGCTCGGCGTGCAGGTCGCGCACCAGCTCGCGGAACTCTCCCGTCTTGACGTCCTGGCGCGGCGGCTCGGTCAGGCGCCGGCGCGGCCGCCTGGCGGCGGCATCGGTGTCGATCTCGCGCGCCGCCGCGCCAACCGTCGCATAGGCGGGCACAACGCCGCCGTTGTCGGCCGCGATGCGCGCGCGACGCCGGCGATACACCGGTTCGCGCTCCTTCCAGTGCGTCAGCACCGGCGAGGCGATGAAGATCGACGAGTAGGCGCCCGAGGCCACGCCGACCAGCAGCGCGAAGGCGAAGTCCTTCAGCGTCGAGCCGCCGAACAGCAGCAGCGCCAGGATCGGCAGCAACGTGCACAGGCTCGTCGCCAGCGACCGCGTCAGCACCTCCGCCATCGAGCGATTGACGATCTGCGAGAACGCGGCGTTCTGCATCTTCGCGACGTTCTCGCGCACACGATCGAAAACGATGATCGTGTCGTACATGGAGTAGCCCAAGATCGTCAAAAGGGCCGCCACCGTGTCGGCCGTCACCTGCCTCCCGGTGAGCGCATACACGCCGGCCGTGATCAACAGGTCATGCATCAACGCGATCATCACCGGCACCGCGTACTTCCACTGGAAACGCAGCGCGATATAAGCCGCGATCGCAAGCAGAGCCGCGATGATCGCAACCGCCGCACTGTCGGCGACGGTCTTGCCGAAACTCGGACCGACCGAGTTGAAGTTCTCCGAAACCAGGCCGTATCGCTGATCGAGCAGGCCGAGCACCGAGCGGGGCTGCCCGGCGCCGCCGATCTGCTGGACGTTCAGCGTCTTGGTCGCGATCTGGAAGCTGTAGGTGCGCTTCGCCGACTTGGCGGCGCTCGAGACCTGCTGCACGACCGGCTGGCCGATCGAGGATCCCGCGCTGCGCAGGTGCAGCGACTCGATCGCCTTGGTCACGTCGCTCACGCTCGCCGGGTGCGCGAGCGTCGTCTGGATCTGGGTGCCGGAGACGAAGTCGATGCCGAAGTTGACGCCGCGAGCGCCGATCGCGATCGCGCCGACCAGCAGGATCGTCCCCGACAGGCTGAAGAACCAACGCGACTTGCCCATGAAGTCGAAGGTCCACTGCCGCCGGCGCTTGCTGACGCCGAGGGCGCTTGGGGCGCGGATCAGGCGTGTGCGACCCATCGTGCCGAGGATCGCCCGCGTCGCCGCGACGGCGGTGAACAGCGAGACGAGCACGCCCATGCCGAGCGTCAGGGCGAACCCCTGCACGTCCGACTGCGAGAGGATGAAGAGGATGAACGCGGCCATGAAGGTGACCACGTTCGCGTCGACGATCGCGCTGAAGCCGCGGCGGTAGCCGGCGGTGATCGCGTTCAGCGGCGAGCGCCCGGCGCGGGACTCCTCTTTGACGCGTTCGAATATGACGACGTTGGCATCCGCTGCCACGCCGATCGTGAGGATCAGGCCCGCGATGCCCGGCAGCGTCAGCGTGACCGGGACCAGCTTGATCAGCGCATACAGGTAGAGGGCGTAGATGGCCAGCGCGCTGACCGCGATCACGCCGAGCACGCGGTAGAAGATCAACAGGAACAGCGCGACGAGCGCCAGGCCGACGAGACCCGCAATCAGGCCCTGGTTGAGCGCCTGGTGCCCGAGCGTCGCCGAGATCAGCTCCGAGGAGATCTCGTTGAGCTTGACCGGCAGCGCGCCGCTGGCCATCACGTTCGCGAGCGTGGTGGCGCTGGCGTAGGTGAAGCTGCCCGTGATCTCCGAGCCGTTTGACGCGTCGATGCCGTAGGGGTACTGGGTGAAGTCGATTGACGGGACCGTCACCAGCGCCCCGTCCAGCGTTACCGCGAAGTGCTGCTCGTTGGGGCTCGTCAGCGAGACGGAGTTGTTCTTACCGCGGCTCGCGAGCGTCGCCGTCACCTTCATGAAGACGCTCGCGCCGTTGCCCTTGAAGCCGAAGCTGACGGCGATCCCCTGGGTCGGGTCGGTGGTCACCTGTGGGTTGGAAATCTCCCTGCCGGTCAGCAGCACGTCGTCGCGCAGCACGTAGTAGTCGTTCGGCACGAGCACTTCTGGCGCGCTCGTTGCCTGCACGACGACCGTGCCGGGCTGCACGGTGACGAGCTTCGCGCCCGCCGGCAACTTGACGTGATGCTGCTTGATGTCGGCGTCCAGCAGCGCCTTGGTCGGCTCCGGCCCCGCCGGCGCGTAGACCGTCTGAGTCTTGGCGTCGACGTAGTAGTAGACGGGTACCGGCTCGGACTCCGTCGCGAAGCACTTGGTCGCCTTCGCCAGATGGCTGGAGCACACCGGGATCGCGGCCTGCTTGGACGCGCGGATCACCGCGGCGTAGTAGGTCACGCCGCAGGCCGGGGTGCCTCCTCCCGCCGTCGCGCTGTCGCAGGTGACCGTCGGCGCGTTGGGTCCGGCGACCTGGCCGTTGGGGCCGATCACGCTCGCTTCCCAGTCGTAGAAGTACAGCTGACCGGTGACGCCGACGACCTTCGCGGCCTGGGTCGGGTTCTGGACGTTCGGCAGATCGACGGTGATCTCGTTCTTGCCGTAGGGCCTGATGTCCACGCCGCTGACGCCGAGCGTGTCGCTGCGCGAGCGCATGATGTTGATCGTGTCGGTGAGCGTCGTCGAGTTGACCGGCGTCCCGTTCGTGTTGTGCGCCAGGTAGATCAGCTCGGTGCCGCCCTGCAGGTCGAGGCCGAGGTGGGTCTTTGACGCCTTGACGACGCCGGGGAGGCCGACGACGATCAGCAGCGACGCGAGCACGAGCGCCGTCACAACGGCGAGCACGAAGGCGTGGCGGAAGCGTTCGCTCATCGGGGCATCATCGGCCGCTCAGCGGGACGGCGTGAGCACGAGCAGGAGCCCGCCGTCGTCGTCGTACGCCGGAAAGAGGTCGGCAGTCGCCGAGGCGGAGAGGTCGGAGTCGGTTCGCAGCGTCGCCGGCTTGCCGAGTGCACGCACGCCCCACTCCAGCACCGTGCTGACGTGGTCCTCGCCCCCTTCGAAGCTGAGCCCGAGCGCCTGCGTCAGCGACTGGCCGACGACCTCCTCCTCCTCGTAGCCGGTCAGCTCGAAGGAGCCGCGGCCGCAGCCGATCACCCTGCCCTCGCGGTCGGCGACGAAGAACGCGGCGTCTGGCGCCGGGTAGTAGTCGTCCAGCAACTCGAACAGGAACGAGAAACCGCAGTTCGCGCAGCCCCGATCCTCACGGCGAAACGCCTCGTAGCGGTCGGAGGCGAGCGAACGCTCGCCACAGTTGGGACAGATGAAGGGGTGCGCCATCGACGTTGAACAGCCTACAGGCGTGGCAGCGTGCGGCGATCTGGCGCTCACGCGCGCGGCGGGCGAACGGGGAGCACCGCCGGCGGCCGCGAGCGCTGCGCGCCGGGGGCTCACGACCACGCGGACCGGCCTCCGGCGCATGCGAAAGCGCTCAAAACAGGGCCGGCGCCGCTGATGGCAGCGCGATATCGAGGTGCGCGTAGGCATGCTCGGTCGCGATGCGCCCACGCGCTGTCCGCTTGAGCATGCCGAGTTGCAAAAGGTAGGGCTCATAGACGTCCTCGATCGTGTCGCGCTCCTCCCCCACCGACACGGAAAGCGTTGAGAGCCCGACCGGTCCGCCTGCGAACTTCTCGCAGATCGCCCGCAGGATCGCGCGGTCCAGGCGGTCAAGCCCGAGCTCGTCGACCTCGAGCAGCCCCAGCGATGCGTGGGCGACCTCCGCGGTCACGGTGCCCGCACCCCGCACCTCGGCGTAGTCGCGCGTACGTTTGAGCAGCCGGTTTGCCACCCGCGGCGTGCCGCGGCTGCGGCTGGCGATCGCCTCGGCACCGCCGGCGTCGAGTTCCACCTCGAGAATCCGCGCCGCGCGCACCACGATCGCCGCCAGCTCCTGCGTGGAGTAGGGCTCGAGCCGCGCCGGGATGCCAAAGCGGTCGCGCAGCGGCGTCGTCAGCAGTCCGGCGCGGGTTGTGGCGCCGATCAGAGTGAAGGGGGGCAACTCGAGCGTCACGACCCGCGCGCCGGCTCCGGCTCCGACCGTGATCGGCAGCCGCCCGTCCTCCATCGCGGGATAGAAGGTCTCCTCCAGCGCGCGCGGCAGTCGATGGATCTCATCGACGAAGAACACGCTGCGGGGCTCGAGCGACGTGAGGAACGAGGCGATGTCGCCCTTGCGCTCGAGCGCGGGCCCGGCCGTCGCGACGAAAGCGACGCCCAGCTCGGCGGCGACGATCTGGGCCAGCGACGTCTTGCCGAGCCCCGGCGGGCCGGCGAGCAGCACGTGGTCGAGCGCTTCGCCGCGCGCCTTGGCCGCCTCGATTGCAACCGCGAGCTGCTCCTTCAGCTGCTCCTGGCCGACGAACTCCTCAAGCCGGCGTGGGCGCAGGCTCCGCTCGAACTCGTCCTCGGCGGCGAGGTAGGGCGTCTGGATGCGCTCGGGCTCGCTCATGGCTGCGCCACCCCGCGGCGAGTGGCCCGCAGCGCCGCAGCAAGGAGCTCTTCGGCGCTGTCCCCGTCGGCCTGGGCGAGTAACCGCTCGGCCTCGGGCGGCGCGAATCCGAGCTCCAGCAGCCCCTCGCGCGCGAGCTCGCGCGGCTCATCCGCCGCGGTGGCGCGCCGCAGCACGATCCCTTCGCCGAGCGCGGCGCCCACCTTCTCGCGCAGCTCGACGATGATCCGCTCGGCGGTTCGCTTGCCGACGCCCGGAACCGACTGGAAGAACTGCGCGTCGCCCGCGGCGATCGCGCCGACCACCGCGCTGAGCGGACCGGCGCCGAGCACCGCCAGGGCGAGCTTCGGGCCGACCGCCTGAACCGCGAGCAGCGCGAGGAAGAGGTCGCGCTCGGCCTCCGCGGCGAAGCCGACCAGGACGAGCGCGTCGTCGCGCACGATCAGGTGCGTGTGCAGCGTCGCCTCGCGGCCGAGCGGCCCCACCGCCGCCAGCGTCTGCGCCGACACGGCCAACCGGTAGCCCACGCCGCCGCACATCAGCGTCACGTGGTCTGCGCCGCGCTCGGCCACCTCGCCTCGTAGCAGCGCGATCATCGCGATCCCGCGGCGGCCAGGGAGCGCGCGAGCGGTGCATGGTTGGCGTGGCAGATCGCCACCGCGAGCGCGTCGCTCGCGTGGTCGGCGAACGGAACCTCCGGCAGCGCCAGCAGCGCCGTGACCATCCTCGCCACCTGATCCTTCGGGGCGCGGCCGTTTCCACAGACCGCCCCCTTGACCTGCTGGGGCGTGTAGGAAAAGCACTCCACGCCGTGCTGGCCGGCGCACAGCATCGCCACCCCGCGCGCCTGGCCGACGGCGAACGCGGTCCGCACGTTCTGCCCGAAGTAGAGCGTCTCGAGCGCAACGGCGGTGGGCGCGTGCTGCGCCAGCAGCGCCGTCAACGCCTCGTGCAACTCGCCCAGGCGCTGCTCGACGCTGTCCGGCGGACCCGTCGAGACCACCCCGCCGTCCAACGCGACCAGGCGCCCGCCGCGGCGCGCGACGACGCCGTAGCCGGTGTTAGCGAGCCCCGGATCGATTCCAAGCACGATCATCTGTTCGCTTCTGATTCTCCGCGGCCGATCGGACGCCTGCCCGCGGGCCGATGCCACCAGAGCGTCGCGGATCCGTCGTGCGGGCGCTCGCCGGCGCCTCAGGCGCCGCCCTCGCGGTGCGTCCGCGGCCGGCTCGGGCCACGACCATCCCGGACCCGCGATCCCCGCCGATGCGTTCTAGCCGACGACCTTCTCGAGAATCTCGTCGGACACCTCGAAGTTGGCGTGGACCGCGCCGACGTCGTCGTTGTCCTCCAACGCGTCGATCAGTTTGAACAGCTTGATCGCGCTGGCCTCATCGAGCTCGACACGGGTCGTGGGCCGCTGCAGCACCTCCGCGCTCTCGATCTCGATTCCCGCCGCCTCGATCGCGGCGCGCACAGCCGACAGCTCGCTCGGCGCGGCGATCACCTCGAGTGTGTCGTCATCGGCGACGATGTCCTGCGCCCCGGCCTCGACCGCGACAAGCAGGTCGTCCTCGCCGTAGCGCCCGCCGTCCACCAGGACCACGCCGCGCTTTTCGAAAAGGTAGGAGACGCTGCCCGGCTCGCCGAGGTTGCCACCATGCTTGGAGAGCAGGTGGCGCACGTCGGCACCGGTGCGGTTGCGGTTCTCGGTGTAGGCCTCGATCAGCAGCGCCACGCCACCGGGCCCGTAGCCCTCATACAGCACCGCCTCGATCGCGTCGGCATCGGCGCCGGCGCCGGCGCCCTTGGCGATCGCGCGCTCGATGTTGTCCTTGGGCATCGAGGCGTCCTTCGCCTTCTGAATCGCGTTGGTCAGCGCGGCGTTGGCCTCCGGATCGCCCCCGCCTTCACGCGCGGCAAGCGAGATCGCGCGTGCGAGCTTCGTGAATTGGGCGCCGCGGCGGGCGTCGACGATCGCCTTCTTGTGCTTGATCCCCGCCCATTTCGAGTGTCCGGACATGTGAGGATTCTACGAGGCCGGGCGGCGGGCGCCGTCCACGGCCCCGCCGCGCGCGCCGCCGGGTGCGCACGTAGCATGCGGGCGATGGCGCTCGACCCCGGCATCTTCAAGGCCTACGACATCCGCGGCCTCTACGGCTCCCAGATCGATGGCGACCTGGCCGAGCAGATCGGCCGCGCGTTCGCACGCGTGCTCGGCGGCCTGGCCGGCAAGCCGACGGCGGATCTGCGCGTCGCGCTCGGACACGACATGCGCCTGAGCGCCCCCGAGCTCCACGCCCGCTACGCCGCCGGCCTGATCGCCGAAGGGGTCCACGTGTTCGACGCCGGGGAGGTCGCGACCGAGGTCGTCTACTTCCTGATCGGCTCCCGGGAGCTCGACGGCGGGCTGATCTGCACCGCCTCGCACAATCCGAAGGCCTACACCGGCGCGAAGCTGATCCGCGAGGGCGCGATGGCGCTCTCCGGCGACACGGGCATAGGTGACATCCGCGCGCTGATCGAGGCGGGCCTGCCGGACCCCCCGGGCGGCGGCGAGATCGAGAGCATCGGCTGGGGCGAGCCGTTCCGCACAGCCGCGACGGCGTTCGTCGATCCCGCCGAAATCGGCGGGCTCAAGGTGGTCCTCGACGGCGGCAACGGCATGGCCGGCCCGACGGTCGGCCCAATCCTCGAAGGCCTCGACCTCGAGCTGATCCCGACCTACTGGGTCCCGGACGGAAACTTTCCCGGCCACGAGCCAAACCCGCTGCTGCCCGAGAATCGCGAGCTCGTGATCGCCGCGGTGCGCGAGAACCGCGCCGATCTCGCGATCGCCTTCGACGGCGACGCCGACCGCTGCTTCTTCATCGACGAGACCGGCGAGTTCATTCCCGGCGACTTCGTCACGGCGCTGCTGGCCGGTTCGCTGCTGCGCACGCATCCGGGCGCCGCGATCCTCTACGACGTGCGCGCCAGCCGCGCCGTCGCCGACACCGTGACGGCCGCCGGCGGCCAGGCCTTCCGCAACCGCGTCGGCCACGCGTTCTTCAAGCAGCGGATGCGCGACGAGGGGTCGCTTTTCGGGGGTGAGGTGTCCGGCCACTACTACTTCCACGACTTCTACTGCGCCGACTCCGGCACGATCCCCGCGCTCCTGATGCTCGAGCTCTGCTCGCGCGAGGGCCGTCCGCTGTCGGAGCTGCTGGCGCCCTTCCGCGCGCGCTACTTCATCTCGGGCGAGATCAACAGCGAGGTGGCCGACCCGCAGGCGAAGTTCGCGCAGATCTCAGAGCGCTACGCCGACGCGCGCCAGGACACACTCGACGGGATCTCGGTCGACTACGACGACTGGCACTTCAACGTGCGCTCGTCGAACACCGAGCCGCTGCTGCGCCTCTGCCTCGAGTCGCTCGTCTCACACGAGGACATGGAGCGCCGCCGCGACGAGGTCCTGGCCCTGATCCGCGGCTGAGTCCGGAGTTGATCCGGGAGTTCCGCGGGTCGGGCTCCAGGATGGATTCTTGAGGCGACCGCTACCGCGGTCGATCGCCAGCCGCGTCCAGTTCAGCGACCCGCTCGATGTTGGCGCGGTCGCTCTGCTCAGCGCTTGGCTCGGTCGCAAACCAGGCGTCGAGAATCTCGCCGAGCACGCCCTCACCCACCGCCCGCAGGCTGAGCGCGAGCACATTCGCGTCGTTCCAGCGCCTGGCGCCGGCGGCGGTCACCGCGTCGGCACAAAGGGCGGCGCGAACGCCGGCGACCTTGTTGGCGGCGATCGCCGCGCCGGTGCCGGTCCAGCAGCAGACGATCCCCTGCTGCGCCCGCCCGGCCGCGACGTCCTGCGCCGCAGCGGCCGATCCGAAGGCCCAGTCGGGGCGTTCGGCCTCCGCCAGCGCCCCGTGCACGATCGCCTCGTGGCCGCGCTCGCTCAGCTCCTCGAGCAGGAATTGCGCGAGCGCCGAGCGCTCGTCAGCGGCGACCGCGATCCGCATCGGCGCAGTATCACAGCTGCTCGAGCAGGCGGCGATGCAGACGCGTTTCGCCGATCAGCTCGGGATGGAACGCGACCGCCGTGACCCTCCCCGCGCTGACCGCTACGGGATGCCCGGCGACGGACGCCAGCACCGTGATGTCCGAAGCGTGCTCGGCCACCCAGGGCGCGCGGATGAAGACAGCGTGAAAGGGCGCCTCGAAGCCTGCGAGCGTGACGTCGCCCTCGAAGCTTCGAACCTGACGGCCGAACGCGTTGCGCTCGCAGCGCATGTCGAGCACGTTCAGGTGGTCGCGGTCGAGCAGGATCATCCCGGCGCAGGTCGCGAGCACCGGCACGCGCGTGCACAGCTCGCGCAACGGCTCCGCAAGCACCTCGCGCTCGATCCCGAGCATCATCGTCGTCGACTCCCCGCCCGGCAGCACGAGCGCCCCCAGTCCCTCGAGGTCGGCCGCGACTCGCACCTCTCGCACGCTCGCGCCGAGTTCGCCAAGCACGGCGCCGTGAGCCTCGAAGTCCCCTTGCAGGGCGAGCACGCCGACCGCGCCCGGACCCCCGGCCGCAAGCACGGGCGCCCCTACCAGCCGCGGTGGGACAGCAGCTGCTCGTCGGGCAGCTTTCGCGACTCCAGGCTCGTCATCGCGCTGCCGAGCCCCTCGGAGGCCGCGGCGACCCGCTCAGGGTCTGCGAAGTTGGTCGTCGCATCGACGATCGCGGCGGCCCGCGCCGCGGGATCCTCGGACTTGAAGATGCCGGATCCGACGAACACGCCTTCGGCGCCCAGCTGCATCACCAGCGACGCATCGGCCGGCGTCGCGATGCCGCCGGCGCAGAACATGACGACCGGCAGGCGCCCGTCGGCCGCGACCGTGCGCACCAGGTCAAGCGGCGCCCCCAGTTCCTTGGCCGCGGCAGCCAGCTCCTCCTCGCGCAGGCCGTGCAGGCGCCGGATCTCGCCGCCGATCGCCCGCAGGTGGCGGACCGCCTCGACGATGTCGCCGGTGCCCGCCTCGCCCTTGGAGCGGATCATCGCCGCACCTTCGGCGATCCGCCGCAGCGCCTCGCCGAGGTTCGTCGCCCCGCAAACGAACGGGACCTTGAAACGCCACTTGTCGATGTGATTGGCCTCGTCGGCGGGCGTCAGCACCTCCGACTCGTCGATGTAGTCGACCTCCAGGGCCTCGAGCACCTGCGCCTCGGCGAAATGCCCGATGCGAGCCTTCGCCATGACCGGGATCGACACCGTCTGCTGGATCGCGCGGATCATCGCCGGGTCCGACATGCGCGCAACGCCGCCGTCGCGGCGGATGTCTGAAGGCACGCGCTCGAGCGCCATCACCGCGCACGCTCCGGCATCCTCGGCGACGCGCGCCTGCTCCGGCGTGACCACATCCATGATCACGCCGCCCTTGAGCATCTCGGCCAGTCCGGCCTTGACGCGAAATGTCGCCTCGTCGTGCATGCACGATGAAGTCTACGCGGCGCGAACCGCGCGGGCGATCGAATCCGTGCGACGCCCGTGCTACTTCAAGCGGAAGGCCTTGATCCGGTCTGCGTACTGCTCCTCGTCACGCGAGTAGACGCCGTAGGCGATCGCCTGCAGCATGCTGAGCAGGGCCGTGTGCGAACGCACGTAGGCCGGGCTGTTCGAGGAGTAGTAGAGCTTGATCTGCGCGAGCTTGGCAACCTCCGAGAGCGTCGCATCGGTGATCGCCATCGTCAGCGCCTTGCGGTGACGCGCCAATTTCATCGCCCGCACCACGAGCGCATGAGGGCGACCGGCGGACAGCGCGATCACGAGCGTGTCGCTATCGATCCGGCCGAGCCGGCTGAGCGCCTCCTGAGACGGGCTCGCCACCAGCTCGGCTCGCAGGTCGAGCAGCATCAGCAGATGCCTCAGGTAGCTCGCGAAGAAAGCCATCTGGTCGGTTCCGGCGATGACGATCCGGTCAGCCGTCGCGATCGCGGCGATTGCGCGCTCGACGGTCGCCCGGCTCGCCTTGCGAGCGCTCTCCTCGACGTTCGCGTAGTCCGCCGCGATCGAGGTCTCGAACTCCGTGCGCTCAATCGAGAACAGCGGCGCCGACCCCTCGCTGGGCGCTGCGTGCGCCCGCTTGTATTCCTCCCGTGCGGCCCTCTGCAGCTCCGGGAAGCCTTCGAAGCCGAGCGCCTGCGAGAAGCGCACGACCGTGGAGCTCGACGTGTTAGCGCGGCGGGCGAGCTCCTCGGCGGTCTGGAAGGCCGCCTCGTCGAGGTGGTCGATGATGTACTGGGCGACGTCCTTCTGCGAGCGCGAGCACTCGTCGAAGCGCGACTGGATGTAGCTCGAGAGCGTCTGCGGCCCCGTGCCGGTGGCGCTCGGTACGGCGATCTCACCTGCTGGTCTTTTCATAAGTGTGGTTGTCATTCGACGGTCCGTTTCCCACTTCCTCCAACGATGGCCGTGATCCGTGGTCGCGAGCACCACGTAACTACCCTTCGCAACGATGGTTCGCCGCCCCCGCCCACTCCCCTGCTTGGCGGCCGCCCGCTCGACGACGCCCGCGCCGCGCGCGTGAGGATCGCGATCGTCGGCGGCGGCGTGTCGGGGCTGGTCGCGGCTGCGCGCCTGCACGGCCGCCATGAGGTCACGCTGTTCGAAGCCGACCGGCGCCTCGGCGGCCACACGAACACGGTCACGGTGCAGCGAGCGAGCGGCATCTGGCACATCGACACCGGCTTCATCGTGCTCAACGACCGCAACTACCCGCAATTTCGCGCCCTGCTCGACGCGGCCGGCGTCGGCCTCCAAGCCACCCACATGGGTTTCTCCGTCAAGGGCGAGGACGAGGACTTCGAGTTCGCCGGCACTCCCCGCGGAGTTTTCTGCCAGCGCGCCAACCTTGGTCGGCGCGCGTTCTGGCGGATGCTCGCGGACCTCCGCCGCTTCAACGCGGCGCTGCGAGCGGTGCTCGCCAGCCCGGCCGCCGAGCAGCGCTCGCTCGCCGAGTTCGTGCGCGACGGGGGCTATTCGAGCTGGTTCATCGACCGCCTGATCGTGCCGCAGGCCTCCGCGGTGTGGTCCGCGCAGCCCGCCGCGATGTGGAGCTTCCCCGTCCGTTTCATGGCCGAGTTCTTCGCCAACCACGGGATGCTCGGCTTTCGCGACCGCCCGCGCTGGCAGACGGTGGCAGGCGGGGCGCAGCGCTACGTCGAGGCGCTCAGCAGGCCGTTCGCCGACCGCATCCGGCTCGCCTCGCCCGTGCAGGCGCTGCACCGCGACACCGACGGCGTGACACTGCGCACCGCCGGAGCCGGCGACGAGCGCTTCGACGAGGTGATCCTGGCCTGCCACGCCGACCAGGCTCTGGCCGCGCTGGCGGACGCTTCGCCGCTCGAGCGCGAGATCCTCGGCTGCTTCCCCTACCAGCCCAACGAGGCCGTGCTGCACACCGACAGCTCGCTGCTCCCGCGCCGCGCCGCGGCCCGCCAAGCCTGGAACTACCACCTTTTTGCGCAACCGCGGCCGCTGAGCACGGTTACCTACTACATGAACCACCTGCAGCGCCTCGACGCCCCGGAGGACTTCTGCGTCTCGCTGAACATGAGCGAGGCGATCGATGAGTCGCAGATCATCGCCAGCTTCTCCTACGCGCACCCTGTCTTCACGAGCGCCGGCGTCGCGGCGCAGGCGCGCTGGAGCGAGATTTCCGGAGGCGACCGGCGCACCCGCTACTGTGGTGCTTACTGGGGCTGGGGATTCCACGAGGATGGTGTGGTCTCCGCGCTGCGAGCGGTGGAAGGGCTTTGATGGCGGCGAGCTGCGTCTACGAAGGATGGGTGCGCCACCGTCGTCTCGGTGCGATTGCCCACGAGCTCAGGTCGAAGCTCTTCATGCTCTACCTCGACCTCGGCGAACTGCCGGAGCTGTTCGACTCCTTCCGGGTCGCATCGGCACGCGGCCGCGCGCTCGCCGAATTCCGCCGCAGCGACCACCTGGGAGACCCGTCGCGCCCGTTGGCCGAGGAGGTCCGCGCACTGGTCGCAGCGCAAAGCGGTGAGCGGCCGACAGGCCCGATCCGGCTGCTCACCAACCTGCGCTACCTCGGGCATTGCTTCAACCCGGTCAGCTTCTATTACTGCTTTGACGACGGGGGCGCGCGAGTCCAGGCGATCGTGGCGGATGTCACGAACACTCCCTGGGGCGAGCGCCACGCGTACGTGCTTTCGCCCGGCGAGCCGCGTCCAGGCGCCTCGATCATGCGTGGACGCTTTGCAAAGGAGTTCCACGTCTCACCGTTCATGGGTATGGATCACACCTACGCGTGGCGGATGACCACCCCCGCCGAGCGGCTGATCGTTCACATCGACAGCGAACAGGACGAGCGGATCGTGTTCGATGCGACGCTGTCGCTGGAGCGCCGGGAGCTCACGCCGGCACGACTGCGCGCGCTGCTGGCCCGCCATCCGCTGCTGACGTTGCGCATCGTGCGACAGATCTATGCCAACGGCCTGCGGCTGGCTCTCAAGGGTGCGCCCTACTTCCCCAACCCGAGCGGTGCGCCGCTGCTCGGAGGCGCACGCCGCGCAAACCTGCGCAGCTCCGACGGGGCTCCGCGGTGAGGTTCGCGCGGCCGGGCGAAGGCGAGCGTCGCGGCGTCGATCTCGGACGCCGCGGGTTTGCTGGGCTTTTCGTTGCGGCGGGAAGGAAAACTCATACGTCCGTCGACGCTGGTTACAATCCTGCCCGGATGGGACCACTCGCGGGGTACCGAGGGAGGGCGCAGCGGTCGATCGCCATCGGCGTGGTCGCCGTGTCCGTGCTCGGCCTGAGCGCCGCCGGGGCCGCAGCCGCCGCCAAGACCGCGAGCACTCAGGCCCACGCCGCAGCCAAGACGGCTACGAGCATCCTGCACACAACGGTTCCGGCCAAGGGGAAGTACCTCCTCATCGTTTGGGTGCGCTCGCGTGGCAAGCACTCGCGGCTGGTCGAGGTCTACCTGCCGGGCCAGAAGGCGCGGTCGGTCGTCGCAAACCCGTGGTGGGGGGCCGCCGTCTACTACACGCTCAACCTCTCGCCCACGAAGCTCGCGGTGCGCACGGTCAACGCTCCGCCGGCCGTAGCGGTTCGCGCGACGCTGACGCTGCGCAAGGCGGCCGCTCCGAGCTCGCCGCCGGCGGCGACCACGACATCGGGCGGCCCGCCGCCGGCGAGCACGACCACCTCCAGCGGCGGCTCGACCTCGACCACGATCACGACGCCGGTCACCACCACGCCGCCGCCGAACACGGTCGACACGAGCGCCTACACGGCGAACGTCTTCACCGACGATTTTCAGACCGACTACACCGGCCAGGCCAACCAACTGCCGAACCCCCAGTACTGGGGCCTGGACAACTGGGGCGGGTGCGGTGGCGGCACCCTCTCGCAGAGCAACACCAACCAGGGCACGGGCGCCAACGTGGACGGCATCAACCCGGACCAGAACGCATACCTGACCAGCAACGGCCTCGCGATAACCGCCGTGCGGACCGCCTCGGGCAACTACGTCTCGGCGCAGATCGACAGCGCGGGCCACAACGTCTCGGCTCAGTACGGCGAAGTCGAGGCCAGCATCGAGATGCCCGCCGCGCAGGGTCTGTGCCCCGGCTTCTGGATGCTCGGCGACAGCAACCTCGGCGCCAGCAGCTCGCCCGGCGAGATCGACGTCGTCGAAGCGCCGACGTTCGGCGGCGGCCTGGGGAGCCCCGCCTACTTCGATCTGCACGGCGTCAACACGACACAGGTCTACAGCACCAGCACGTCAGCGGTAAACCTGTCCTCCGGCTTTCACACCTACGCGATCATCTGGACGCCAACGTCGATCATCTGGACGATCGACGGGGTCCAATATGCCTCGGCGACCCAGGCCGCACTCACCGTCGGCGCCTCGTGGGCGAACGATTTCGACACCAGCAAGTTCCACTTGATCCTGGACCTGGCGGTCGGTGGCTGGCCGTGCGATGCCGGCCCCTGCGGGCCTCAGTCGGCGCCGGCGGCGAGCTACACGATGTATGTCCAGTGGGTGAAGTGGCTTCAAATCCCTTAGGGGGTCGGTGACCCTCCGCTCGCGCCGGCGCGCCGTAAGCGCCACCGCCGGGTTCAGCCGCGCCGACTGAACCGCCGGCCGCCTGCCTGCGTAACACTCTGCATGACGGAGCTCACCGATCCGGCGGTCATCGCGCGAAAGGCCGGATGGCCGCGGCTGAGCGCTGCTGCCGCCACCGCCGTGCTCGCGCGGCCGATCGTGCGGGCACTGCTGCGGCGAACCCGCCACGGCACGCTGACGATCTTCGAGTCCGGCCAAAGCCGCACCTTCGGAGCACCGGACGCTGAGGGACCTGCCGTGTCCGTCCTCGTTCACGACCGCCGCTTCTACAGCGCTCTCCTGCGCGGTTCGCTGGGCGTCAGCGAGGCCTACACGGAAGAATGGTTCGACTGCGCCGAACTGCCTGAGCTTGCGCGCCTCGCGGCGCTCAACATGCCGGCGCTTGACCGCTGGCGGCGGGCGGTGCGCCCGGTCGTCGCCGGCCCGCAGGCAGCACTCAGCTGGTGCGCCCGGAACACGCCCAAGCGCTCGCGCCGGCGGATCGCCGCGCACTATGACATTGGCAACGACCTCTTCAGTCTGATGCTCGACGAGACGATGACTTACTCGTGCGCAATCTTCGAACCGCCCGCAGCGTCGCTTCACCAGGCGCAGCTTGCCAAGCTCGACCGCATCTGCCGCAAGCTGGAACTCGGTCCCAGCGACCATGTGCTGGAGATCGGGAGCGGCTGGGGCGGGTTCGCCATCCACGCGGCGAGTCGCTACGGCTGCAGGGTCACCACGACCACGATCTCGGGCGAGCAGCGCCGGCTGGCGCAGGAGCGGATCGCGGCCGCCGGCCTCGAGGACCGGATCACCGTGCTGCTGCAGGACTATCGCGATCTCGAGGGCACGTTCGACAAGCTCGTGTCGATCGAGATGATCGAGGCGGTCGGCTGGCAGTATTTCGACACCTTCTTCGAACGCTGCGCGGCGCTGCTGGCCCCCGACGGCGCGATGCTGCTGCAGGCGATCACGATCGACGAGCGCGCCTACAACGTGGAGAAGTCCAAGCGGAGCTTCGCCAACACGCACGTCTTCCCGGGCGGCTGTCTACCGTCGCTCGCGGTCATCTCGCGCTCGGTGGCGCGCGTGACGGACATGCACCCGATCGCGCTCGAGGACCTCACGACGCACTATGTGCAGACTCTGCGCTGCTGGCGCGAGAACTTCCTCGCCCATCTCGAGCGGGTTCGCTCACTCGGCTACGACGGGCGTTTCCAGCGAATGTGGGAGCTCTATCTCGCCTATTGCGAGGGCGGCTTCGGCGGCGGCCGGATCGGCAACGTTCAGTTGCTATTGGCCAAACCGCAGTTTCGCCCGGCGGCGGGCGAGTCCGGTGGCGCCGGCGCGGGACCGTAGCGCCCGGGCTGGGATCGCGCTTGCACCCGCCCGGACGCGACCTGGCGGCGTGCCAGACTGACTGGATGACGTGGATGCTCGCCAATCGCAATCCACTCGTCGCCGCCGGCCCGCAGCGGGCCAGCGCGGCGTGGCAACGGAAAGGCCCGAGACGTTGACGGCGCCCGCGAACCGAATCGCCGTCGTGCGAGTGCTCGCCGCCTGCGCGACCTTCGCCGCCATGGTGGTCGCCGCGTCGCTGCTCGCTCCCCAGGCCCGGAGCGCGACGGCGCCGACCGCCTCCGTCAGCGTCGTCAAAAAGGTTGCTCAGCGGGGCACCTACGCCGTGATCGTGACGGTCGCTGCTCCCGCGTCCAACGAGACGGTGAGCGTGTTCGCGGGCTCGCAGTCCGCCCGCAACATCGGGATCTCGGCGGGAAACCCGATGATCCTGGCGTTCGAGCCCCGTCTGTCGCGGAACAGGCTCACGGTGCGCACCGTCAGTTCCGGTGCGCCGGCCCACTTCACGGTAGCGATCGCCCGCCAGTCGCCGCAGTCGGTGCCGCGCGTGAAGAGCGTGGGCCAGAGCGGCGCCACGGAGACCAGCGGCCCGACCGGGGCCACCGGCGGCAGTGGAGACAGCACCGGCAGCGGCGGTAGCGGAGCCACAGGCGCCACAGGCGCAACCGGAACCACCGGAGCGACGGCCGGAAGCGGGACGACGATCGTCAGCCCGCCGGCCGGTCCCTACAAGCGCCTCGTCTGGTCGGACGAGTTCAACGGCCCGGCCGGCACCCCGCCGGATCCCGCCAATTGGTCGCAGGACAGCTACGGCGGCTGCGGCGACGGGACCCTCTCGACGAACACTCAGAGCACGGCGAACGCGTCCCTCGACGGCGCCGGCCACCTCGCGATCAGCGCCGACGGCGGACCGGACTACGACTCCGCCCAACTCGACAGCTCCGGGCACTTCTCGTTCAAGTACGGAGAGCTCGAGGCACGAATCAAGCTGCCCGCCGGGAGCGGACTGTGCTCGGCGTTCTGGATGCTCGGCGACTCGGCCGCCCCAGCCTCCTGCTGGCCCCAGTGTGGCGAGGTTGACGTCATGGAGACAATTTCGCCCACGCCGACGCTGCTGTACGCAACCCTCCACGGTCCCGTTGGCGGGTCGGACAACTACCAGCAGTGGCAGGCCCAGCTGAGTTCCACCCTGTTCACCTCCGGCTACCACACCTACGGTGTGATCTGGCGTCCCGGGGCGATCACCTGGACGTTCGACGGCGCGCCCTACGCCAGCGCCGTGCCCAGTTCACTGCCGCCCGGCGCACAGTGGGTCTTCTCCGGCCACCCGTTTCACATCATGCTCGACCTCGCAGTCGGCGGATGGCCGGGGCCGCCGGCCGCCGGGGCGCCGTTCCCGGCGACGCTCGACGTCGACTGGGTGCGTCTTTACAGCTGAGGCTCGCCAGCTCCCGCTGCAACGCGGGACCTCGCGCCGGCGACGGCGCGCGAACGAGAAGGCCGGGGCTGGCCCCCCTCGAATCGCTCGGCGAACGACTGTAGGTGTCTCGGCGGAGCCTCCTGCGAGTCGCGCTCGGCGAACGCGTGCCCGTGTCCCGGCGGGGCCTCCTGCGAGTCGCGCTCGGCGAACGCGTGCCCGTGTCTCGGCGGGGCCTCCTGCGAGTCGCGCTCGGCGAACGCGTGCCCGTGTCCCGGCGGGGCCTCGTGCGCGTCGCGCTCGGCGAACGCGTGCACGTTCGCGGCGGGACGCTTGCGGCTTCGGCCGGCGGCGGGCCGCTCAGCGCGTAGCGAAGCGGCGCGGCGGCGGCGCTTCTGCGTCGGCCGGAGCGTCGGGCCGCAACTCGCTCGGCTGGCCCGTCAACTCGCAGCGCTCCATCTGGCGCGCTGCCCGGGCGAGCAGGTCCACGCGCATGCCGCGCGGGAGACCGGGTACCGAGACAACCTTCGCGGTGACGATCTCGTCACCCTCCTCTACGACCTCATAGATTGCCTCGCTGCCGAGCAGCTCCTGGCGCAGAAGGTACGTCGGCGCATCAACCAGCATAAATGGCATAGCCACGTATCGGCAGGGCCGGCCACGGCCAACAGTGCGCTCGACGAGGGTGCGCAGGTGGCGACGTTTTCTGGACGTTTGTCGTAGGCGCGCAGGAGGATGACGTTCCCATCCAGCCTGAAGCCGCCAACGCGAGAGCGTCGCCGCTCCCGGCGACGCGACGCCCTTCGCGCGGTGCCGCCGCGCCTTCCGGGGCTGCTCAGCGGCTCGCTCAGCAGCCGGTCGCGGCGATGTTCCAGTCCCGCAGGACGACGCTGCGATAGACCACTGATGGCTCGGCCGCCCTGCGCAGAAAGGCGTGCATCACGGGAGCGGCCGACGAGGCCACGGCGAGTTCGCGGCTCCAGCTCTTGCCCGGCTCGAGGACGATCGGCCCAAGCCTGCGTACCGGCCCGCCGCCGCCACGAACCGTGACGTTGTAGGTCGTCGTGTGCAGTTGTTCGTTGATCACCCCGACACAGACCGCCTGTAGCCCTCCGGGAGCCGGCAGAAGCCACAGCGCGCTGGTTCCGCGGGTCCCGTTCGGAGCGCCCAACGGCGTGAAGCCGAGCGTGGCGGCGCCTGCGAGCAGCGCCAGGCCGGCGGCGATGGCACCGACCTGGGCGCGACCGACCGGGATCGGCCGGAGGATCAGCGAGCGGGAATGTCCGCGGGCTGTTCCCCGCGCCGCCGCCGCGAGCGTGAGCACGGTGAGCACCCCCATCCAAGGTGCAGCCGTGAGCTTCACGCCGAGCGCGTCGAGCGCCAGCGCGACGATCAGCGTCGCCGCGATGCTGACGGCGATCGAGAGCGTGATGAGCTCCGCTGTGCGCAGCTCGCCGGGTCTGAAGATCGCGCTGACCACCGCGTAGCCGGGCAGCAGGAGGACCAGCGGCAGGCACAGCGGAGCACGCAGCCCCGCCAGGCTCGAGGGCAGCAGCGCCGCGAACAGACAGGCGGCGAGCGCCGCCACCACCACGAGCGCCAGATCACGGCGTGGCTTCACCATAGGCCGCGCACCCCGTAGATGACCAGATCGCCGCTGTCGTAGAGGCGGTTCGAGCCGGCCACGTCGAACTTCGAATCCGTCGCCGCCTTGGATAGTGCGGGCGGCCCGCTGTCGAAGTAGAAGCCGAACAGGTTGTCGCCGCTGATCTCGCGGCGATCGCTCACCACCAGCGTTGTGCGATAGCCGCGCAGCAGGGTGCGCATCGCCGGCGTGAGCTTCGTCGCGTCGAGCATGTCGTCCACATCCGGCGCGAAGTTTCCGGTGAGCGACGTCTGCAGCCCGTTCGTGAGGAAGAAGCGGGCGTCGGCATCCTGCGCGAACACGCGCTGAGCGGGCCCGAGCGCCCGCCCGCTCCACTCCGCGGCGACGACGGCCGGCGGGTCAAGGCTTCCGCCGGGGACGGCTATCACACGGGGCTGCGCGAGCCGCTCGTTCGCGGGCCAGCCGGCGATCACCCCGGAGGCGAACACGACTGTGGCGGCGGCCGCGATCAGTAGCCGGACTCGCAGCGAGTGCCGTTTGCCGCGCTCCAGCATCCACACCAGACCGAGCGCCACGGTCAGGCCGACGCCTATGAACAGGAAATCCCCGGCGCGGCTCACCGTCTCCCATGCGGCGGGCACGAAGCGCAGCGGCAGCGTGCCGAGGTAGATGAACGCGCAGAACACGAGCAGCACCATGAGCGGGTTGCGCCAGCGCTGCTGCCAGACGAGACGCACGCCCACAAGAACCCCCAGGCCGAGCAGCATGATCCCGCTCAGGGCGATGACGATCTCCGCCGGCGGCGTGACGACCGTTCCGCCCTGGCTCGCGAACAGCCCGCGCGCGGGCGTTTCGCGGGCGAGCGTCTGGACCACCTGTTTCAGCGCGCTCGTCAGTACCGGGCTCAGGTAGCCGACGGTGCCTCCGCCGGCCAGCACCAGCCAGACGACCGTTGCCACACCGATGCCCGCGGCCAGCCGCCACGGCGCGCCCGCTCGCCCGTGCAGCCGCCAGTGGATCACGCACACGGCGAGCAGGTACGCGAGCAGGACATAGGAGGAAACGTGATGGGTCACGACCACGGCGACTGCGACCAGGCCGAAACAGAACTCCCACGGCCGCCGAAGCGCCGGGTCGCGTTCCTGCGCCCACCGAATCGTGATGAACAACGCAATCGTCGCCAGTGGCAGCGCCAGGGATTCGTACGCGAACTGCACCGACCAGAAGAGGAAGTTGGGCGTGGCGGCGTAGAGCAGCGCCCCGAGCCCGGCCGCTCGCTCCGAGCCACCGAGGCGGGCGTACAGGAGGTAGAGCCCGAGCATCATCATCAGGCGCCCGGCCGCGACAGCGGTGAGCCCGGCCGCGAACGGCGACATGCCGCCAGCGCGTGCGATCAGCGCCGCGAGCGTCTCGAGGCCGGGATAGCGCGGGGTGATCGGAAGGATCGAGTTGCTGCCGAAAAGGCGCCCGCTGCTCAGGATCGTCTGCAGGTTGTAGAGGTGCGGGAACTCGTCGCCGTAGGTGAAGGCGAACGGGTCGCGAAGCACCTTGACGGCGTAGAGGCCCAGGCCGACGAGCACAACCGTCGCGAGGCGCTCGCTCGAACGCACGCGCGCGCTGCAAAGCCGCAGCGCGGCCGGGAAGATCAGCAGCACCATCGCCAGCCAGAAGAGCAGCGAAGCTCGATGTCCCGTGCGCGACAGCGCGTCAGCCCAGCTGACGACCATCACGCCGGCGGCTACGGCGAGAAAGGTCCACGGCAGCCAACCGAGCGGCGAGGGCTGCTCGGCCGATGGCTGCGACGGCGCCGGCGCCGGCTTGGCAACGGTGAGGGTCATGGCCGCGGAGCCGCCGCCGATGCGAGTCCCGCTCTGCGGGTTTCGCGCGCCCGCTCGTAAGCCGCTTCGTAGCGCGGCACGACGGCCGGCGCGCTGAAGGCCTCCACGCGTGCTCGCGCGCCCGCCCCGAGCCGCTCGCGCAGCGCTGGATCGGCGATCAGCCGCTCGAGCGCGCCGGCAAGCGCGCCGGCGTCGCCGGGCGCGACGAGCACTCCACTCTCGCCGTCGATGACCGCCTCGGGCAGCCCTCCAATGCGCGAGACGACCACGGCGGCGCCGGCGGCCATGGCTTCGAGCGCGACCGTTGGAAAGGGATCGGGCCAGATCGACGGCACCACGCCCACCGCGCAGCGCCCCCAGGCGGCGAGCAGCGCACCGTGCGGAAGCAGCCCGAGGTTGATGACGCCCTCGCGCGCCGGCAGCAGGTCCGGCTCGACCGGCCGCCCGGCGATCACCAGCGGTACCGATGTGGACATGCGCGAGTGGGCCTCGACCAGGACTCCGACCCCCTTGTCGGTCGTGATGTCGCCGGCGAAGAGGATGAACGGCTCGTTCGGAAGCCGCTCGAGCAGAGCCGGATCAAACGGTGCGCCGGCGCTGCTCTGTGCGCGGAAGTTCGGTACGACCTCAAACGGGACGCCGCCGGCCGCCAGAGCGCAGCGGCGGGCAACCTCGTTGCTGACGGGCAGGAACAGATCGGCCGCGCGCCGCTCTGCCGCGCCCGAGAGCTTCGTCAGCAGGGCAACGGGAGGGCCGACGGCGCGGCCGTAGTGGCCGCTCGCGCAGACGACGCACTTGGCCAGGCCGGGTCCGCTGCACGGAACGCCCCGGCGCATCATGCGCTTGATCGCGCACAGCAGGCTGTAGTCGTGCAGGCTGAGGACATAAGCCGCGCGAGCGTTTCGGCGCAAGGGAAGGTAGGCGTGTGCAAGCCAGTTGTGGGCATGGACGACGTCGGGGCGCTCGCTCGCGATCACTCGCCGCAGCGCAAGCACCGTTTCCGGGTCAGGAGCCGGCGGCGCGTGACGGCGTCCCTCGTCGGTGAACAGTCCTCCCATTCGCTGCGCCAGGCCTGGAAGCCGGTGCACGCCGATGCCGTCGATCTCCTCATAAGCAGCCAGCCCCGGCTGGCGCAGCGTCGCGACCGCCACGTCGTGCCCGCGCTGCGCGAGCTCTCCCGCAAGCGACTGGGTCATGCGTTCCTCGCCGCCGACGATCGGAGCGTAGAACTGGGCGAGCATCAGGACTCTCATCTGGATCTGCCTGCCGCGCGACGGTACAGCGCGAGCAGCGCCGCCGCACACTCGTCCCATGTCGGAAGCGCCACCGGCGGGCGCTCGAGCGGGTCTCGCAACTCGCGAAGGATCGCCGCCGCGACCGCGCGCGGCGCAAGCTCGGGGTCGATCGCGCGCGCCAGGCCGCGCTCGGCGAGCTCCCCCAGCCCCGATCCGGAGGCGACGAGCAGCGGCCTTCCCAACGAGATGGTCTCAAGCGCCGCAATCGGATGCGTCTCGAAATCGCTCAACAGGACGACCACATCGACCTGCGAAAGTCGCCGCGCCATCTCTGCCCGGTCATCCGCGGGGACGGCGCTGATCTCGACCGAGTCGGCGATCCCGAGATCTGTGGCGAGACGCCGCAGCTCGGCTTCGTAGGGTCCCGAGCCGCCAATCCACAGTCGTGCCCCCGGCTCCGCATCGAGCACATGCGGGAACGCCGCAATCACGCGGTGGTGGCCCTTGTAGCGCTCGAGCCGCCCGACCGAGGCGATCAGTGGGTGCCCGAGCGCAGGCGCGCCGCTCGGCTGCGCCGCCGGGCCGGGTGCGGGAAGGTCAACGCCGTTGGGGATCAGCGCGAAGCGCTCCGGCGCGATCTCAAGCTCCGCCGAGTACTCCTCGATCTCAAACGGCGCGAGCGCGACCAGCGCAACCGCTCTGGCCAGCAGCGGGCGCAGCAGCGCACGCTGCCCACGACGGGCCTGGTTGCGGACCGGTTGCGAGTGCCCGCCACCGTGGAACGTCACGACATACGGAATACGGCAACGTGCGGCAGTGGCCATCGCAAGCGGGGCAACCAGCGTGTGGTAGGACTGCACGTGGACCACGTCCCAGTCACCGCGCGCGATCTGGGGCGCAAGCTGTGGCGCGAACATCCAGTCGCGTCCGCGCGGATACGCGCGGACGCGCCGGACCTCCACCTCACCGTCGCGCTCGACTCCCACGCTTGCGTCGCGGACCGTCGTGAGCACGCTCACCTCCGCCTCCCCGCTGTCGGCTATCCGCGTGGCCACCTCGTGGACGTGGCGCTCCACCCCGCCGATCTCCGGCAGGTATCGAGGCGTCACCATCAACACCTTCAACGGGCGCTCGCCCGCTGGTCGCGGCGCCCAGTCCTGCGCCGGCGCCGCCGTCATGGCGTGAGCGGCTCTGAAGCCGGCGCCGCAGCCGGCGCCGGCGTGTGTCCGTGATCGCCACCGGCCGCCGGCGGGCCCTGCTCCGGCGCCCCCGGGTCGCCGGCCGGTCGCCGCGAGCGACTGGACAGCGCCCAGCGGCCGCGGCCGTAGGCGGCAGCGGTGATCGCCAGCCCCGCCGTGATCGCCGACGCGCGTGCGAGGCCGTCCGGACGGCCGCGCGCCGCGCTCGCGAGATCGCGAACAACTGCGCGAGGGAGAACCGAGCGAACGTAACTGCGCTCGGAGCTCAGGCCATCCTGCGTGCCGGCGATGCCCGAAAGCACCGCCTTCGCGGTCCCCTCAACGACACAGCGGCGGACGAAGTAGCGCCACGTGCCGCGCTGTGGCGGCACCGAGTGCACGACCCGCGCCCGCGGCTCATAGATCCAGTAATGGCCGGGATGCGCGCGCGCCGCACGGATGCACAACTCGGTCTCCTCGGCGCTGCCGGAGAGCGCCTTTGCCCCCTTCGCGCGACCCAGCCGCGAGTCGAACGCACCCGCCTGCGCGAGCACCGTTGCGCGCATCGACATGTTCGCCCCGATGACGTTGCGAACCCGCTGCGCGCTTGCGGGCATGCCCACGTAGCTGCAGCCGATCACCCAGTTGAACTCCGCTGGGAACCACCGCGGAGGCGGCTGCTCCCAGGCAGGATCGATCGCACCACCAACGCCCAGTACCAGCGGATCCGCATACACCTCGGCGAGCCGCTCGAGCCAGTCGGTGTCGGCCACCGCGTCGTCGTCGAGAAAGGCAAGGATCGATCCTCGGGCGCGCTCGGCACCGCTTTGGCGCCCGCCGGAGAGGCCGGGGTCGTGGACGTTTCGCAGGACCTCGACGCCGTCGAATTCCCCGCGCGCGCGGCATTCGAGATCCGCGTCCCCGTCGACCACGACGATCGTCTCCGCCGGCGCCAGCGTCTGCGCGCGCACCGAGTGCAGCGCGGCGCGCAGATACTCCCAACGCTCGAGCGTGTGGGTGCAGACAATCACTGAGATCGCGTCTGTTTCCAAGCTCGACTCGGACATGATCGACACAGTACCCGCTGGGTTGGTGGAGCCGAACCGGCTGCCGCCGAGTGTCAGTCGAGGGCCGATCGGCGGCTTTTCTCACCCAGAGTGCGCGACAACGCGTCGTCCAGCGCGTTGTGGATGTAGATCTGCGACCAGGCGGAGCGGAACACGTGCTCAGCGCTCGGTATGCGCTCGAGGTGCAGGTTCGGCCATTCATCGAGGCGCTCAAGCAGTCCGTAGGCGACAAAGTCGTCGTAAAGCGGCTCGCCCAGTGAGAGCAGAAGCAGCGTCTCGATGTCACGCTCCGCGAGCTGATCGAGGGCCGCGACGATGCCGGCCTCCGGCCCGTCGCCCTCGCCGCCGGCGCGACCGGCACGCGCGCGCGCCACCAGCACGCGCGCCATCCTCGCCATCCGCCAGCGATCGGTTGCGACGATGCGGGCGATCGTGCCGATATCGCGTTCGTGCAGCAGCGCGCGGGTGCGCCGCGCGTCGCGCATCGCGCCCCAGTCGTCGCTCCAGAAGAACGCGAGCAGGTTCACGAGCAGCAGTCCGCGAATGCGGTCGTCGGCCAGCGCGGCGTGCAGCCCCCAGTAGCCGCCCGAACACAGGCCACCGACAATGAACCGGGGCGGCAGCCCGCGCCGCTCGAGCTCGTCACATGCGGCAATCACCTGCGTGGCAAACTCGTGCCGCTGGAACGAGGTGCGCGGGGCGTACTGTCCCTCGACGCCGTCGGAGTCGCCGACGCCCACCACGTCGAGCCGCAGCGTCGGTACGCCTCGAGCCGCCCAGCGACGGGCGACCTCCACCCACATGCGGTGATGGCCGATCCGCCGCACCGCGCCGGCGTTGAGCAGGATCGCGCAGAGCACGCCTTCGGCCGAGCCGAGCGGCTCCGTCAGCACGCCGCTGAGCAGCTCGCCGCCGAAGTCGACCTCGAACGGCGTCTCGCGAATCGCGGCGTCGCCGATCGTCAGCTCGACCTCGGCGGTGCGCCGCGGCGGCGCCAGCGCAGCGGCCGGCGCCGGCGGCGCTCCGGCGGCGCCGTGGGCGATCCACTCTGCCGTGTAGGCGAACGTGTCCCAGGGCGTCTTTGAGAACTGCGGATCGACCATCAGCGTTCCGTAGCCGGGACCGTCGGCGACCGTCACCTCGGCGCCGCTTTGCTCGTAGTGCTCCCGCAACCGCTTGTCGACTTCGCTCGAATCGCGCCGCAGCAGCAGGATCCTCCGTGACGGCGCGTCGGGCACCGCAAGCTTGCTCAGGTCGAGCGCAGCGAGGGCGGCAACGGTCTCAGCCGTCAGGAGGAAGCCGGAGGCGTTCACCGCCCCCTCGTCGAGGACGTCACTGTCCGCCGGCTCAGGCGGTGTCTCTTTCGCGGCGCTGAGGTGAATGCCCTCGGCGTAGAGAATCCGCGCGAACGCCTGCAGTTCGCGCATGAAGACCGCTCCACGCGACTGCACCCCCCAGAGCACCAGGTCGTCGATCGGCGCGCCGAGCGCGAGTGCGTTGGCGGCGACGAGGCCGCCCAGCCCGATACCGATCGCGACAATCCGCTCGCATCCTTCGGTGGCCCGCATCGACGCCACCGCTGCATCCACGGAAGCGGTCCAGGCTTCCAGCCGCCCCGGCGCCCGCGGCGAGCCGGCGCTGTCGCCGCTCCCCGGCAGATCGAACCGCAGCGCGGTGTGGCCCGCCTCCGCGAGCGCCCCCGCCCAGCAGCGCAGGCTGCGATGGGCGCTGAGCTCGTCCCAGCCGAACGGCGAGCAGAGGATGACGCCGGTGTCCGAGCGCGTCGCCTCCAGCGGTGCGTGCAGCATTGCGAAGACGGCGTCCGGCGCCGTCGCGAGATAGAAGGGACGCCCCCGAGCGGCGAGCGGCCATGCGTGCAGGGCGTCTGGAAGCACTTCGGTCATCAGTCCTCACTCACTATGATCGGCACGCGCCCGGCGAGGTTGAGCGCTGTTATCACCCCTTCACCGCCCCGGTGCTCACCGGAGAGCGCCGTCAGCGCTATGTGGCGCTCGCCGCCTGGCTCGATCGAGAACGCGTCATCGGCGGCCTTGAAGCCGGGAAGGCGCACCCGCACACCGTAGACGAAGCGCTGTGCGCCGACGGTCAACTCCGCGCGCTCACCGCGGCGGCGCAGCGTCGCCCGCAGCCCCAGTCGCGACGCCGTGTCGCGCCCACAGACGCGCCCGCCAGGCAGCCGGAAGCATTGCGAGAGCAACTCGACGCCGGCCTCGCCGTCGCGTTCGAGGCTGCAGACGACGACATCCTGGGCCACGGGACCGAAGCGGTAGGCCCACGACACGTCCACGAAGCGGCCCAGCAGCTCCTCGATATCGTGCGCCACGCCACTGTGCGGCGCAAGCTCGAGCTCGCGCGTGACCTCTCCGGCCGCCACCTCGAAGTCGCTGTAGAGCGACACCCGCAGCCGGGCGCGCACCGTCTGCGCCGTGTCGTTGGCCACGTGAACTGCGATTCCGCGCAGACCCTCGTCGGTGCTCCACACGGCAAGCGGCGCGAGCAGGCGACGCAGGTGGTGGTAGGCGACCTTCGGCTCGCCACGATGATCGAGCACGCCCCAACCCGCACCCGGGCGCAGGTCGCGCAGCCACAGGACGAGCCCGCCCGCGCAGGGGGAGGCGGCGCGGCGCCATTCGCCGAACACCTCGGACATCACTTCGCCACTGACCGCGCGCGAGAGCTCGAGGTAGCGCTCGTGGTCGCTGCGCCGCAGCTCGGAGGGATCGACGTCGAACAGCAGCGCGAGATAGTGGTCGCGCACGTCGTCGAAGTCCCAGCCGACGCCGACGTCGCGCGGGACACCGGCCTTCCAGCGCGGGTCGTGCACCGCGACGGGACCCGGCGCTCCCGCGGCGAGCTCGTCGAGCGTGGGCTGGTCGGGCACGTTGGCGAGCGCCAGGCATTCCGCCGCGAAGCGAACCTGCGAACGGCGCACGTCATCGAATCCCCGGCGGTAGCCGCCGACGCCGTAGTAGTTGGCGACGCCCCGATCGGGGCGGAAGGGAAGCGCTCCTCCCCACGGCGCGGAGGGCACCCAGACGGCGTCCACCCCGGAGTCCCGCACGAGGCCCGGAAGCAGCTCTCCGTACAGCGGCCCGTCGACGAGCGCCGGGTCCAGCCCGAGCATCGCAACCTGCTGTGCGACCTCGCTTGACCCGCAGATCACGGCGAGACTCGGGCGCCCGCCAAGGTCGCCGAGCACCTGGCGGCCCTCGCTCGCGACGGCGGCCATGAAGTCCGGGTCGGACTCCGGGTAGTCGAGGTTCGCGAACATGAAGTCCTGCCAGACCAGGATGCCCAGCTCGTCACACAACTCGTGGAAGGCGAGCGACTCATAAGCCGCGGTTCCCGGTATCCGCACCAGGTTCATCCCGGCGTCGCGCATCGTCTCGAGCAACGAGCGCAGCTGTCCCCTCGACGGGGGCGGGCCGCTCGCCTCAAGCGGCGTCCACACCGCGCCGCGGGCGAAGGTGGCGACGCCGTTGATCGTCAACGCGAGCCCGTCCGCGTCGAGCTGCTCGCACCCGCCGAGCTCGCGAAAGCCGACGTGCCCACAGTCGATCCGCAGCGTCTCGCCGCCACCCACCACCAGAAGCGCGAGCCGGTACAGGCTGGGCTCGCCGTGCGTGTGCGGCCACCACCGCGCGACCGCCGGGACGGCGAGCTCACCGCCCCCAGCCAGCTCGTCTCCGTCCGCCTCCAGCTCGAACTCCGCGCGATGGCTCCCGGCGGGACCCTCGAGTTCGGCGACCACGCGCTCGGGCGCGGGCTCCCCGAGCGCGCGAAGGCGGACCGCCAAGCCGAGCACGCCGTCGTTGCCGGCGATGCGAGGCCGAAGCGCGAGCGCCGTCAGCTCGAGCCGCCGACGTCGCTCGAGCGCAACCGGCCGCCACGGGCCGACGACCGCAGGGCCGGGCGCAAAGCCCGGTGCGCGTCCGAGCAGCATCGTGCGGAAGAAGCGCAGGCCGCCCTCACTGACGAGTCTCGTGCGCCAGCGCGCCCGCGGCCGGCGACTGAGCGCTAGCAGCGGACTGAGCGCCCGGCAGCAGATCGCCAGTTCGTTGCGCGCCGCGAGCAGCGACGTCACATCCACGGCGGACCGCGCGAACATCGAGTCGCTGCTGTGGATCTTGGCGCCGTTCAGATAGACCTCGGCGACGGTCGCGAGTCCTTCGAGCAAAAGCACGAGCCGCTCGCCCGGCTCCGGCGGCGCAACGACGATGGCGCAGCGAAACCACCAGTCGCGCCCGTCGAGCGCCGAGGCTGCGATCTCCGCGGCCGGCATGCCGGCCGCCGCGAGAACGTCGGCGGCGCCGCCGGGAACGAGAGCCGGGCGCCAGTCGAGCCGATCAAGGCCGTGCGGGGCGGCGTCCGCGCAAGCCCCCGGCTCGGTGTCCGTCGCCTCCCAGCCGTCACGCAACTCCTCGCGCACATGCCCCTGCACGGCACCTCGAGATGTGTATGCCACGCTTGCTGCTCCGGCGTGCTCGGCGGTTATCCGACGACCTCCTCGAGCGCCGCGATCGCCTGCTTCCACGCGTCGCTGAGCGAGGCGACGATCGGCGCGGGGTCGAACTCGCGCCGGCGAGCCAGGCGGAAGCCGAGCACCTTGCAGCCCTCGACGATCGTGAGCATCGGTGCGGTGGCGGCCGCCGCGCCGGTGCCGAGCAGCCAGTCCGCCTGCGTGGCGGCCAGCTCGAACGCTGCACCGACCATCCGTACGGTGGCAAACGCGTAGGCGTGGTAGGCCTCTGGGCCCGCTTCGAGGAGGACCGGCAGGTCAAGCGCGAGCGCTTGACCGAAGCGTTCGAAGGGATCGCTGGACGGGCGGTGGGCGAGGTGGCGTCGCAGCGAGGTGCGCCCAGCCTCACGCAGCTCGCTTCCCCGCAGCCGCGGTCCAGCGTCGAAGCGCACCAGCTCGGTGTAGGGCGGGAGGATCTCCGGTGACGGTTCGCCCGCCAGCCGGAAGATGCCCGCATAGTCCTCGCCGTCGAGCTCGTAGAGGCCGGCGCCGTGGAAGTAGCGCAGCCAGCCGCGTTCGAGGTCGATCGCCTCGGCCACGACCGAGCTCTTGACGTGCTCGGTGCGGTAGCTGGTCGCCGCGGTGTCCGGCAGGTACCACGAGTCGAGCTCGACGATGATCGTGCGGCCGTTGTCGATCTGCTGGGCGATCTGCAGCGGCAGCGGGCGGTAGGGCTGCATCTCGTGGACGTCGATGCCGAACAGCGATTCGAGATCCTCCGGCGGCGGCTTGAAGAAGGTCCACTGGTCACCCTCGAAGTCGGTTCGGACCAGGCAGCCCAGCGCCGCCAGCGGCTCGTCGCCGCGGCCGTGGAGAAGCTCGATGATGATGTCCGTGTAGCAGTTGGTCTCCATGTAGGTCCGGCCGCTGTCATGCACGGCGTGCGGCCGGTAGCCGGCGGCGTCGAGACCGAAGAGGCTGCGATATGTACCGGTGCGGGTCGCGCTCATGCTTCCCACAGCTCCCGCCGCACCTCCGCCGGCCACGAGGTCGGGTCGAGGCCGTGCGTGCGCAGCAGCGCAAGCACGATCCGCTCCTGCCCGAAGCCCAGGCAAGCGGTGTGGGCGCCGGCGCCGTCAGCGAGCGTGAGCTCGTAGATCGATGCGAAGTGATCCTGGTGGTAGTTGAACGAAGCGACGGCGGTCGGTTCCTCTCCGGCGATCGTCACGAGCAACTCGAGCTTGAGCTCCTGGCTTCGCTGGTTGGCCGCGAGCATGCGCCCGCCGCGCCCGAAGAACGGGTCGGTCGCGCGGTCGCGGTTCGCATCCAGCCCGAGCGAGCGAAGCAACGCGAGTCCCCGTTCGCTCCAGCCGTCGCGCCACTCGCGAACCTCCTCCGGCGCGCCCAGGCGGACGATCTCGCGCTGGTGAAACATCTGCAGGCGTGCCGGATCCTCAGACGGCTCGTGCCGGAAGACCCAGGCACCGCCGGCGTCGACGACCGCGCCGCCCGCCGGTAGCGGCCCCCGCGCGGCGACCGCCGGATAGACCGGGTAGCACGCCGCCGGCACGAGCGCGAGCGCCGTCATCTGCTGGAACTCACTCCAGTCCTCGTGGCGGTCAGCCCGCTCCCCCTGAGCCTGGGCCTCCTCCTCCCCGCCCTCGAACGCGAAGACCGAGCCCGCGAGGTGCGGGAATGAATGCAGGTAGCCGATCGTCTCGATCTGGCGGCGTGGCAAAAGCGGCGGGAACCGCATGAGCTCAGGTGCATCCACCTGCGCTGCGGCGGTGATCCTGGCGTCGACGCGGTTGCGGATGTCCTCGAACGTCGCGCCCCGGCCGTAGAGGCCAGGGACACCGCTGGCGATGAACAGCCCGTGCTCGATCAGCTCGTCGCGGAAGGCCGCCTGGTCGGCGCTGGCCTGACGAACCTCGGGCATCAGGGCTCCTTGGCGATCAGCAGCAGCGCCGCGTCGGTGGCGTGAAGGCGCTCATTCGCGACCATCAGGCGAGCCGACAGCGCGTCGCGCAGGTGACGCCCGACGCTGTGGGGCGTGTCGTTGCGGTAGCCGACGATTCCCACCACCTCGAGCGCCCCGGCGCACACGCTCGGGGCGTGCTCGGAGGCCGCGAGCTTGAGGTTGTTGAACCGAAGCACGCTCGCCATCGTCATCAGGCGCGAGCGGTCGTCGGCGTCGTCGGTTTGGAAATCGTGCAGCGCCTGCGAGACCTCGCCGCGCAGCAGCGTCAGCTCGGCCATCACGTGCGAGAGACGGGCAGCGGCGGGCAGCGGCTCGCCCGGGCGCCGGCGGGCGCTGGCGCGCAGAAACGCCCGGGCGCGCTCGAACGCGTCGCTTGCGATCCCCAGCCACACGTGCGACCAAAGGATGTGAGACAGCGGCACCATCGACTGGTTCATGACCTCGGCGAACGGCGCCGCCAGCACCTGTTCGGAGGCGAAGCGGGCGCGGACGACGAAGCCGGGCGAACATGTCCCGCGCATCCCGAGCGTGTCCCAGACTCCGGCCGGCTCGAGCTCGGCCTGGCCGGACTTCGTCAATGCCAGCACCTGGTCGCCGGCCTCGGCGTCGGGTGTCCGCCGGAGCGTTGTCAGCAGGTCGTCGGCGTGGAGGCCGTAGCTGACCGTGGGGGCCTGCTTCTCAAAGCTCAGCTCGCCATCCCCCTCGGGCGTCGCTGCCGCGATGGAGCGGCTCATGTCGCCGCCGGTGCCGACCTCCGAGGTCACCGATGCGATCAGTCGCTGCTCCTGATGGAGCTCGCGCAGGTACGCCTCGAACCACGGCGCACCGTCGAGGTGGCGAGCGATCGTCAGCACCTGAATCTGGTGCATCGCAAAGACCATCGCTGTCGCTGAGCATCGGCGTCCGAGCTCGAAACAGCACCGCGCCACCGTGTCCAGCGACGCGCCCTCGCCGCCCAGCCCCTCAGGCACCGCGGCGGACAGCGCGCCGGCTCCACGCAGCGCCTCGAGCGCCTCAGACGGGAAGCGCGCGTTGCGGTCGACGTCGTCGGCGGCGGGCCCGGCCACCTCGTCGGCGATGCGGCGCACGGCCTCCAGCAGGGCTCGTTCGGAGTCCACCGGGACGCTCATCGGCGCTCGCCACAGATCATGCGCCACCGCCCGCGGCCGACGGCTCGCTGTCGCCGGACAGCTCGTCGATCGCGGCGGCGATCGACGAAACGCTGTCGAACACCCCGCGTGTGAGCATGCGGTCGGGGAACTCGACATCGAAGGCATCCTCGAGCGCCAGCATCAGGTTGACGCTGGCGTGAGAGGTCATGCCGGCAGCGAACAGGTCCGCGTCGTCGCCGAGGGTGTCGACGTCGACCGGCAGACGAGCGTGCTCGCGCAGCACGTTGCGGATCACGGTGCGGGTGTCTGCGTTCAACGCTCGCCACGCACCCGCGCCACCACGACTGCGGCGGCAAGTTGGCCTTCGTGGGTGAGGCTCACGTCGAGCGCCTCCAGACCACGTCGCGCCGCCAGCTCTCCGGCAGGCCCCGTGAGCTCAAGCGTTGGCCTGCCGAAACGATCGGCGCGCACGCCGATGGACTGCCACGGGACGGCCTCGTCGCCGGCGCGAAGCACCTTCAGCGCAGCCTCCTTCGCAGCGAAACGGGCAGCGAGCCGCCGGGCATCTGGCGCTCCGGCCGAGTTGGCGCAGTCGCGCAGCTCGCGGCTTGTGTACACGCGCCTAAGATAGCGCCCGGCGTGGACGCGGATTGACTCCTCCACCGCCTCGACGGACATCAGGTCGATGCCGACCCGGAGTGCGCCCGCGGGTGCGACCAGGCCGCAGCGCGAT
This sequence comes from uncultured Solirubrobacterales bacterium, assembly GCA_963788385.1. GTDB lineage: Bacteria > Actinomycetota > Thermoleophilia > Solirubrobacterales > Solirubrobacteraceae > Palsa-513. The sequence goes on from CAWBGR010000018.1 coordinate 507,306, forward strand.
GTCCGAGCAAGCGCGATCATTTCCCCGCGCCGGCAGGTTGCGAGCGAGTTGCGGCGTAGTGGAGCTCGTCCCAGCCTTCAGCCGGATCCCCCGGGCCGACCGGCTCGCCGTCCAGCCTGAGGCATTCGCGCAGCTCGAACCCGTGGCGGGCAAGTTGGCGGTCCTGCTCGTCGCGCGTGATGTAGTAGTGCAGCAGCGAGAAATCGTGCGCGGGATCGTTGAGGATGGCGTGATCGGCGCAGACCTGCTGGAACGGCAAGAGGCGCCGGCGGTTGCGCATGCTGCGCGGCAGGCGCAGAACCTGGCTCGCGAAGCTCACCGGGTTGGTCGCGTTGATGCTGCGCAGCGGCCCTCGCAGCAGCGGCGCGCAGGAGAAGTTGTGCGAGGAGAAGATCAGCAGTCCCGACGGCCGCACCAGACGATGCGCCTCATCGAAGAACGTCTGTCGCTCCTCATCGCTCAGCACGTCGATCACCGCGAAGCCGGCCACGATCGCGTCCCAGCTTTCGCTCTCGAACGCCGAGAGGTCGCGCAGGTCACCCTGGCGAAAGCTCGCCTGCGGATATGCGCGACGGCAATGCGCGACCATCGCTGAGGCGAGGTCGACGCCCGTGACGGAATCTGAGAGGCCGACCAGATGCGATGTGAGCCTCCCGCCGCCGCAGCCGAGTTCGAGCACCGTCCCCGACAGCGCTTCGCGATGTCTGTCAAACAGCACCGTCTCGGCCGGCCGCAGCTTGCGGCCGCCGTAGCGGCGAAGCAGGCCTCCCGTGCCCCAGACGCGGTCACTCGCATCGCGCTGGGCCTGGTCGGGCGTGACCGTGTCCTGCGGGGTATCGGTCCTGGCGGGGTGGGCGGCGCTCATGGGCACGCTCGTGGATGGGGCGTTGTGCATAGCGGGGCGCGTTGCCCGGTGGTTCGCAGCCGCGTCGCGAGCCGCTCAGCCGGCGGTCGAGAGGTCTGCTCGCGGCGAGTGCAGCAGTGAGACGTGGGCGCCACGGTCATCAGCCTCGCGGGCCATCGCCGCGCTCGACGGGCCGGCGACCGGCGGCAGCTCGCGAAACGATGGCCGCCATCCATCGGCATGCTTGGCGGCGGGCTCGCGGCGGACACGTTCCCGCAGGATCATACGCAGGATCCTCAGTCCGTCCCGCACCGCGCTGAGCTTGCTCTCGCCGTGCAAACGCTCGTGCTCGATCGACGCGACCTCGGCGACGCTGAGCCCGGCACGCGCGACGCGAACGTGGATCAGCGTTTCGACCTCGAAGCCGTCGCAGGTGACGTGCATGTGCGGCAGGCAGTGACGCCAGAAGGCGTTGTAGCCGTAGCAGAGGTCGGTGTAGCGGGTTCCGAAGAGCATGTTGACACTCAGCCCGAGCATGCGGTTGCCAAACGCCCTGACCGGCGTGATGTCGGTGCTGGCGCCGCCCGGCGCGAAGCGCGAGCCCTTCGCGAAGTCGTTGCCGGCGAGCAGCGAAGCAACGAACCTCGGGATCTCGGCAGGGTCGTTGGAGGCGTCGGCGTCGATCATCACGATGATGTCTCCGGACGCTGCCGCGAACCCACAGGCCAGGGCGTTGCCCTTGCCGCGGCCGTCCTGCAGAACGACGCGGACATCCGGACGGATCGTGCGCGCGACATCGATCGTGCCGTCCCTCGAGTGTCCGTCGACGAGGATCACCTCATCGACTATCGCCGGGATCCGCGCCAGCACGTGCGGCAGGTTCGCGGCCTCGTCGAGCGTGGGGATCACGACGCTGATCGAAGCCTCCGAGGAGGGTTCGCTGTCGCGATACCTCCTGCCTGCGATGGAGATCACTGCCGCCATCCCTGCCGTCGAATCCCTGACGCTCATCCGGTGCTACCTCCGCGGCCATGCAGCCTTGGTCGATTTTAGTGCCGACGCCCGCACACCCCTCATGCCGTCGGCCGCGACGGACTCGGGGGCGTGTGCAGGTCGCGCTTCCTCGTCTTGCACGGCAATGTAACGCCTAGACCGGCGGCTTATTGCCGCATGGGTAGGAAAACCACCAGTCTCGCGCGATGGGTGATGCCGGCGGAGACGGGCCGCCGCGAGCCCTGCGGAGACGGCGGAGATCGTCCGAGCCGCCGCGTGAGCGGCCGCGAGGGGTGGCGTCCGTCGGCGTGATCGGGCATCGAACGTCTGTCCGCGCGGATGCGCTTCCACCAGCGCAGGCATCGAACACGCGTCGAGGCGATCGCCGTTGCGGTTGCGGCGGCCGCGCCTGCGCCCGATCGGTGCCGGGTGCAAAAACCGCGCTCCACCGCCACTCTTCTCGCGCTTGGCGCAGTGCTGGTGGCGGCGCTCCCGTCCGGCGCATCGGCCTTCCCGCTCGTGGTGCCGGCGCCGGCGCCGGCACTGAGCGCCGCGTCGCCGATAACCACGGCGCTGCGTGAACAGGTCGGATCCGCCGGTGTCTACGACCTGAGCGTGACGGTCGCGGCCGGCCCTGCCGCCGCGCCGTCTGTCACCGTCGCGATCGGGCCGCTGCAGCGCCCGGCGAAGGTGGACCCCAGGACGCACCGCGCAAGCCTGAAGCTCATGCTCGCGATCGGCCGGCGGCCGTTCACGGTCCGCGTCAGCCCGGTGAGCGCGAGCTCGCGCGTCAGCGTCTCGTTGCGCAGGATCGGCTCCGCGCCGGCCGGCACGACGCCGCGCGTCGTCGCAGAGGCTGAGCTCCCGGCCGACAGCGGCACAACGCGTGCGAGCGGGACGGTGAGCAAGCCGGCCGCCGCGAACGCGCCCACGTCGAGCGCAGTCTCCAGCCAGACGGGAGCGACCGGCGCGACCGGCTCGGCGAACTCCCCTGCCGCGCCACCCCCTGCCGCGCCACCCCCTGCGGCTCCGCCCGCCCCGCCGGCGCCCGCGTTCGGCGCCAACGGGAACCCGATAATCCCGACGCCGACCGGCTTCGCGCCCGTGCAGGAGTACAGCAACCTGGTCAAGGACTACGAATTCGACGGCTCGAGTCTGCCGTCGGACTGGGCAGCCGGAACCTGGAGCCATGGATTCAACGCGACTCTCTTCCAGCCCTCGCAGGTGACCATGACGGGTTCATCCGTTGCGCTGACCGCCATCAACCAACCGAGTGGGGGCTACGCCAACCAGTCGGGTTGGATCTCGACTGAGGGCACGTTCTCGATGACGCACGGGATGGTCGACTTTCGGGCGAAGATGCCGGCCGGTCAGGGCCTGTGGTCGGGGCTGTGGCTGGATCAGCCGGATCACAGCAGCCCGTGGGGCGAGATCGATGTGCAGGAGATGCTGCTCGGGGACACCCACACCGTCTACGGCAGCCTCCACAACTGGGCCCCCAACCCCTATTGGGGCGAGTTTCAGAGCACCGTCATGGCCGCTGACGCGTCTCAGGGCTTTCACGACTACCAGGTGGTCTGGCAGCCCGGCTACATCACCTGGGCGGTCGACGGCGTGCCCTACGCCCAGTACTCGCAGTGGCAGGCCGCAGCCGCCGGCCAATCCTGGCCGTTCGACGACGGCACGGGCTTCTACCTGATCGCCGACCTCGCGGTCGGCGGCCCGTCCGACTGGGGTGGCGCGCCGAACTCCTCGACGGTCTTCCCGGCGACGATGCAGCTCCAGTCCGTCAAGGTCTGGGAATAGGCGCGAATCCGGCCGGCGCGTCGTGCGCCGCAGCGATCTGCGCAGGCCAGTGGCGTCGCTACACTCGGCGCGGTGGTCCACGGCGAGGAGCCCAGCAGCGCGAGCGCCGCCGCGCCTCGTGACCGAGCGGCGCGGGCGTGGTGAGCGAGCGCAGCGCCGCGGCCGGCGAAGAGATCGCGGGCACCGGCGCGGGCGGGCGGGCGCCGGCGCGAACGGTGTGGCTTGCACTCACAATCGTCTACGTCGCGTGGGGGTCGACCTACCTTGGGATCCGCGTGATGGACCGCACCATCCCCCCTTTCCTCGGCGCGGGCGTGCGCTACGTCGTGGCCGGGTCGCTGATGCTCGCCGTATTGACCGTCGCCCGCCGGGGACTGCCGCGCGTCGCCCCACGCGAACTCGGATCATTGGCGCTGGTCAGCGTGTTGCTGCTCACGGCGGGCAACGGCGGCGTCACCTTCGCCGAGCGCCATGTGCCCTCGGGCCTCGCGGCGCTGCTCGTCGCCTCGGTTCCGCTTTGGATCCTGGTCATCCGCCTGCTCGCCGGCGAGCGCCCGCGACGGGCGACGCTCGCCGGGCTGGCGATCGGCTTCGTGGGCGTTGGCCTGCTGGTACTTCGCGGCGGAGTCCAGCAGCGCGTCAGCGTCGGTCACATGCTCCTCGTGGTCGGTGCCGCGGCGTGCTGGGCGCTCGGATCGTGGCTGTCGGGCCGCCTGCCGATGCCGGCCGACGCAAGCACCGGCACCGCCATCGAGATGCTGATCGGCGGCGTGGCATTGCTCGCGATCAGCCCCCTGAGCGGGGAGCACTGGCAGGCGCTGACCGAGCACGCCTCAGCCGACTCGCTCGTGGCCGTCGCCTACCTCGCGCTGTTCGGCTCGATCCTCGCGTTCACCGCCTACGTGTGGCTGCTCCAGCACGCGCCGATCTCCCAGGTCTCGACCTACGCCTATGTCAATCCGGTCGTCGCCGTCGCGCTGGGAGCCATCGTCCTCGGTGAGCCGATCACGGCGATCACGCTGGTGGGCGGCGCGATCATCGTCGCCGCCGTGGCGGTCGTGATCAGCTCCGAGGCGCCGGCCTGAGACGACCGGCTAGCGCGGGCGAGCCTCTGGCGAATGTTCGAGGCCGTCGTCGGGAATCGGCTCCCATGACGCCGCGTAGGCGACGAACGATCGCCAGCTTGGCCGCACGCCGGGATCGCTGTCGAAGGCACCCATGCGGATCGACATCTGCGTGTGGTCGTCGGGATTGCGGCTGAAGAGGTGCGCCCCGCACACGGTGCAGAAGGATTTCTCGAAACCTCCGTCGGGGTGCCGCCAGGCGCCCAGCGACTCGATTCCCGACGTTAGGCGGACGTGCCGGCCGTCCACCCGCGTCTGGGGCGAGGCACCGGCGCCGGTGCGCCGCTGGCAGCGCGTGCAGTGGCAGTAGCCCGCGTCCGTCGGCCGCACGTCCAGCTCGAAGCGCACGGCCCCGCACAGGCAGCCACCGCGAAGCGGCACCTTGACCGACCCTTCATCGCTCGCCATAGCGCAATTATTGCGCCTGGCCCGTTAGGCTGCCGGCATGTCCGAGAACGCAGCCGAGCACACCCGACGGCGCCCACCGGCGGCCCACTGAGCACCAACGATGCTGCTCTACGACTCGAGTGTCTCGGGCAACTGCTACAAGGTGCGGCAGGTGTTCGCGCACCTGGGGCTTGCCTATGAGCGCCGCGAGCTGAGCGTCGTCGACCGCTCCAACCGCGCGGAGGTCCTGGGAGACAGTAACCCGGCGCTGCGCGTGCCGACGCTGATCCTCGACGACGGGCGCTCCCTCGCCGAGTCGCATGCGATCAGCTGGTATTTCGCCGAGGGCACGCCGCTGTTGCCGCAGGACCGCTTCGAGCGGGCGAAGGTCCTGCAATGGATGTGCTTCGAGCAGTACGACCTCGAGCCAACGATCGCGGTGGTCCGCTTCTGGGTGGCCTTCTCGGCCTCGCCGCCGCCGCTCGAGGAGATCGAGGCCAGGCGGGCCGGCGGGTACCGCGCGCTCGACGCACTCGAGCGGGGCCTGGACGGCGTGCCCTACCTCGTCGGCGATCGCTACACGCTCGCCGACATCTCGCTGTACGCCTATACGCACGTGGCACCCGAGGGCGGCTTCGACCTGACCGGCTACCCGTCGATCCGCAGCTGGATCGAACGCGTCGCCGCCCAGCCCGGCCACGTGCTGATCACGGACTGACGCCGCCGCTTCGGTCTCAGGCGTCGCGGCGCTTGAACACGGCCAGCGTCGCGGACGCGATCAGGACCATGTAGACGGCGAGCGTGATCAGGGAGTGGTGGTAGGAGGAGTCGCTGGTGCCGCCGTGGGCGACCGCGCTCAGCAGCTGGCCCGGCAGCCAGCGGTCGCCGCTTGACCAGATCGCTCCGACGATGATCGCCTCGACCGGGATCACGTAGGCGACGGACGCGCCGATCGCCACGCCCGGCGAGCGAAACAGCACCCCCGCCGCGGCGCCAACCAGGCCATAGCCGACCGAAGCCAGGAAAACGTGGAGAGTCGCCTGCAGCAGGTCGTTGATCCCGGTGGAGCTCGTCCAGGCGCTGGTCGTGATCCCGCGGCCGGGTGCCAAAAGGAGTGCCACGGCGCACGAGACGACGATCTCGAGCACGACGGCGACGCCGATGAAGGTCGCCAGGGCGAGGAACTTGCCGGTCAACAGGCGGGCGCGTCTGGGCTCGCGCACCAGCAGGTTGCGCATCGTCCCCTGGCTGTACTCGGTCGCGAAGGCACCGGCGAAGAGGCACAGCGAGACGATGCCGATCAGCGTGCTGACGTCAACTACGCCGTGGACCAGGCCGGTTGGCAGTTCGAGCTCCGCGAAGGTGACCCGACCGCGTCGCAGGGGGAACAACTGCGCAGTCCTCACGGCCCGCTCGACGGTGAAGACCGTGGCAAGCACCGCGAAGAAGAGACCGCCGCCGAGGCCCCACAGCAGCATGGCTCGCCGCCGCAGCTTGACCCACTCGCTGGAGTAGGCGCCGAGCATCAGGTGCCCTCCCCCGCCTCGTCCTGCTCGGCCTCCGTGATCGCGAAGAACGCCTCCTCGAGCGACGCGCGACGCACCGTCAGCCCTCGCAGCGTGATCCCGGCGGCCATCGCGGCGCGGTTGAGCTCCGCCGCCCAGTCCTCGGCCGCCTGAACGTGGACCTCGCCCTGCTCCACCTGTGCCGGCTTGCCGGCGGCGACGCACACCTCGACCAGAGCCTGGACGTCGGCGGGATGCTCGGGGGTCGCAATGATGTCCGACTGCTGCGCGTCGATCAGCTTCCCGACGCCGCCCTGGAAGACGATCCGGCCGTTGTCGATCATCACGAGGTGGTCGCAGATCGCCTCGATCTCGGCCAGGAGGTGACTCGAGACGAACACCGAGATGCCACGGTCGGCGAGGCCGCGGATCACGCTGCGCATCTCGCGGATCCCGGCCGGGTCAAGGCCGTTGGTCGGCTCGTCGAGGATGCACAACTCGGGGTCCGGGAGCAGCGCGGCCGCCACGCCGAGGCGCTGCTTCATCCCGAGCGAGTAGGCTCGCACGAGGTCGCCGCCGCGGTCGCTCAGCTCGACCATCGCGAGGACCTCCGAGACCCGACCGGAGTCGATGCGGCCAAGCCGCGTCAGCACCTCAAGGTTGCGTCGACCCGAAAGGGTCGGATAAAAAGAAGGCGCCTCGATCAGCGCGCCGACGCGGCCGAGATAGGACGCGGGATCGCTGATTGGCCGTCCGAGGACCTCGGCCGTTCCGGCGGTCGGGCGGCAGAGGCCCAGCAGCAGCTGGATCGTCGTCGTCTTGCCGGCGCCGTTGGGCCCGACGAAGCCGCTCACGACGCCCGCGGGAAGGTCGATATCCACCGCGTTCACCGCGAGCCGCTGGCCGAAGCGCTTCGTGAGCCCACTGGTGACGACGCTGGAGGTCAACGCCGACGAACGCTACAGGCGACTCGATAAGGAGTGGATTAGGGTTTGACCAGCGGCGCTGCGGCTTGCCCTGGTCGCGTCACTGCCAGACCTTGACGGACGAAACGAGCATCGACGACGGGAACGGTGTCGTCGAATTCGGCGGCCCGCCCCACACCGAGGTCCCGGCCGCAAGGTCGGCGATGATGTAGTAGCCGGTGCCGTCGCCCATGACCCACGGGTAGCCCGCCGCGAGCGCCTGCGCCTCGCTGTACTGGGCGTAGGCGACACCGTCGACCGCCCACGTCACGAGGCCGGGCTGCCAGATCAGCTGGTAGTCGTGGTAGCCGGCCGATGCGTCGGCCGACATGTGCGCCCACTGCGACTCGCCCCAATCGGACGGCGCCCAGCCGTGCAGGCTTCCGTAGACGGTGTGGGTGTCGTAGAGCACCATTTCCTGGACGTCGATCTCGCCCCAGGGATTGCTGCCGTCCGGCTGGTCGAGCCATAGCCCGGACCAAAGGCCCTGCCCGGCCGGCATCTTCGCCCGGAAATCGATCAGGCCGTAGTCGAACGAGAACTTGCCTTCGGTCGAGATCCAGCCGGACTGGTAGGCGTAGCCGTTACTCGGCTTGTTGCTCACGCTCAGCGCGGCCGACGAGCCCGTCATCGCAACCTGCGACGAGTTGAAGATGGTCCCGGCGAAGCCGTGCGTGCTGTCGTTCCCCGCGGCCCAGTCGCCCGGGAGGCTCGACCCGGTGAACTCATAGTCCTTGACAAGGTTTGTGTAGCTGGCGATCGACACGAAGCCCTGCGGGAGCGTGATCGCCGGAGCCAGGGTTGAGCCGGACGATCCCGTCGAGCCGGACGAGCCCGAGGAACCCGAGGAGCCGGACGATCCGGACGAGCCCGTCGAGCCGGACGAGCCCGTCGAGCCGGACGAGCCCGAGGACCCGGAGGAACCCGTCGGTCCTGTGGATGCGGCGGTGCCGGTCGATCCGGTCGAGCCCGCGGAGGTGCCCCCGCTCGGAGCACCCGTTGAGCCGCTCGAACCAGGTGAGCCGCTGGACCCCGCGGAGCCGCTCACACCGGCGGAGCCCGAGGCCTGCGAGCCGCGTGATCCGCCGGCCCTCGGGCGCGTCGTCGGCTTGGACGGCGGCACCCGCTGAAGGGTGACGCTGAAGGCCGGCATGGTCCGCTGCGCCAGGGCGCGAATGGTCAGGGAGCGTCCGTGGATCGGTAGCCGGACGCGGACGACCGCGGCATGGCCGGAGTTCACCCTGGCTGCGCGGCGGACCAGCGAGCCGAATTGAAGGTCCACAACTCCTGCTGAGGCCGCACCCGGATTGATGGCGACGCGGACGTCGAACATGCCCGCCGAACGGACGCGCTCGTGCAGTAGCACCGGCGGCGACGACGTCCGCGCGGCGCCGGCGCCGGCCGCTGGCGGCATGAGTGCCGCCGCGCCGACCGGCAGTGCGGCCCCGGCGAAAAGGAACGCAGCGAGAACTTTGAGTGTGGCTCTCCTCCGCAGCACACGCGCCGCATCGGTTCGATGCTTGAGGGCTGCAATGGATGCTGCAAACCTTGGACGCCTGTACTAGCACCCCGCCGGGCGCCCGCAGGCGGGATCCGCGAAAGGCCGATGGCGCGGCCCGCGCTCGGGGCGAGCGCCCGCGGGAGAGTGGAGTGTCGGGTGCCGATCTGGCGCCGGGGACGACGCGGTGGCCGGGGCGCCCTTGGCGGCGTTGGTGGCAATTCTCCCCGGTCGGCGTGACGTTTCGACCGGCGCCTCCCGCGTCTGCGGCCCTAGTGTGCTGTGGACTAATCTGCACGGAGTGTCACGGAGGCGCGTTGCGAAGCGGACAGGGCACGTTCATCAATCGGGGTAGTCGCCTTGTCGTAGCGTCGGCACCACCCAGCGCGGCGTGCCCGATCGCCTGCGCGCCGCGATCCACGTCGCGGCGATGAGCGGGCCGCGACGCTTGTCCAGGCCCCGCCCGCGCAGACGCAGTCCAAGCGTGCTGCTGCTCTCGCTCTGCGCCCTGCTGGGCGGCGTGTTCGCCATCGTGGCGACCACGCAGGCAGCCGTCACGCTGCCCGCCCTCGCCGGCCACTGGGCCATGGACGAGGGCAGCGGCACAACGACGGCGGACTCCTCCGGCAATGGGAACACCGCCACGCTCGGAACCGGAGCGTCGTGGAGCACCGGTCCGGGCGGTGCACCGGCGATCGCCCTGAACGGCACCTCGGCCGCCAACGTGACGATTGCCAAGGCGGTCGTGAACACCTCGCAGAGCTTCACCGTTTCCGCGTGGGTGAAGCTCAACACCACCTCCGGCTGGCAGACCGTCGTGAGCATGGACGGGACCGCCGTGAGCGGCTTCTACCTGCAGCTGAACCAATCGAGCGGGAAGTTCGAGTTCATCCGCCCCGACTTCGACAACTCGCTCGCCGCACAAGGACAGGCCAACTCGGGCGTCGCACCGGCGGCCGGCACCTGGTACCACCTCGTCGGGGTCGACGACACCGCCACCGGCCAACTCGAGATCTACGTCAACGGCACCGAGGACGGTACCGCCGCCTTCACCGGCAATTGGCAGGACAGCGGCAAGACGGTGATCGGGCGCGCCCTTTCAGCCGGCCAGCCGAGCAACTTCGTCGACGGCGTCGTGTCCGACGTGCAGCTCTACCAGGCCGCACTGACCGCAGCGCAGGTCGCCGCGCTGGATGGCACACCCGTCGCGATCACGGCGGCCAGCGCCGGTGGCGGGAGCGGCACGGCCGCGGTGAGTGACTCAAACCCGGTGGCCGCCTGCACGGGCTCCGCGAAGTGCCTCACCTACACCGGGGACGCCGTCACGGTCACCCCCACCGCCTCCTCGGGCAGCCGCCTCAGCGGCTGGTCCGGCGGCTCCTGCGCAGGCACAGCGACGCCGTGCACGTTCACAGCCGCCAAGACGGAGACCGACACCGCGACCTTTGCCAAAGAGGTGACGATCTCGGCTGCGACCACCGGCACCGGCGCCGGCACCGCCACGATCAGCGACCCGGGAGTTGCCAACTGCAGCGCCGTCGCCACGTGCGTCGCCGACGTCGGCGACGCGATCACCATCACGCCCGCAGCCGCCGCCGGCAGCCGCCTCACCGCTTGGTCAGGCGGCAGCTGCACGGGGACCGCGAGCCCCTGCACATTCGCGGCGCCGAGCGCGGCGGAAACCGACACGGCGACCTTCGCGAAGGAGGTCACGATCTCCGCGGCCGCCAACGCGGTAGGCACCGGCACGGGCGCGCCGACGATCACTGACACCGGGATCGCGAACTGCAATGCCGTGACGAGCTGCCTCGCAGACGACGGCGACGCCATCGTCATCAGCGCCAACGCGGCCTCGGGCAGCCGTCTCACCGGCTGGTCCGGCGGCAGCTGCCCCGCCACCACCGATCCCTGCAAGTTCAGCGCCGGGGCGAGCAACGAGACCGACACCGCAACCTTCGCCAAGGAGGTGACGATCGCGACCGCGACGAGCGGCACCGGAAGCGGCACAGCCACGATCAGCGACGCGGGGCTCGCGAACTGCAGCGCCGTGACGAGCTGCCTAGCCGACGAGGGCGACGCGATCGTGATCACCCCGACGGCCGCCGCGGGCGCCAACCGCTTCGCCGGCTGGTCCGGCGGCAGTTGCACCGGAACGACCGACCCTTGCAAGTTCACCGCCGGCGCGAGCGGCGAGACCGACGGCGCGGCGTTTGCGAAGACCGTGACGATCGCCGCGGCAGCGACGCCGTCCGGCAAGGGCACAGCGACGATCTCCGACGCGGACGCCGTCGCCGGCTGCAGCGCAGTCGCGAGCTGCCTCGCCGACGTCGGGGACGCGATCACCGTCACAGCCTCTCCACTCCCTGGCTATCAGCTCGGCAGCTGGTCGGGAGGCACCTGTGCCGGCGACACGAACCCCTGTGCATTCAAGGCGGCGATCGCCGAGACCGACACGGCCGCGCTGCTCGCCGTTCCGACCGCCACGATCACAGCCACGGCGGGGCCCGAGGGGACGGTCGGCATCACGGACACCAACCCGGCAACAAACTGCACGGGCGCCGCGAGCTGCCTTGTCCCGACCGGCGACACCGTCACGATCAAGGCCACGCCCGCCGCGGGCTACAGCGTCGCCCAATGGTCTGGCGGAGGCTGCTCCGGCACCGCGGCGACGTGCGTGCTGAGCGCCGTCAGCGCCGACGCGGCCGTCAAGGTCGCGTTCGCGCTAACCGTATCCGGGAGCGCAAACTCGGCGATCTTCGTCTCTCCGGCCGGGCGCGACAGCAACCCGGGCACCGCAGCCTCGCCGGTACTCACACCGCAGCATGGCCTCGCGTTGGTGGAAGCGTCGGGCGCGGTCAAAGATCAGCTGCGACTCGCGCAGGGCTCCTACGGCGGAGGGCTGTCGCTGACGAGCGCCGACGACGGCGTGGCGATCTATGGCGGCTTCGACCCCGCCACCTGGACAGCCGAGCTGAGTCCCGCGACGCCGACGACGATCTCGGGCGCTCCGCAGGCCGTGCTCGCCGACCACGCGACGTCGGTCTTGATCCAGGAGGTCGACCTGGCCGGGGCGGCCGCTCCGGCAATCTCCGAATCGGTGTACGGCTTGCGCGCGATCGACGGTTCGCAGGTGACGCTTTCCGACGTGGCGGTCCAGGCGGCGAACGCAGTGGGCGGAGCGCCAGGGACAACCGGGACGCCCGGCCTCGCCGGGGGCGGCGGGGGCGCCGGCGGCGCTGGACAGACCGCGGCGCAGGTCGTCGCGGCATGCCTGACCTCCGGGGGCTCGAGATGCACGGCCGCGCAGGCACCGGGCGGCGCCGCGGGCGTCGGCGCCAACGGCAACGACAGCTTCCTGCGCGCGGACGGAACCTACCGGCGAAACCCGCTCCTCCTGGCCCGTGCCACGACACTCGCCGAGCCGGCACCCGGACCGTCAGCCGGCGACGGCGGCTTCGGGGGCTGGGGCTCGACGGCGCAGGCAACCGCGATCGAGGGCTGCTTGGGCGCGGGTGTGTTCGCGGCGTGCGGGCCGGAGCGCATCGGACCCGCCGGCAAGCGCCAGATCACCGCCCTCTGGTACGGCTCGCTCGGCTCAACCTCCTTGGACAGCCCCTACGTTGCGACCGCGGGCCGAGGTGGCGCCGACGGCTACTTCAACGCCGGCGGGGACGGCTACCCGGGCAAGGACGGAGGCGCCGGCGCGAGCGCCACCGCCGGGGCAGGCGGCAGCAACGCCCTCAACCCGACCAGCCCAGGAGACACGTGGACGCCCGGCAACGGCGGGTCGGGCTCCGCGGGCAACCCGGGCGCCGGCGGCGGCGGCGGTGGCGGCGGAGGCGGCGGCATCGGCAGCATCGAGATCGCGGGCGACCAGGTCGTGTACGGGTCCGGCAACGGCGGCGGTGGTGGTGGCGGTGGTGGCGGCGGCGGCGCGCCCGGGAGCGGCGGCGGTGGCGGCGGCGGGTCCTTCGGCGTCTACATCTCCGGCGCGTCGAGCGTGACCGCGCAGAGCGGCAGCTCAATCGCCGCGGGTAACGGCGGCGCGGGCGGTGGGGGCGGCGCGGGCGGAGGCGGCGGCAAGGGCGGCGCGGGTGGCGTTGGTGGCGACAACGGAGTCCCGGCCGACGGTGCCGGCGGCGACGGCGGTCCGGGCGGATCTGGCGGTGCAGGTGGTGGTGGTGGCGGCGGCGCGGGCGGTCCGAGCCTCGCCGTCTTCGAGGCCGACAGCGCGTCGGCGTGGCAGCCACTGAATGCGACGCTCACCGCCGGCACGGTCGGCACGGGCGGGAAGTCCGGGGCTGCGGGCGGCGGCAGCGCACCAAAAGGCGCCGGTGGCGCAAGCAGGCCATGTTTCCCCGGCTGCGGTTTCGACGGCAAGATTCCGCTTGAGCCACCCGCCTACGCGCTGGTTGAGGGCAAAACCGTGTCGATGGAGCTCGAATGCTCCGCCGCCTGCCACGGCAGCGGCGTGCTGCGCGACATCGCGTCCGGGCACGCGGCGGCCGCCTCCCGCGGGGCGGTCCTCGCGAGCTTCAAGTTCAAACTGCGAGCGAGTGGAGCGATGACGATCAGGGCGAAGCTCACCCCGTCGGGCCGCAAGCTGGCGAGCATCACGCGGCCCCTGATCGCCGATGTGACGATCGTCTTCAGTGCCGGCAGCGGCCGGCCTGTCACCTTCGTCAGCGCCCTTGACGTCACGCGCACAACGCCGGCGACGGCCAGGAAGGCCGGCCTGCGCCGCGGCACGATCGTGCTGCACCGCCTGCCGGGTTGATCAGCTGGCGCCCGCCGAACGCGGGGCGCTGTGCAGAGTCAGTCTGGTTCCCGGGTCTGCGTGAACTGGCGCGGGTGGAACGCCCATCACAACCTCCCTGCTTGGTAGGGCGACTCGAGAATGGGACTCCTGGGCGCGTACCGCCCGGGGATCCGCGTCCCGGGCGCCAGCGGGTCAGCGACACTGGCCGCGCCTCGCAGCTGCGTGGACCCAGGCGATCAGCGCCAGCTGGAGAGGAAGGCGGGCGATCAATGCCGGCGTGCCGCCAGGGACGCGCGCGGCATAGCGCTCCGGATTGACGGCCATGTTGACGTTCGCCGGGAACACGGCAGCGAGGGTCGCGATCAGCCACCGGCCGGCCCAGACGCGCGAGCGCGGGTGCATCAGGCCCAGTCCGCCGGCGATCTCAGCGACACCGCTGGCGTACACGAGCTCGCGGTGGGCCGGCAGGTAGCGCGGCATCATCGCGATGTAGGTCTTCGGAGTCACAAAATGCAGAGTGCCGGTGAGGACAAAGAGCGGGCCCGGGAGACGCTTGAGCATGTCGAACATCATGACGTCATCCCAGGCGCCGGCGAGGGGTCATCGGGTACGCTCAGCCCATGAGTGAGAGCGTCCGGATTGAACGCGGCTGGATCTTCGTCCACGGCACCCGGCAGGACGATGGAACGATTGAGCTGGGGACCGCGAGCGAGCTGCGCTTCAGTCCGTTCGAGGCGATGTCACAGCGCCAGGAGACGCCGATCACCTGGAGCCACATCCTCACGGCGTCGCTGCAGCGGCTCGCATTCTGGCGCCGCTAGACAGCACCCTCCATCCCCTCAGCGTGCGGAGCACAGCAGCGATTCTTGCGCCGGCCCGTGCCAAGCGTCGCCCACAAGCCGGGGAACTTCACAACCAACCTGCGTTGCTGGTTGGCGCGACCAGCAGGACATGCGACCGGTGACGCAGCCGGTCACCGTCAGCCAGTTGGCCTCGGGCTATTCATCGAAGTAGATCTTGAAGCCCTCAGCAACCGCGTTGAGACTCATGCTCCGGTAGAAGGCGTGCGCCTCGGCGCGATGCTTGCCGGAGATAAGTTGGAGCTTGTAGACGCCGGCCGTGCGGGCCAGCTCGATGAGGTGGGCCATCAACGCCTTCCCGACCCCTGTCCTTCGAGCCGCACCGGCGACGATGACGTTCTCGACGATTGCCCACGGCTCGCCGCGATGGGTCAGGTTGGGGACGATGAGTAGGTCTGCCGTTCCAACGAGGTGGCCGTCGACCAGCGCGACGGCCAGCTCGCGCCTCGGATCAGTGAGGATCTCCGCCAGGAGCCGCTCCGAGGTGGCGCGATCCCCGGGGGCCGCCGTGGTCTTGTCGCCCGCCAGCTCGTCATAAAGCGCCATGAGGGCGCCGAGATCCGCCTGCGAGGCGCGGCGAACGACGACACTTGCCATGCTCGCAGTCTCCCAAAGTCGCCGCCGGAAAGGCCTGCGCGGCGGCGTCCGCGACATCCATCACCACCTCGGACACGCGGAAAGGATCTCCGTCCTGGCTCGTCGCACGCCGCTCGGGACGAAAACAGGCTGGGCGCCCGATCCGGTCAGCGCGACGGCATGCCGATTCCGGCTCCTATCGGCGGAGCTCCGCTCCCAGCCGGGCAGCGAGCCGTGCGGAGGCCTCGATCTCGACCTTGCGGATCGAGACGCTCTCGACGTTGAGCCCGAATGGAACGCCGACGCGTCGACAAAACGTGACCAGCTCCACGGCCGTCGCGACAGCCTGATCGTAGGACGCGCCGAGGGTATCGTCGGCATGGCGCAGATCGTTCTCGATCCAGCGTGGGACGTCGACACCGAGCCACTGCAGGAACTCCAGTGTCTTCACCGAGCCGCAGACCGAGAACGTAAAGACCATCGGCACCGGCTCCAGGCCGTGCGCGGCGCACTCGTAGCGATAGTCAGAGACCAGGTCCTTCGCGGCGTTGACGTCGTAGACGACCTGAGTTACGAAGAAGGAGCAGCCTGCAGCCTGTTTCGCGACAAGCCGGAGATGCTCCTTGCCCGTGCGCGCGTGCCGCTCGGGGATCGCGACCCCGCCGAGTGGCAGCTCCGGCCGCACCTCGGTTCGCAGCTCGTAGGCCCGCGAGAGCGATGTCGCGACCGCCTTCTCGCGGGAGGAGGCACCAACGAAGACGGATAGGACTCGGGCCGGATCCTGGCCTCGGAGCCAGGAACGCAGGCCGTCCTCGCTGTACTTGCTGACCGCGCGGTACACAATGGCGGGCACGTCCAGGCCCGCGAGGTCGCGGGCGAGATATTCGGCCGGGTCCATCGTGGGCAGAAACGGAAACGGCCGCTCGTCGGGATTGCGGTCGCTCTCGTCATCGATGTCGTAGAGGACCAGGCCGTCCACCCCCACCGGCCGTAGTCGCTCAAGGGTGACTTCGGCGATCTCCCTGCTCCTCCCCGGTCCGCTCGCCAGCCGCGGTGGCGTCACGGCGAAGAGCAAGAACTCACCCGTTCGATCGACGATGCGCCGCGGCAGCTCCACGCGGCGGAACCGTAGCCGACCGCGTTGCGCAGTGGGCAGCGAGGCAGCGGCTGTTCGCGAGCGGATCCGGCCGCGGCGCAGGTCGTCGCGTCATGTCCGGGGTCCGGCGGCTCAAGCTGCACGGCGGCCGCAGGCACTGGACGGCGCCGCCGGCGTCGGCGCCAACGGCAACGACCGCTTCCTGTGCGGCGACGGTACCTGTCTGCGGAACCGCCCTCGTTGGCGAGCCGTTCACAGAAGCGCGCTCCCGGCGGGCGTTCGTCACAGTCCGACGCCCGCCGTTGCTAGCTGGTTTGACTGGGCCGGCCAGGACTCGAACCTGGGCGCTGCGGATTATGAGTCCGCTGCTCTAACCAACTGAGCTACCGGCCCTCGCGGCGGACAGACTAACCAGCCGCCGCCCCGGAGCGACGGCCCGCACCCGCACCCGCTCTCTCGGGGCGCGCTGCGCGCGCGTGCTGGCAGTGGACGCCGGGCGTGGAGGCGTTAGGCTCCTGTGGCCGCGTCTGGCGGTTCGAGCGTTCCGCGGGCTGACGCGGCGCTCTTCACAACAAGGAGAGGAGCCGCATGCGCGATGATCGCCGACGACTTCGACTGGGTGCCCTGGTTTGGCTGCTGGCGATGGTCCTCGTACTCGCCGCGGCGACCGCGAGCGGTGCGGCTCTGCTCAAGTCCGGCGGGCTTGGATCAAAGGCCACGATCTCCTTCCCGCAGCCCGTCGACACCGCATTCTGGCTGACCGCGCGCAAGGGCGGCGGCCCGGCCCAGATCCGTACGCGCGGCTCGGTGCGGCTGGTCAGCGTGCGAGGCTGCGCCCGGCCCGCGCCGACGGGCCAGCTGCCGCTCACCCAGATCCATATTCAGACGCTCACCCCGGGCCCCGGCAGCACGGTGAGCGTGAAGCTCACGACCGGTCCGCTCAACATGCCGATCTGCGGCCATGGCGCTTCGGCGTCCACGGTCACGGCCTTCAAGCTCGCGCACCTCTGCGTCGTCAAGGGCGACTACGTCGATTTCAACGTTGAGGGCGGGTTCGGCCCGGGCTTCCCGAATGGAGTCCGCTACGAGGTGTTCGGCCCCGCCGGCGGTGCCGTCACGGACTCCTTCACGAGCGCCAACGGGACCAATAACGGCCAGACGCTGACTGGGACCGCTCACGCCGGCGTGCGGCTGCTGATGGCGGTCGTGATCGGCACCGGGCGTGACGGCGGAGGGTGCGGCTGAACCGCCGCCGCCGAGCGCAGTTCCGGCCGCGCCGGTCGCGACGTGGACCTCGTCAACGTCGGCGCGGCGTGAGCTCCGGGGGTGGGACTCGAACCCACAACCTCTCGATTAACAGTCGAGCGCGTCTGCCAATTGAGCTACCCCGGAATGGGCCACCCGGGAAGGTCGGCAACACCCGCCTCCGCCTCGGCGGGACAATTAGACCACACAACCGCGCCCTCGCGCAGTCGACAGCGGCCCGCGTTCGCGCTCGGTGCGTACCCGCCGGCCGCGACGGAGGTTTGCGGTGTCAGTCGCGGGACTCGTCTGTTTGCTCCAGCGCTTGCGCCAGCCAGAGTTCAAGCTCCTGCTTGAGCGCCTCGCGCTCGAGCTGAAGCGCGGTCACGCCTCCCCTGCCGGCGCCGCGAGCGGCCGCGATCGCGCGCCCGACCCGCGCCAATTCGAGCTGGCAGCGCTCGACCTCGAGCTCGGCCGCGACGGGCGTCAGCACGGCCGCCCTGACCGAGAGCTCCGCGAGCAGCACCGCGAGTTCGCCGTCGTCGATCTCGGCCGTCGGCGCGCGCAGATGGGTTCGCAGGTGCGCGGCGGCGGCGCGGACGAGCGGGCTCTCGAAAACGGTGTCTGCGTCGAGTCCGGCAAGCAGCTCCCCCCGCGCTGCGGCAGCGCGATGCACAGTTCGAGGAACGCACGCTCGGTGCGCTCCCCCGCGTCGAGCTGGGCCAGCTCCGGCGGGCGCTCGCCGTTCTCGCCGGACCGCGGCCGGCCGGCAAGCAGACGCTCGACGAGCTTCTCCGAGATGCTGAGGCGGCTGACGACCTCTCGCTGCAGCTCCTCGCGCATCGCGCCCGGTCCGAGCTCGTCGAATACGGGCCGCAGCTGCTCCAGGATGCGATCGCGACCCTCGGGTGAGTCTCGGTCGCCACCGCCGAGGATCCGCTCGACCCGGAAGCGCACGAAGGGCACAGACGCGCCGAGCAGCGCCCGCACGGCGTCAGACCCGTCGCGCTCGAGCACGTCCGCCGGATCGCTGCCTGCAGGCAGCGCGGCGACGCGCAGCTCGAAACGCTGCTTCGCCGCGACGTTCGCTGCTTTCATCATCGCCTCCTGACCGGCCCCGTCGGCATCGAGCGCCAGCACGACCGTGGGTGCGAGGCGCGCGAGTGCCGACACCTGGTCCTCGGTCAGCGCGGTGCCCATCAGGCCGACGCAGTTGCGCACGCCCGACTGGTGCGCCGCGATCACGTCGGTATAGCCCTCGCACAGCACGATCGAGCCCGCTTTGGCGGCGTGCGAGCGCGCGAGATGCGTGCCGAACAGGTGGCGACCCTTGTGGTAGACGACGCCGTCGGCGCTGTTGACGTACTTCGGCTGCTGCTCGGGACTCATTGCGCGAGCGCCGAAGCCGAGCACGTGCCCCCGCTGGTCGCACAGCGGGAAGGTGATCCGGCGGCGGAAGCGGTCGTAGACGCTCCCCGGGCGCTCCCGCGAGCGCTGCACGACGCCCGCCGCGAGCAACTCGGCCTCGGTGAACCCGCTGCGGCGAGAGCCAAGCAGAACGCGATCCCAGGGACTTGGCGCGAAGCCGACCCGGAACTCGCGCAGGGTCGACTCCTCAAGGCCCCTGCCGGCCAGGTATTCACGCGCCGGAGCCCCCTCAGCGTGCTCCCAGAGGACGCGCTCATAGTAGGAGCATGTCCGGTCGAGCAGCTCGAGCAGCCGATCCGTGCGCCGGCGCTCGGCGGCGGCTCGCGGGTCTTCCTGCGCGAGCTCCAACGTGACCCCGTAGCGATCCGCCAGGAACTCCATCGCGCCGACGAACTCGAGTCCCTCCGTCTCCATCGCGAAGCTGAAGGCGTCGCCGGCGGCCTGGCAGCCGAAGCAGTAGTAGACCTTGCCGGACGGGCGGACGCTGAACGACGGCGTGCGCTCGTCGTGGAACGGGCACAGGCCAATGTAGGCGTCGGCCCCGGCGCGGCGCAGCTCGGTCCGCGAACCGACGAGATCGACCATGTCGACGGCGTCGCGGACACGCTCCTTGGAGTCCGCGGTGTAGCGCGCCATCAGAGCCCGAACGCCCTCGGCACGGCGAGTTCCTCGAACACGCGGATGCAATAGCGGTCGGTCATGCCGGAGATGTAGTCCGTCACCCGCGTGGCCAGCGGCTCATCAGACGGCGGCAGCAGCTGCGGGCTCGAGCAGTAGTGATCGAACAGGCGCCGGATGACCGTCTCGATCTTGGAATGCTCGCGGCGTGCGGTCGGACCGAGATAGACGTGTTCGAACATGAAGTCCCGCAACGTCGACATCGCGTGTGCCGCCCGCTCGCCCTGGACGATCTCACCGGCCGCCGCGGAGTGCTCGACGAGATCATGGACGAGCGAGTCGATCCGCGCCGAGCCGCTGTCGCCGAGCACCGCGATCGCCTCCGCCGGCAGCCTCGCGGCGTCCAGCAGGCCCGCCCGGACAGCGTCGTCGACGTCGTGGTTGAGGTAGGCGAAGCGATCCGTGATCCGCACGATGGAGCCTTCGAGCGTGGCTGGCGCCGCGGCCCGCCCGGAGTGGCAGAGGATGCCGTCACGCACCTGCTCGGTCAGGTTCAAGCCGCGTCCGTCGCGCTCCAGCGAGTCGACCACGCGCAGCGACTGCTCCCAGTGGTGAAAGGATCCGCCGAAGCGCTCGCTCAGGCAGCGGTCGAGCACGTCCTCGCCGATGTGCCCGAACGGCGGATGGCCGAGGTCGTGACCGAGGCCGATCGCCTCAGCGAGGTCCTCGTTCAGCGAAAGCGCGCGAGCGACCGTGCGTGAGATCCCGGTGACCTCGAGCGTGTGCGTGAGGCGCGTGCGGTAATGGTCGCCCTCGGGCGCCACGAACACCTGCGTCTTGTGCTTGAGCCGGCGAAAGGCCTTGGAGTGAACGATCCGGTCACGGTCGCGCTGGAACGGCGTGCGCAGGCCGCAGTCCGGCTCCGCCAAAATCCGGCGGGCGGGATAGGACAGCGTCGCCAGCGACGAGAGCTCGCTCGCTTCGCGCGCTCGCATGCGCTCCTCGAAAGCCGCCGCCACGCTCATCGCAGCATCGCCGGCCGCAGGCGTAGATGAGCGTGGTGCTCGAGCGTCTCACCGATCGCACGTTCGGCTTCGCGCAGCGCTCGCGCGGACGCAGCAGGCGTCTGCGCCAGGGAGCTCGCAAGAGACGCGGTCAGGAACTCGTAGGTCTCGGGCGCGATCGGGAACGAGGCAGCCTCGCACGCGTTGCACACCACGCCGCCTGCCTGGGGGGAGTAGCCCACGAGGTGCTCGGGCGATCCGCACGACGCGCAGGCGCCAAGCGACGGAGCCAGCCCGGCGGCCACGAGCAGCTTGAGGCGGAAGGCGAGCGTGTTTGCGTGGCCGGCCTTCGTGGCGTCGGCGGCGAGCAGCGCCAGCTCGTTGGCGAGCAGGTTGTACACGGCGGGGTGTGGTTCCTCGGTCTCGAAGACGCGGGCGACCGCGTCGCACGCGCGACCCGCACTGTCGAGCGTAGCGGCCTGGTCGCGCAGCCCTGCGTGCGCGTCCAGTGTCTCGGCGGCGGTCACAGTGAGCAGCTCGCCGCGGCCCTCGTGGCAGATCAAACGCACGCGTGTGTAGGGCTCGAGCCTCCCGCCGAAGCGGCTGCGCGTACGGCGCACGCCCTTCGCGATCGCGGCGAGGCGCCCGCGCCCGGGGGTGTAGATGTGCAGGATGCGGTCGGCCTCGCCGAAGCGCAGCGAACGCAGGACGATCGCGTCGGTCTTGAGCGGTCCGCTCATGCTATACATTGTGAAGTAATGAACAAGGTCACCCTTTACACGACTGAGCCGTGCGCATTCTGCCGCCAGGCGAAGGCGCTGCTCGGCAAACGCGGGCTCGACTACGACGAGATCAACCTGGCCAAGGACGCCGACGGCCGCGCCGAGCTTGCCAAGCGCACAGGCATGATGACGTTCCCGCAGGTCATCATCGGGGATCAGCTGGTCGGCGGCTTCAGTGAGCTCGTGGTCGCCGAGAAGTCTGGGCTCCTGGCCGAGCTGCTCGCTCGCTAGTGACGCGGGGCCGCTGCGGTCCCGCGAACGCCTCTTTCGCTCAAGCGGGGACCGCGCGGGACCGGCTGGCAGCGAACGCAGACGTAGGTCCCGCGCCCCCCCACGATCAGTTTGCGGATCGTCGTCCCGCAGACCGCGCAGGGCTCGCCCTCCCGGCGATGCACGAGAAAGCGGTCCTGGAAGCTGCCGCGCGCGCCGTCGAGGTGGCGGAAGTCATCGATCGATGCGCCGTGAGCGTCGATTCCAGCGCTGAGGACCTCGCGGATCGCGTCGCGGAGCAGCTCGTACTGCGCCGGCCTCAGCGCGCCCGCCGCGCGTAGCGGATGAACGCCGACGCGAAAAAGCGCTTCGTCTGCGTAGATGTTTCCGATCCCCGCGATCATGTGCTGGTCGAGCAGAAACGACTTGACGGCTCCGCGGCGCCCGCGCGCAAGCGCGCGCAGGAACGCCGGCGTGAAGGCGTCGTCAAAGGGCTCGACCCCCAGGCGCGCGGCGAAAAACGCCGCGAGGGCCTCGCTGCCGATCGCAAGCTGGCCGGTACCGAAGCGTCGCGGGTCGACGAACAGCAGCAGGTGATCGCCGTCGAGTGTCAGCACGACGCGCGTGTGCGCGGGAGCCTGAGCGGGGTCGAGCAGAAGCGTCCCCGTCATGCGCAGATGCATCAGTAGGTGAATGTCTCCCTCGAGCACCCAGTCCAGATACTTTCCCCGCCGCCGCAGCTCCGAGACCCTTCGTCCGACCACCACGTCGGCGAACTCTGCGGGCGCCAGCGGATCACACCACCTCGGGTCGCGGATCTCGAGCGCGGTGATCGTCCGCCCGACCAGCTCCGGCTCGAGCTGGCGGCGCACGGTCTCCACCTCGGGGAGCTCAGGCATGCGCCCCGAACGAGCGCGCTGGCAGCCGCACCGCGAGCAGCGCAGCGCCGTCAAGAACGAGCGAGGCGAAAGCCGGCCACCCAGGAGCTCCGGCAGCCCGCAGCGGGTGAAGCGGCGCACTGGCGCCGCCCTCGCCTTCGCGCCAGGCGTCAGGCAACCTGCCCACACCGCAGGCGTCGATCACGACAACGAAAGTGCGCCGCAGCATTCCCGACGAGCGAGCTTAAGGCCTACTCCTCATTCGTGTGCGCGCGGATGCGCGTCAAAGTAGACGTCGCGCAGCCGCTCGGTCGACAGGTGCGTGTAGATCTGGGTGGTGGCGATGTCGGCGTGCCCAAGCATCTCCTGCAACGTGCGCAGATCGCAACCGCCGGACAGCAGATGGGTGGCGAAGGTGTGACGGAGCGTGTGCGGGCTCATGCGGTCGCCCAGGCCGACCGCATGAGCGTAGCCCTGGACGATCTTGTAGAGGCCCTGGCGGCTGAGTCCGCCGCCGCGGCGATTGACGAAAACCGCTCGCTCGGGCCGCAGGCCGACCAGCAGCGGCCGCGAGCGGCTCAGATAGGCCCGCAGCGCGCTGACCGCTTCACGTCCGATCGGGACCAGGCGCTCCTTGGAGCCCTTGCCGCGGGCGCGCAGGAACGCGTCGTCGAGACTGACATCCTCGAGTGCCAGGCTGACGGCCTCCGACGCGCGCAGTCCACAGGCGTAGAGGATCTCGAGCAGTGCACGGTCGCGCAAAGCGGCAGGCGCCCCACCCTGCGGCGCGCCCAGGAGACGGTTGACCTCGTCGCGACTGAGCACCTCCGGCAGCTTCTGGGTCTTCCGCGGGCCATGGAGCTCCGCGGTCGGGTCGTGGGCAATCGTGCCTTCGCGGCGCAGGTGGCGGTAGAAGGAGCGCAGACAGGCGGTCTTGCGTTGGAGGGTCGCCGCAGCCACGGGCGCTCGCCCGGCCGACCCGCGCGCAAGGTCGCTCAGAAAACCGGCAAGCTGCGGGTGACCGGCGTCCAGCACGTCTTGATCGTGGGCCTGCAGGTAGGCGCCGAACTGAAGCAGGTCGGCGCGGTAGGCCTCGAGCGTGTTGCGCGAAAGTCCGCGCTCAAACTCGAGGTAGGCGAGGAAATCGAGCACGAGCTGTTCGAACGCGCGGGGCGGTGCGACGGTGGTTGCCATTGCGCAACGTTCGCGCCACGCAGAGCGTCCCCTCTACGGGCGCTCGTCGCGCAACTGCGCGACCAGGTCGCGCAGGGCGCCAAGGTCGCGTTCGAGCGTCGCAACGCGTGCCTCCAGCTCACCCGCCGCGACCGCCGGCGCGGCATCGAGCGTGCGCGGCGCATCGCCGGGCTCGGGCGTGAAGACGGCGGGCTGAGCCTCCCCTCCTGCGGAGCCGCCGAACTGCTCCGCAAGGTGCCAGCGCGCCTCCTTCTGGCCGGGACGGCGGTCGAAGCGGACGATCAGCCGACGCGCGGCGAGGGCCTCAAGCAGCGCTTCGAGCTCATCGAGCGTGGCGAACTGGTGCAGGCGATCGCTTCGCTGGCGCAGCTCGCCTGGCGTCTGGGGCCCACGCAACATCAGCACGGCGAGCACCGAGAGCTGGGCGCCGTCCAGCGAGAGCGCCTCGTCAAGCAGGTGGCGGTACTTCGTCGCGCGGCTGCCGGGACCGCTCGCCAGGCGCGCCCAGCCCCGGCGCACGAGCCGAGCGATGGCGTCGCGGATCGTATCCTCGTCATAGTCGACGACCGGCTCGCGGCCGGTCGACTGGTTGCACGCGAGCCGCAGCGCGTTCAGCGAGAGCGGATAGGTGTCCGGGGTCGTGCGCTGCTTCTCGATCAGCGCACCGAGCACACGCAACTCTGCGCCGTCGGGCTCGATCATGCCGGGCTCACCACGCCGCGCAGCCTACGACACACCCAGCGCGGGCGCGGCGTGCGCGCCGCCAACACCGCCCGCCGGCGGGCGCCCGCGCTCGGGCCGCTATCGCCCGGCTCGCTCGACCAGCGCGAACGCGACGTCGAGGACCGACTCGAGCGCGGAGGTGGAAACCCGCTCGCCCGGCTCGTGGTTGCGCTCCGTGCCGTTCGCGAGATTCAGCACCGCGAGGCCGCGGGCGCGCAGTGCGTTTGCGTCGCTGCCACCGCCGCTTGTCGTCGCCACCGGTTCGTGTCCGCAGTCGCGTAGGGCATCGAACGCGAGCTCCACCTCGACACTCGACGGTCGCACGCGGTAGCCCTCGAACTCGCGCTCGAGCGTGACGTCGAGGTCGCACTCGCACTCGGGGTCGTTCGCGGCATCGGTGAGGCATTCGACGAGCTCGCTCGCGAGCTGCTCGGCTCGCGCCGCTTCGAGGCTGCGCGCCTCGCCGACGATGCGGCAACGGTCGGGCACGACGTTCGCGGCGCTGCCGCCGGAGATCAGGCCGATGTTCGCCGTGGTGTGCGAGTCGATCCGGCCGAGGCGCATGTTCGCGATCGCGCGCGCCGCGGCGAGGATCGCGCTGCGCCCGTTCTCCGGGCGCACGCCGGCGTGCGCGGCGACGCCGCGCAGCTCGGCAGCGAGCCGGTAGTGCGTCGGGGAGGCCACCACGACACCCCCGACCGGCGCTGCGCTGTCGAAGAGGTAGCCGAGGCTGCTGCGCAGCACGCCGGTCTCGAACTCCTTGGCACCCGCGAGCGAGAGCTCCTCCCCGACGGTGAACAGCAGCTCCACGCCGACCTCGGCCGGAGCCTCCATGAGCCGCTGTGCGAGCACCAGCATCGTTGCGACCGCGACCTTGTTGTCGGCGCCGAGGATCTCCTCGTTGGCGTTCTGCCAGGCACCGTCGCGGATCACCGGCTCGGGCGGCGCCGCGACCGGCACCGTGTCGAGATGGGCGCAGAACAGCAGCCAGCGGTCGCCACTGCCCGGGATGCGGGCGAGCAGGTTTCCGCAGTCCCCCCCCACGGCCGCGCCGGCGCCATCCTCGCTCACGCCGACTCCCAGAGCGTGCAGCTGCGAGCTGACCGCGTTTGCGCAGGCCCGCTCCTGACCTGAGGGGCTTGCGATCGCGCAAAGCGCGGCGAAGGTCTCGTGCAGCCGGCGGCGCTCCGCCTCGCTGGCTACCGTCACGAGCCGACGACGGACTGCGCGCGCGAGCGCACGAGCGCCGCGCCTACGAACTCGCGAAACAGCGGCGCCGGGCGCTCAGGCCGCGACTTGAACTCGGGGTGAAACTGCGAGGCGACGTAGAAAGGGTGGTCCGGCAACTCGACGATCTCGACCAGGCGCTCGTCGGGCGTCGTTCCAGACATCACGAGTCCGGCGGCCTCGAGCCGCCTGCGCAGCGTGTTGTTGACCTCGTAGCGGTGGCGGTGGCGCTCGTAGATGACGGCCTCGTCATAGAGCTCACGCGCTCGCGTGCCCTCGTGCAGCTTGATCGGCGTCGCGCCCAGGCGCATCGTCCCCCCGAGGTCCACGATCTCCTTCTGCTCGGGCAGCAGGTCGATCACCGGGTAGGGCGTCTCGGGGTCGCACTCGGTCGAGTTCGCGCCCTCCATGCCGGCCTGATGGCGCGCGAACTCGCAGACGACGACGTGCATTCCAAAGCAGATTCCCAGGTAGGGAACGCCGCTCTCGCGCGCAAAGCGCGCCGCCTCGATCTTGCCCTCGAAGCCGCGGCTACCGAAACCGCCGGGAATCAGGATGCCGTCAGCCTCGGCCAGCCGCTCCGCGGCTCCGCCGACGAGCTGCTCGGAGTCGACCCAGTCGATCTCGATTCCGCTGCCCTCGCGGAAGCCGGCGTGGCGAAGCGCCTCGGCGACCGACAGATATGCGTCCTCGAGCTCGACGTACTTGCCCACGATCGCGATCCGCACGACCTCCGCGGCGTCCCGCGCCCGCTCCGTC
Organism: uncultured Solirubrobacterales bacterium; assembly: GCA_963788385.1. Lineage (GTDB taxonomy): Bacteria > Actinomycetota > Thermoleophilia > Solirubrobacterales > Solirubrobacteraceae > Palsa-513. Next base: position 533,784 of record CAWBGR010000018.1, read on the forward strand.
AGCGCGCGCCAGCAGTCCAGGTCGGGCGGTGGCGCGCTGATCCCGAAGTGGTCGAGGACGAATTCGTCCACGCCTTCGCCCTGGAAGTTCAGCGGGCATTCGTAGATGTTGCGAACGTCGTAGGCCGATACCACGGCCTCGATCGGAAGGCTCGCGAAGAGGGCGATCTTCTTGCGGATGTCGCTCGACAGCGGCGACTCCGAGCGGCAGACGACCATGTCCGGCTGGATGCCGATGCGACGCAGTTCGTTGACCGAGTGCTGGGTCGGTTTCGTCTTCAGCTCACCCGCGTGGTTGATGAACGGCACCAGCGTCAGATGGATGAACATGCAGCGCCGGCGCCCGACGTCGACCGGGAACTGGCGGATCGCTTCGAGGAACGGCAGCGACTCGATGTCGCCGACGGTGCCGCCGATCTCGGTGATCACGACGTCAACGTCGGTCGATTCCGCGATCAGCGAGATGCGCTGCTTGATCTCGTCGGTGATGTGAGGCACCACCTGCACCGTCGCGCCGAGGTAGTCGCCGCGACGTTCGCGCCGGATCACCGTGTTGTAGATCCCGCCGGCGGTCACGTTGGATGCCCGCGAGGTGTTGGCGTCGGTGAAACGCTCGTAGTGGCCGAGGTCGAGATCGGTCTCGGCCCCGTCCTCGGTCACAAAAACCTCGCCGTGCTGGTAGGGCGACATGGTGCCCGGATCCACGTTGATGTAGGGATCGAACTTCTGCAGTGCGACGGTCAGGCCGCGCGCGACGAGCAGCTTCCCGATCGACGCCGCCGCGATGCCCTTGCCGAGTGATGAGACGACGCCGCCGGTGACGAAGATGAAGCGGGGGCGGTGTTGACGTTCAGGCGTCGGTGGCATAAGGGCCTCTCACCAGTCTAGCCCGCGCGAAACGCGGGCGCGCTCGCTGAGATCGGAGTTTGGACAGAACCCCCCGCGCGCTGCGCGAGTGCGGGAGTCGCCGAGCGCCGGCTGGAGGTTGAGGGTCGGCGGCGTACGGGCAAGGTCGCACCGTAGCGAGCGACGCGGTCGGAACTCGCAGCGCGCGGCGGCCGATCGCGGCGGTGGAGGCGCGCCGTCGCGCGTCAGGCGCGGGCGGCCCGGGCGGCGCCGTCGCGCAGTTCGAGGTAGTAGAGCGTCGCGCCGATCGCGAGGAACGGGAGCGCGATCACGCTAGCCAGCGCTGCGGCGACGACGACGATCGCGTAGGAGTTGGCCGAGCGCGCGACGGGCGTCAGGGCGTACACGATCACCACCTGCGGCACGAGCGACGCGAGCCAGAACGCGGCACCTATGCCCGCGCTCTGCCACCAGTGGCCGCGAACCAGCAACGCGCTGCGGCGGATCGGAGCGAACCCGCGGTCGCCGTCGATCACGACAGCCTGCACGACGAAATACCAGCTGACGAAGATGTAGGCACCGGGAAGGAAGAAAAAGGCGAACCCGCAGAACGCGACCAGCAGCCAGGTGATGATCACGAGCAGCACGGCTGGAAAGAGCTCGAGCGCGTCGGCGACGAGGTCGGTGGCGTTCACCGCCTCCCCGCGACGCTTCAGGAGGACCAGGCGGGCAAGGATCGCCGTGATCAGCGGGCCCGTGACGAGTTCGCTGACGGCGAAGTCGACGTAGGCGTCGCGCGGCGGTGGAGCCGGATTGACGCGGGCCCCCAGCTCCCCCAGACCGAGCGCCGTCAACCCCGTCACGACGATGACGACCGGCACCGTGACCGCCAGGACCAGCCGCACGTTGCCGCGGTAGAGCTCGAATGCCTCACGCAGCAACTGCCCGACGCTCGGCGCCCTCACCCGGCGCCACCCACGGTGGGCTCCGCCGGGGAGGCGGAGCGCTGAAAGCGAAGTCGATGCACGGCCCGCGAGCCTAGCGGCGGCCAGGCCGGCGCGCATCTAGACTGAGTTGGGTGGACGCACCTCAACACCGCGATCCGGGCGTCGCGGCGCTGGGAACCTGGAGCGGCGGGCGCTTCATGCATTTCGGGGAGCCGCTCGAGGAGCAGCGCCTGATCGCGCTGCTGCGCCCGGACACCGAGATCGACACCGTGATCACGGCCGACGTGTACGGAGCCGGCGAGGCCGATCGCCTGCTCGGCTTGGCCCTCGAGGGCATTGCGCGCGAGCGCGTCTGCGTCGTCGGGGCCGTCGGCCACGACTTCTACACCGGCGAGCGAGCCGGAGCCAAGGGATTTCCCCGCTTCACCGACCCGGCGCTGCGCGGCCCGGACGCATACGGGGACTATCTGCGGATGGCGACCGAGCGCAGCCTCGAGCGCTGCGGTCTCGACCGCTTCGACCTGCTCCTGCTGCACAACCCGGACCGCGTCGGCTACACCAGCGAAGCGGTCTGGCAGGGGATGGCGGCGCTGCGCGAGCAGGGCCTCACGAGGCTGCTCGGCGTCGCGCCCGGCCCTGCGAACGGCTTCACGCTGGATCTGATCGACTGCTTCGAGCGGTTCGGGGGGATGATCGATTGGGCGATGCTGATACTCAACCCGCTCGAGCCTTGGCCTGGCGAGCTCGCCCTGCGCCCGGCAGCGGCGGCGGGCGTGAGCGTGGTGGCCAGGGTCGTCGACTACGGCGGCGTCTTCCACGACGACGTTGCCGCCGGGCACGCGTTTAGACCGGGTGACCACCGCTCATTCCGCCCCGCCGGCTGGGTCGAGCAGGCGCGCGAGCGCCTCGAGCTGATGCGCCCGATCGCAGCACGCAACGGACTGACGATGCTGCAGCTCGCCTGCGCGTGGGATCTCGCGCAGCCTCCTGTCGCCTGCGTCGCGCCGACGCTGATCCAGGAGTCCGGGCCCGGCGCGCGCGCGGTTGAGGACAAGCGCGCAGAGCTTGCCGCGCTGGCGCGGACTCGCCCGCTCGGCCGCGACGACGTCGCGCTCATCCGGTCGCTCGGTGACAACACCGGATGCATGGCCCTGAAAGGGGCCGTGCCCGACCATGACGGCGACGATCTTCCCGACCGCTGGTCGCTGCGGGAGGAGCACCGTGCCGCGGCGGCGCGCTGGAACATCGACCCGCAGCGAGACCTGCTCGCGACGCATTGACACGGCGCGCCACGCGGGGCGTTGCGAACGCCCGCCTGCGCGCAGCGAATCAGACGCGCTCCACCTCGTAGCCGTCGGCCATCATCGCGGCGATGATCGAGTCGGCGTGATCGCCGCCGCGCGTTTCGAGCGTCAGCTCCACGCCGGTCTGGCGCACCTGCAGATCCACCGCCTCGCGCACGTGCTCGACCGCGAGCAGGTTCCCGCCGGCCGCCGCCACGCACAGGAGCAGCGCGGCAAGGCCGCCCGGCCGGTCCGACACGCGCGTGAAGACCCGCAGGCGCCGCCCGACCGCGGTTTCGTGGCGGCGCGCCACCAGTGCGAGCAGCCCGGCGTCGACGTTGCCGCCGGACAACACGACCACGGTCGCGCCATCCGGTGACGGCTTGACGAGCGCTGCGAGCAGCGCGGCCACGCCGACCGCTCCCGCCCCCTCCACCACGAGCTTCGCGCGCTCCATCAGCATCACCATCGCCTCGGCCGTGTCCTCCTCGCTGACGACGACGACGTCATCGACCCAGCGGGCGACCAGCGGCAGCGTGAGCTCTCCCGGCCGCTTGACCGCGATGCCGTCGGCGATCGTCGAGGCGGCGTGCACGGCGAGGGGTGCGCCGGCTGCGAGCGCCGCCGGGTAGGGCGCACACGCTGCGACCTGGACACCGACGACACGAACGTCGGGGCGAGCGAGCTTGACGACGCCGGCGATCCCCGAGATCAGGCCGCCGCCGCCGAGCGGGACGACAACGGTGGCGAGGTCCGCAACCTGGTCGAGCAGTTCCAGCCCGAGCGTCGACTGCCCGACGATCACGTGCGGGTCATCGAACGGGTGGACGAAGACGGCGCCGGTCAACTGCGCGCGCTCGCGCGCGGCGGCGACGCAGTCGTCCACGCTCTCACCGCCGAGGGTGACCGAGCCGCCGTACGCCTGGACGGCGGCGACCTTGGCCACGGGCGCCTGGTCTGGCATGAACACCTCACAGGCCACGCCGCGGGCGCTTGCGGCGTAGGCGAGCGCCTGGGCGTGGTTACCGGCGCTGCCGGCTACGACGCCGCTCCCGGCCGGCAGATCCGCCACCCTGTTCAGCGCGCCGCGCAGCTTGAACGAGCCGGTGCGCTGGAGGTTCTCGGCCTTCAGCAGGATGCGACCGCCGCAGCGCTCGGTCAGCGTGCCCGAAGCGAGCACCGGAGTCTCGCGGGCCAGCGCGGCGACGAGCACCCGCGCCGCTTGCGGAGCCTCGCCCGCAAGCAGGTCCGCGACGTCGTCCGCGTCTGGCGCGCTCACGCTGCTCGCAGCAGCTCCTTGGCGTGGCGGCGCGCGCCCGCGTCCTGCTCGTCGGCGCCGAGCATCCGCACCAGTTCGCCGAGCACCTGCTCGTCGCGCAGAAGGGTCACGCTCGCGCGCGTCGGCTCGCCGTCGAGGTCCTTCGCGATCGTGAAGTGGCGGGCCGCGAACGACGCCACCTGCGGCAGGTGGGTGATCGCGAGAATCTGGCGGCCCTGGGCGAGCGCCCGCAGCTGCTCGCCGACCGCCCTGGCGGTATGGCCGCCGATCCCGGCGTCGATCTCGTCGAACACGAGTGTCGTGGCGCCGCCGCCGTGCGCTGCCGACAGGAGCGCCAGCATCACGCGCGAGAGCTCGCCGCCGGAGGCGATCTCGCGCAGCGGGGCGGCCGGAACCCCGGGGTTCGGCGCAATCTCGAACTGGACCTGTTCGGCTCCCGCGCGCCCGGGCTCGCACGGCACGAGCGCAACCTCGAAGCTCGCCTGCGCCATCGCCAGCTCCGTCAGGCGCTCGCGCACCTCGCCCGCCAGGACCGGGGCGCCCGCGGCGCGCGCGCGGCTGAGCGCCGCATGCGCCACGGCGTGCTCACGCAGCGCATCGTCCAGCCGGGCCTGCGCGGCCTCCATCGCGACCTCCGCGCCGATCAGCTGCTCGCGGCGCTCGCGGCAGCGCGCGGCATGCTCAAGCACGGCGGCCACGCTGCCGCCGTGCTTTCGCTCCAGCCGCGCGATCGCGCCGAGGCGCTCCTCGATCCACTCCAGGCGGCCCGGCTCGGTCTCCAGCTGCTCGCCGTAGCGGCCGATCTCGCTGAGCAGATCCTGAGCCTCGATCGTCAGTGCCCGCGCGCGGGCCGCCAGCGACTCGAGCTGGGGATCGAGTGGTGCCGCGGCGTCAAGGCTCGACTCGCATGCGAGCAGCGCGCGCATGCCGCCGGCGTCCTCGTCGGCGAGCGCCTGCTGCGCACCCCACGACGCGCTGCGAAGCCCCTCGGCGTTGCGCCGCCTGTCGCGCTCGGCGACGAGCGCGGCGCGCTCGTCCTCCCCGGGATCGACCTCTTCGATCTCGCCCAATTCGAACTCGAGCAGGTCGAGTTGGCGCTCGCGCTCGCCGGCGAGCTCCGCCAGGCGCCCGAGCTCTCCGCGCGCCTCGCTCACCGCCGCCCAGGCCGTCGCCGTCGCGGCACGGCGCAGCGCCTGCTCCGGGCCACACGAGGCGTCGAGGATCTCGAGCTGGGCCGCAGCGAGCATCAGCCGCCGGTGCTCGTGCTGGCCGTAGAACGACAGCAGCTCACCGGCGAGCTCCCGCAGCTGGCCCACCGCGATCGAGCGCCCCCCCAGGTAGGCCCGGGTGCGCCCGTCCACGCCGACCCGTCGCGCCAGGACGAGCTCCGAGGCGTCGGGCGCGAGCTGCTCACAGCGCATCCCCTGCGGAAGCTCGAAGACGCCCTCGACATAGGCCTCGGCGGCGCCCGGGCGGACAATCCCGGCGCGCGCGCGGCCGCCGAGCAGCAGATCGAGGGCGTGCGCCAGGACCGTCTTGCCGGCGCCGGTCTCGCCGGTGATCACGTTGAGGCCGCCGACCAGCTCCAGTCGGGCCTCCTCGATCAGCAGCAGATTCTGTACGGACAGCTCAAGCAGCATGCGACAGGGTGTAGCAGCGCGCGGGGACAGAACCCGCCGGCAAGGGCGCCGCAGACCGGCCGGCTCTACCTCGACAGCCGGCCGAACTTCTCGCGCAGCCGCCGGTAGAAGCTCGACCCCTCCATCTGTGCGAGCTTGGCGATGTCGTGCGCGAAGCGCGCGCGGACCACCTGCTCCGGCGCGATCTCACCGACCGGACGACCGTCGACGGAGACGGCGAGTGTCTCGCGGGAGCTGTTGTGCAGCATCAGGACATCGTCGGGCGCGACGACGAGCGCGCGGGCGCTGAGCGAGTGGGGAGCGATGAACGACACCGCCATGCCGGCGACGCCCCAGGCCATCACGGGGCCGCCGTTGGCCAGGTTGTATCCCGTCGAACCGGCGGGTGTGGCAACGACGATTCCGTCGCAGCGCACGCTTCCGATCTCATCGCCGGCGATGCCGTAGGCGAGCTCGGCGACGCGCGCGCCGACCTTGCGATGCAGCGAGAGATCGTTCAGCGCGACATGAATGCCGGCCGGGCCCTCGACCTCGATCGCGGGAAGGCTCAGCACGTCGATCGTGCCGGCCAGGGCGCGGGCGAACCCCTCGCGCATCCGCTCGGGCTCGACCGTCGAAAGGAACCCCACCTCACCGAAGTTGACAGCGAACACGGGCACCGACGTGCGCGCGTAGGATCGCAGCGCGCGCAGGATGGTGCCGTCACCGCCGAGCGCCAGGCAGAGCTCGGCAGCGGGCGCGGCCGGCGTGTCGAACGCCAGCCCGGCGACGTCGCCGACAAGCGGGTGCTTGGCGGTCTCGTCGGCATCGAGTGTGAGCAGGGCCCCGGCCGCGGCTGCCATCGCCCCGAGCTCGCGTAGCGCCGCGGAGGTCTCCTGCGGGCGCCCGTGGGTCATCACCGTGATCGACCGGGTGCTCATCCGGGATCAGCCGCCAGGGCGAGCGCGTCCAGGGCGCCCAGCGACCCGCGCTCACGCTCGGCGAGTGCCACGAAGGTTTCGATGTTCCCCTTCGGACCCGGCAGCCCCGACGCGAAGAACCCCCGCACGGACGCGCCGAGCTCCTCTGCCTTCGCCGCAACATCGAGCAGCGCGGCGCGGCGTAGCGTTCCGTCGCGCACGACGCCGCCGCGCCCGACCCGCCCGCGCCCCACTTCGAACTGCGGTTTCACCAGGCACAGCGCGTCAAAACGCGGCGCGGCGCAGGAGAGTATCGGCCCCAGCACCGTGCGCAGCGAGATGAACGCCAGATCGGCCACGATCACCTCGGGAGCGTAGGGCAACACGCCGGGCGCAAGCTCGCGCGCATTGAAACGCTCGAGCACGCTCACGCGGGAATCACCACGCAGCTTCCAGCTCAACTCCCCGTAGGCAACGTCGAGCGCGACGACCGCGGCGGCCCCCGCCGCGAGTAGGCAGTCGGTGAAGCCGCCCGTGGACGCGCCGACATCGAGGCAGCGGCGACCGGCGACCTCCACGCCGCTCGAGGCGAGTGCGTTCGCGAGCTTGATGCCGCCCCTCGACACGAAGCGCGGAACGTCGTCGACCGACAGCTCGACGTCGGCTGCGACCAGTGCCCCCGGCTTGGTCGCGCGCATGCCGTGGCTGCCGATCCGGACCTCGCCGGCGAGGACCGACGCGGCCGCGCGGGTGCGGGTCTCGAACAGGCCGCGCTGGGCGAGCAGGGCATCGAGGCGCACCTTCGTCGCCAACTCAGCGCTCCCCGATCGCGTCCAGAGGGCGAAGGAGGACCCGTGCCACGACGGGCAACGTTTCGGGCGCCCGCTGTAGGCGTCCCATCCGCCGCTACCGTTCGGCGAAGCTCGGGCGGTCGATCGCGGCGCGCACGCGCTCGGCTATCCGCTCCGGGGTGAAGCCGATCTCATCGTGCAGCAGTGCCGGCGCGCCGTGCGTGACGTAGCGGTCGGGGACGCCGACGCGCATGATTCGGGTCGGCGCGCCGCCGGCCTCGTTCAGCGTTTCCCACACCGCGCTGCCGAAACCGCCGCCCAGGACGCCTTCCTCGATCGTCACGAGGAGCTCGTGCTCGGCGGCCAGCTGGGCGATCAGGCCGCTGTCGAGCGGCTTGGCGAACCGCGCGTCGGCCACCGTCGCGTCAATCCCGTCGAGCTCCAGCAGCGTCGCCGTGGCGAGCGCCTTGCCGACGCCCGTGCCGTAGCCGAGCAGGGCGACGCGATGGCCGTGCCGGCCACCACGCTCGGGTGATTCGCGCAGGATCTCGCCGGTTCCGATCGGCACGAGCACCGGCTGCGCCGGGAGCGGCACACCGACGCCCTCGCCGCGCGGGTAGCGCAGCGCCGACGGGCCGTTGTGGGCCAGCGCCGTGTGCAGCATGTGAACCAGCATCGCCTCGTCGCGCGGCGCCATGAGGACGATGTTCGGCAGGCAGCGCAGGTAGGCGATATCGAACACGCCGTGATGAGTCGGGCCGTCGTCGCCGACCAGCCCGGCGCGGTCCATCGCGAACACGACCGGGAGGCGCTGGAGGCAGACGTCGTGGACGATCTGGTCGAAAGCGCGCTGCAGGAAGGTCGAATAGATCGCCACGACGGGCCGGGCGCCCTCGAGCGCGAGGCCGGCCGCGAACAGGACCGCCTGCTGCTCAGCGATGCCGACGTCGAAGTAGCGCTCCGGCATCGCGGCCTGCAGGATGTTCAAACCGGTGCCCGAGTTCATCGCCGCCGTGATACCGATCACGCGGGCGTCGCGGCGGCATTCCTCGACCAGCGCTTCGCCGAACACGGTCGTGTACTGCGGCGGCGGCGGGACGTCGACCGGCGCGCTCGCGTGGACGACCTCACCGCCCACGATCGAACGCGGCTTGGCAGCGTGCCAGCGCTCCATGCCCTCGAGGCCCCCGTTCTCGGCCGGCCCGAAGCCCTTGCCCTTGACCGTCGCGATGTGCACGACGACGGGACGCTGAGCGGCGAGCGCGTCGCGCACCGCGATCCGCAAAGCGCGTACGTCGTGTCCGTCGATCACGCCCACGTAGGCCCAGTCGAGCTCCTCCCAGAACAGGCCCGGAGCCGCGAACGCCTTGATCGATTCCTTGATGTTGGGGCCGAAGCGCTCGAACGCCGCGCCGATCCCGCCCGGCAGCTTCGTCAGACCACCCTCGATCCCGCCGCGGGCGTGCCACAGGCGCGGGTTCAGCCGCACACGGTTGAAGTAGCGCGACAGTGCGCCGACATTCGGGGCGATCGACATTCCGTTGTCGTTGAGCACGACGACGATCGGCGTGCCCAGGCCGCCGGCCTGGTGGATCGCCTCGAACGCGACGCCGCCCGTCATCGCACCGTCGCCGATCACCGCCACCACGCGCCCGGCGTCGCGGTCGCCGCGCGCCCGCATCGCCTCCTTGAGTCCCACGGCGTAGCCGATCGACGTCGACGCGTGGCCGGCGCCCATGATGTCGTGCTCGGACTCGGCGATCGAGCAGAACGGCGCCAGGCCGCCGTAGCGGCGGATCGTGCCGAGCTCGTCGCGGCGCCCGGTGAGGACCTTGTGCGGGTAGGCCTGATGGCCGACGTCCCAGAGGATCTTGTCGCGCGGCGAGTCCAGCAGCGAGTGCAGGGCGACCGCCAGTTCGCAGGTCCCCAGGTTGGCGCCGAAATGCCCGCCGATCTCGCCCACCGTCGCGATGATGTGCTCGCGCACCTCCTGCGCGACGCGCGCCAGCTCGTCCTCGCTGAGCCCGTGCAGGTCCTGCGGGCCGTCGATCGCGTCAAGCAGCCGCGGCGATTTTGGTGGGGAGGGGTTCAAGAGGTTCGTGTGTAGATGAAGTCTGTGATCTGCTCGAGCTCGGCGGCTCCCCCGGGCGCTGCGCCGGCGAGTGCGGCGCGAGCCGCGGAGTGGGATTGCGCGGCGAGCTCGCGAGCCCGCGCCAAGCCGTGCTCGGACACGTAGGTTCGCTTCCCGTGGCGCTCGTCGCTGCCGCTGGGCTTGCCCAGGGCCGCGTCCGTACCCGTCACATCGAGGATGTCGTCAACGATCTGAAATAGCACTCCGAGCTCCGAAGCAAACTGTCCGAAGAGGATTGTCTCAGGTTCGCCCGCCGGGACAAGCTCGAGCACGCACTCGACCGACGCCGCGATCAGCCGCCCGGTCTTCAGAGCATGCAGCCGGCGGAGCCCATCGGGCCCTGCGGGAGCGAGCTCGACGACGTCGAGGTATTGCCCGCCGACCATGCCGTCGACGCCGGTCGCGGCCGCCAGGCGACCGATTGCGCGCAGCACATGTGCCGCGTCGCCACGCTGGTGCACGGCGATGTGGCGAAGCGCCTCGGCATAGAGCGCGTCGCCGGCGAGGATCGCGACGTTCTCGCCGAACGCGACGTGGCAGGTTGGGCGCCCGCGCCGCAGGTCGTCGTCATCCATTGCCGGCAGGTCGTCGTGGATCAGCGAGTAGGTGTGGATCAGCTCGAGCGCGGCGGCGAGCGCCATGACCTCCTGCGGGTCACGCCCGAGCGCGAGCGCGGTCGCCAGCGCGAGGACGGGCCGGATCCGCTTGCCCGGAGCCAGCAGCGAGTAGCGCATCGCCTCCACGAGCCCGCCGAGATCGGCGTCGTGCGCGAACTGCACCTCGGCGAGATAGACGTCGACCTGCGCGCGCAGGTGGTCCGGGTAGCCCACTACAGAAGGCTGCCCTGCGCGCCTTGCGAGGACTGCTCGACCCGCGAACGGCGCTCGAGCTCGACGCTCGCCTCGCCGGCGAGGGCCGCGCACTCCTCGACCAGCGTCGCCGCCGCGTCGGCGGAGAGCTCCCCGGAGCGCAGCTGCTCGCCCGCCCGCTCGAGGCGCGCGATGAGCGCGTCGAGCTGGTTCTCAGGAGTGCTCATTGGGAGCATTCTCGCGCACCTCGCGCAGGATGGCGTCGAGGATGCCGTTGACAAAGCCGGGCGCGTCCGCACCGCAGAAGGTCTTGGCGCTCTGGACGGCCTCGTCGATCGCACCTTCGGGCGAGATCGGCCGCTCGGCGGGGACGCTGTCGCCGTAGAGCATCTCGACCAGCGCGACGCGCAGGATGTTTCGCTCGAGCGGCGCGATCCGCTCGATCGTCCAGCCGTGCGCGTGGCCGCCGATCAGCTCGTCGAGCTCGGGCGCGCGTTCGACGGCCGCGAACGCGAGGACACGGGTGAACGGCGCCGCGTCACGGCCCAGCGCCTCCGCGAGCGGCTGGCCGGTGAGGTCGTGCTGGTAGGCCGCGATCACGGCCGCACGCCGTTGCTCGCTGCGGCGCACTCAGTGGCCCGTCCTGGAATGGGCGCCATCCTGGTGCCGCCATTTCGGGTCGAACATCTCGAGACGGGCCACTACATCACGCGCGGGACACGTAGTCGCCGCTGCGCGTGTCGACGCGGATTCGGTCGCCGATGTTCACGAACAGCGGCACGTGCACTTCGGCGCCGGTCTCGAGCACCGCCGGTTTGGTGCCGCCGCCGGACGCCGTGTCGCCGCGCACGCCCGGCTCGGTGTCGCGCACCTCGAGGTCGACGGCGCTGGGCAGTTGCAGATCGACCGGCTCGCCATCGATGAAGAGGACATCCACCTCGTCGTTCGGGCGCGTCCACTGCAGCGCTCCCGACAGTGCGGCCTCGGGAATCTCGATCTGCTCGTAGGAGCCGAGATCCATGAAATGCGCCCCGCCCCGCTCGGCATAGAGGAACTGCATGTGGTGGGTCTCGGTGCGCACGGCGCGGAACTTCTCGCCGGCGCGGAAGGTGCGGTCGATCACCGCGCCGTCGGAGGAGCGCCGCAGCTTGGTTCTCACGAAGGCGCCGCCCTTGCCGGGCTTGACGTGCTGAAACTCGATGATCTTGAAGACCACGCCGTCAACGTCGATGTGGTTTCCGTTCTTGAACTGGTTTGTATTGATCACGCTGGCCAGTCTACGCGGGGCCGCAGCGACAGCGCCGCGACGCGCCCGCCGCGGACGCACTCACGAGGAGCCAGTTCATAGCTGCGACGATGATCCGATGCTCACACGGCAGGTTCGTCCAAGCCCTCCGCGGAGCGTGCGCCGTCCGCTCGGGCTCGCCGCCGCGCTCGCGGCCGCCGGAGCGCTCGCGGCCTCGCCGGTCATGGCGGCCGCCGTCGCCGCCCCCGGGCGTACCGTCGGGACCCACGCCGGCAGTCACGCGCCGCGGGACTGCCGGGTACCCAGCCTGACCGGCTTGACGCTCGGGCAGGCGCGAGTGCGCGCGGTGCGCGCCGGATGCGCGATACGGACACGGGCGGTCCAGGCGCCCGGAGCCCGGCCAGGGCAGCGGATCGTCGCGCAGTCGCCCATGGCCGGAAGCAGCGCGCGAGCGGTCAGCGTGTGGCTTGCGCCGCGCTGCCCGAAGCCGGGGGTGAGCGCTCCGCCCGCGCACGAGCCCTCCGAGACGGCCGGGCCAACGGAGCTGATCAGCGGCTTCTACGTGATCGGAGGCCCGGCGACTCCGCCCTGGGTGTGCCCCCGCGTGCCCGAGCCGCTGGCCGACACGATCACCGTCACCGACCCCGCCACGGGCGCGACGGTGGCGAGCGAGACGGTCGGGCAGGGCGAGCTGGCTCGCATCCCCTTGGCGTCTGGCACCTACACCGTCCGGGCGACACCGGCGGGCAACCTGCGGGCGACGATCGGCCAGCGGACGGTCAGGATCCCGGCCGCGACGACGGTCCGCCAGGACTTCTTCGCCGACGTTCCCTGACGGCGAACTTGGACGGGCGGCGAGCTTGGACGGGCGGCGAGCGAGCGCCGGCGGGCGCGCACGCCAGCCGTGCCGGCGAGAGGGCCCGAACCTGCCACGGCGCCCCGACACCGCCACTCTTCGCGGGAGTGGCGCCCCGCGCGAGGCGATCTCGACTTTTCCCAATGCCGGCTCGCGTTCGGCGTACAGTCGTCGCATCCAAACTGAGGGAGGCACCATGGCTGTGGGAATTCGGTTGAAGGGGAACGGGTGGACGGCGGAGCAGGTCGACCGCCTCAATGCGGCGATCGACCCGGCCGGGGCAGTCCCGGACGGGCTGATCTTCCACGCTTCGGGCCCCGTCGACGGCGGCTGGGGGGTTCTCGACTTCTGGGAGTCCCGCGCGCATTTCGACCGCTTCGCGGCGGAGCGCATCGGCCCCGCGGCGGCCGAGGTCGGCATCGCCGACCGGCCCGAGGTGCACGAGTTCGAGGTGCACGAGTACTTTCGCGGCCAGTGACGGGGGTCGCTCGGCGGCCCTCGCCACCGTGGCGGGGGTCGCGACGGGCAACGCCGCTTCCTCAGCCTGCGAACGCCGGTCCGCCGTCCAGGCCCGCGGCGAGCGCGGTCGCGCCGCCAAATCCGGCCGCCGTGCCCTGACGGCGCGTCCCGCCGCTCCCCGTTCGGACCCGACCGGACGCCTTCGTCACCGGGCACCTGCGCGCCGGCGCGCGACGATTGCGCCTGACTCGAGGATCGCCAGGGTGAGCGCGATCGGCACCGTTGCCGGCAGCTCATTGACGGCGAAGAACAGCAGGTCGAAGGCGAGGCCGATCGCTGCCGCGATCGCGGCGCCGCGACGGGCCACGCCCGGCTGCGCGGCGAGCAGGGCTCCGAGCAGCGCCGCGACGAACACGTCGCCGTAGCCCATCACCGCCGAGCCGAACACGACTCGCTGAAGTTGCGGCAGGTGCGCCGCCGGGGCCGCCGCGTTCAGCACGCCGTTGGGGGCCGCCAGCAGGTCGCTGAGCACAAGCCAGCTGTCCACGGCTGCCATCGCGACGATCCCGAGCTTGACCAGAACGCGTGGGCTCACCGCCACGAGCAGGACCGCCAGCGTCACGCACGACAACGCGTCCAGCACCACACCGGCGGTCTCACCTGCGAGGCCCTGGCGATCGGCCCACGCGAGCACGAAGAGCAGCGCCGCGCCGGGCGCGAACCAGCGCCTGCCGGCGCGCGTCGCCCAGCCGAGACCCACCGCCGCGAGCGGCGGAACGGCGATCAGCGCCAGGTAGGTGAGGCCGTCGGCGAGCCCGCCAAGCGCGCGTTCACCGAACACGAAGGCGGCAACCGACGCGGCGGGGATCGCCGCCCACCAGCCGCTGCGCAGGCGCCTGAGCGCAGGAATCTCGCGGGGCGCCGGCAACAGGACGAGCCCGGCCTGGACCAGCGACAGCACGCAGATCGAGACCGCGAACGAAGGCACCGGGGCAGCATGCAGCACGGCGGCGCTCGCCGCAGAGCGACCGACGAGCGCCCCCAGCCGCAAACGACCGGCCTGCGGGCCCGGCGCACCTCAAGCGCCCTGGCGATCGCACCGATAAGTTTGGGGTGACCAGGCTGCGCGTGCGCGACCACGGAGCCGCGATCGCGTTCGCGGCGCTGGGTGTGTGGGCGATGTCGTTTCTCACCCTTTACGGGTTCGGCTGGAACGACTATTCGACGGAGGTCGCCCCGGCCTATGCCGCGCTCACCTCCGGCCACGTACTGAGCTTCCTGCAGCTGTCGCCCGCATACGGCGGCTCGCTCGAGCTGCGTGCGCCGTTCGCGCTGCTCCCCGGGTTGTGGGGCGGGGGCGCGGTCGCCGTCTACCAGGCCGTCTCGCTTCCCGCGCTGGCCGCTGCCGCGCTGCTCGGCGTGTGGCTGGTGGCGCGGATGCGCGAGATCGGCCACGGGCGGATCGCGCGGGCCACGGCCCTCGGGCTGTGCGTGGTGAACCCGGTGACGCTCTACGCGCTCCAGGACGGGCACGCCGAGGAGTTGCTCGGCGCGGTGGCGTGCGTGGCCGCGGTGCTCGCCGCTCAGCGCGGCCACGCCGGCTGGTCCGGCGTTCTGCTCGGTCTCGCAATCGTCAACAAGGAGTGGGCGCTTCTGGCGATCGGGCCGGTCCTCGTCGCGCTGCCGGCCCATCGCGTCCGCGCCGCGGTCATCGCGGGCGCGCTGGCCGCTTGCTTCTACTTCCCGCTCTGGCTCGCGACCCACATCGGTGGGGGGTCGGGCTCGCCCGGTGCCCTGGCCGTCGCCGGCGGCGGCGCGATCTTCCAGCCGTGGCAGCTGTGGTGGTTCCTCGGCTCGCACTCCCACACGGTCCGCGACACCTTCGGCGCCGTCAAGCTCGGCTACCGCACGCCGCCGGCCTGGATCCAGAGCATCGACCACCCGCTGATCGTCGCGCTCGCCGCGGCGGTGACGGTGCTCGCGGTGCTGCGCCGGCGCACCGACGCGATGCTGCTGCTCGCCTTCCTGCTGGCGATCCGCTTCGCCTTCGACACCTGGGACACGGTCTACTACCCGCTGCCGTTCATCTTCGCCCTGCTCGCCTGGGAGAGCCTGAGCCGCCGGCGCCCGCCGGTGCTCGCACTGGCCGCGAGCGTCGTCGTCTGGCTGGTGTTCATCGTCGTTCCCGAGCACGTTTCGGCGGACGGGCAGGCCGCCGTGTTCCTGCTTGCCGCGGTGCCCGCGCTGCTTGCGCTGGCGATCGCGCTGTTCGCGCCAGGCGCCTGGTCGCGCCTGGTCGCGCGCAGGGCGCGCGAGCGCCGTTCAAGGGCGCCAAACGCGGCGCCGATATCGACTGTGTGACCGCGCGCCATCGCGCTCAGCTATCCGCGGGCAGCGCCGTCTCGCGTCGCGAGATGGCTCTGTGGAGCGCGCTTGCGCTCGGTTGCGCAATCGCGTTGGCCTGGGGATGGCGGTGGGCCGCAAGCGCAAACGATTACGGCCTCGAGGCGGCGCCGAGCATGACGGCGCTGCTGCACGGTCACATCACCCAGTTTTTCCAAAGCGCGCCGTCCTACGGCGCGTCACTTCTGCTGCGAGCGCCGTTCGCGCTGCCCGGCAGCCTGGCCGGCGGCAGCGCTCTGCTGATCTACCGGCTCGGCGCGTTGCCGTGCCTGCTCGCGATCGGCGGGCTCGGTGTGTGGTGCGCTGTGAGCCTGCGCCGCGCCGGCGCCCGCGTGGCCGCGGCCGCGCTGGCGGTGCTTGTGTGCGCAGCCAACCCGATCACCTACCGGGCGCTGCAGACCGGCCACCCCGAGGAGCTTCTCGGCGCAGCGTTGTGTGTCGGGGCGGTGCTGCTCGCGCAACGTGGCAAGGTGAACCTCGCCGCGCTGGCACTCGGCCTGGCGATCGCGAACAAGGAATGGGCGCTGCTGGCGATCGGTCCGGTTCTCCTGGCGCTTCCCGCCCACCGCTGGCGCTGCCTGATCATCGCGGGATTGGTCGCGGGCGCCCTGGTCGCGCCGATGCTCCTGTCCTCGCCGAGTGTGGCCTCCGGGACGAACCGCATCGTCGTCACCGCCACCGGCGGGATCTTCCACCCGTGGCAGGTGTTTTGGTTCTTTGGCCCGCGCGGGCACTGGGTTCCGGCGATGCTCGGCTCGATCGCGCGCGGCTTCCGCGTCGCGCCCGCGTGGCTTGGCGGCAGCGCGCACATGCTGATCGTCTGGCTCGGTGTGCCGCTGACGCTGTTGGCGGCGCGACGCCGCACGCCCCGCGCCGACGCGCTGTTGCTGCTCGCGCTGCTGATGCTGCTGCGCTGCTGGCTTGACCCCTGGGATGTCGTCTACTACCCACTGCCGTTCATCTTCGCGCTGCTCGCCTGGGAAACCACCGTCGCACGTCGCGCACCGTTCGGCGCCGCCGCGGCGACGGCTGCGACTTGGCTGATCTTCTGGTACCTCCCCGGCCACATCGGCCTCGACGCCCAGGCGGTCTCGTTCCTGCTGCCGGCAACGCTGACGCTCGCGGTACTGGCGGCGGTCGTCTACCGGCTGCGCCCGCTGCGCAGCGCCCAGCGCACCCAACCGCGGCTCAGTCGAGCACCAGCAGTTCCTTCGTGAAGGTGCTGAGCAGCTGCGCGCCGCCGGCGCGAACGACGGTCAGGTCTTCGATCCGCACGCCCAGCTCGCCGGGCAGGTAGACGCCTGGCTCGACGGTTACGACGTTGCCGGCGAGCAACTCCTGATCGCCGCTGGTGCGCGAGAGCCGCGGCGCCTCGTGGATCTCGAGTCCCACGCCGTGGCCGAGGCCGTGGCCGAAGTACTCGCCGTAGCCGGCCTCCTCGATCACGGCACGCGCCCGCGCGTCGGCGTCGCGTCCGCTGACCCCGGGCGCGATCGCCTCAAGTCCGGCGAGCTGGGCGCGCAGCACAACGTCGTAGACCTCGCGGGCGCGGGCGGAGGGCTCGCCGACGGCGACGGTGCGCGTACAGTCGGAGCAGTAGCCGTCGACGAGCGCGCCGATGTCGAAGGTCACGAGCGTCCCGCGCTCGATCGCTACGTCGCGCGGCTGGGCGTGCGGCAGCGCGCCGTGCGCGCCGCCGGCGACGATCGACGAGAAGCTCGGCGCGCTCGCGCCGCGCAATCGCATCTCGTACTCGAGGGTGATCGCCAGCTCGCGTTCCGTGCGGCCACTCAGGCCGGCGGCGAACAGCCAGCCGAGCAGCTCGTCGATCAGCGTCGCGGCGCCGGCGATCAGCTCGATCTCCCGCTCGTCCTTGACCGCCCGCATCCGCTCGACGAGGCCCGGCGCGGCGACCAGCTCGACGTCCGCCGGCGCCAGTTCGCCGAGCTTTGCGCGCCGGCTGACGCTCGTCCGCGTGTCATCGAACCCCACGCGGCCGCGATCGAGCGAGCGGGCCGCGGCGTCGAGCAGCTCGCCGGTCACGATCTCGCACTCGAAGGCGCCGTCCACCTCCTCGGCGACCTGGGAGGCGTAGCGGAAGTCGGTGTAGAAACGCCCGCCGCCGTCGGCGTGCGCGAGCAGGAGCCCGTTCGAGCCGGTGTAACCGGCCAGGTAGCGCAGGTTGGCCGCACCCTCGACGAGCAGCACGTCAAGCTCCGCCTCCGCGATCAGCCGGCCAAGACGCTCCGGGCGCCCGCCGCCCGCGCCGCTCACCCGTCCAGCTCCTTGCTGAGGCGGACCAGCGCTTCCCGGTAGCCCTCCACGCCCTGCCCACTGACGCAGGCGAGGACGAGGTCGCGGATCACCGACACGCTCCGCCACGGCTCACGCTCCTCGATATTGGAGAGGTGCACCTCGACCGCCGGCAGGCCCGCGATCTCGAGCGCGTCGTGAATTGCCCAGGAGTAGTGCGTCCAAGCGCCGGGGTTCAGCAGGACGCCGTCCGCTCGCGCCGGCAGTTCGTGCAGCTGCTTGCAGAACTCGGCCTCCGAGTTGGTCTGGAAGCAGCGAACCTCGAGCTCCAGCTGCCGGCCGAAGTCGGTGACGCGGCGCTCGAGCTCGAGCAGCGTCAGCGTCCCGTACTGCGCAGGATCGCGGCGCCCGAGCATGTTCATGTTGACGCCGTGCAGCACCGCGACGCGGTTGCGAACGGGGCTCATGCGCAGAGCTCCGCGAGTGCGGCCTCAAGCTGCGCGGGCGTGACCTCGCCGCCGTGGCGCACGGCGCCTGGGGCGTCCACGAGCACGAACGGGACACTCGCGCCGAGCCGCTTCTTGTCGCTGTGGGTGGCGGCCGCGACGGCCGCCGGGTCCACCCCGTCCGCGCGAGTTGGAAGCCCGTGTTCGGCGAGAAGGCCGCCAACGGTTGCGCGCAGATCTTCGCGTCCGGAGAGCGACAGCGCCGCCAGCAGGCCGAGGCCCACGGCCTCGCCGTGGCGGTAGCGGCGGTATCCCGTCACGGTCTCGAGCGCGTGTCCGACCGTGTGCCCGAGGTTGAGAACCTGGCGGCGCCCTTCGTCACGCTCGTCGGCGGCGACGATCGAGAGCTTGCACCGGGCGCAGTCGAAGATCACGTCGTCGTCGATTGGCCGATCGGCGGCGATCCGCTCCCAAAGTGCTCCCCCGGCGATGATCGCTGTCTTGATGACCTCAGCGTACCCCGCGCTCCACTCCTGCGCCGGCAGGGTCTGGAGCGTCGCCGGGTCGACGAGGACTGCCGAGGGATGGTGGTAGACGCCGACGTAGTTCTTGCCCTCCGGCAGATCGACGCCCGTCTTGCCGCCATAGGCGGAGTCGACCTGCGCAGCCAAGGTGGTCGGCACCTGAATGACCGCCACGCCCCGCTGATAGGCGCCGGCGCAGAAACCGGCGAGATCGCCGACGACGCCGCCGCCGAGGGCGACGAGGTGATCGGCGCGCGTCATGCCGCGCTGCGCCAGCTCGCGCCAGATCCGCTCGGCCTGCGCGAGCGACTTGCTCGGCTCGCCCGCGGCGATCACGATCGAGGCGGCGAAGTCGCCCGCGGCGCCGAGCCACAGCGGGGCGACATTCTCGTCGGTCACGCAGAAACGCCGCGCCAGGGACCCTGGCGACGCCGGCTGCGCCGGGGACGCCAGCAGCCCGGAGCCGAGCAGACCGCGCCCGATCCAGACGGGATACTCGGCGCAGCCGCTGAGGGCCCACAGCAGGCGGGTGCCTGCCGGCAAGTCACGCAGCTTCTCGACCGCGTCGTGCAAACGCCCGTGGCTGAGGCGGGCGCTGGCCGGGGCGACGGCGTCGGCGACCGCTGCGTAAAGCGGCAGCCGCTCCGCGTGGCGCGCGTCAAATGACGCTCGTTCTCGCGCCAGCGGCCGGCCGGAGTCGGCCGCGCGACGCCAGGCGAGTCCCGGGTCGACGTCCAGCCACACCACGAGGTGAGCGGCCAGCGCGCCGCGGACGCGCTCCGAGCTCACCGCGCCGCCGCCGAGCGACACGATGTCGCCCCGGTGTGCGCGCGCGAGCAACTCGCAGACGACCTCCTCTTCGAGCGCGCGGAACGCCGCTTCGCCGTCGCGCTCGAAGAGCTCGGCGATCGTCGCACCCCCGCGTGCCTCGATCAGGCCGTCGACGTCGTTGACGCGAAGCCCGCGCTCGGCGCCCACGCGCTGCGCGGCGGTCGTCTTGCCGGCCCCCATGAACCCGACAAGCACGATCGCGCCGTCTGCCTTCACCGGATCCGCGCTCGATACGCGGCGAGGGCGCCGCGCACATCCTCGATGTGGTCGCCGCCGAACTTGCGCCGGTAGGCGTCGGCGAGGACGAACGCGACCATCGCCTCCCCCACCACGCCCGCCGCCGGAACGGTGCATGAGTCGGTCCGCTCGCGCAGCGCCTGTGCCGGCGCCAGCGTCGCGATGTCGACCGAACGCAGCGGCTTGGTCAGGGTTGGGAGCGGCTTCATCGCCGCGGCGGCGATCAGCGTCTCCCCGTTCGTCATGCCGCCCTCGAGCCCTCCGGCGCGGTTGGTCTCGCGATAGAAGCCGCGAAGCTCTGAGTGGAAGATCTCATCGTGGGCGAGCGAGCCGGGCTTGCCTGCGAGGTCGAACCCCTCACCCAGGTTCACCCCCTTGACCGCCTGGATCGAGCACAGCGCGCCTGCCAGGCGGCCGTCGAGGCGCTCCTCCCAGGAGACGTAGGAGCCCAGCCCGGTCACGAGGCCGTAGGCGCGGACCTCGAAGATCCCACCGAGGGATTCGTTGGCCTTGCGCTGAGCGTCGATGTGCTCGACCATCGCCAGCGAGGAGTCGGCGTCCAGGCAGCGCACCGGTGAGGAATCGACATCGGCGAACGCTTCGAGCGCCAGCGGCTCCGGGTAGGAGGGCGCGCAAACGACGCCGATCTGGCGCACGTGGGAGACGATCTCCACCCCTAGCGCCCGCAGGAACGCCTTGCAGAGCGCGCCGCCTGCCACCCGCGCCGCGGTCTCCCGGGCCGAGGCCCGTTCGAGCACGTCGCGCACATCGCTGAAGCCGTGCTTCATGACGCCGGCTAGGTCCGCGTGACCGGGCCGCGGGAGATGTACCTCTTCGAGCGCCGCGGCGACCGGCCACGGATTCATTCGCTCCTCCCAGTTGGCGTAGTCGCGGTTGACGACGCTCAGCGCGACCGGGGAACCGAGCGTGCGGCCGTGTCGCACGCCGGCCGTCGGCTCGGCCGTGTCCTGCTCGATCTTCATCCGCCCGCCGCGACCGTGGCCGAGCTGGCGCCGGCGCATGTCGCGGTTGATGGCGTCGCGGTCCAGCTCGAGGCCGGCCGGCAGCCCCTCGAGCACGCAGGTGAGGCCGGGCCCGTGAGACTCCCCGGCGGTGATCATGCGCAGCAGCGCCATCGGCCCGTGAGTTTAGAGTTCATCCGAGGGCTCGGCGTGTGGGGCTGGCGAGCGCCGGATCGCGGGGGGCGAGGACGCAGGAAGGAAGCTGGGGCGGCGCCACAGCAACGACCGAGGACGACGCATCCGTGATGATCCGCCGCCGCCAGACGTGCGCGGGGAGCACTCGGAGGGACTCTGGGAATTCACCCGAGGGCCCGAGCTCGCCGCGGGAGCGCGAGCCGCGCTGGGCCGGCGCGTCCTTGCACAGCCGGGCGGAGGCTAGTCGCCCTTGCTGACCGCGAACGCGATGCCCGTGGACACGCTGTCGGTCCCGCCGCTCGAGCCGGTCGCGCCGGTCGAACCCGTCGAGCCGGTCGGGCCGGTCGAGGAGCCGGAGTGCTGCGTGTGATGCACGAGCGCGCCGAGCTTGTCGCTGAAAACGAGGGTTGAGAGCTCGGTGGAATTCGTCAGCGGCAGCAGCGTCTGACCGGCTGTCGAGACGGCGTCGCGAGCCTGCGTGGCGTCGGCGTCCGAAGCGTAGGTCTTGGCGCCGATCGAAACGAGTTCGAAGCTGAAGGTGGCGATGAGAGCCGAGTTGGATGTCGGGTAAAGGCTCATTCCCTGGCCCGGCGCGAGCTCGAGGATCTGGCAGGCGCTCGTGCTGGGCAGGCAGGTCAGTTGGCTGGCGTCCTTGCTCGCGACGGCGATCGCATTGGTGAACAGGAATGCAGCCTTCTTGCCGCCCTGCAGGACGCCGAGGTAGATCACCTCGGGCGACTGCGCGGCTGGAAGCGGCGCGAGACGAACGACGTCGCTGAGCGTGTGCACGCCCTGCGCGTCCTTGGTGTCGATGTTCACCGTGTAGGCCTGATCGGAGCGCAGCGTGTCCGGCCCCGTCACGGGAGTGCCCGTCGCGGGAGCCGAGGTGGCGCCCGTCGATCCGGTGCTTGGTGCCTTGGACGGCGTGGTCGTCGCGGGCGTGGTGGTCACGGGCGTCGTCTTCGCAGGCGTCGTCGACGTGGTGGTCCGTGTGGTCGCGGTCGAGCTTGACACCGACCCGCCCGCTGAG
This sequence comes from uncultured Solirubrobacterales bacterium, assembly GCA_963788385.1. Taxonomy (GTDB): domain Bacteria; phylum Actinomycetota; class Thermoleophilia; order Solirubrobacterales; family Solirubrobacteraceae; genus Palsa-513. The sequence continues at coordinate 555,850 of CAWBGR010000018.1, forward strand.
GCGGCGGTCTTGCCGGACGACGCGCTCAACTGACGGAACGGGTCGGGCTCGCTGCCGCGGCGCAGGACCGACTGCGTGGCCGGGATGGCACTCAGATCCGCGAGCTCCTGCTGCGGGGTGAGCACGCCGGCGGGCGGGCGAACCTGCGGCACCACGGTCGAGCCGGCGGGCGGTGTCGCGACCTTGCCGAACAGGGTCGGCGCGGCGATCGGGATCGCGACCGCGAGCACGGCCAGCACCACGACGGCCGGGAAGATCTGGCGTTCGCGCAGGTCGGCCTGCAGTGTCTTGAAGAAGTTCACGATGCCGCTCCCGTCGCACCGGTGGCGCCCGTGGCGGGCACCGCGCTGCTTGCCGCGCCCTGCAGGTAAACCTCGGCGGTGATCGATGCCCTCGTCGTGTTGGGCGGCGCCTGCGGGCTCGCGAGCGGCGCGAGCGACACGGCGGTGACGGTAAACAGCCGTCCGCTGGCGTTGACGTTGAGGCCGTCGGTCTTGGTCAGGCTGTCGAGCTTCTTGAGGAAGGACTGCAGCCCCTTGTAGGTGGTCCAGTAGGTGAACGTCAGCCCGAGTGCGCTGGGGCCCGTGCCGGTCGTCGTGTCCGAGCCGACGTCGAGCTCACGGAAGTCCGGCTCGACCTTGGTCCCGGTCAGCTTGTCGATCGTCGCCACGACCTCGGCCTCAGCCGGCACCTTTGGCACGGCCTTGATGACCTCTTTGATCTGATGCAGATGGCCGACGTAGCCGTCCACCGCGTGGCGTGCGCTGGCGACCTGGGCCTCGGCGCCCACCAGCGCGGAGCGCTGGGTGGTGATCTGCGCGTCAAGCGTCGTGACCTGGGCGCGCTCGGGCGACACCAGCGCGACCCACATCAGGCCCGCCAGTGCGACAGCGACGATCACGGCTACGACAAGGCGGTCGCGGACTCTCATGGGTTCACTCGCTTCGCGGCCGTTCGCTCGAGCGGGTGCTTGGCGCCCGACCGCGTCGAAACTGTCTGCGCGCCGCTCGCCGAGCCCTGCGGCAGCTTCACCTTGGGCACCGTGTAGGTCGCCGCGTAGGTGAGGCCGATCGTCCACGTGATCTTCGGACAACCCTCGGCGCTCGGCTCGTCCGCACGCACAGAGCCGCCATGGTTGAGCTTCGTCGGCAGTCCGTGGAACTTGATCGCGGCGTTCTCGATCGAGCTGGTCAGCTGAACCAGGGTCACGCCGGGGACCGACGAGAGGGCCGTCAGCACGGCTGGGATCTCGCCCTGCGAGTTCGCGCAGCCGACCAGGGTGAAGGTCCCTCCGCCCGGGGCGGCAGCCGCTGAGGCCGTGAGCGACTGGAACGAGACGTCATCGGGCAGCGCGAGCGCCAGCTGCTGCATTGCCGTTGGCCAGTTGAATCGCTGCTCGGCGATGCTCGCAACCTCCTCGACCTTCGCCGCGCTGACCGCGGCGATCTGCACGTAGGGAGCGAGCGACTGCGTCTCGGCGTTGACCGCGGCCAGCTGGGCGCTGAGCGTCGCGAGCTGGCCCTTGCGGTCGGCCACGCTGTGCACCGCGAGGGCGTAGATGGCGCCGAGCGCGACGAGCAGGGCGAGCCCGCCGGTGAGTACGTAGACGACGCCGCCGGAGCGCCCACCGATGCCGCCGGCGCCGCGGCGCTCCTCGGCCGGGATCAGGTTTACGGCTCTCACTGCACGCCCTCCGCCAGCGACAGGCCTGCCGCGACCGCGAGCCGGCTCATCGGCACGTGGCCCGCAGCCTCGGGTGACGCGAGCGCAACGGCGCCCCGCGTGATCGGCAGATCGAGCTCGCGTGAGAGCGCTGCGTCAAAACCGGTGAGGTCAAGCGCCGGTCCCGTCAGGACGGCCCGAGACACGGGCTGCTCACCGCGCGATACGCGATGGAAGTCAAGTGAGTTGCGCACCTCCGCGGCGATCCGGCGGATCCCGTCGCCGAGGGCGGTGCGGGCAATCTCGAGCTGGTCGCTGGTGGCGGAGACGGGGCCGGAAGCTGTCCGGATGACCGGCGGCGGAGTCACGCCCGCGCCGTTGGCTGCCACGGCGCTGACCAGGCGCCGCGCCGGCTGCAGCGGCACTCCGGCGCTCGCGGCGACCTCGGTGACGATCTGCTCGACACCTGTCGTGATCACGCGGGTGAACTGGCATGTCGAGCCGTTCGCGATCGCAAGGTTTGTCAAGCCGCCGATCGAGAGGTAGAGAACCTGCTCGCCGGGGAGCGCGTCCAGCGGTCGTAGCGCCCTGATCATGCCGAACGCGGCGAGGTCCACTCCCTCAGGGCGCAGTCCGGCCTGGCGGGCGGCAAGCAGCATGCGCTCGACCATGTCTCGGCGGGCGGCGACCAGCAACACCTGCAGCCGCGGCCCGGCTTCGGTTTCGGTGACGCCGAGTGAGTGATAGTCGAGCACGACACTCTCGATCGGCATCGGAATCTCGTCCTGCGCCTGGAAGTGCACGGCGCTCTCGAGTTCCTTGGGATCGGTGATCGCGGGCAGCTCGATCTGGCGCATCACGATGCGCTGGTTGGCGATCCCGATCCGCACGCGGCGGTCAAGGCCGCTGCCGTCGAACAGGTCCGCCAGCGCCTCGCTGAGAGCCGCCACGTCGCTCACCTCTCCGTCGCGCACCAGGCTCGGCGGGATCGGCCTGCCGGCGGCGCGCTCGACGATGACGTGACCGTCAAGCCGGCTCTGCACCGCGACAATCTGCCCGGGCTCGATCTCCAGCCCGACGAGGTTGGCCGTCCGCCGCCCGCGGGGAGCGGAGAGGCGTGGGCGCCCATGCGGAATCACAAGCCGGCCCCGGCCCGCGGGAAGCACCAGGCGCGGCCGGCCGTGGGGCGCCGTGAGCCGGCGGCGCACGCGCTCGGTCGTAGACGGCTGGGTGAGGCCCGTGGTAGCGGACTGCGCGGCGGGAGCGTCCTGCTGGGCGGTCACCGGCAGCGCCGAGGGAACCGGCAACGCGGACGCAACCGGCAACGCGGGCGCAACCGGCAGCGCGGACGCAACCGGCAGCGCGGCGGGAAGCGTATTCCCGGTCGAGACCGGCTGGCCCGCCGCAACAGGCGCCTGCGCGGGAGCCGACTGCTCGACGGCAGCCGGAGCGTCGGCGCTGCGCGCGGACGAGCGTCGCTTGAACGAAATCGGCTGGTTCAGAAATGAACCCCTGCTGGCGGCCGGCTGCGCCGGGGCAAGCGGCGCCTCCGCGGGAGCGGACTGCGCGGCGGGAGCCGTGGCGTCGGCGCTGCGCGGGCGTCGCTTGAACGAAATCGGCTGGTTCAGAAATTCGAGCATCTCTAGTACCGGGGGCGTCGGGAGCGGTGTCCACCAAGCCCAGTGACCTCATCGACCATCTGGCTAGACGGCATTAGGAGTTCAGCCCAACAGGTGCAAATACGCAGCGATAATTGCGTGACCGACGGACAGCGCGACAAGGCCGCCGACCGCGAGCGCCGGGCCGAACGGCACGCCGACCCCCTGGCGCTCCCCCGGCGCGCGCCGCGCCATGACGACCAGGCCGCCGAGAATGCCAACCACGAGCGCGATCAGCAGCGCCGGCGCGACCGCGTCGCCCAGCAGCAACCCCATCACGCCGGCCAGCTTCACGTCGCCCATCCCCATCCCGCGCGGCGAAACGAAGGCCGCGAGCAGGAAGAAGCCGCCCGCCCCAGCACCGGCGATCAGTCGCGACGGCTCGCCCGAGGGATCGAGCGCCGTGCCGAGCACGATCGCGAGGATCGCCGCCGGGCCGGTGAGGCGGTTGGGGATCAGATGATAGTCAAGGTCGATCAGCGCGACGGGGACGAGCACCAGCACCGTCAGCACTCCGAGCGCGATACCGACGGCGCTCGTCTGGGTCGCCACCACCCCGGCGAAAAGCGCGCCGGTCCCGAGCTCGACCAGCGGATAGCGCGGCGAGATCGCCGCGCGGCAGGCGCGGCAGCGACCGTGCAGCCACATCCAGGCGAGCACGGGAACGTTGTCGTAGGGCTTCACCGCGGCGGTGCACGAGGTGCAGTGCGACCCCGGGGCGACGAGCGACTCCCCGCGCGGAAGCCGGTAGGCCACGACGTTCAGAAACGAGCCGAGCACGGCCCCGAACAACGCGGCGAAGATGATCTCGGCTGCAAGCATGTTCACCACTCTTATCGGCACGAGCGCGCCACACGTTGACCGTGAAACAAAAGTGACGGGGCGGCCAATCGGCCGCCCCGCCAGGGTTACATCAGTTGCTGGAAGGGACCCGTTACCAGGTGCCGTTGACGCAGGCCGTCTGGCCCGCCGCGTTGGTACAGGTGCGGGTCAGCGCACCGCTCGCGGCTCGGGTGATGCTGTAAGTGTCGCCCGTGGTCGACGTTGTGGTGACGGTATAGCCGGTGGCGGTGCCGGCAACGGCTGAGAGGTAAGCGTTGCCGTTACCCGCCGTCGTCTGGATCGTAGCCTCATAGGCTGCGAGTGACGTGGGCGTCGTGGCCGAGGCGTAGCTGCCGTTGTTGTCGGTCGCCAGGGTCTCGATCGCAACCTGAGCGGTGTGAACGAGCTCCTTCGCCGCAGCGTCGGACGCCTTCGACTTCTGGTTGAGGAACGACGGGATCGCGATCGCGGCAAGAATGCCGATGATCAGGATCACGACGAGTAGTTCGATGAGGGTAAACCCTCGTTCATCCTTTGCGCGCTGGCGCAGCTTGAACAGCATTGAATCCTCCTGGATCCGAGTTGTCTATTCGGCGCCAGCGCCACACTTGACGACAGTCACACACCATTCGGTGCTGGCCTTCCTTACAGGCCGTATCGACCCTCCACACCAGAACCTTGAGAGATTCCGGCAAAAATTTGGCGTCCCGACGGGGCTGGGAAACGCCGCCCACGCAGGCTGAAACGCGCAGCCGGCGTGGTGCGATACCGCCCCGGCCCGCAACGGGGGCCGGCGGCGTGAGGGCGCGTCAGGATCCGGCGGCAGGCTGCTGCGCGCGCCAGTGCGCCTGGGCGTCATGGCCGGGCGCCGTCACGCCGCTGCCGTCGCACCAGGGACACGCCAGCTGATGCGGCTCGCCGCCGAGGTTTGAGATCACCGAACCGCTGCCGCGACAGGCGGCGCAGCTCTGCGGGGTGGTCGGCTCGGGCGCCTCTTCGGTCACGCTGCCGAGCCTAGTGGTTGGCGCGCCGTGAAGGCATCTCGAGGGATGGGCTGCGATCATCGCGATCCTCGTGGCCGAGGAAGCAACAGCCGCGCCGCGCGGCGCCCGCGAGCGCTGGCCGGAGTTTGTGGCGATCGCGGCGGTGGTTGCGCTTGCCGGGGCGCTGCGGCTGTGGGCGCTCGCCAAGGTGCCGGCCGACCCCTTCTACGACGCTGCGGTGCGCAGCATGCCGCTGTCGGTGCACAATTTCCTGCTCGGGGCCTACGAGCCAGGGGGCAGCCTCGCGATCGACAAGCCTCCGATCGATCTGTGGCTGCAGGTGCTCAGCACGCAGCTTCTCGGCTTCGGCTCGTTCACCCTGAAGCTACCGTCCGCGCTGGCCGGTACGGTGGCCGCGGCCGTGCTCTACGACGCGGTGCGCCGCGTGCTCGGCGCGCGGGCGGGCGTGGCCTGCGCACTCGCGCTGGCGACACTTCCGATCGCGGTCCTGACGGCCCGAAGCGACACCGTCGACGCGGCCGCGATGGCGCTGAGCGTGATCGCGCTGTGGCTGCTCGTGCGCTTCGCGGCAGACGGCCGCTCGCGCTGGTGCTACCTCGCAGCGGCGGCGATGGGGCTCGCGTTCAACGTCAAGCTGTTTGAGGGGATCGTGGGCCTGCCGGCCCTGATCCTGTTTGGATTTCTGGTGTGTCGCGAGCGCCGCCTGCTACGGCTCACGGTCAGTTGCGCGGTGTTCGTGGCGGTCGCGCTGTCGTGGCTGACGATGACGCTCTTCTTCCCCGCCTCCGATCGCCCCTATGCGATCGGATCGACCGACGGCAGCGCCTGGAATGCGACGTTCGTGTTCAACGGCTGGGATCGCATCGCCGGCGCCGAAACCCAGTCGGCTCTGAACGCCGCCCTGCCGGCGAGCGCGCTGCACCCGGCCAACAACAGCGAGGTCGCGCGCTCCGCGGTCCCGATCGGCTCACCGGCGCTGCTGCGCCTGTTCGACCATGACGGCCCGCTGTCGGGCCTGCGGCTCGGGTTCCTCCTGCTTGCGGCTCTGGCGCTGGGCGTTCCGGCGCTGGTCTGGACGATTGTACGAGCCCGCGGACCGGACGGCGGCGTCGAGCGAGCGCTGTGCGCAGCGGTGCTCCTGTGGCTGCTTGAGGGCGTCGTGCTGTTCAGCGCGATGGCGCGCCTTCACCCGCGCTACACCGAGGGGTTCACGCCCGCCGTCGCTGCGGCAGCCGGGATCGGCGTCGCCTGGGCGCTGCGCGACGGGTTCTGGCAGCGGCTGTTTGTGATCGTGACCGCGCTCGCGCTGACGCTCTACGGGCGCTACCTGCTCGGCGCCTCCGCCAGCGCCTGGCAGCTCGGCGCGGTCGGGGCGATCGTCGCGATCGCGGCGCTCTGGTTGCGCCCCGAACGCGTGCGCGTCGCGCTGCTCGCCGCCGGCCTCGGCCTGGCGGCGCTGGCGCTGCCGCTACAGGTCGACGCGAGCCTGATCGCCAACCACGAGTTCGACAACGGCGTGACGGGGGCGATGGGAGCCGGCGAGGTGCGCGCAATCAGTTCCTACATCAACGCTCGCAGCGCCGGCACCCGTTACGAGTTCGCCGCGGCCGACCCGACCGAGGTTGCCTCGCTGATCCTCTACGACCGCCGGGCGATCCTCTCGCTCACCAGCTATGACTCCCACGAGCTGCTCCCGATCCCGCGCCTCGCCGCGCTGGTCGCGAGCGGGCGGTTGCGTTTCGCGGTTCTGGACGGTGGCTGCGACCGCCGGAAGGCGAGCGTGAGCCCCGCCTGCTCGCCCGGCGCCGACTGGGTGCGCACCCACGGGACCGATGTGTCCCGGCGCGCCGGGCTCCCCCACAGCCACGTGCTTTACCTCCTGCGAACGCGCTAGCGTCACGAACGTGAACGGTCTGGGCGCATCACCGAGCCTGTCGATCCTCGTCGTCGACGACGAGACCTCGCTGCGCGAGACGCTGACCCACTCGTTCGAGCGCGAGGGCCACCACGTGCAGGCGGTCGCCAACGGCAACGAGGCGATCGCGCTGGCGAGCGAGTCGCATTTCGACGTCGTGCTGCTGGACGTGGCGCTCGGTCCCGGCCCCAACGGCTACGACGTCTGCCGCACGCTGCGTGCGCGTCGCAACGTCGTGCCGATCATCATGCTGACGGCGCTCGACAGCGAGGCCGACGCGGTGCAGGGACTCGAGGCGGGGGCTGACGATTACGTCACCAAGCCGTTCGGGCTCGCCGAGCTGCGCAGCCGCATCCGCGCCGTGCTGCGCCGTTCGGCGCCGCGTTCGCTGGGCGCCGAGCGGCTCACAGCGGGGCCCGTCACACTCGATCGCGCCCAGCGCGAAGTGACGCTGACCGGCGAGCCGGTCCGCCTCACATTCTCCGAATTTGAGCTGCTCGCCTGCCTGATGGCGGAGCCCGGCCGGCTCTTCAACCGCCAGGAGCTGCTGCGCGCGATCTGGGGAGACTCGGCCTACCGCGACCCGCGCGCGATCGACGTCCACATCCGTCACCTGCGCGAGAAGCTCGAGGCGACGCCCGAGGAGCCGCGCCTGATCGTCACCGTCCGCGGAGCGGGCTACCGCTTTGCGGAGGGGTAGCGAACCCGGCGCGCGGCGCCCGCGCCTGCCGTTCGGACTGCGTCCACGCCTGCTCGGCGCGCTCGTGCTGACCGCGGTGGCGACGCTGGCCGCCGCCGCGCTGACGCTGCTCGCCCCGCTCGAATCGCAACTCAAGGCGAACGTCATCAGCGTCACCAATGCCGACGTCCTCGACGCCAAGACGAATCTCGGGATCATCCCGCTGCTTGACGGGACGGCGAACAAACCCCGGATCCGCCAGGCCGTGGAGTCCATTGAGGATGCGGATCACTTCGCCGGCATGCTTATCTGGACCGCGCAGCTGACCCACCTCGCCGACACCGACCCGCGGCGCCTGCGCTTCACCTCACCCCAATTGGCGGAGAGAGCGTTCGCCGCTCACGGCAAGAAACCCGTCCACCACCTGGCGGGCGGGGTGCTCGCCGTCGCCGCCCGCTACCGCGGCCCCGGCCCTGCGCACGACCGCTACGTCGTCGAGGCCTTCGCGCGGGTCGACTATGTCGGACAGGCCGACGCCGTCGTGCGCTCGGCCTTCCTCGACGCGGCGCTTGTGGGGCTCGCCGTCGCGCTGGCGCTCGGGATCGCGCTCTCCTCGCGCCTGCTGCGCCGCCTGCGCCTGCTTCAGGATGCCAGCCGCACGCTCGACGAGCGCGACCTCGGCTCGCTCGTCGTGCCGTACGACGACGTCCCAGATGAGATCGGCGAGCTCGCACGCGCCTTCGCGACCATGCATGCGCGGTTGCGCCAGCAGGAGGATGCACGCCGCGCATTCGTGGCGACGGCCTCACACGAGCTGCGCACCCCGCTGACCTCACTCGACGGGATGCTCGAACTGCTCGCCGACGACCTCGCCGCCGACCCGATCGACCTCGCGGACGCACGCACGCGAGTCGCACGGGCGCAGCAGCAGTCGCGCCGGCTGGGCGGCCTCGCCTCCGACCTGCTCGACCTCAGCCGGCTCGACGCTCCGCTCGATCTGCGCAGCGAGCCGGTCGAGCTTGGCGAGACGGCGCGGGCCGTGGCCGCCGAGTTCGATGCACGCGCACGGGAGCGCGACATCGCGCTCACGCTCGACCAGGCCGGCGGTCAGGCCTGGGCGCAGGCCGACCCTGGTAGCGTCGCGCGGATCGTGCGCATCCTGCTTGACAACGCGCTGCGCGTCGCGCCGTCCGGATCGGCGATCGAGATCGCCGTCTGGGGCGGCGAGCAGCCGGCGATCGAGATCTCCGATCACGGGCCGGGCGTGGAGGCCGCCGAGCGCGAGCTGATCTTCGAGCGCTTCCAGCGCGGCCGCCGGCCCAACGACGAGGGCGGCTTCGGCCTGGGGCTGGCGATCGGCTCCGAGCTCGCCGCCCGGATGCACGGAACGCTCGTCCTGCTCGAGGACCGCCAACCGGGAGCGACCTTCCGGCTGACCCTGCCGGCGGTCGCCCACTGATGGAGAACGCCGCGTTCTGGCAGCGCGCCCGCGCGGCCCGGCGATTCGGGATCGACACCGAGTTCGTCGGCGAGGGCCGCTACCGCACGCTGCTCTGCCTGATCCAGGTGGTGGTCGAAGACGACGAGGGCCTCGACATCATCGTGCTCGACAGCCTCGACGAGCGGACCCCGCTCGAGCCGCTCGCGGAGCTGCTCGCCGACCCCGAGATCGAGGTCGTCGTGCACGCCGGGCGCCAGGACATCGCGCTGCTGCGACGCTGCGCGCAGACCGAGGTCACGCGGATCTTCGACACGCAGATCGCCGCGGGCTTCGCCGGGCTCTCAGCCCAGGCCGGCTACGAGACGCTGCTGCGCGAGGTGCTCGACGTGCGGGTGCAGAAGACGGCGAGCTACACGCGCTGGGACCGCCGGCCGCTCGACGCCGAGCAGCTGGCATACGCGCGCGAGGACGTCCTGCACCTGCTGGATCTCGCCTCAGCGCTCGCCGCGCGGCTGGCGGACGGCGAGCGCCTCGGCTGGGCGCTCGAAGAGTGCCGCTACCTCGAAGGGGTCAGCGACGTCCGCGACGCCGACGCGTTGTTCGCCCGCCTGCCGCGAATCAACTCGCTCACCCCAGCCGCCCGCGCGGTCGCCCACGAGCTCGTGCTCTGGCGCGAGGCGGTCGCGGAACGCCAGGACCGGCCCGTATCCACGGTGCTCAACGACACTGCCCTGGTAGAGCTCGCCAAGCGCGCGCCCCAAACGCCGGAGCAGCTCGACCAGGTCCGCGGCGTCAACCCCGGCAGCCTGCGCCGCCGCGGCAACGACCTGCTCGAGGCGATCGCCCGCGGCGCCGCGCGCGAGCCGATCGCGGCGGAGGGCGAGCGCCGCGAGCCTTCGAGCCCGCTCGACGGGCCGCAGATCGCCCTGGCCGAGGCGTTCGTGCGGGCACGCGCGCTCGAGGCGGGCCTGGCCTACGAGCTGATCGCCGCGCGCGCCGACCTCGCGGCGATCGTGTGCGCGCGCGCCGGACGACGCGAGCCCGATGTGCGCACCCTCACCGGCTGGCGGCGCGAGCTCGTCGGCGAGGAACTGCTCGCGCTGCTGCGCGGCGAGCGAACGGTGGCCGTCGCCGGCGACGGGCGCCTGTCGATCACGCCGCCCTGACGGCAACCCGCCCCGCCCCGGAACATCGCTGCGAGCACGCGGACGGCCCGCGTGTCGCGATCAAGCTGTCCCGCGGAAGCGGGCAGCTTGCCCTATCCAACCTCGTTATAGACCTTGAACAGCGGCAGGTACATCGCGATCACGATGAAGCCGACCATGCCGCCGATGAAGATGATCATCACCGGCTCGATGATCGAGGTCAGCGCCTTGACGGCGGCGGCGACGCGCTCCTCGTAGAAGTCTGCGATCTTCGAGAGCATCCAGTCGAGCTCGCCGGTGGACTCGCCGACGGCGACCATGTGGCTGACCATCATCGGGAACACGGAGCTCTCCTTCAGCGGCTCGGAGATCGTGCCGCCGCGCTTGACCGAGTCGATCACGTCGTTCATCACGCGGGCCACGACGGCGTTGCCGGCGCTGCGGCCGGTGATGTCGAGCGCCTCGAGCAGCGGCACGCCGGCTGCGGTCAGCGCGGAGAACGTGCGGGCCCAGCGGGCGATCGAGATCTTCTGGACGATGTCGCCGATCTTGAAGGGGATCTTCAGGCGCAGGGCGTCCCATTGCGGGCGCCCGGTCGCCGAGGTCTTCCAGCGGCGGAAACTGAAGCCGATCGCCGCGGCACCGCCGATGAAGGCGTACCAGTAGCCGGTGACCGCGTGCGAGATGTCGACCGTGATCTGGGTCATCGCCGGGAGCTGCGCTCCGGACGCCGTGCTGGCGAACTGCTGCAGCACGCCGGCGAACACCGGCACGATGTAGACGACCAGCACGATCATGACGACCAGCGCGACCGTGAGCACCACGGAGGGGTAGATCATCGCCGAGCGGACCTGGCGGCGAAGGTTGTCCTCTTTCTCGAGCTGGTCGGCGATGCGCACGAGCGAGTCCTCGAGCACGCCGCCGATCTCGCCGGCGCGGACCATCGCGATGAACAGCGGGCTGAAGATCTTCGGGTGTCGCGCAAGCGCGACGCTGAAGGCAAGTCCAGCCTCGACGTCCTTGCGCACGTTGACGATCACGGCCTTGAGCTTCTTGCCCTCGGTCTGCTCCTCGAGGACGAACAGAGCCCGCAGGATCGTCATGCCGGACGACACCATGGTCGCGAGCTGGCGCGAGAAGATCGCCAGGTCGCTGAGCGTGATCCGCTCGAACAGCGAGATGTTGATCTCGCGGGAGGAGTGCTTTTCGGCGATCTCGAGGATCACCAAGCCGCGCGAGCGCAACTGGTCCGAGACGGCCTGCTTGCTCTCGGCGTCGACCTGGCCGCGCAACGGCGCGCCGGCCACGTCCATCGCCCTGAAGACGTAGGTGCTCACGCGACCAGAGCGATGCCGCCAAGCAGGCGACGCAGCTCGTCGGGGGACGAGGATCGCGACACGGCAACGTCCGCCGTGATGGTTCCAGCCCGCACGAGCGTCGCGAGCGCGGAATCCATCGACTGCATGCCCTGCGCGGCGCCGGTCTGAATGACGGACGGGATCTGGTGGATCTTGCCCTCGCGAATGAGGTTGCGGACCGCCGGTGTCGGCACCAGCACCTCGCACGCCGCGCAGCGCCCTGCACCGTCGGCGGTCGGCAGCAGCTGTTGCGTGATGACACCCTGCAGGGTGACCGACAGCTGGACCCTGATCTGGGCCTGCTGCTCGGGCGGGAAGACGTCGATCACGCGGTCGATCGTTTGCGGGGCATCCTGGGTGTGCAGGGTCGCGAACACGAGGTGGCCGGTCTCGGCCGCCGTCAGCGCGGTGCTGATCGTGTCGAGGTCGCGCATTTCTCCGACCAGGATCACGTCGGGATCCTCGCGCAGCGAGGCCTTCAGGGCAGCGGCGAAGCTGGTGGCGTCGTTGCCGAGCTCGCGCTGGTTGATCAGGCAGCGCTTGTGGGCGTGAACGAACTCGATCGGGTCCTCGATCGTGATGATGTGCTCCTCGCGCGTCTGGTTGATCTCGTCGATCATTGCCGCCAGGGACGTCGACTTGCCGGAGCCGGTCGGGCCTGTGACGAGCACCATGCCGCGCGGGCGGCGCGTCAGCTCATGCACGATCGGCGGCAGGCCGAGCGCGTCGATCGGGGTGATCTGGGAAGGGATCAGGCGGAACGCCGCGGCAACCGCGCTGCGCTGGAAATACGCGTTGACGCGGAAACGCGCGCGGCCCGGCACGACGTAGGCGAAGTCGAGCTGCAGGTCCGTCTCGAGCCGCCGCCGCTGCTCGGTGGTGAGGATCGAGTAGATGAACTCGCGCGTGTCCTCCGGCGTCAGCTTCGGGTAGTTCTCCAGCCCGACCAGACGGCCGCGCTGGCGCAGCGTCGGCGGCGCACCGGCCGTGAGGTGGAGGTCGGACGCATTGCGATCGACGACCTCGAGCAATATTTGTGAATACTCGATCGACACGGGCTTTCTCAGGCTCCTATCGGCAGCAGGACACGTGGACTGAAACCAAAACGTTTGTTCGACATGTGAAATTCACGCCCCAGGGCGCCCGCTCAGTCATGCTCGGAGCCGGCGTTGACGACCCGGGCGATCTCAGCCATCGAAGTTCGTCCCTGCTTGACCTTGTCGAGGCCGTCGTCCTTCAGCCGGTGCATCCCCTGCAGGACGGCCATCTCGAGAATCTCGTCAGACGATCGGCGTTCGAGCGCGAGCGCGCGCATCTCCGGGCTGATCGTCATCACCTCATAGATCCCGGTGCGCCCGCGGTAGCCGGAGCCGCCGCAATGCTTGCAGCCGACCGGCTCGTAGCCCTCGACGTCGTAGGCGGCCGAGTAGCCGTACTCGCGCAGCGTCGCCATCGGCAGGATCACGCGGCGCTTGCAGTGCGGGCACAGCACGCGCACCAGCCGTTGCGCGACGACGCAGTCGAGCGCCGAGGCGACCAGGAACGGCTCGATCCCCATCTCGATCAGGCGTGTGATCGACGTCGCCGCGTCGTTCGTATGCAGCGTCGAGAGCACGAGGTGGCCCGTCAGCGCCGCCTCGATCGCGACCTGGGCGGTCTCGCGATCGCGGATCTCGCCGACCATGATGACGTCGGGATCGGCACGGACGATGGCGCGCAGGCCGGTCGAGAACTGCAGTCCGGCGCGGGCGTTCACCTGAATCTGGGTGATCCCGTCGATCTCGTACTCGACGGGATCCTCGATCGTGATGATGTGCTTGTCCGGCGTGTTGACGTTGGCGAGCGCCGCGTACAGGGTCGTCGACTTGCCGGAGCCGGTCGGTCCGGTCACCAGCACGGCGCCATGCGACAGGGTGTAGCAGCGCCGGAACCGCGCCAGCTCGGCCTCGGCCATGCCGAGCTCGCCGAGGTCCATGACGACCGCCTGCTTGTCGAGGATGCGCATCACGACGCCCTCACCGCGAACCGTCGGCACCGTGACGACGCGCAGATCCACGCGATGCCCGTCGACGGTCAGGCCGACGCGGCCGTCCTGGGGAACGCGTCGCTCGGCGATGTCAAGCTCGGCCATGATCTTCATTCGCGAAACGACGCCGGCCGCGACCCGCCGCGGGACGGTGGCGACGTCACGCAGCACGCCGTCGACGCGGAAGCGTACGCGCAGCTCCTCGGCGTCGGGCGTGAGATGCAGGTCTGATGCGCCCTGCTCGACGGCCTGGCCGACGAGCTGGTGAACGAGCCGCACGACGGGAGCGTCGTCGGCGGTCTCGTGCAACTCGACGACCGCTGCCTCGACGCCTCCGCCGCGGTCGCCGGACGGGTCCGCGACGACGTCGCCGACGCCGGCGAACCGCGTGATCACGTTCGCGATGTCCTCGTGGGTCGTGACCGCGACGCGAATCTGGTAGCCGGTGAGGATCGCGATGTCGTCGACCGCGTGAACGTTGGCCGGGTCCGCCATCGCGACGAGCAGCGCGTGGTCGCCAACGGTCGCGATCGGCAGCGCCTCGTGGCGCTTGGCAACCTGGCTGCTTACCAGCTGGGCAGCGGCCATGTCGACGTTGAACACGCTCAGGTCGACGTAGTCGAGCCCGTGACGCTCGGCAGTCGCGATGGCGACGCCCTCCGGGCTGATCCAGCCGCGTTCGAGCAGCACGCGATCGGCGGTCGTGTTGCCGCCGCCCGCAACCTGGATCGCCTCGAGCACGCGTTCGCGCGAGCAGAGGCCGAGCTCGACGATGACCTCGGTCAGCGACCTGGGAGCGCCGCGGCGGCTCGGCGCGCGCATGCCGTTGGCGCCGACGAGGCTCGGGGCCTCCACCGCGGCGGGCACGGCTCGCAGATGAGCTGTCGACTCCGCCGCCATCTCAGCCAACGCCGGCCGCTGCGCGCATAGCCGCAAACGGCGCCGGCTCTCCCGTCCAGAGCTCGAAAGACAGCCCACCCTGGGCCGCCAGGATGTCCAGGCCGTCGACGGTCGCGACACCCAATCTGCGCGCTTGCGTCAACAACGCGGTCGGGCTCCTGGCATAGGCGAAATCGATGACCTGCTCATAGCTGGCCACTACATCGGAATCCAACGCAAGTGTGCTTAGCGCTTCGTCAAGATTGTTACGTCCGTCCATGCCCACGGTCGTGGCGTTGACCAGCAGCTGCGCGGGCCGCGGTGACGCGATCGCGGCGACATCGAGCTCGGCTGCGAGCTTCTGTGCACGCTCCGCGGTGCGGTTCCAGACCGAGACCGTCGCCCCGGCTTCGCGAAGCGCCCAGGCCGCGGCGCGCGCCGTCCCGCCGGCCCCGAGCACCACGGCGCTGCGGCCGCGGACGTCAACGCCGATTGCCGCAAGCAGGCCCGGCGCGTCGGTGTTCTCCGCGGCGATCGTGCCGTCGGGCAGGAAGCTCAGCGTGTTGGCCGCCCCGATCGCGCGCGCGAGTTCGCTGGCACTGTCGGCGAGCGCGAGCGCCGCGTGTTTGTGGGGCAACGTCACGTTCGCGCCGACGAACCCGGCGGCGGCGAGCCCGCGCACGATCTCGGCGAACAGCTCCGGCGGCGCCGGCAGGCGCTGGTAGCTCCAGCCCTCGAGGCCGAGCTGCGCGAAGGCGGCGCGGTGCATCTGCGGCGAGCGGCTGTGGGCGACAGGCCAGCCGAGCACTCCCAGCCGCCCCGGCCGCAGCGGCGGCGAGCCGCTCACGGGCATTTGGTGGGCGCGCGGCCGCCGTCGGCGTTGCGCGCGGCGTTGTAGGCCGCGACGTCGGCCTCGAACTGGCCGTAGGTCGTGGCGAACGCGAGCTTCCCGCAGGTGTTCGGCGCATCGACGTAATAGAGGTAGGGGACGCGCGCCGGGTCGCTCGCAGCGATCATCGACGCGAGCCCCGGGTTGCTGATCGGCGTCGGCGGAAGCCCGCTGTGGATCCGCGTGTTGTACGGCGTGTTCAGCGCGAGCTGAGCGGACGTCAGCGGCTTGTCGAAGTCATTCAGCGCGTAGCGCAGGGTGGCGTCGATGCCGAGCGTCATTCCGGCCGCCAGGCGGTTGTAGACGACAGCGGCGACCAGCGGGCGATCCGTTGCCAGCTGCGCTTCGCGCTCCACCATCGAGGCGATGATCAGCACGTCGTAGCGGCTGAGGTGCGCCCGCGCTGCCCTGGCGAAGTCGAGCCGGTCGAAGTTCTGGTGAAAGGCCTGGATCTGCTGCGACACGAGGTGCGCCACGTTCTCGTGCGCCGTGGCGAAATAGGTGGCGGGGAAGAGGAACCCCTCGAGCGAGTCGACGGCGGCCGGCGCGCCGTAGCTGCTCGGGGCAAGGCCGGCGCGACCCGGGCGCGATGCCGCGAGGTAGCTCCCGCTCAACCGGTCGGCTTTTGCGAGGGCGGCGATCTGGCGGCGTGTGAGGCCTTCCGGGATCCGCACCTCGAGTTGCGTGACGGCGGGTGCCGTCGTCAGCACCGCCAGCGCGGCGGCGTAGCTCATACCGTGGCGTAGCGCCACGACGCCGTGGCGGAGCTTCGGACCGTCGCCGTCGAGCCTCACGCGCAGGCTGAAGAAGAACGACGAGGAGATCACGCCGTGCGCGGCGAGCTCATCGCCGATCGCGCCTGCACCGGCGCCGCTTGGGATGTCGAGTGTGACGACACCGCTGCCCTGCCCGCCGAAGGGCTGGAACAGCTCGATCAGGAACCACGCCGCGAACGCCACGACCGCAAGTCCGAGCAGCGCGACCAGGCGCCGGCGACGGTAGCGCGCCCGCCGATGGCGGCGCCCCGGCGCGGAGCGTCGCGCGCCGCCACTCGTGTCTGGGCGCAGCGGCTCGAGGTCGTCTGTTTCTTCGGTCATCGCGCAGGCGGGACGGGAGTGCGAAAGTGCCGCCTGCGCGCAGCCTACCCGCTCGTGCCGTGCCCGGCCGACGCCTGGCGCTCGCGTCGCGCGAGCCAGTCCTCCAGCAGATGCGCGGCAGCCCTTGAGTCCTCGCTCGCCTGCGTCGAGGGGTCGCGCGCAGCCAGGCGCGTCGTCAGGCGCTCGTCGTGCAGCACCACCTCGACGTGGTCACCGAGCCGGCGCTTGAGGCGGGCGGCGAAGTCCCGCGTCTCCGCCGTCTGAGCCGTTTCGCCGCCGCTCAGCGACAGCGGCAGGCCGACGACGACGCAGGCCGCCTCGCGCTCCGCGACGAGCGCCGCGAGCCCGCCGATCCCGGCACGCGTTGCGGCCGCCAGCACCGGCGCAAGCGGCGTGACGATCGTCTCGGTCGGGTCGCAGACGGCGACGCCACAGCGAGCGCTGCCGTAGTCGAGCGCGAGGACACGCATGCGCTCAGCGCTCGAGGGCTGCGCTGATCGCTTTCGCGGCTGCCTCCAGTGCCGCGTCGATCTGCTCGACGCGATCGCCACCGGCCTGCGCGAGGGTGTCGCGGCCACCGCCACCGCCGCCGAGGACCGCCGCGGCCGCCTTCGCGATCTCGCCCGCGCGAACACCCCGCTCCACGACCGCCGGCGCGACGCTGACGACGACATGCGCCCGCCCCCCGGCGACGCTCGCCAGCACGATCACGCCGTCGCCGGCGAGCTTGCCCCTGACGCGGTCGGCGACGTCGGGAAGCGCCTTGGCGTCGACCGCGCCCACGCCCGCAGCGACCACCGGGACCCCGGCGATCGTCTGTGCGCAGGCGGCGAGCGCCGCCGCGTCGACCGCGTCCTGGCCGGCGGCCGCCCGGGCTCGCTTCTCGAGCTCTCGCCGTTCGGACTCGCGCGCCGCGACCACCGCCGGCGCCTCATCAACGCTTGTCCGCAGCGCGCCGGCGATCGCCTCGAGCGCGTAGCCGGCGCCGCGAAGCGCCGCCACGGCGGCGGGTCCGCTGAGCGCCTCGATCCGGCGCACGTTGGCCGCGCTCGAGGTCTCGCCGAGCAGCCGTAGGACGCCGATCTCGGCAGTGGACCGCACGTGCGTGCCGCCGCACAGCTCGCGTGAGAAGCGCCCGTCGCCGATCTCGACCATCCGCACGACGTCGCCGTACTTCTCGCCGAACAGCGCCATAGCGCCGAGCGCGCGGGCCTCATCGAGCGTCGTCGAGATCGCGCGGACAGGGTGGTTCTCGAGGATCCACGCGTTGATCTGGTCCTCGACGTCGCGCAGCTCCGCTGCCGACATCGCCTGGCCGTGACTGAAGTCGAAGCGCAGCTTGTCGGGCCCGACGTATGAGCCGGCCTGACGAACGTGGCCGCCGAGCCGCTCGCGCAGCGCGGCGTGCAGCAGATGCGTCGCGGTGTGGTTGCACTCGACGGCGTGACGGTTCAGTCGATCGACACGGGCGTTCACGCGCTCGCCCTCGTGCAGTTCGCCCTCGTCGAGCACGGCGTAGATCGCCTGGTCGTCCCCCAGCCTGACGACCTCGGCGACGTGCGCACGGCAATCCCCGTCGGCGCACTCGATCACGCCGATGTCGGAGATCTGGCCGCCGCCCGCGGCGTAGAACGGGGAGTCCGCGAGCTTGACGAGAACGCGGCCGTTGCTGCGCTCGACGGCGCCGACGGTGGTCGCCTGCTCGGTCGTCTCGTAGCCGGTGAAGCGGGTCGTGAAGCCCGCTGCGCCGGCAAACGCGCTGGCCTGCTCGCGCCCGGCCAGCGTCTGCTCGCCGCCCCCCTCGCCGACACGGCTGCGCCGGCGCTGATCGGACATCAGCGTGTCGAACGTGGGCTGATCGACGCGCAGGCCGGCCTCGCCCACTAGCTCTCTGGTCAGCTCGATCGGGAACCCGAACGTGTCATGCAGGCGAAACGCGTCCTCGCCGGAGACAGCGCCGTCGCCGGCTCGCGCTCGCTCGATCAGCTCCCCGAGCACGACGAGTCCCTGCTCCAGCGTGTGCCCGAAGTGCTCTTCCTCGGCGGCCAGCCAGACGTCGATCTGCTCGCGATGCTCATGCAGTTCGGGGTAGGCGGAGCCCATCAGCTCTCGCACCAGTTCGCCGTAGCGCACGAGGAATCCCGGCTCGAAGCCAAGCGAGCGCCCGTGCAGCACGGCGCGGCGCATCACGCGCCGCAACACATAGCCGCGCTCGGTGTTGGACGGCACGACACCGTCGGCGACCAGAAAGGTCATCCCGCGCGCGTGGTCGGCGAGTACGCGCAGGCTGCGGTCGAGACGCTCGTCAGTCCCGTAGCGACGGTCCGCCAGCGTCTCGCCCAGCTCGATCAGCGGCCTGAACTGGTCGGTCTCGAACACCGACGGGGCGTCCTGCAGGATCGCCGCCATCCGGTTCAGCCCGAGCCCGGTGTCGATGTTTCGCGCCGGCAGCGGTGTGAGCGTGTCGGGCGGCTGCTGGTCGTACTGCATGAAGACGAGGTTCCAGTATTCGAGGAAGCGGGCGTTCTCGCCGCCGGGGAGATCCTCGGGTGTACCGAACTCCAGGCCGCGGTCGAGATAGAGCTCCGAGCAGGGCCCGCAGGGCCCGGTCGGTCCGGCCTGCCAGAAGTTCTCGCTGCGCGGGCACGCGACGATCCGCTCGCGTGGCACGCCAACGGCCAGCCAGGCCTCGATCGCCTCCTCGTCGGGGCCGAGGCCGAGCGCCTCGTCGCCTTCGAAGACCGTTATCCAGATGTCCTTCGCCGCGAAGCCGTAGCCCTCGCGCGAAAGCTCCCAGGCGAACTCGACCGCCTCGGTCTTGAAGTAGTCGCCGAGCGAGAAGTTGCCGAGCATCTCGAAGAACGTCAGGTGGCGCGCGGTCGTGCCTACGACATCGAGGTCCACCGTGCGGAACACCTTCTGGCAGCTCGTCAACCGCGCCGCCGGAGGGCGCTCCTGGCCGAGGAAGTAGGGCTTCAGCGGATGCATGCCGGCGACCGTGAAGAGCGCCGAGGGATCGTTTGAGGACGGGACGAGCGACGCGCTCGGGACGCGCAGATGCCCGCGCTCCTCAAAGAACGCCAGGTAGCGCTCGCGAATCTCATCCGAGGTCATGGACGCGAGATTACCGACGCCGGCTGGCGCGACAGGACTTCGAGCGGTGCTGCGTCTGCCACCATGCGGCGGGGCGGCGAATCTATCGCGGCGCGCAGGCCGGCGCGCAGCGAGTGCCGGCCGCGGTCAGGGGATCGCTGCGGCCGGCGTCGGGGCGGGCCGGCGGGGGCGTGCGATCGTCGCGTGGCCGACGATCAGCTCACCGTCCATGAGGCAGGCAAGCTGCCCCGGCGCGACTCCGTAGGCGGGCGCCTCAAGCTCGAGCTCGAGACCGTCATCGGTGTGGCGGGGAGTGCAGGCCAGCGGCTGCTGGCGGTAGCGCAGCGCAACGCGATCGAATCCAGGCCGGTGCAGGACCGCGTCGCGCAGCGTCACGGTGTGGGTCGCCAGTTGTGCGCGCGGGCCGACGGTGACGCTGCGCGCGTCGGCGTCGGTTGCAAGCACGTAGAGCGGGGTACCGCCGCCGATCCCGAGTCCGCGGCGCTGCCCGACGGTGTAGCGATGAGCGCCGCGATGAACGCCAAGGGACCGACCGCTTGAATCGACGAGCGGCCCGGGTCTCTCGCCGAGGGCGCCGTGGCGCGCCAGGAACGCCTCGCGGCGCGTGCCGGCGAGGAAGCAGAGGTCCTGCGAGTCCGGCTTCTCGGCCACCGGCAGGCCGGCGCGGCGCGCGAGCTCGCGCACGGACGGCTTGTGCAACTCGCCGAGTGGGAAGCGGATCCTGCGAAGCGCCGCCGGGGCGAGCGCGGCGAGCATGTAGCTCTGATCCTTCTGGGCGTCCGCCGCCACGCGGAGCAGTCCGTCGCGCGTGCGCGCGTAATGTCCGGTCACCAGCGCGTCGGCGCCAAGGCGCTCGGCGAGCTCGAGCATCGCGTCCAGACGCACCTCGCCATTGCAGCGAACGCACGGGTTCGGCGTCTCACCGCCCGCGTGCTGGGCGAGCCAGGGCTCCACCACGCCGGCGCGGAACTCCGCGCGAAGATCGAGCGAGAAGTGCGGCAGGCCGAGCCGGTGGGCGAGCTCGCGCGCGCTGCGGACCGCCTGCGGCGAGCAGCAGCTGCGCTCCCCGTCGTTATCGGGATCGCTCCACAGCTCGAGTGTCACAGCGACCGCCCGCGAGCCCGACAGCACCGCCGCGACGGCGCTGTCGACGCCCCCGCT
The DNA here is from genome assembly GCA_963788385.1 of uncultured Solirubrobacterales bacterium. Classification (GTDB taxonomy): domain Bacteria; phylum Actinomycetota; class Thermoleophilia; order Solirubrobacterales; family Solirubrobacteraceae; genus Palsa-513. The sequence continues at coordinate 576,700 of CAWBGR010000018.1, forward strand.
CATCGCCACGAGCACTCGCCCGGGAGCCGGCTGCAGCGCCGCCTGGGCACGCGCCGCCGCGCCGAGCGCGCGGTGCAGGGCGTCGGCTGCCAGCTCCGCGGCGTGGCGCTTGGCAGGCGACAGGCCTCCCAGCTCGGCGGCGATCTGCTCGGTTCCGATGCGGGCGGCGTCGAGGAGCGCCGCTCCCGTCACGAGCGCCACAACGGCGCTTCCGGCTGCGATCGCGGTGCCGCAGCCGCGCGCATCGAAGCCGGCGCCCGCTACGGTTTCCCCGTCGAGCTCCAGCGTGACTCGAACGACGTCGCCGCATGCAGCGCCTCCGGCTGCCCCGGTGTACCCTCTTTCGGGTAGATGACCTCGTCCATGCGGGCGTTCCAGGTGCTCGCGCAGGGCCATTTAACGAGTATGGCGACGTTTTCCCCCTTGTGTCGCGCGAAACGCCCCCTATCGTGAGCTTGATGCGCCGTCAACCGAGCAGCCGAGGCAGCGCCGTCGTGCGGCGAATTCGCGCCGTCGCGCTGGCGAGCGCGCTCGCGCTCGTGGGCTTGGCCGTGCACGCCGGGGCGAGCGCTGCGCCCTCCAGCGTCACCGTCGGCACGAGCCCGCTGACGCTGTCCGCCGCCACACCGATCGGCGGCGTAGCGCCAACGGCGCGGCTGGCGCTGACGCTGGTGCTGAAGTCGCGCGACCCGGCGGGGTTGTCGGCGCTCGCGGCAGCGGTCGCCAGCCCGAGCTCGCCGTCCTTCCATCGCTACCTGACCGTCGCGCAGTTCGCAGCCCGATTCGGCGCCGATCCTGCGAGCGTCGCCGCCCTGCGCGCGACTCTCCGCGGCGATGGCCTGCATCCGGGAGCGCTTGCCGCCGACGGTCTCTCGCTGGCGGTGTCGGGGAGCGCAGCGGAGGCTTCGCGTGCGTTTGACGTGCGGCTGCGGCGATACCGCGATCGCGCCGGCGCACGGCTCTATTCGAACACCGCCGCACCGCGGCTGCCCGCCGCGCTCGGGACCGTCGTCAGCGACGTGCTCGGCCTGAGCAACACGCCGGCGGCGGCGCCCGAGGGCCTCGCCCAGCTCCCGTCGAAGTCGCCCGCCAAGGCGGCTGTCGCCCCGGCCGCACGGGCCGCCGGCGCCGGTGGCCCGCCCGCCGCCTGCGCGCAGGCGAGCAGCTTCCAGGCCGCCAACCCGCGCTTCTTCACACTCGACCAGATCGCCAGGGCCTACGGCATCAGCGGCCTGTACGCGAGCGGCGACTTCGGCCAGGGCGTGACGGTCGCGCTGCCTGAGCTTGATCCATACGCGAGCACGTCGGTCGCGCAGACCGACATCTCCGCCTTCCAGCAGTGCTACGGCACCGCCGCCAAGGTCACCGTGGAGCCACTCGTCGACGGCGGCCCGAGCGAACCGGTGACGCCGACGGCCGAGTCGGCCGTCGATCTGGAGAACGTCATCGGGCTCGCCCCGCAGGCCAACGTCGATGTCTATGAGGGCCCGAACACCGGCCAGGGCAACTACGACACCCTGGCGGCGATCCTCGAACGCGACAGCGCGCAGGTCATCAGCGACTCCTGGGGGCTGTGCGAGCAGGAGGATCCGACCTTCTCGCAGATCGAGCTCAACCTGCTTTACGAAGCGGCGATCCAGGGCGAGAGCTTCCTCGCCGCCGCCGGCGACCGCGGCGCGGAGGGCTGCGCCAGCGAATGGAACGACAACCTGACCGACATCGCGGCCCAGCGGGACGCGAACGCCCCGCTGCTCGCGGTTGATGACCCGGCGAGCCAGCCCTACGCCACAGGCGTCGGTGGGACGAACCTCACCGCGCTCGGTCCTCCCCCCGTGCAGACGGCATGGGACCACCTGTATTGGGGCGCGAGCGGCGGCGGTATCTCGACGCTGTGGCAGATGCCGAACTACCAGCTCTACGCGGGCGTTCCGGGAGTTCTGAACAGCTATTCCAGCCTGCTGCCGTGCCAGCAGGCGTCGGGTCAGACGTCCGGGTACTGCCGCGAGGTGCCGGACGTGTCCGTTGACGGATCGACCGAGACGGGCTATGTGACCTATTACGAGGGCGGCTGGACGGCCTTCGGCGGCACGAGCACGGCGACACCGGTGTGGGCGGCGCTGATCGCCCTTGCCGACTCCAGCGGGCTGCCGGGCTGCAGCTCACCCGCGGCGGCCGCCACGCGGCTCGGCTTCCTCAATCCGCTGCTCTACGAGATCGCCGCCGGGGATGACCACGCGGACGCCTTCGACGACATCACCGTCGGCGACAACAGCGGCTACTTCGGCGCCACCAGTCCCTACGGCTCCTACCCGCATGGCCCCTACCCGGCGACAGTGGGCTATGACATGGCGAGCGGGCTGGGGACGCCCATCGCGACCGACGGCTCCTCGCCTGGCCTGGTCGCCCAGTTGTGCACCGCCAACGAGACGCCGCTGAGCGGCGCTCCGACGGTCAGCGGGCTGGGCGCGAGCGAGGCCTCACCGGGGTCAACGGTGACGGTCGACGGCAGCGGCTTCACGCGCTACACAGCGGTCTGGTTCGGCGGCGTGGTCGCCGCGTCCGTGGACGACATCAGCCCCACGCAACTGCTCGCAACCGTGCCGCAGGGCAGCGGCTCGGTCGACGTTACCGTGACCGACCTGGCCGGCTGGAGCACGACCGCGGCCGCGGATGTCTTCACCTACAGCCCGACTGAGACGATCGTCTCGCCGGCCACCGGCGCGGTCTATCTAAGGGGACAGGTGGTCGCTGCCTCATACTCATGCGCCGCCTTCGGCGCAGGCCCCGCCAGTTGCAGCGGACCGGCTGCCAGCGGCGCCGCAATCGACACCTCGACTCCCGGCGTGCACGCGTTCACGGTCACCGCCACGGACGCCAACGGCTTCAGCACTGCGACCACGGCCACCTACTCCGTGGTGTCTTCGGTCGTGTCTTCCCCCCCGCCTTCGATCAAGATCACCGGTCCCGCAGCCGGAGGGGTCTACGCCCAGGGGCAGGCGCTGAAAGCCCGGTTCAGCTGCTCAGCGAGTGCCCCGGTAACGATCACGGCCTGCACCGGCACGGTCGCGGCGGGCGCGGCGGTCAGCACATCGGCGCCCGGTAAGCGGACCTTTGCCGTCACCGCAACCGACAGCCAGGGCACGACCTCGGAGACGAGCGTGAACTACACCGTGGTGGCTGCGCTGCCGAAGATCACGAGCCTGCAGGAGGCGGCGAGCAGGTGGCTCGAGCGTCGCAGCAAGGGGCTTCGGCTGCCGGTCGGGACCACGTTCTCGTTCGCGCTCGACCAGGCCGCCCGTGTGAAGCTGAGTTTCACCCGGCTCGCCAGCGGGCGTGTGGACGCTGGACGCTGTGTCTCCCCGGCGCTCGCGGGGCCGCGTGCGCGTCGCTGCACCCGCAGCCTGTCCGCCGGAACGCTGACGCTGCCGGCGCAGTCCGGGGCCAATACGGTTCCCTTCGCCGGCCGGACCTCGGCCGGCCGCCTGCCTCCCGGCACCTACACCGTCGTGCTGCACGCGACGGGCCTCAGCGGGCGCGCTTCGATGGCCCTGGCGCTGCTGTTCACGATCGCTGCGCCGAAGTAGCAGCGCTCGGCGGCGGGCCGCCGGCCCGCGTGAAGCGAAGGCGCGCCGCGGGACGCGGGCGGGCGAGCGCGATTAGCTCGCAGGGCTCGCCGAGGCGTCACCGGCGGCTTCGCGCTCGGTCTTCGCGACGACGCTCTGCGCCGCGTGAATGTCGCGCTCGAGGCCGGGCAGCGGCGTCGCCGACGGCTTGATCACAGCCGGCGTCCCGCAGCCGCCGATGACCGCGCCCGCGGCGAGCACGAGCACGACCGCGGCCGGCCCTCGTGCGCGCCTGCGTCGATTCGCGGCGAAGCTCATCTCTTCCATTTTCGGCAGTCCCCCGCCCGGCATGAGCCCGGATCGACACCAGTTCGACCCCGCGACCCATTACTCTGTGGAGCACGGCGATGCCTGACGGCGTTCTCCACCTCTCCTCGCTCGCGGGGAGCCCGCTGCTCGACTCGGCCGGCGAACGGCTCGGCCGCGTGGATGACCTGGTGGCGCGGCTTGACCTCGCGGACCCGCTGCCGCCGGTGATTGGACTGCGGGCAGCGATCGGCGGGCGGCTGCTGTTCGTCCCGGCCAACCGCATCGAGCGCGTGGAGCCGGGCAGCGCGCACACTTCGACGACGAAACTGAACCTCGCACAGTTCGAGCGCCGCCCAGGCGAGATATTGCTGCGCTCGGACGTGCTCGGACGCAGCCTGATCAACGTCAACACCGCGCGCCTGGTGCGCGCCGGCGAGGTCGAGCTGATCCACCAGGACGGCGCGTGGCGGGTGGCGGGCATCGACCCGAGCCTCGGCGCCCGCTTTCGGCGCCTGCTGCCGCACCGCATGCGCGGCGAGCAGGCGGCTCACACCGGCTTCGTGCCCTGGCCCGAGCTCGAGCCGTTCGTCGGTCACGTGCCGACGTCGCGCCTGCGCCTGGCCCACCGGCGGATCGCAGCGCTTCACCCGGCCCAGATCGCCGACCTCGTCGAGGCCGCGAGCCACGAGGAGGGCGAGGAGATCCTGGAGGCGGTCGGACAGGACAAGGAACTCGAAGCGGACGTGTTCGAGGAGCTCGACGACGAGCACCAGCTCGAATTCCTCGACCAGCGCTCCGACCGCGAGGTTGCGGCTGTGCTCGCACGCATGGCCAGCGACGACGCGGCCGACCTGCTGCTTGAGATCAAGCAGGAGCGGCGGCTGCCGGTGCTCGACCTGATGCCGCTCGCGAAGCAGCGCAAGATCAAGGGCCTGCTCGGCTACAACCCGTCGACCGCCGGCGGCGTGATGAGCCCCGACTTCGTCGCCGTGCCCCGCGAAGCTACGGTCGCGACTGCCGTCGCCGCCACGCGCGCCCACGATGTCGCGTCAGACAGCCTGTACACGATCCTGCTCACAGACCCCGATGGCGCGCTGAGCGGCGTCGTCACCGCCGGCCAGCTGCTGCGCGCCGCCCCCGACCAGTCACTCGATTCGCTCGCCGACGCAAACGCCCCCTCGGTCGGCGCCGACGCCGAGATTCCTGAGGTCGCGCGGCTGATGACCGACTACAACCTGATCTCACTGCCGGTCGTCGATGCCGAGTCGCGGCCGATTGGCGTCGTCTCGGTTGACGACATCCTCGAGCTGACGCTGCCCGAGCAGTGGCGGCGGCGTTACGGACTCGCGCGCGAGTAGACTTTTCCTGCCCTCCCCGGGGCCATTGACAGGAAATTCACCACCGTGGACGACCCCAGCAGATACGAAGACGGCGAACCCCCGCGAAGTAGCGGTCGCGTGGCGCTGCGCTGTGTCGCCCTCACCCGGAGTCATCGACTGATTTCCGGCTGACGGACCTCCACGGCGCCCGCCCCGCGACCCACGGTGCGGACCCCGAAAGGAGGTGAACAGGATGACGGCGACGCCCGAGCGCAAGCGCGCGGTGCTCGACAGCGCCCATGTCGGCGACATTCAGGGCGCCTTCGGAACGATCGGCCAGCACGACACCGGCGCGCGGCGCAGCTGGCGCGCACGGGGACTGGCGCTTCTGGCGATCATCGGCCCGGGATTGATCGTGATGGTCGGCGACAACGACGCGGGCGGCGTCGCAACCTACTCGCAGGCCGGCCAGAACTACGGAACGAGCCTGCTGTGGGTGCTGCTGCTGCTGATCCCTGTGCTGATCGTCAACCAGGAGATGGTCGTCCGCCTCGGCGCGGTCACCGGCGTCGGCCACGCACGCCTCATCAACGAGCGCTTCGGACGCTTCTGGGGGTGGTTCTCGGTCGGCGACCTGTTCCTTTTGAACTTTCTGACGATCGTCACCGAGTTCATCGGCGTCAGCCTCGCGCTGTCCTATTTCGGGATTTCGCCCTACATATCCGTCCCGATCGCCGCCGTGTTGCTGGTGGCGATCACCGCCAGCGGCTCCTTCAGGCGCTGGGAACGGGTGATGTTCGTGTTCGTGTTCGCGAATCTGCTGGCGATCCCGCTGTTCTTCATGTCTCACCCCCACGTCGGGCCGGTCGCGCGCGGCTTTTTCGTGCCCTCGATCGCCGGCGGCGGCAGCTCGACCTCGGTGCTGCTGATCATCGCGATCGTCGGCACGACGGTGGCACCATGGCAGCTGTTCTTCCAGCAGTCCAACGTGATCGACAAGCGCATCACGCCGCGCTGGATCAACTACGAGCGCCTCGACACCTGGATCGGCGCGATCGTGGTGGTGCTCGGCGCCGGCGCGCTGATCGCCGTCTCCGCCTTCGCGTTCGGCACGACCCCGCTCTACGGCCATTTCACCAACGCACTCGGGACGGCCAACGGCCTGAAGCTCGAGCTCGGGTCGGTGGCCGGAGCGTTCTTTGCGCTGGTGCTCCTGAACGCGTCGCTGATCGGCGCGGCTGCGCTGACACTCTCGACGAGCTACGCCTTTGGTGACATGTTCGGCACGAAGAGCTCGCTGCATCGCAGCTTCGGCGACGCGAAGTCGTTCTATCTGATCTTCGCCGGGCTGATCGCGGGGGCCGCCGCGATCGTCCTGATCCCGGGTGCGCCGCTCGGTGTGATCACCACGTCGGTGCAAGCGCTCGCCGGTGTGCTGCTGCCCAGCGCGACGGTCTTCCTGCTGCTGCTGTGCAACGACCGGGCCGTGCTGGGCCCGTGGCGCAACCCAACCTGGCTGAACGTGCTCGCCACGGTGATCGTCGCGGTGCTCGTCCTGCTGTCGCTGATCCTGATGGCCACAACCGTCTTCCCCTCGATCGACGTCACGACCTTCGCGCTGATCGGCGGCGGTGCCTTCGCGGCCGCCCTGCTCGCGTTCGGCGCCTGGATCCTCTACGCCAGCCGCGGCGCGGGAGAGGTGACGGTGATCGATGAAGGCCCGGTCGTGCCGAAGATGCAGTGGACGATGCCGCAGCTCACGTTTCTCGAGCCCGCCGTGTGGTCGACCGGCAAGAAGGCAGCGATGCTGGGGCTGCGCGGCTACCTGGTCGTGTCGGTCGTGCTGCTCGTCGTCAAGGCGGCGCAGCTCGGAGGCGCCTGAGCGCCGCACTGAAGCAGCCCGGACGTGCCGGGCGAACGGGCAGGCCACGCCCGGTCACCAGCGCTACCCCAACCGCAGGCCCAGCTCGCGCAACGTCCGCGCGTCGACAGGCGCCGGGGCCCCGGTCAGGGGATCGGAGCCGCTCGCGGTCTTGGGAAAGGCGATCACGTCGCGGATCGACTCGCGTCCGGCGAGCATCGCGACGATCCGGTCGACCCCGAGCGCGATGCCACCATGCGGCGGCGCGCCGTAGCGCAGCGCATCGAGCAGGAAGCCAAACCGCGCCTGCGCCTCCTCGACGCTCAGACCGATCGCCTCGAACACCCGCTGCTGGATCTCGGGGGTGTGCGTGCGGATCGAGCCGCCGCCCAGCTCGGCGCCGTCGACGACGAGGTCGTAGGCGCGTGAGCGCAGCGTCCCGGGCTGCGAAAAGTCCAGCTCCTCGTCGCCTTCGCCCGGCGCCGGCGCGGTGAACGGGTGGTGCATCGCGGTCCAGCGTCCGTCCTCTTCGTCGTAGTCGAACATCGGAAAGTCCACGACCCAGAGCACATCGTGGCGAGCGGCGTCGATCAGCCCGAAGCGCTCGGCCAGCTCGAGCCGCAGCGCGCCGAGGGCCTGCGCGGCGACGCCGGCACGGTCGGCGACGAACAGGAGCAGGTCGCCGTCGCTAGCGTGCAGCGCCGCGTTGACCGCCGCGATCTGCTCGGCGCTGAAGAACTTTGCGAGGTTGCCGCGCCAGCCGCCGTCGCCGACACTGATCGGGGCGACGGCCTTCGCGCCGTAGCGCTGCACGAACTCGCTGAGCCCGTCCTGTTCGGCGCGCGAGAGCTCACGCGCGCCGGCGTTGATCGCGCGAATCACACCGCCGCTTTCGAGCACGGATGAGAAGACCTTGAAGTCGCAGCCCCGCACGAGTTCGCCGACGTCGTGCAGCTCGAGCCCGAAGCGGGTGTCGGGGCGATCGGACCCGAACCGGCCGATCGCCTCGCTGTAGGGCATCCTCGGCCACGGCGGCGGGGCGAGCGCGAAATCGCCGACCTCGAAGACGGCGCTCATCACCTCCTCGGTGAGGTTCAGCACCTCCTCCTCGGTGACGAACGACATCTCGACGTCCAGCTGTGTGAACTCGAGCTGGCGGTCGGCGCGCTGGTCCTCGTCGCGGAAGCAGCGGGCGATCTGGAAGTAGCGCTCGAGGCCGCCCATCATCAGCAGCTGCTTGAAGATCTGCGGCGATTGCGGGAGCGCGTAGAACGAGCCGCGCTGCAGACGCGAGGGCACGAGGAAATCGCGCGCGCCTTCCGGCGTCGCCGCGGTCAGGATCGGCGTTTCGATCTCGAGGAAGTCTTGGCGGTCGAGCACCTCCCGCATCGCCGCGACCACGCGGTGTCGCAGCACGATCGCATCGCGCATCGGCTCGCGGCGCAGGTCGAGCGAGCGGTAGCGCAGGCGCAGGGTCTCGTCCACGCCGACGTCCTCGTCCAGCGGGAACGGTGGCGTCGGCGAGGTCGCGAGCACATCGAGATCCGCCACCGCCAGCTCGATCTCGCCGGTCTGAAGCGACGGGTTGATCGTCCCGGGGCCGCGAAGCACGACCTCGCCGGCAACGCTCAGCACGGCCTCGCTGCGCAGGTCGTGCGCGGCGGCGTGGGCGGAGGGAGCGCTGTCAGGGTGAAAGACGAGCTGCAGGAGCCCGGAGCGATCGCGCAGGTCGATGAAGATCAGCCCCCCGTGGTCGCGGCGGCGATGAACCCAGCCGGCGACCCGGACAACGCTTCCGGCATCCGATGCGCGCAACTCGCCACACCAGCGGTCGCGGTAACGGTTTGCCGCCGGGCGCTCCATCACGCCGCCACGAGGCGATCCAGCAGGGCGCCGCGCTCGACGGTCTCCTCGGTTCCGTCACGCAGATCGCGCAGCAGCACCGACTCTCCCTCGACGAGCGCAAAGAAGCGCGCACCGAGCCGCTCGGCCTGCCGCAGCTGCCCTTTCAGCGAGCGTCCGGCGAGCTCCATCTGGGCGGCCAGCCCAGCCTCACGTGCGGCCGTGAGCGTCTCGAACGCATCGGCGCGGGCAGCCTCGAAGGCGACGTAGAGATCGACCGGGGCCGCGGCGAGCGGATGCTCCCCGGACGCCAGCATGATCCGCTCGATCCCGGCCGCCCAGCCGATCCCCGGCGTCGGCGGCCCTCCCAGCTGTTCGACGAGGCCGTCGTAGCGCCCGCCCCCGGCCACGCCAGACTGCGCCCCGAGCGCGTCGCTGGTGAACTCGAACAGAGTGCGCGTGTAGTAGTCCAGCCCGCGCACGAGCGTCGGGTCGATCTCGTACTCGACGCCGGCGCGCCCGAGCAGATCCCGCACGCAGGCGAAGTGCTCAGCGTCGGCCGCCTCAAGCCGCTCGAGCAGCCGTGGCGCGCCGGCCATCACCTCACGCGTACCCGGGTCGTCGGAGTCAAACGCGCGCAGCGGGTTCAGCTCGATGCGCTCGCGCACCACCGGAGCGAGGCGCTCGGCGTTGGCACGCAGGTAGGCGGCGAGCTCTTCGCGGTAGGCCGAGCGCGTGGCCGGACTGCCGAGGCTCGAGAGCCGCAGCCGAACCCCGCCCACGCCGAGCCGCCCCAGGATCGTCGCCAACAGGACGATCGTCTCGGCGTCGAGGGCCGGATCGTCGGATCCGAGCGCCTCGATCCCGAGTTGCCAGAACTGGCGGTAGCGGCCGGCCTGCGGTCGCTCGGCGCGGAAGAAGCTCGAGATGTAATAGAGGCGCACGGGCGCCGGGAGCTTGTGCATGCCGTACTGGACGTAGGCCCTGCACACAGGGGCTGTGCCCTCCGGGCGCAGGGTCAGCGACCGCCCGCCCCCGTCGTCGAAGCTGTACATCTCCTTCTGCACGATGTCGGTCGCTTCGCCGACGCCGCGGGCGAACAGCTCGGTCGCCTCGAAGCTCGGCGTCTCGATCCGGCCGTAGCCGGCGGATTCGAGCAGCTCACGCGCGAGGCGCTCCAGGCCGGCGCGCACGCTCGCCTGCTCGGGAAGGATGTCGAACGTCCCACGCGGGGCTGTGAGCTTGCTCACCGGGCGGTGAGCTCGGTCAGAAACGGGTTGCTGCGCCGCTCGTCCTCGAGCGAGGTCTGCGGGCCATGCCCCGGGAGGACGACCATCTGCGGCGGGTAGCCGTCGAGCAGCGCGGCGATCGAGGCGAGCAGAGCCGCACCGTCGCCGCCCGGCAGATCGACCCTGCCGACCGAGCCGCGGAACAGGACGTCGCCGACCAGCAGCGTTTCGTGCTCGGGAAGCGCGAATGTCAAATGGCCCGGACTGTGGCCGGGCGTGAAGAGAACGTCGATCCCGAGCCCGGCGAGATCCAGGCTCTCTCCGCCTGCGAGCAACTCGTCGGCGTCGTAGCTCTCGAACCCGCCAAGTCCGAACGAGCGAACCGAGGCGTCGATGTCGGCCAGGATCTCGCGTTCCAGCACCGGGCAGTAGACCGGCGCGCCGGTGGCGTGCGCGAGCGCGGCGACGGCGCCGATGTGGTCCACGTGCGTGTGCGTGAGCAGGATCGCCGCGACGCTGACGCCATGCGAGCCGATCTCCGCGATCAGTCGCTCAGCCTCGTCGCCGGGGTCGATCAGGATCCCCGTGGTGGCCCCCGCGCGCCACACGAGATAGCAGTTCTCCTGGAACGCACCGACGGTGAAGCGGCGAACCTCGAGCGTCCCCATCAGCGGGCGGCCTTCCTGCGCTGCTGGCGACGGTACATGAACTGGTCGGTGTAGTAGATGAGCGGCATGTAGAGCGCCAGCACGACGGGAATGAGCAGCAGGTTCTTGGTCGCCGTCGTGTGCTTGAGGAGGAGTGTGGAGATCGCGTAGACGACCGCAGCAGCGATTGCGGCCCGCCACAGCGAGCCCTTCCAGGTCGGCGGCGTGTCGTAGCGGTTCTTGCGCGGCCCGCCGGAGGTGCGTCCACGACCGCCGGAGCTGCCCTTCTCCGTCGCGCTCGGCTTGCGACCGGTGCGTCCGCGCGACTCGATCATCCCGGCGGCGTTGCCGCGGTGCTTGGTCTTTCGGGTGCGCGGGGCTCGAGGCATCTGTCGCCCTTCAATCTAGATGGTTCTCGATGATCTGGCGGGCGGGGTCGAACCCGCGGATCTCGAGCTGCGCCGGGAACCCCGCCAGGGCGGCGCGCGGCGCCAGCCCCACGATCTCCGCCGCGGCGACGTCCGCATGGCGCGAAACGGCTTCGACAATCGCCGCGAGCGGCAGTGCGATCGGATCCTCGACGTTCATCGAGACCTGGGCGGTGCCGTCGCGCGAGGCCAGCTCGATCGCTATTGCGCGCAGACCGGGCAGTCCCTCGCGTCCGCCGTCGCGAATGCTCTCGGCGATCTCTCGTGCGGTGCCGAGGTGCGCCGGCCCCGCGAGCTCCAGGTTGAACGCGACAAGCGGCGGACGAGCGCAGACGAGCACGGCACCGCCACTCCGATGCAGACGGCGCGGGCCGAAATCCGGCGACAGCTCCCCATCGGCAAGCCTGGCAGCGAGATTTGCAATCCCGCCGCGGCGTATCTCGGCCCGCGTGCGCCCGCCTGCGAGCAGGCCATAGAGGAAGACGGGGAGATGCACTTCGCCGCCCAGCAACTCCGCCGTCAGCAGCGCCTCCACACAGGCCGCGCCACGCAGCTCCGCGGTCACATAGACAAGCGGCACGACGTCGATCGCGCCGACGTGCGGGTGCTGGCCCCGCGGCTCGCGAAGATCGATCCGCGCCACCGCCTCGCGCGCCCCGGCCGCGAGCGCCTGCGAGAGGGTCGCGGGCTCGCCGGCCAGCGAGTACACCGCGCGGTGGTGGTCGCCGTCCTGGTGGCGGTCGAGCACGCGGGCACCCGACGCAAACGCCTCGCCGATCGCGTCAAGTACCCCGGCATCGCGGCCCTCGGAAACGTTAGGTACGGCAAACAGCAACCCCACGACCGAGACGATACGGACCGCCGGCGCCACAGCGCGGTAAAACCCGCGTCGCTGCCTCCCGTCCCGGGCGAGGTAAAGTGCCGATCCCCGCCGGAGTAGCTCAGTCGGTTAGAGCAGCGGAATCATAATCCGCGTGTCGGGGGTTCGAGTCCCTCCTCCGGCATCGCGAAAAGGCCTGCAAAAGGGTCCCGTTTGTGCAGCACTCGCAACGCGGAATACCTTGCTCCGCGACGCGCTCTCGCGCGTTCAGGTGGCCTCCGCCGAGGTCGCGGTGCGCGCAGTCGTGGTGCAGGCGATCGAGGACCCCGCCGCCGCCTTCCACCGGCGCTTCGGCTTCCGCGCGCTCGCCCTCACCCCCCGGACGCTGATGGTCACGCTCAGCGAGCTCCGCGCCGCGGGCTACTGACAAGCCCACCGCGAGACCGGAACCGACCGCAACCGACGGCCACAAACCGCCCCGCAACCGCCCCCTCCCCCGTGCCAAAAGTTGCGCGATTGTCTGCACATTTGGCACCCCTGTCGCGTGTCAGGCGCACCATGCGCCGAACGCGGTGGCGCGTAGGCGCGCGCTCGGCCTGAGCTTCGATGAAGGACATGATCGATTCGGGGATCGGCATCGGGCGCGCCGGTCCTGTCGTAGTGGTCAGACAAGCTCGGGGTCGGTGATGACCTCGACGAGCGCCGGGCCATCGTGTGCGATCGCCGAGGCGATCGCATCATCCAGCCCAACGACGCTCTCTACCCGCACGCCGAAGGCGCCGCAAATGTTCGCGTACTCGGCGAAGTTGGGGTTGTGCAGCGACGTTTGCCACACGGTCCAGTCTCCGGCGCGTTGCTCCTTGGCTATCTTGCCGAGCTGGCCGTTGTTGAGGAGCACGTGGGTGATGTTCATGTTGTGCTGGACGGCGGTCAGCAGCTCCGCCATGTACTGGGCGAATCCGCCGTCGCCGGTGACGGCGAAGATTGGCCGCTCGGGCGCTGCGGCCCATGCGCCGATCGCCGCCGGGTAGCCGAAGCCGATGGAGCCCAGGTAGCCCGACATCAAGACCGTCTGATTCTTCTTGCACTCGAAGTACCGGCCGAAGGAGTAAGCGTTGTTGCCGACGTCCACGGCGATCACCGCTCTCTCGGGGACATGGCGCGCCATCGCGGCGAAGATGGCGGCCGAGTTGACTCCCTGGCCACGGTCGTCCTCGCTGCGACTGGCCTTCTCGGCGCGCCAGATCGACCAGCGCTCGACAAGCTCGGGCCGCTGGTCGGCACGCTCGGGACCGGCCTCGGGCAGGCGCTCAGAGAGGAGCTTGACCGTCACGCCGATCTCGCCCCAGACCGGCACGGTCACCGGGTGGAACTTGCCCAGCGCGAGCGGGTCAAAGTCGACCTGGACGATCGGTTTGCCTGGGTAGATGCCGGTGTGGTTGGAGAATGAGGCTCCGAGCACCAGAAGGGCGTCACTCTCGTTCATGAACCAGCTGGCGATTGGCGTTCCGCTGCGCCCGAGCACGCCGCAAGCGAGCGGGTGGTCGTCTGCGATCTGGCCCTTGGCCTTGAACGTCGTGATCATGGGCGTGCCGAGTTGCTCGGCCAGGGCGATGATCGCTTTCATGTCAAAACGCGCGCCGTGACCGACGATCATCACGGGGCGCCTGGCGTGGGCGATCAGCTCGACGGCCGCGCGCAGGGCCTCCTGCGGTGGGCTGATCTGCTGCAGCGTGAGGCGGCCGGCGGGTCCGGAGGCGTGCTCCGCACCGGCAGCGAGTGTTTGCACCTCGTCAGGGAAGATCAGGTGAGTGACGTCGCGTCGCAGGATTGCGTTCTTGGCGGCCAGGTTGGCCAGCTCGGCGTGGCGGCTCGTCGGCAGAACGGTCTGACTGAAGGCCGCGACCGAGCCGAACGCCGCATGCAGATCGACCTCTTGGAATGCGCCGGGTCCCAGGACCTGCGTGTCGACCTGCCCCGTCAGTGCGATCACCGGCGAACGGTCGACCTTCGCGTCCCACAGCCCCGTCAGCAGGTTCGTCGCGCCGGGGCCGGCAATCGTCAGACACGCCGCCGGCTTGCCAGTCAGCTTGCCGTAGGCTGACGCTGCAAACGCCGCCGCGCCCTCGTGACGGATCCCTATGTAGCTCAGGTTGCCTTCAGCTTCCTGTCGACGCAGCGCGTCGGCCAGACCAAGATTTGAGTGGCCCACCATGCCGAAGACGTGACGCACACCCCAGTTGACAAGCGTCTGCGCGATCACGTCGCTCACCGTGGTGACGTGCGGCGGATCGGGCGCCACGCCGACATAGATCCCGTCGACCCGCTGCTCAGTCGGAAACGTCGCAACCGAGTCACCGAACGGTGACTCGCCGGTCAGCGGGCAGTAATCGTAGCCGTGCCAAGGGCAGCGGAGCATGCCCTTCTCGATCGTACCCTCGCCCAGCGGGCCGCCCTGGTGCGGGCAGCGATTAGAAAGGGCGGCGTACTGGCCATCGAAGTGGGTGAGCGCCAGCGTGTGCCGGCCAGCAGTAACGGTCCTGACTCGACCGTCCGGGAGTTCGGTCAAACCGGCCACGCGGTGCCACGTGAGAGCGACAGAATCGGCGGACTTGGGCATGGCTATTCCGGAGGTCGGGCGGACCGGCGCTACACCGGGCAGCCGTTGGATAGGAGCGATCCACGCGACGATAGCTCCATCGTGGCCAACCTGTCCCCGGCGGCGTCGCTGCTAAGCGCGGTGGCTGTTGCGTAATGGCAGCCGGTTAGGAGCGGCGGGGGCGTCGTTGTCTGCAGGGTTGCTGACAGGATTCGCGCGCTGAGCGCCGGGTGACGTGTTTCAGGCGGTTTGGAGGGCGCAACGTCCAGGTGGCCAGCCAGAATCCGCGCCGTGCCGGCCTTCGCTGCCAAGCGAGCTCCGACGGCTGAGAAATTGCGCGGCGGCTACTACACGCCGGACGCCGTCGCGCTGTTCCTCGCCGACTGGGTCGCGAAGGCCGGGCCCAGACTCCTCGAGCCGTCCTGCGGCGACGGCGCCATCTTGAAGCACCTGACCACCGGGTCTCAGCCCCACCTGGTGGAGGCGGTTGAACTTGTGGACGACGAGGCTGAGCAGGCCACAACCACCGGCGCCAGCGTATCCACTGGCGACTTTTTCGAGTGGTTCACGCCAGAGCGAAAAGGCACTTTTGACGGCGTCGCCGGAAACCCGCCGTTCATCCGCTTTGGCAACTGGGATCCCGTCCAGCGAGAACCGGCGCTTGCGCTCATGCGGTCTGTCGGTCTGCACCCCAGCAGGCTCACCAACGCCTGGGTTCCGTTCGTGGTCGGCTCGGTTCTTGCGGTGCGCGGCGGCGGCCGTGTTGGCCTCGTTGTGCCGGCTGAGCTACTCCAGGTCGGCTACGCGGCTGCTCTGCGGGCCTACCTCGTCGACGAATGCCGCGAGATCACGATCGTGTCGTTCGCGGAGCTCTTGTTTCCTGGCGTCCTGCAAGAGGTCGTGCTCCTGCTCGCTGAGCGTGGCCGGGGCCCTGCCGTCGTTCGCACGCGGGAGATCAACGACGCTGCGGCGTTGCGGACTCTGGTGCCCGGGGGTAACCATGCCCCGCGTGCACAGCTCCACGAAACCGAGAAGTGGACGAAGTACTTCCTCAGCAGCGAACAGATCGCGGCGCTTCGAGCCGTTCGAACGGATCCAAGGCTTCCGCGCCTGAGACGGTGGGCAGAAGTGGACGTTGGTGTGGTGTCCGGTCGAAATAGCTTCTTCTGCCTCACTCGAGCCGACGCTGAGGCACGCGGGCTCCTCGACGTAACGCTTCCGCTCGTCGCCCGCAGCTCCCAGCTTCGTGGAGTCGTGATCTCTGACGATGATCTCGACCTCAACGCCGATGCCCGGACGCGGCTCCTTGCTGTTGCGGGCGATCTCGAGCCCGCCGATCACCCCCGGCTTCTCGAGTACCTCGCGGAAGGGGAGGCTGATGGCGTGCCCAGCGGCTACAAGTGCGCCATACGGCGAGATTGGTGGCGCGTACCTTCACTGTGGGTGCCTGACGGGTTCATGCTCCGCCAGTTGCATACCCACCCGCGGCTTATTGCAAACGAAACCGCGGCGACCAGTACAGATACCGTTCACCGTGTCCGTACCGCAACCGGGGTGGATATGGGACGACTTGCGGTGGCCGCCTTCAACACCGTCACCTTCGCGGCGGCGGAAGTCCTTGGACGCAGCTACGGGGGTGGCATCCTCGAGCTGGAACCCAGCGAAGCCGAGGATCTGCCCGTCCCCGACCCGCTCCTTGTTCCAGCTGCGCTTGTGCCGGAGGTAGACCGACTCGTTCGCTGTGGCGAAATCGAAGCAGCGCTCGAGAAGGTTGACGAACAGGTGCTTGTCCACGGCCTGGGGTTCGAGCGAGCGCAGATCGCGGTACTCCGCTCCGCATGGCACCGCCTGAGACTGCGCCGCAACCGCCGGGGGAAACCTAAGCGCGCGGCCGCGGCCAGCAACGACTGCAACTCTTCCTTGTAGATCCAGCGAACTCGGCCGCGGTCGCCGCCTCGATGGTTACGGGGCTGTCTCGATCAGGCCGACGA
Organism: uncultured Solirubrobacterales bacterium; assembly: GCA_963788385.1. Taxonomy (GTDB): domain Bacteria; phylum Actinomycetota; class Thermoleophilia; order Solirubrobacterales; family Solirubrobacteraceae; genus Palsa-513. The sequence goes on from CAWBGR010000018.1 coordinate 593,308, forward strand.
GCTCCGTCCGCGTGAGTCCAGAGCGGCGCCCGAGCTGCACGAGTTCGGCGACCTTGTCCATGAGGGCGCTGCGTTCGGGTGTGCCGGTGACGCGGATGCCGTGACCTTGGCGGAGTTCGAGGAGGCCTTCGTCGCGCAGGAGGCGGACCGCGCGTAGGACGGTGTTGGTGTTGACACCCAGAACGGCCGCGAGATGGCGCGCCGGCGGGAGCCTGTCGCCGGGGTTGGCTTCGCCGGCCGCGATCGCTTGGCGGATCTGCGCGGCGACCTGCTCGTGCAGGAGTGCGGGGTCGTTGCGGTCGATCTTGACATCCAACATTGCGCTATCTAGATTAGTACATTGTCATGGTCGTTGAGGCTCCTCCCGCCCCGCCGTCCACACCGGATGCCCTACCCGAGAACGGCGTGATCGAGGATGCTCGCGCACGTCAGCGGCGCCATCGCCGCTCAGGCGTTGTTCTCGTCACCGCAGCGGTCGCGGCCGGGGTGCTGATTGCGGTCATGGCGGGTGGCGGAGGTGGAGGCGGAACAGGCCCGAGCACAGGCGGGCGGCCGCCGGGCTCGGGACCGGGCGCCAACCACGGCCGCGCGAGCAGAGCGTTCCCCGGGGCTCCATCCACACAGCGCGACGGCTACGGCGTCGAGACAGACGCATGCCCTCTGGCGACGCCGAGCCGCTATTTGCCCGCGCGCTCGGGCTGCGTGACGGTCGTGCGTGCCGACGTCAACGGGGATGGCCGACCCGACCTGATACTCGTCTACTCGCGCCTGAGCCGCCGGTACCCGTCCGGCTACGCGGGAGGCATCCCGCCAAGCCTGCGGCGTGAGTTCGTGGCCGAGGCGGCCTTCCTGAAGATCGTCTTGGCCAACGGCAGGAGCGTGTCCACACGACTCAGCCAAACGAGGGCAGCGGCGATCGAATCCGTCGCCCACATCAATGACGACCCCGGCAGCGAGACCGTTCTCGCGGTAGGAAAAACCTCAAGCGGCGCCGCCGCGGTCGCCTACGGCTACCACGACGGACGGCTCGTTCCCGCCGGGGTCACGCTCAACTATGGCGGCGACTCCGCAGCCGGGGGCGGATTCAACTGTCTCTCAGGGAATCCACCACGCCTCGTCGAGCGCACCTACGAGCTGATCGGCCCAACCATCAACGGCTGGTGGCAGGAGACCAACATCACCTACACATGGCACGGGCCGAGGCTCGTGCAGACAGCGAAGCGCACGTTCAAACGCCGCGGCGCGGTGGGCACCAGCGAGACCAGCATCGGGGCCGGATGCACCGCAGGCATCGGCTAGAGCGAGCGACAGTCAAAAGCCGCTCACCCCAGCAGCCGAACAAGCTGGCGGGGCTAGCGTCCCGCCCATTCGCCCAGCCCCTCGCGGTCTTTCGGGATTAGCGGCGTGTCGGCGCGCGCCTTGATCTCCTGCACAGCCCAGGAGTTCCCGTCCGGGTCATGGAAGCCGAAGAAAGTGCCACCGTCGCCTTCGGCTATCACCATCAGATCGCTGACCTCGACCCCTCGATCCAAGAGCGCTTCACGCGCAGCGACGGCGTTTGAGACCACGAGTTGGAGTCCCTTCATCGAACCAGGCGCCATCTGGTTCTGCGACGGCATGTTGCCGAACACGATCGAGGCACCGGAGCCCGGCGGGGTCAGCTGGGCAACGTGCATCTGCTCGTTGCGTGTTACATGGTCAAGGCGGAAGCCCATCTGGTCGCGGTAGAACGCAATCGAGCGGTTGATGTCGCTCACAGGCAGGACGACGACTTCAAGGGTCCAGTCCATCAGGCACTCCTCTCCGTCAGTCCTCGCCGGCGTGTGCCCGGGCGAAGTCCCAGATCCTCGAGCTGGCGTCGATCTCCGTGCTCGTGCGCCCCAGAAACAGCCGCAGGAGGAGCCCCGCGTGCCCGCCCGGCCAGGTATGACCGGCCCCCTTCGAGGTGAAGAGCGTCACCTCGCCGGGCTCACCCTCCGCGCCGTAGGTGGTGCGGGTCAGCGTCGGGCTGACCGCGACCACCACAGGCTGATCGGGCATGCCATTGGCGGCCGCCCAGTGGCGAGCGCTGTCCTCGACGCTCTCGTCCCAGCGGACTGTGTTGCCGCCGCGGTAGGGGTTGATGCGGTCGGCGGTGCCGTGGAAGGCGAGGATGGGAACCGGGCGAGCCGGAGTGTGACCGCCACCGAAGCGCAATCCGGCGACGGCACCGACCGCCGAGATGAGGTCGGCACGGGCGCCAGCGAGCACGCACGACATCCGCGCCCCGCCCGACATCCCGGTCACACACACCCGTCCCCCCGGCGGCGCGTAGCGGGAGATCAGCTCGCTCACCAGCTGCTCGAGGAAGGGCAGGTCCCCATCGTGATCCCACTCATAGCCGGACCCGATGCGAAGGGCGGCCTCGGGAAAGGCGACGACAGCCCCGGCGTCGGCGAGGCGCGCCAGGCCGCTCAACCGGGCCTGGCGCAGCCAGCTCGACCTCGTCCCGTGCAGGCTCAGCAGCACCGCCGCTGCCTGGCCCGCCGGCTCGGCAATGCCGAAGACGCGCCCCGAGCCGCCGATGTCGATCGATTGCCCGGCCAGCTTCACTACTCTGCCCGCCGGCCCCGAAACGGGCCGTCGAGAGCGGCCCACTGCAGCAGCATGATCGTCTTGGCGTCGGCGATCCGACCGTCGCGGATCATCTCCAGGCACGACACGAATGGAAGCTCGATGACCTCGATGTCCTCGCCTTCGTCTGCGACACCGCCGCCTGGCCCGATCCTGGTCTGCGCGGTGTAGGGCGCCGCGTAGAAGTGCACCCGTTCGGTTACCGAGCCGGGGCTCATGTACACGTCAAAGACGTGCTCCAGGGTCCCGATCGCGACGCCAAGCTCTTCACCGGCCTCGCGACGGACCGCGGTCTGCGGGTCGTCTTCGTCAAGTAGCCCCGCGGCGGTTTCGATCAGCAGCCCGTCGGGATGCCCATTCACATAGGCGGGAAAGCGGAATTGGCGGGAAAGCAGGACGGTGCCGCGATCGACGTCGTAAACCAGGATCGTTGCGCCGTTGCCCCGGTCGTAGGTTTCGCGCTGCTCCGAGGTCCACCGTCCGTCGCCGTGGCGATAGTCAAAGCTCGTGCGCCGCAGCACGTGCCAGCCGCTCGCGAGAAGCTCGACGTCACGGACAACGACGTCTGGGTTCCCGCTCAGGCCACGTCCCGCCCGGTCCAGACCCACCCGACCACGGTGATCTGGGACATCTATCCCCCGCCTGCCGACGGCGCCGATCGCGCCGGCAGCAGTGTCATCGGTGGCCTCGTTCCCGTCGCGCACCCGGCCATCCTACGTGCGCCGAGCCATCCCATCGACGAAGCTGTCCCGCGGCGCCACCGGAAGTGGGCAACGCGCCGAGCGCCCCGGTGAGCACGTAGGCTGCAGGGCGCCGGGGCCGAGAACGGAGGTGGCGCGAATGTCGATCGAGACTGGCGGATACGCGTGGCGGGTGCCCACGACCCGATCCCTTCGCCACGACGGAGCTCGACCTCTGTGAGGGCCGAAGCCGTCATCTACGTGAAGGATCTCGAGCGAATGTGCTCCTTCTACGAGCGATGCGCTGGGCTGGCGGTTGGAGACAACGCCTCGGATTACGCCGTCCTCGAATCCGACCTCTGGCGCCTGTCGCTCGTCCTCATCCCTGCGTCCGTCGCGGCGACGATCCAGCTGTCGGTGCCCGCACGCCGGCGCGAGACAGCCGCGATCAAACTCGGGTTCCAGGTTGCACGGATCGAGGATCTCCGATCGCCGGCGGCCGTACTGGGTGGTCAAATAGATCCGGCGAGCACCCAGTGGGATTTCCTCGGGTTCAGACGGTGCGACGCCATCGACCCGGAGGGCAACGTCATCCAACTGCTCGAGCCGTTGGCTGGCGAAACAGCGGCTCGGTAGAAGCAGACACACGACCCTGCGAATGACCTAGTCCGCCAAACACACCGAGGCGGCGGCCGAAAGCGCCGCGATGTGCTGATCGACGCTCGTGAGGTTTGCTCGCATCGTGTTGAGGCTGAGGTGGGTCGCCCCAGCCGCGCGCCACGCGGCGACGTCCCCGGCGATCGCGTCCTCCGCTGCACGACCCACGCTGGTGCGACCCTCGATGCCGATCGCCCACGGATCTCGCCCCGCCTCGACCGCCGCTTCACGGATCGTTGCGATCGCGTCGTTCAGGCCCGGGCCGGGTTCCATCATCGGAAACCAGCCGTCCGCGAGTCTGCCGGCGCGCCGCAGGGCCGCTGGGTGGCTCCCGCCGAACCAGACCGGGATCGGGCGTTGGATCGGCAGCGGCGCGATCCCGGCGCCGGTGACGGTCTCGTAGCTCCCGCTGAACGTCACGCTGCGTTCGGTCCAGAGCTTGCGCAGCAGCTCGACCTGTTCGCCGACCCGCGCCCCGCGGTTGGAGAAGTCTTCGCGGAGAGCTTCATACTCGACCGCGTTCCAGCCGAGTCCGACGCCCAGGCGAAGCCTGCCCGCGCACAGGAGATCGAGCGTGGCGGCCTGCTTTGCGACCAGCACCGTCTGGCGCTGGGGGAGGATGAGGATCGAGGTGACGAGCTCCAGCGAGGTCAGGGCCGCCAGGTACCCGAACAACACGAACGGCTCCAGGAACGTGCTGTTGACGTCGTAGGGGCCCGTCCAGTCGCGATGCACGTTCGGGTCTGCGCCCACCACATGGTCGTAGACCGCGATGTGGGCGTATCCGAGTTCCGACACGGCGGCCACGTACTCGCGCACGGCCCCGAGATCCCCACCAATCTCGGTTTGAGGGAACACGACGCCAATACGAGTCGAGTCGGCCACGCCGACTCGAAACCTACTCGGCGCGAGGTGTCGGGTGGGCTGACGCAGCCCGCTCGCGCGAACCTGTCCGCGGACCGGACCGTGAAAGGCCGGTCCGTTCGCAGGTGCAGCAGCGAGCACGTCGTCTGCAAAGCTGCCTCATGGTGCTGGCAAGATGAAAGTCCGCTTCGCCGTCGCGCCGGGGGCCGGGTCGCAGCAGAGCACCGATGTCATCGCGTTTGCCGACGTCCTGGAGGCCAGCGGCTTTGATGGCGTCTGGCTCTCCGACCTCCCGGTCGCCCCGGTGCTTGATCCGTTGCTTGGCTTGGCGCTGATCGCCGGCAGGACGAGCCGTCTGCGGCTCGGCGCAAACGTCGTGCCGCTGGGCCGCAATCCATACCTTCTGGCCAAGGAGCTCGCGCAACTTGACCAGCTCTCCCGCGGCCGCCTGCTGCTGAGCTTCGTGCCTGGACTCGATCAGCCTGGTGAGCGCGACGTGCTCGGATTGGCAGGTGCGAATCGCGGTGTCGTGCTCGAGGAGGTACTCGGACTCCTGCGGTCCTGGTGGGCAGGCGAAGAAGTCGAACATCACTCGGCTCGATGGTCCTTCGCCGCGCTCGCCGCGGCCGCCCGTCCGCTTCAGAACCCCTTGGAGGTCTGGCTCGGCGGGCGCGGGCCGAAGGCGCTCGAACGGGTCGGCAGGGTCGCCGACGGATGGTTGGGCGCGCTGCTCAGGCCCGACGAGGCACGCGCCGCACGAGAACAGATCCAGGCCTCAGCCGAGCGCGCCGGGCGCGAAATAGACCCAGAACATTTCGGCATGAGCATCGCCTACGCCCGCACAACCATCACGCCCGAGCTGCTCCAAGCTCACGCGGCACGCAGAGCAGACGTCGACCCGCTCGAACTGTTGCCGATCGGCGCGCAGGCTCTGCGGTCGCTCATCGCTCGATACCTCGACGCCGGATTGTCGAAGTTCGTGGTGCGACCCGTCGCACCTGTCGCGGGGTGGGAGGAGGAGGTTCAGTGGCTCGCTGCTGCGATCCTGGACCTCCAGACTCCGTGACGCCGACGGCGGCCAGGCGAACTGTTATTGCTCGCTAGCCATCGAGAGAATCTGCTCGCTGCTGTATTTGCCCGCCATTTCGGGGTGGGCGCTCGTAAGGTGGGCATTCACCTCCTCGACGACCGCGTCGTCGGTCTCGCCCTCGATGCGCTCGCCGCACGGACAGTTGACCACCTTCATGCCGCCTCCGATCGTCACAGGATCCGGTTCCTGAGCGCCGTTGCAACCGGGCAAGACGCCCGGTGCACGCCGTCTCAGAGCAAAAGCTACTCGCGGTTGCCGCGCGCGTCGAGCCGGGCCCATCCCGCGCCTTCCTGGAGATGTCCGCGCTGAAGCGCGGCTCGCGACTTAGAATCGTCGCCACCTCCATGCAGCTCATCGTGGCAACCGCGCCGCTTGCTTCGCCGGCGCGCCGGCGTCAGGCGCGCGCCGAGCGCGGTCTGTTCCGTGTGGGCGCCGTGCAGCACCGCTGGCATCCCGACCCGGTCGAGCACCAGCAACACCTCGCCGACGGCGTGCGCGCCGCCGTCTCCGAAGGTGCGCGCCTGGTCTGCCTGCAGGAGCTCACACTCTCGGCCTACTTCGCGGTGGGGCCGGGCGGCCCGGCCGCCAGCGGCGTCGTGGCGGAGAGCGTCGCCGACGGCCCGACGCGGACGTTTGCGGCGCGTCTCGCCGCGGAGACCGGTGCGCACATCCACGCCTCCCTGTTCGAGACGGGACCGGAAGGCGATGAGCTCGGCTACAACACCGCGATCGTCGTCGCGCCCGACGGGCGGCTCGTCGCTCGCACTCGAAAGCTGCACATACCCAGGACGGCGGGCTACCACGAGGACCGCTATTTCCACCCCGGCCCGCCAGAGCCGAAGCCGTTTCCTGTCCTCGAACTGGATGGCGTGAAGCTCGGTTTCCCGACCTGCTGGGACCAGTGGTTTTCCGAGCTCGCCCGCGCCTACGCGCTCGCCGGTGCGGATGTGCTCGTCTACCCCACCGCGATCGGCTCCGAGCCCGACCATCCGGACTTCGACACCCAGCCTCTGTGGGAGCGCGTTATCACGGGCAACGGGATCGCGAGCGGACTTTTCATGGTCGCCGTGAACCGCGTCGGTGAGGAGCCGCCGCTGCGCTTCTACGGATCCTCGTTCATCTCCGACCCCTACGGGCGGATCCTGGTCCAGGCTCCGCGAGACGAGCCGGCGGTGCTCGTCGCGAGTCTCGACCTGGACCAGCGCCGGGACTGGCTCGAGCTGTTTCCGCTTCTGAACACGCGTCGCCCTGACACCTACGGCACGCTCACCGATCCGGTCAGCGGCTGAGCGCCGCCGCGATCACGCGACGGGAACCTGCTGGGTGATGCAGTGGACGTTGCCCCCGCCAAGCAGGATCTCCCGTGCCGGTACCCCGACCACCTCGCGGCCGGGAAAGCACTCACGCAACACTCCCGCTGCAGCGTCGTCGGTTCGCCGGTCGAGGAGCGGAAACACGATTCGCGTCGTTCCGGCATAGAAGTTCACGTAGGAGGCGGCAAGACGATCGCCGGCTCGCCGCGGCTGCGTGCCCGCGACCACCGCAACGCCGGCGGCCTCCTCCGTGCTGATCGTCAACGGCCCAGGCGCCGGCATGCACACCACCTCGAGCGCCCGCCCGCGGGCGTCGGTGACCGCCTCCAGGCGCCTGCGGGCATCCTGCGATATCTCCCACTGAGGATCGGCCTCGTCGTCGGTCCAGGTGAGCGCCACTACGCCCGGGCGGATGAAGCACGCCAGGTTGTCGACGTGGCCGTCGGTCTCATCGCCCCAGACACCGCGTCCGAGCCAGATCACCTTCTGTGCCCCGAGATAGGCGCAGAGGATCTCCTCCAGTTGCTCACGCGTGAAGCCGGGATTTCGATTGGGGTGCAACAGGCACTCCTCGGTCGTCAGCACCGTGCCCTCACCGTCCACGTGGATCGAGCCTCCCTCCAGCACGATCGGGGCGGCGTAGCGATCGGCAGCCTCGATCTCGAGAACCTTGCGCGCCACCCGATCATCGCGATCCCAGCGCGCGTACAGACCGCCGTCCAGCCCGCCCCACGCGTTGAAGCGCCAATCGACCCCGCGCCGCCCGCCGCCCGGCCCGGTCACGAACGTCGGACCCGTGTCCCGCATCCAAGCATCGTCGGTCGAGATCTCGACGACGCGGATCGAGGCCGACAGCAGCGAGCGGGCATGCTCGAACTGCGCGTCGGAAACCGCCATCGTCACCGGATCGGTGGCGTTGATCGCCTCGGCGACGGCGGCGTAGGCCAACTGTGCCGGCTTCGCGCCGCCACGCCAGTTATCGGGCCGCTCCGGCCAGGCCATCCAGCAGCCGGTGTGAGGCTCGAACTCGCCCGGCATCCGGTAGCCGTCGGCACGCGGTGTCGAGTCGATCAGGGCGGTCACAGTGGCTCCTGCGGTGTGGGATCACATCGACGTCGATGACCGAGGCGGTGCCGGCCACCAACGCCGGCGCCGATCATAGTTCGCTCGTCGCGGTTCGAGTTCCGCCAGGGTCACGGTGGAGCGCCCAAGCTGAGCGCTCCACCTACACCCGACTGTCGTCAGTGCTCAGGCGTTCAGGCGTGCCGAGGTGATTCCGGTCTGAACGGTTCGCCATACCTCATAGACCGAGTTGTCACCGCAGCCCGTGGCCGAGTCGGTCCCAGGGTGCGTGACGGGCGCGTCGGTAAGTTGCAGGGTCGGGTCCGGCTTGCCCGGGAACACCATCAGCTCAGCGGCGACGAGGCCGTCGCATTTCGCGAACACGATCGTGGCCAGCTGATCGATGAGCCAGTTGGCGATAGGGCCCACGATGCTGCCGACGACCGGGACCTCCTTCAGTACCGAGTCGATCCCGACTTCGACGATTTTTGTGACCCCGCTTTGGATCTGGGTCGATATCGACGTCACGCTCCCGGCATTGAGCGTGTTTCCTCCCTGCGCCAGCGCAGCCATTGCCGCGGCCTGAGCAGCGGACCCGTTGTTCACGACGAGATAGTTGAAGCTGACCAGTTCGGCCAACTCCATCGTCGTCGGTCCCAAGGACAACAGATTTGTCTGGCTCTCCTGGTCGGTGCTGATGTCGCCCATGAACTGCACGGCGGTAACAGACGGCCAGTTTCCGACCGCCAGGGACGCACTGGCGTAGTCGGTGTCCGATTCGAAGGCCCCGGACCTCTGTTCGATCGCCTTGACGTTGTCGACTGACACGATGCCCTGATTGGGAAGATGCAGCGGGCCATCGAGACGCGTTCCCCACCCGACCGGCCCTGTCGATGAGCCGACGGGTCCGTCGCCCCAGACATCTGTGCTGGAACTGAGTTGAAGGAGCGTCTGGTTCGCGGAGCCGTCGTGCCCCGGATCCTCGAGCCCAGGAGCGAAGACCGTCAGTCTGTTGACGCCGCTGGCAACCACGGTCGGCGCCCCGAACACGGCGTGATTGGGGTTGGGACTCTTCAGAGCCACAGGCTGGCTCCATGCTCCGTCGCTGAACCAATAGTGGTAGACGTCGCGATCCGGCGGCTTGTCGCCCGCGAGGTGCGGATCGCCGAGGACAAAAACGTCCAACCGTCCCACGCCCCAGGTCGCGACCGCGGGCTCCTCGCTGTAGGCACCCGCAAGGCTCTCCCAGTCGTTCCAGATCTGGCCATCCCACCAGCGGTGCCACAACGCCCGATCGTTGAAGATCGCAAAGACGTCGACCCGGTTTTCGCCCCAACTCACAGCAACCGGCGGCGACGCAAGGTTCCCGCCGAGGTTTTGCCAGCCAAACCATTGCGATCCGTTCAACTGGTTGTGCCGCAGAGTGAAATCGGGGCCCCTGGCAAACAGGTCGAGCTGACCGGCTGTCTGCGAGACGACCGTTGCCGCGCTGGTGAAGACGCCGCCGAGATTCTGCCAGTTCGGCGTCACCTCCGAGCCGGTCAGCGTCTTGGTGTACATCGCGCGATCCATGCCGACGCCAAACACGTCGACGCGATCGCTACCCCACGCGATCGCCGCCGGAGTGCTGGTGAAGACGCCGCCCAAGCTAGGCCAGGGACTCGTGTTGTTCGCGTCGTCGTTGAACAGTCGCTTGTGGTACATCGCGTAATCGAGCCCCAAGCCGAAGACGTCGAGTTGCTGCACGCGGACGACTTCGCCGCCCGGCGGGCGGATGATCCGTGCCTCCTTTGACGCCGGCTTGGCCGCGCCGGCCGGCGATTGGCCGGCGGGAGCTGGGCTTGGCGGTGTTTCCGAGGCTTTGACCCCGAGCCCGGAGATCACCGAGGGCGGCTCGACCGGTTCAGGCTCGAGCACCAGCGGCGGCTGGACGTACGAACTCACAGCCACGGGAGCCGAGGTGAAGACGCCCCCGAGCGCCGGGACTGCAGCCGGACTCAGCCAGTGCATACTGGCCGCGTCGTCGAGATAGAAAACGTCCACGCGGTCGTCGACGCCGGCCGCAGCCGCTATCGCTTTCATGATCTAGCCTCCTAACGGGTGGTGTGAGAGCCCGATGGCCCTATTGGTTGGCGCTACGCTGCTTCGGGGTTGCGAGACCACGGCGTCACAGAGCGCCGCTCAGCCCAGTCAAAACGCTCGCCTGATACGCGGTGAGCCAGCCGCTGAGGGCGAGCGAGTGAACGCCCTGGTTGTAGGCGGACAGGAGCGCCTGCTTGAGCGTCTTCTCTGCTGCGATCGAGGTCAGCTCGGCGCAGTCCTCAGCCACGAGCGTTGTGAGCACTCCCCGGATGAAGAAGGGCTGGGCGCTGTATGCCGCCGACCCCTGCACGAACTGACGCGTGAGCGTGCACAGGTCAGCTGCGGACACCGTGACCGTGAAGCTCGTCGTGCCGCTTCCCGTGTTTCCGGCCTTGTCGGTCGCCGTCGCCGAAAGGGTGTGCTTGCCGGCGCCGAGGGACCAGGCTGGCGCCGAAGCGTTCGCGCAGGTGGTCGTGGCGACACCCGACAGCGCGTCCGCGGCTGTACAGGTGATCGCGACCGGAACGAGGATCCCGTAGGTGCCAAGGTTGCCCGTATAGGTGACGGTGGGTGGATGGGTGTCGATCTCGAAGACGGCCGCAGCGTTCGAGCCCGGGCCCGCGCCGGTGTTGCCGCTTTGGCTGAACCCCTGATCGGCGCCGTCGCTTGCCTGGCAGCTGACCTGGTGGACGCCGTCGGAGAGCGATCCGCCACCGCCGGCACTCGTGGCGGTGGTTGGCACGCTGGGTCCGATCGCCAGCGGCGTGCCGCCATCGAGACAACTGAGCGCCGTCAGGCCGGTTGGATAGCGGTAGTCGCTTGCGCCAACGCCAAAGCCGAGCGTCTTGCCCACGCCGCCGAGCGTGGCTGCGTTGTACCAGCCCGTCGAAGCCGGCGCCAACGAGGCGCTCAGATCGACGACCGGGGCCGTTCTCGCGTACTCATCGAAGCGGATCACCTGGTCGATGAAGTCGAAGCTGAGCGGGTCGGTGTAGGTGCAGGACGTCACGACCGGGAGCCCAGAGAACGTGCAGCTGATCGTGCTCTGTTCGGCCTCGGTCAGATCGCACGGACCGTCGTCGTAATAACAATCGGAAACCTCGGCCTGGGTCAGCGGATGAAGCGTGGTGAGGTTGGTCTCGCCGTAGAAATTGATCGCGAGGATGTTCACGTTCTCCGGGCGGTACTGCGCGAAGCAGTCGCCGACACCCGTGGCGCAATCGAACAGGGCCGGACCTATCACCGCATTCGAGCCGCCGTCGTTGCCGATGGCCATGTCGTGCAGGCTGCCGTCGAGGTTGTTCGCTATGTACTCGCCGTCGGGCGTCGTCTGCAGGAACTGGACGAAGAGGTGCCGCCAGTCGGAGAAACTGCTTCGCGTGCTCAGCGTGTTGAGTACCGCCGGCAGGACGACGCCGACGCTCGCGTCGTTGCCGAAGCAGCTCGTCGTCGCGCCCCCCACCGTGCAGAAATGCGACGCCGCCGGGACGCCGTCCAGAGCTCCCCAGAAGTTTGAAAATTCGGCGTAGAACGCGAGGTTCGTTTCCGGCTGGATGTTGAAAGATGGATAGGGGGAGATCGGAGACAGCTGGGTCGATCCGGGCGCGCCGTCGTTCTCGAAGTTCACGATCACGTTGCCCATGTGCTGTGACCAGATCTGGCCCAACGTCAGGTGGTTCGCGCACTCGCCTGGCGTGGGATCGGCGAAATCGCAGGTTTGCGGCGGTATGAGCAGCGAGCCGCCGCCTGGCAGCGCGAAGGCCGATTCGATCTGCTGCGCCAGGTCGTCGAGATCGAGCTGGAACTCATGGTTGAAGTCGAGGATCACAACCTCCGTCGGGTGTGCGAGGACGAACGCGCGGGTCTGCGAAAGGATGTCGGAGAGCGCCCCGGCTTCAAGCCCGTGGCAGGCCACGGGCGCCTGGGTGAAATCCGGCCAGTTGGCAGGCACGTCAGGCTCGCCATTCTGGTCGTGGCCGCAAATCCGAAGATCGAAGTACCGGATGCCGTCGGTCAGCGCCTCCGCCGCCGTCTTGGTCGGATCCTGAGCTCGCGCAAAGGACACAAAAAGCGAGTCGCACAAAAACAGCGGGCAGGGCGGCAATTGGTCGTCCAGCGAGTCGCCGCTGTTGTTCGTGATCCCGTAGGTGCCCATATCGTGCATGCCGGGAATCGTCAGTTCGTTCAGCGGCACGTTGGCGATGTCGCTCCCGAGGTCGCGCATCCAGTCCATGCGCGACACCAGCTTCGCGGGCCGCGAGATGGCGGTGCCGGCCGAGTTGGTGAAGACCGCCCGGTAGGCGTCGCCAAGATTGCCGGCCGATGCCGTAACGCTCAGCGTCGCGCTCGTTTCCGTGGCGTTGCCCGTGAGGTCGGCCCACGGGCCGTTGCGGTCCGTCGCCACCTGCCAGCGCACCGTTGGAGCCGGAGATCCGGTTGCCGCCGCGGTGAAGTTGCCCACATCTGTGACCTCTTCGACGAGGGCCATGTCAGGCTGGGCGGTGATCGTCGGAGCGACCGCGGGACCAGCTGCAGCAGACCATGGCGAAACCAGCATCACGCCCCCGGCGAACACAACTGCCAGCAACCTCTTCATCTCTCTCGCTCCTCCATGGTTTAGACAGCTCCCGAAACGGCCGCGACGGCGCTCACGCGCTCGCACGGCAGATCTGCAAGGCGTGCGGCTTCCCGCACGGCGTCGGCCGACTCGGCCTCGAACAGGACGAAGCAGGTCTCGTCAGCAGGGATGAAGATGGAGCGGCAGAACTGGACGGCGGTACCGCGGCGCGTCAGCTCCTCGGCCGCGGCACGAGCGTGTTCTCCGCCGTCCGTTACGCCACGCGCATCGTCGCGCGCCACATACATCTCAAGCAGGTACTCCGCCATCGCCGCCCACCGTACGGTCGGCCCGCCGGAGCGGCAATAGCGGAAACCCTCAATCTTTACCTCCGGCTTCGGCGGCCAGGCGGCCCGCGAGCTGGCCTCGCGAGCCGATGCCGAGCTTGGCGTAGGCGCGGGACAGGTGCACCTCAACGGTGTGCACGCTGACGAACAACTCGCGGGCAATCTCGCTGTTGGAGCGCCCGCCCGCGGCCAGCTCGGCGCTCCGGCGCTCAGCGTCGGTGAGTTCGCCGGTCGGCCTTGGTCGGCGAGCCCCGACTCGCGCCAACTCGGAGCGCGACTGCTCAGCCCAGCCGGGCGACCCCATTTCCTCAAACAGCGACAGCGCGGCTTCGAGCGAGCGGCGGGCGGCGCCCCACTGCTTGAACCGGCGCTGCGCCCTGCCGAGGCTGAGCAGCGACCTCGCGGCGTCGAAGCGCAAGCCGAGCTCCTCGTAGGTCGCCACGGCGTGAGCGAGCGCGGTTGCCGCCGCCTCGTCGTAGCGGCCTCCCGCCAGCCGCACGAGGGCGGCGCAGCGCTCGGCCGTCGCGCTTCCCCACGGGTGCTCCTGCTCGCGGGAGCGCTCAGCGAGAATCACGCTCACCTCGAGCGCCTGGTCGATCTCGCCGAGCTCCGCGAGCGCCTCGACGAGGTCCGGCGCGACCGGGAACACACCCGGCTCAAGCACTCCCTCGCGCTCGGTGTGCTCCCAAACGGCGCGGAGGCTGCTCAGCGCAGACGCGGGCGCGTGTGCCAGCAGCTCGGCGATCCCGAGCGCACGGAGTCCCTCCAGCCCGTCCCAGCGGGAGCCGGTGGTCTGCGCCAGCGTGATCGCGTGGTGCGCCCAGCGCTTTGCTTCGTCAGCGTCACCTCGACCGGCGGCGAGCAGGGCCCTGCAGCGCTCGTACTTCGGGCGGAACATCAGCGCACGGTCGGATGACTGCTCCCACTCGTCGAGATGGACGTCAACCGCGTCCCACTCGCCGACACGCAGGTGCAGCTCGCAGACGTGCAGCCGCTGGAGGGCGTAGGACTCGCGTTCGCCCCGCTCATCGGCAAGCGTCAGCAAACGCGTCAGTGCTGACCGCGCCCTGCTGACCTCGCCGCGCCACACGAGGCGTTGCCCAGCCACGCGCTCGGGCGAGGCGGCGATGTAGGCCGAGGCGTCGGACGCGGTACGCGAGGCTTTGCAGAGATCGTCGATCGCACGTCCGGTCATAGCGAGAGGCCACGCGAGGCCGTAGAGTGCGAGGCGCTCGAGGTCCGCGCCGCCGCGGCGCGCCGCGGGGAGCCCGTCGCGTGCCCACGTCTCGGCGTCCCCGAGCTGCTCCACGGCGCTGCCCACTGCCGTCGCCGACTTTTTCGCAAGCACATAGGCACGCAGCCCCGGATCGTCGTCGCACTCGGCCAGTGCCTGATCGCGGTGGTGGTCAATCTCAGCGAGCGTCTTCGGGCCGGTGCCCTCGGCCAGAAGCAGCCACGCCCGCGCGCGCGGCGCGCCCGCCGGCAGGGACGCGAGCTCCGAGGAGAGCAGATCAGTCAGGCGCTCCATCTCGCCGGCGGCCTCGAGATGTCGGCCGAGGGCGAGCACGCGATCGGCGCGGGCCGCCGAGTTCGGCGGCGTGAGGCGCAGGGCATGCTCGGCCAGCGCCACGGCCTGCTGGCGCGCCCCGCGGGCCGAGGCGCCGGACGCCGCATCGGCGACGGTAACGGCGAGATCGCCGTCGAAGCGCTCCACCGCGAGCGCGAGGTGCATCGCGCGCAGCTCCGCGTCACCGGCAACCTCCGCCAGGGCGAGGTGGAGTGCACGCCGCTCGCCCAGGCGTGAGCCGGTCTTGGCGGCGGCGGCCAGCAGCGGGTGAGCCGCACGCACCCGATCCCCTGCGATGACAACCACGCCGGACTCGACCGCTGTGTCAAGCGCCGCGGCGCCTTCGACCGCGACGAGCTGGGGCACGCGAAGGTCGGCGCTCAATGCGACCGCAACCAGGATCCGCCGCACCCCAGCCGGGAGCGAAGCCACGCGCATCCCCAGCATCTCCTCAATCCCGCCCGGGAGCGGGATGTCCTCGCCTGGCTCCGGCACCCCGCTCGCCAGCAGCGCGCGCCCGAGTTCGATCACAAACAGCGGATTCCCCAGCGTGACTTCCGCGATGCGCCGAAGGAGCTGTCGAGACACGCTCAGGCCCAGCCGGTCTGAGAGCAGCCGCCGGGTCGCGCCGACGCTCAGCGGGGCGACCGCATGACGCTCGAGACGGCCGCGTTCCAGCGCACGCTCGAGTGCTGTCGCAGGGCCTTCGCGCCTGGCGAGCAGGAAGGAAACCGGCGTGTTCCCGACGCGACGTGCCACGAACTCGAGCACCTCAGCCGATGGCGCGTCGAGCCACTGAACGTCGTCGAGTGCGACCAGCAGCGGTGTGCGGGCCGCAAGCGTCCGCAGGCAGTTGAGGAACCCGAGCGCTATCGCGTGCGGCCCCGGCGGAGCGTCCGTAGGCTCCGTTCGCAGCAACGCCACCTCCAGCGCGAAGCGTTGAGGGCCGGGCAGCCCGGCCAAGGCGTCCGGCTCGATGCCGTCGCAGAGGTCGATCAGCGCCGTGAACGAGAGCTGTGCCTCGGCGCTGCTCGAACGGGCCGACAGCACGCGCAATCCGCTCTCGGCCGCGATCGCGATCGCGGCCTCCCAGAGCGTCGTCTTGCCGATTCCAGGACCGCCGGTCAGCAAAATCGCGCCCGACGAAGGACCGCTGCCAATGAACTCGCGCAGGTTGGCGAGCTCCGGCTCGCGGCCTATGACCGCGCAATCATGCCCAGCGCCCCCGGTTCCCACATCCTCTCCCCTCCCCCGGCCGCAGCGTTACGAGCGTGGCGAACAGCGCCAAGACCGTACTACCAAGCGCCGCGCCTCAGTCGGCGGCGAACGTCAGCTCACGCGAGGGATGCGTGACCGCCAGACGGCTGCGAGCGTTCTCCATCATCGTCGCCGAAGGCGGGGCGGTGGCCAGGACGGCGAGCAAGGCGTCGCCGGCGATCCGCGCGCACGCGCAATCGCCCAGCGCCTTCACGGTCGCAGTTCGCGGGATGTGCTCGAGCACGCCGATCTCGCCGAAGTAGGTGGGCGCCGCCATCCGCCGCAGGACGCGGTCGGGACCGCCCGCCTCGCCGCGAGCGCTGACCTCGACCTCGCCTTCCACGAGCACGTAGATCGCATCCGCGCCATCACCCTCGCGCAGGATCGTGGTCCCTGCAGCGAAGGCGAGTTCGGTCTCCGCGGCGGCCAGGCTCTCGAGCACCGCCCGGCTGGCCGTGGCGAAAATGCCGAGCCCCTCGAGCACCGCGACGCGCGGCGCCAGCGCCTGCGTGCGGGCGCTGGTCCGGCGGTCGATCGCCAGCAGTGACGGGAAGCCCAGCAGCCCCACGGCCAGCGGGGCGAAGGCCATCGTCAATAGTCCCGTCGTCAACCCCCACGCGCTGACGATCGCCGGCGTGATCACGGTCCCCAGCGAGATCGCGCCGAGCACGAACGCGAAGAAGACGCCGAACACCCTGCCGAGTTGCTCCGCAGGCACCGCACGCTGCAGCGCGGTGATCGCAATCACATCGACGACCAGGGTCGAGCCTCCACGCAGGATCTCCACTACGAACGCCAGCGCCGGGCTGGTGATCACAGTCAGCAACGCGGTGGGCAGGCAGTAGCCGGCAACGCCCGCCAGGATGATCGGGGCGAGGCGGCGCGAGGCAGCGAGACGGTGGACGGCTGCCGCCATCAGAACGCCGCCGACGCCGAGCCCGGCGAGCAGGTAGCCGAAACCCTCAGACCCGGTGGCCAGCCGGTGCTCGGAGACGCCGACGAACAGCACCGTGTCGGTCCCGTACACGAAGCTCACGAGAGCGCAGAAGGCGACCAACGTGCGCGCCGCGGGCAGGGCGATGATCGTCCGCGCGCCCACTGCCATCTGCGCGAGCGGCCCGGCCGTCCCCGCCTGCGTGACGTCGACCGGACGGCTTCGGGCGCGGATTCGCGACACCAGCGCCGCCGACAGCACGAAGCTCGCGGCGTTCGCCGCGAACGCCGCTGCCGGTGAGCCGATCAGCAGCAGCCCGGCTCCCACGGCGGGCCCGGCGATCACGACGAGGTTGTCAATCGTGCCGTTCAACGCGTTGGCCGCGACGAGATCGTCCTCACCGACGACCGACGGGATCGTCGCCGCCACGGACGGGCTGTAGACGACATTCGTGGCCGACGTCAGCGCCGCGAACACGAACGCCAGAGCGAGCGGTGCGCCGGTGGCCGCGACGAGCGCGAGAGCACCCTGCCAGAGCGCGCACACGAGGTCCGCCCCCAGCATCAGTCGCACGCGCTCGGTGCGTTCGGCGATCACACCGCCGTAGGCGCTCAACAGGAGCGCCGGGATGAAGCGAACCAGGCCGGCCACGCCAACCCAGGCCAGCGAGTGCGTACGGCCGAACACGAACGCGAGCAACGCCACGTTGTAGGCCCAGCTGCCGGTCGCCGACACGACCAGTCCGGCGAACAGGAACCGCAGATCCCGCTTCGCGAGCGCCGAGCGGTAGCCGCTGAACCAATCGGCGACGCGCCCCCGCTCCATGCGCTCGCACACTACCGCCGGCGCGCGTGCCCGACCAGCGCAGGTGCGAACATCGTGAACGGTGAAGGCCAAAACGCTGACCTGGGCTGCAAACGCTCGCTGTGGCGGAGCCATCGAACACCAGGCCGCACCGCGAAGAGCCGCACCGCGAGTAGGCGTACCGGCGCCGCCGGCGCAGGTGCCGTCGGCCCGTCCTTGCACGCTGGAGCGCCGCGCGGTTGGCTGACCGCGGTCAAGACCCACCGCCGCAGATCCCAAGGTCCGGCCGCCGCCTGGCGCCGCAGCGCCCAACCGCGCCGCCTGCCGCCAACTACAAGTGGATCGTGCTCTCCAACACGACGATCGGCGTCCTGCTGGCGACGATCAACTCCTCGATCCTGCTGATCGCGCTGCCCGACATCTTCCGCGGCATCCACCTCAATCCGCTCACGCCGGGCAACACGAACTACCTGCTGTGGATGATCCTCGGCTTCCTCGTGGTGACGGCCGTCCTCGTCGTCAGCTTCGGCCGCCTCGGCGACATGTACGGGCGCGTGCGGATGTACAACCTCGGCTTCGCCGTGTTCACGCTTTTCTCGCTGCTTTTGGCGGCGACCTGGCTGAAGGGCAGCGCCGGCGCGCTTTGGCTGATCGGCATGCGGATCGGGCAGGGAATCGGCGGCGCGATGCTGTTCGCGAACTCCGGTGCGATCATCACCGACGCCTTCCCCGAAAACCAGCGGGGCCTGGCGCTCGGGATCAACGGCGTCGCGGCGATCGCCGGATCCTTCATGGGCCTTATCCTCGGCGGGCTGCTGGCCCCCGTGCAGTGGCGGCTGGTGTTCCTGGTGTCGGTCCCGTTCGGGTTGTTCGGGACCTTCAGGGCCTACGTGAAGCTCGTGGACCTGAGCGAGCGGCGGCCGGCGAAGATCGACTGGCTCGGGAACATCACCTTCGCGGTCGGGCTGATCGCAGTGATGGTCGGCATCACCTACGGAATCCAGCCCTACCACGGACACACGATGAGCTGGACGAGCCCGAAGGTGCTCACCGAACTGATCGGTGGCATCGCCGTCCTGGCGATCTTCTGCGTGATCGAGACGCGGGTGGCGCAGCCGATGTTCCATCTCCAGCTCTTCCGCATCCGCGCTTTCGCGGCGGGCAACCTCGCCAGCCTTCTTTCCGCGATCGGCCGCGGCGGGCTTCAGTTCGTGCTGATCATCTGGCTGCAGGGCGTGTGGCTGCCCGAGCACGGCTACAGCTTCGCGAGCACACCACTGTGGGCCGGCATCTACATGGTGCCCCTGACCGCCGGCTTCCTGGTTGCCGGGCCACTGTCGGGCCTGCTGTCAGACCGCTACGGCGCCCGCCCGTTCGCAACTGCCGGCATGATCGTCGCCGCGATCTCGTTCCTGCTTCTGGAGCGCCTGCCCGTCAATTTTCCTTATGCCGCTTTCGCGGGGGTTCTTCTGCTGAACGGGATCGGGATGGGCCTATTCGCGTCGCCGAACCGCGCCGGGATCATGAACAGCCTGCCGCCTGCCCAGCGGGGCGTCGGCGCCGGGATGGCGGCGACCTTCCAGAACTCGGCGATGGTCCTCTCGATCGGCATCTTCTTCTCGCTGATGATCGTCGGGCTCTCGGCCCATCTGCCCGCGGCCCTGCAGTCGGGGCTCGCAGCGCACGGCCTGCCGTTGGCGCAGGCGCGCTCGATCGCGCATCTGCCGCCGGTGGCTTCCCTGTTCGCCGCGTTCCTCGGCTACAACCCGGTCGCGCAGCTGCTCGGGCCGCATCTGCACCAGCTGACCGCCTCGCAGGCGGCTGCGCTGACGAACCGCTCGTTCTTTCCGCGACTGATCAGCGGCCCGTTCTCGAGTGCTCTGAGCGTGGCCTTCACCTTCGCTTTCATCGCCTGCCTGATCGCGGCGGGGGCGTCCTGGCTGCGCGGCGGCAAATACCACTACCGTGACGATGAGAGTTCGAGCCCGCAGCGGCGCCCCAGCGCCCCGGCGGAAGGGGTTGTCAATTGAGCACGCTGGTCACGATCTCCGGCTCCTACGGCGCCGGCGGCAGCCGGATCGGCCCCGCGCTCGCAGAGCGCCTGGGAGTCCCGTTTCTCGACCGCGCGATCCCGGCGGCCGTGGCCGAGCAGCTCGCCGTCCCCTTCGACGATGCCGAGGCGCATGACGAGCAGCTCAGCGCGAACTGGCTCGAGCGGATGCTGCGCGGATTCATCGGCCAGGACATCGCGACTCCGTCGGGGACGCCCGCGGCGCTGGCGACGGCGACCGACTTCCGCCAGGCGACCGAGGAGGTCCTGGCGCGCCAGGCGGCGACCGGGCGGGGGGTGATCCTCGGCCGCGGCGCGGCGATCCTCCTGCGCCACGACGAGCGCGTGCTGCGGGTGCGCCTGGACGGCCCACCCAAGCGTCGGATACGTCAGGCGATGGAGCTCGAGGGCATCGATGAGCCCACGGCCCGCGAGCGACAGCGCCGCCAGGACCGCGCCCACCACACCTACACGCACCACTTCTACGGCGTCGACATCGGCGATCCGTCGCTCTACCACGTGACGCTCGACTCCACCGCGATCGCCCTCGACGCCTGCGTCGAGATGCTCGAGGCGGCCGCGCGATCGATCACGGTCGCCGCGCCGGCGGGGGACGACAGCGGTCCACCAGCCGGCGGTTGAGCGGGGCGCGATAGCGTCCCGGGCGGTGCGAGAGGTCAATTGGGCCGGCAACGTCGTCTACACCGCCGAGCGCGTTCAGCGCCCCGTGAGCGTCGATGAGCTGCGTGAGCTGCTTGCGCGGGCGCCGCGCATCCGCGTGCTCGGCTCGCGCCACTCCTTCAACACGATCGCCGATTCGAGCGAGCTCGTGTCACTGCGCGGCCTGCCGTCGGAGCTGGATCTGGATCCCGCGGCGGGCACCGTGACGTGCTCGGGCGCGATCACCTATGGCGAGCTCGCCCGGGCGCTGGCGTCGCAGCGCCTGGCGCTCGCGAACCTCGGTTCGTTGCCGCACATCTCGCTCGCGGGCTCGGTGTCCACGGCGACGCATGGATCCGGCGACCGCCGTGGCAACCTCGCCACCGCCGTGGCCGGCCTTGAGCTCGTGACCTCCAGCGGCGAGCTGATCCGTGCGCGCCGCGGCGATCCAGACTTCGACGGACTCGTCGTGGGACTTGGGGCGCTCGGCGCGATCACGCGCGTAACGCTCGACGTCGAGCCGGCCTACGACGTCAGCCAGGTCGTCTACGAGGGTCTCTCCTGGCAGGCGCTGGACGAGCACTTCGACGAGCTGACAGCCGCCGGATACAGCGTGAGCGTTTTCACGCGCTGGGACCAGGAGGCGGGGCAGCTGTGGGTCAAGCGCCGCGTGAACGGCGAAATAGCGGCCCCGCGCGAGCTGTTCGGTGCCCGCGCGGCGACTGCGCAGCTGCATCCGATCGCGGGCGGCGACCCGGCCGCCTGCACGCCGCAACTGGGCGCGGCAGGCCCATGGCACGACCGCCTGGCGCACTTCCGGCTCGAGTTCACTCCAAGCGCCGGTGAGGAGCTCCAGTCCGAGTACCTGCTCGCGCGCGCCGACGCGCGCGCCGCGATCGAGGCCCTGCGCCGGCTCGCCCCGCAGATCCGCCCGCTGCTGCACATCGGCGAGATCCGCACGGTCGCCGCCGACGAGCTCTGGATGAGCCCTGAGTACCACCGCGACACCGTCGGCATCCACTTCACCTGGCTTCGCGAGCAGCGCCGCGTGGAGTCGCTGCTCGCGCAGATCGAGGCTGCGCTCGCCCCCTTCCGCCCGCGGCCGCATTGGGGAAAGCTGTTTCTCGCGCGGTCCGACGCGATCGCGGAGCGCTACGAGCGCTGCGCCGACTTCGTGGCGCTCCAGGCTCGGCTGGATCCCCGTGGAGCGTTCCGCAACGACTGGCTGCAGGAGCGCGTGCTCGGTGGCGCGCCCGGTGGCGCCTGACCGCGCTTGGTCAGCCGGCGCCGCCGGCGCCTGCCAGCGCCGAGGCCGTGGATGTCGCCTCGGCGGCGACGAACGCGGAGAAAGACGCAAGCCAGTCGGCCTTCGCCTCCCGCCACGACTCGAGCCCCCGCTCGGCGACCTGGACGGCGGCCTCGGCCTCTGCGCGCGCCGCGCTTCGGGACGGGTCGTGGGCGGCGAGGTTCATACGTATGCATCGGCCCCGCGCCGTAGAGTGATGAGCGATCGGGCCGTCGCGTCGCGAGACCTGCGGTCCTTCCGCAGTCCGCGTCGCGATCTGCACGGATGCAGGCCCAAGCTCACCTGCGGGAACCTGCAAGAAAGGTGCAAGTGACCCAGCTCGACAGCGCCGTTCTCGAACCCGACGCGCTCGAATCGCTCGTGTCGGCTCTCCGCGGTCGCGGCTACCGCGTGCTCGGTCCGAGGCTGCGTGACGGGGCGATCGTCTACGACGACCTGGAATCGGCCGACCAGCTGCCGATCGGCTGGAGCGACACGCAGCAACCGGGGAGCTACCGCGTCACGCGGCGCGCGGACGAGGCGCGCTTCGGCTACGCCGTGGGCCCGCACTCGTGGAAGCAGTTTCTGCTGCCGGCGCGCCTGCGCATCTGGCGCTCGCACCGCAGCGGCGAGGGATTCGAGGTCGAGGCCGACGACGCGCAGCGCCCGCCGCTCGCCTTTGTCGGCGTCCGCGGCTGCGAGCTTCAGGCGATCGCGGTCCAGGATCGCGTGCTGCTCGGCGGCAGCTACCAGGACGCCGATTACGCGCTCCGGCGCGACGGCATCTTCATCGTCGCGGTGGACTGCTTCGAGCCCGCCGACACCTGCTTCTGCGTCTCGATGGGCGGCGGCCCCCAGATCCGCGGCGAATGCGACCTCGTCCTCAGCGAGCTGCTTGACGGCGGGCACCGCTTCCTGGTGCGGGCCGGCTCCGATCGCGGCGCCGAGATCCTGAGCGAGCTTCCCCGCACCGACGTCCTACCGCGCGACCTGGCTGGCGCCCAGGACGCCGTGACGAGCGCCGCGGCGCGGATGACGCGAACCGTCGAGACGGGCGACCTGCGGGACCTGCTCGCACGCAACCTCGAGAACCCCCGCTGGGACGAGGTCGCCGAACGCTGCCTCACCTGCGGCAACTGCACGATGGTCTGCCCGACCTGCTTCTGCACGAGCGTGGAGGACGTCAGCGACCTCGCGGGCACGCAGGCCGAGCGCGTCCGCCTGTGGGAGTCCTGCTTCTCGGTCGAGCACTCCTTCCTGCACGGCGGCAGCGTCCGGCGCTCGGGGCGCTCGCGCTACCGCCAGTGGCTCACCCACAAATTCGGCACCTGGCATGACCAGTTCGACAGTTCGGGGTGCGTCGGCTGCGGCCGCTGTATCGCCTGGTGCCCGGTCGGCATCGACGTCACCGAGGAACTGGCCGCGATCCGCGACACCGACCGGGCGCCGGCATGACGGCGCTCGCCGAGATCATGAAGGACGCGCCGTTCTTCGCCGGCCTGCGAACCGAGACGCTCGAGCTGGTCGCCGGCTGCGGCTCGAACGTGCAGTTCGAGCCTGGCGCGCTGATCTTCCGCGAGGGCGAGCAGGCGGACATCTTCTATCTACTTCGCCACGGCAGCGTCTCGATCGAGGCCTATGCTCCCGCCAGCGGCCCGCTGGTGATCGAAACGCTCGAGGCCGGCGACGTGCTCGGCTGGTCCTGGCTGTTTGAACCGCACCGCTGGCATTTCGACGCCCACGCGCTGACCAGCGTGCGGGCAACGGCGTTCGACGGCGCCTGCCTGCGCGCCAAGTGCGACGCGGACCCGGCCCTCGGCTACGAGCTCGTCTCGCGCTTCGCGCAGACGCTGATCGAGCGCCTCCAGTGGACGCGCCTGCGCCTGCTCGACGTGTACGGCCATGTCGGCCGCCCCTGAGCTCGCCGCGCCGGCGTCCGGCGCGATGGTGCCGCAGCCTTTCCGCGTTCGCCGCCGCCGGCGCGAGACCGCCGACACCTGGACGCTGACACTCGAGCCGCTCGCCGGCGCTCCGATCTCGCCCGGCCCCGGCCAGTTCACGATGGTCTACGCATTCGGCGTCGGTGAAATACCGATCTCGGTTTCCGGCTCCCACGACGGGCTGCTCGTCCACACCGTGCGGGCAGTCGGCGCGGTCAGCGCCGCGATCTGCAACGCGAAGCAGGGAGCGGTGCTCGGCGTGCGCGGGCCGTTCGGCACGACGTGGCCCGTGCAGGACGCCGTCGGACACGATGTGCTCGTGATCGCCGGCGGAGTCGGCCTCGCACCGCTGCGGACTGCGGTCCAGACACTTGAGCGCTCGTGTGAGGATTACGGCGAGGTGACGCTCCTCTACGGCGGCCGCTCGCCCGGCGACCTGCTGTTCCGGCGCGAGCTCGAGTCGCTGCGCAGACGCGGGAAGCTGAACGTCGATGTGACCGTCGACGCGGCGCGCCCCGACTGGGCCGGCAAGGTCGGCGTCGTGCCTAAGCTCATCGATGGCGCCCATTTCGACCCCGAGACCGTGATCGCGCTGGTCTGCGGGCCGGAGGTGATGATGCACTTCGCCGTCACGGCGCTGCGCGAGCGCGGCGTCGACGCCGGGCAGATCTACCTCTCGATGGAGCGCAACATGCGCTGCGCCGTCGGTCATTGCGGGCACTGCCAGCTCGGACCGACGCTCGTCTGCCGCGACGGAGCGGTCTACAGCTACGACACACTCGAGCCCCTGATGGGGGTGCGCGAACTGTGAGCGCCGCGGCCCGCCGTCGCCCGAAGCTCGCCGTCTGGAAGTTCTCCTCGTGCGACGGCTGCCAGCTCTCGCTGCTGGATTGCGAGGACGAGCTGCTCGCGCTCGCCGGCGAGGTCGAGATCGCCTACTTCCCGGAGGCGACGAGCGCGACCGTCGCCGGCCCCTACGACCTCTCGCTCGTGGAGGGCTCGATCACGACCGCCGAGGACCGCGAACGTATCCAGAAGGTGCGCAGCGTTTCGCGTCGCCTCGTCACGATCGGCGCCTGCGCGACGGCCGGCGGGATCCAGGCACTACGCAACTTCGCGGACGTCGACGACTTCATCGCGCTCGTCTACGCCCAGCCGCAGCACATCTCGACGCTTGCGACCTCCACACCCATCTGCGAGCACGTCGCCGTGGACTTCGAGTTGCACGGGTGCCCGATCGACAAACATCAGCTGCTCGAGGTGATCGGCGCGCAGCTGGCCGGCCGCCGCCCCCAGATCGCCACGACCAGCGTCTGCATGGAGTGCAAGCGCCGCGGCACCGTCTGCGTCACAGTCGCCCACGGAACACCGTGCCTCGGGCCCGTCACCCACGCCGGATGCGGCGCGATCTGCCCGTCCTACAACCGCGGCTGCTACGGCTGCTTCGGCCCGATGGAGACGCCGAACGTCGGCGCTCTCACCCGGCAAATGCGCGCCCTGGACGCGACCGAGACCGTGATCGACCACCTCTTCCACACCTTCAACGCGAGCGCCGAGCCGTTCGCCGGGGCCGGATCGCACGGTGGCTGACAAGCGCACCAGGACGATCGCCACCAAAACGCTCGCCAGGGTCGAGGGCGAGGGGGCGATGCGCGTGCGAATCGAAGCGGGCGAGGTCACCGAGGTGGCGCTCGACATCTACGAGCCGCCGCGCTTCTTCGAGGCGTTCCTGCGCGGCCGCGACTTCGCGGAGGCGATCGACATCACCTCGCGGATCTGCGGCATCTGCCCCGTCGCCTACCAGATGAGCGCGGTCACCGCGATGGAGAGCCTCTGCGGCGTCGAGGTCGGCGGCCAGCTGCGGGCGCTGCGGCGCCTGCTCTACTGCGGCGAGTGGATCGAAAGTCACGCGCTCCACGTCTTCATGCTGCACGCCCCCGACTTCCTGGGGTACGCGGGCGCCGTCGAGATGGCGCGCGATCATCCCGCGATCGTCGCCGACGCGCTGAAGCTGAAGAAGGCGGGCAACGAGGTGATGCGCGTCGTCGGCGGGCGCGAGGTGCACCCGATCAACCTGCGCGTTGGCGGCCTTCACCGCGTGCCGCGCAAGGCCGAGCTCGCCACGCTCGTCGAAGGGCTGCAGCGCGCACGCGAGATCGCGCTGGGCGCAGTGACGCTGACCGCGACGCTCGACTTCCCAGATTACGAGCAGGATTTCGAGCTGGTCGCGCTGGCCGCCCCGGGGGAGTACCCGATCGACCGCGGCCGGGTTGTCTCGGACGCCGGCCTCGACATCCCGGCGGCCGATTACATGACGCACTTCGTCGAGTCCCACGTGCCGTGGTCGCACGCGCTGCACTCGCAGCGCACCAACGGCGCCACCTACGTCGTTGGGCCCCTCGCCCGCTTCGCGACCAGCTACGACGAGCTGACGCCACTGGCCCGCGAGGCGGCCGCCGGCGCCGGACTGCGCTCCCCCGAGCACAACCCGTTCCGCAGCATCGTCGTGCGCTGCGTCGAGCTGGTGCACGCCGTTGACGAGGCGCTCGCGCTGATCGCCTCCTACGAGGAGCCGGACGCCCCGGCGATCGAGGTGACGCCGCGGGCCGGCGTCGGGCACGGCGTCAGCGAAGCGCCGCGCGGGCTGCTCTACCACCGCTACGAGATCGACGAGGCGGGAACCATCCTCGATGCCGTCATCGTGCCGCCGACCTCGCAGAACCAGACCGCCATCGAAGCCGACCTGCGCGGCGTGATCGAGCGCTCCCTCGAGCTGCCCGACGCCGAGCTGAGCATCCGCTGCGAGCAGACGATCCGCAACTACGACCCCTGCATCTCCTGCGCGACGCACTTCCTGAAACTCGACATCGAACGCGTGTGAGGCTGATCGGCGTCGGCAACCGCTGGCGTGGCGACGACGGCGCCGGGCTCCTGGTGGCCGCGGCGGTGGCCACCAGGGGGCCGGCGGGGGTGGAGGTGGTCGAGCACGGCGGCGAGCCGATCGAGCTGATCGAGGCCTGCGACGGGGCCCGGGCCGTGTGGATCGTTGACGCGGTTTGCTCTGGCGGGACACCGGGAACCGTGTACCGCCTCGACGCGGCCGCCGGGCCATTGCCTGCGGCGTTGTTCGGCGTCTCGACCCACGCGCTCGGGCTTGCGGACGCAATCGAGCTTGCGCGGGCGCTGGGCCGCCTCCCGGCTCAGGTCAGCGTCTACGGCATCGAGGCGAGCCGGTTCGAGCCCGGCGAACCGCCCTCGCCCCCCGTCGCGCGGGCGGCCGAGCAGCTCGCTGACGCGCTGGTCGAGGAACTCGCGCGTTGCGCGCTCGCCGGCTGAGCCCGGCGCCGGGGCCCGCGCCGAGCGCGCACACAGTGCAAACATCTGATTAGGTGTTCATGTTAAACTCGGCGCATGAGCCGCCGGCACAACGCGGATCTCAAGTACCTGGACCGCGAAACCGCCGCCGTCGTCGCCGAGACGATGCAGGCCCTGTCGACGCCGAGCCGGGTGGCGATCCTGAGCCGCCTCGGCGCCGGTGCGTGCTCGGTCGGCGAGCTCGCGCGGGAGATCTCAATGGAGCAGTCGGCCGTGTCGCAACAGCTCCGCGTGCTGCGTCATCTCGGCCTCGTGGTCGGCGCCCGCCGGGGCAAGAGCGTGATCTACTCGTTGCACGACGACCACGTCGGTGTGCTGCTCGCCGAGGCCGTGGCCCACACCGAGCACCTGCGCGCGAGGCTACGCCCGGAGACCGAGTTGCGGGCGGTCTCGCGTTGAGCGCCGCCACACCGGCCCTGCTCGCAGCGGCCGCCGGCGTCGGCTTCGGTCATGCGGTCCTGCCCGACCACTGGGTGCCGCTGGCCGTGCTCGGGCGCGCTCGCCGGTACCCGCCGGCGCGCATGGCTCGGCTGTCGAGCCTGGCCGGGGTGGCCCACGTGCTGGTGTCGATCGCGCTGGGCGCCGTGATCGTCGTCGTCGGGCTGCAGTTCCGATCGGCCGTGCAGAGCGCGCAGGACGCGATCGTCGGCTGCCTGCTGATCGCGACCGGCGTCGGTTTCGCGATCGCCGAGCTCAGCGGACAACGTCGCCACGAGCACGAACACCACCATGCGGGCGGTCACTCGCAGCAGTCGCCGGCGCAAAGTGAGCAGCGCCGCGAACCGTCCACGCGCCGGTTGCACGGCCTTGCGGCCGTGATGGTGCCGTTCGGCGCCGCAGCGTCGCCGGATCTGACGATCCTCCCCGTCTTTCTCGCGGCAACCACGGCCGGCGTGGCGACCGCGATCGGCTCACTCGTCATCTTCGCCGCCGTGACCATCGCAACGATCGTCGTCCTGACGCTGGCCGCCTGCTTCGGCGGCTACCAGGTCCGCGGCCGCTGGCTCGAGCGCTGGGGCAACGCCTCGACGGCACTCGTGCTCATCGTCATCGGCCTGCTCGTGCTGACCGGGATCCTCTGAGCACCCCGGCTCAGCGCCGGCACGGAAGCTCCGCCACCCTGGCTCGCACGATGTTCATGTCGGCACGGTTGAAGTCCAGGTGCGTCTGGCCGCGGAAGGCCGGCACCAGTTCGCGGTAATAGGGGCTCGAAAGGCTCTCGTTGTGCCCGATCACGTTGGCGACGGGGATGTGCTTGGTGCAGCGCAGCCAGCGCGTCAGTTCGAGCGCCGATTGGTACTGCGCGGCGTCGTCCATCACCTGCTGGTCGGAGAAGCCGACATTCTCGATCCCGATCGAGGTGTAGTTGAGACCGACGACCTGCCTGCACATGATGTCGAGCGGGACGAGTTGATAGATCGTGCCGTTGGTGTCGATCACGAAGTGCGCGCAAACCTGGGGCAGCTCGTGGTAGGTCACATCCGGCACGTCGTCGGCGAAGGTGCTCCAGACGCTCTGGAAGGTTGCACTCGCCGTGTAGTGCCAGATGATCAGGTGCGGGTCGACGAGTTTGTAGGAGTCGATGCCGTAATGCTCGATGGCGTAGCGCCGCATCTCCTGCTCGCGCTTGGGGCCGAACGGAATGAAGTCCTTGACGATCCGCGGCGGCGGGAGCAGCGGCTGACGAGCACCGCTCGCGAGCGCACCGGACGAACTCAGTGCGAGCACGAGGGCGAGTGCGAGGGCGATGCCTGCTGCGCCGGCACAGGCATACGCGGCACGCCGCCCACCCCCGGCCACCGTCTCGCGAGCAACCACTCGTCCCGCCATCGGCTCACCTTAGGGACTGTCCCGGTGGGGCGTCGCTGGCCCCGGCACCGTGCGTCGCTCAACCTCCCCGGACCGCCCCGAACGCACCCTCAGCCTGGAGAACGTTCTCAGCGCCCCCCGCCGCCGTCGCAGCGGCAAACGCCTCGAGGCCGCCGTTCCAGCCTTGCGGCGACCCGACCGCGTCGCGCATCTGCTCCCAGCCGCCGCCGTGGCGCTCCAGGTGGCGATGCTCCAGCTCAACGTGAGTGCGCGTCGCGCTCTCGGCGCGGAAGCGCACCTCGAGCTCGCTGGCCTTCGCCGGATCGGCCTCGTGAGACCACTGCAGATTGATGTCCCAGCTGACAACGATGCGGTGCGGTGGCTCGTAGACGAGAACGCGGCCCCAGTCGGACTCGCCGCCGTGGATGTCGCGGCCGTATGCTCGGCCCCCTACCCGCGGCTCGAGCACCATCTCGGCCAACGGCGCCGCTCCGATTGTGTGCTCGCGAGGCCACCACGAGTCGATGCCGTCAGTGAACACCGAGAACGCGCGGTCGATCCCGACGTCCACCACGATCGCGGCTTGAACCGCCGTGTCCGTCGTGCCAGCTGTCATTCGATCCCCTCCTCCTGTTGTTCGGCGATGGTCTTGAAGGCGTCGAGTGCCTGTGTCCAGAAGCGATCGAAGTAGGCCCGTAGGGCCCCCACCCCCATCGGGTCGAGGCTGTAGATCCGGCGATTGGCGTCCCTTCGGTCGTTGACCAGACCGGCCTGCTTGAGCACGCGCAGGTGTTGCGAGACCGCGGGCCGGCTCACCGGCAGGCCGTCTGCCAACTCCCCGACCGCGCTCGGCCCCTCTGCCAGGCGCTCGAAGATCGTCCGCCGGGTCGGGTCTCCAAGCGCCTGGATGGCTTGTGCGTAAGTTGCCACTTACCGTAAGGCTATACTTACCGAGTAGGGGTGTCAAGCCCTCCCCCGCCCGCCAGCAGCGACATCACCTCCTCGTCTGACACCGGCGAGAAGTCGGTGTACCAGCGCCCAACGGCCAGCAACTGCCGCGGGATCGTGTGGCAAACGACCTCGTCGGCCTCGACGGCGAGCATGGCAACCGACTCCCGCGCGCCGACCGGGACGGCAACCACGATGCGCGCAACGTCATCGGCCCGCAGCGCACGGACCGCGGCAAGTGCGCTCAGCCCGGTCGCGAGTCCATCGTCGACCACGATCGTCGTGCGTCCGCGGAGAGCAACGCGAGCGCGGCCCTCGCGGTAGTGCTCGACCCGGCGGCGCAGCTCCTCGCGCTCGCGCGCGATCGTGGCGTCGAGTGACGGCTGTGCCATCCGGGCGCTCACGGCGGCCGCGACATCGAAGGCCGTCGCCCCGCTTTCTGCGATCGCCCCCACCCCAAGCTCAGGATTGTGTGGCGAACCGAGCTTGCGAACGACCAGAACATCCAGCGGCGCGGCAAGCGCCCTGGCGACCTCGAACCCGACCGGCACGCCTCCGCGAGGGAGCGCGACGACGACGGGCCGCTCTGGCGCGAGTGCGAGCAGCCGCTCGGCGAGCCGGCGTCCAGCGTCGCGACGATCGGCGAAAACTGCGCTCACCTGGCCCGTGCCGGCGCGCCGGCACGCCCGCCCGTCAGGGCTCCGAGGCCTCCGGCATGCCCTCGCCGGTCGCGAGCGCCTCCATCTCGTCCTCGGCGAGGTGGTGGTCCTGCGGATCCTCGCCAGACCCGCTGCGCGTTGGCGCCCGGCGCCGTCCGGCTGCGATCGTTGCGACGAGGGCCGCACAGCCGGCCGCGGCAAGCGGGGCAATCCTGCGAAGCGAGCGTTTCGCCGTCGGCGTCTCGGTCATGCGTGCGCCCTCACGCTACCAACTCGATCCACGTCGCGTGCCCGCTCGCACCAAATTGCGCCTGCGCGTCCTGGCACGACCGCAGGTCGCCACGCGTCGTTCGCTAGGTTTCGTGCGTGGAGTACCGCGTTCTCGGTCGCACCGGCGTCAAGGTCAGTCCGCTCTGTCTCGGCGCGATGATGTTCGGCGGCTGGGGCAACCCGGACCACGACGACTCGGTCCGGATCATTCACCGGGCCCTCGACGCGGGGATCAACTTCATCGACACCGCGGACGTCTACTCGCGCGGCGAGTCGGAGGAGATCGTCGGCAAGGCGCTGGCGGGCGGGCGGCGCGACGAGGTCGTGCTGGCCACGAAGGTCCACGGCGATATGGCGGAGAGCCCCAACCACCGAGGAAACTCACGTCGCTGGATCATCCAAGAGGTGGAGAACTCGCTCCGCCGTCTGAAGACGGACTGGATCGACCTCTACCAGATCCATCGCCCGGAGGCCGACACCGACATCGAGGAGACGCTCTCGGTGCTCACCGACCTCGTTCGGGCCGGAAAGGTCCGCTACATCGGGTCATCAACGTTTCCGGCCTCCGAGATCGTCGAGGCGCAATGGGTCTCGCGCGACCGCCGCCTTGAGCGCTTTGTGACCGAGCAACCGCCGTATTCGATGCTCGCCCGGGGAATCGAGTCCGACGTCCTGCCAAGCTGCCTTCGCCACGGCATCGGCGTCATCCCGTGGAGCCCGCTTGCCAGCGGCTGGCTGTCCGGCAGCTATCGCCGGGGGACGCAGGCGCCGCAGTCGCGCCGGGCCGACCGGATCCCCCTGCGCTTCGATCTGACGTTGCCCGTGAACCAGCGCAAACTCGACGCCGCCGACGCACTCGCTGGACTAGCCGAGGAGGCCGGAATGTCGCTGATCGAGCTGGCGATCGCCTGGGTCATCAATCACCCCGCCGTCACCGCCGCGATCATCGGGCCGCGGACCGCTGAGCACCTCGAATCCCAGCTGCCGGCGGCGGAGATCTCACTCGACGCCGCGCTGCTCGACCGTATCGACGCGATCGTGGCGCCGGGGCTGACGATCAACCCGGCAGACAACGGATTCGCGAACCCGGCACTCGACGCCCGCGCGCGCCGGCGCTGAGCGATGGGCGCCGCGGCAGGCACCGGCGAGCCGCCCGGACCGACATACGCTCTCTACGCGAGCTTCGCGGCCGACCCGGACCGCCGGCTGGCCTCCGGGCAGCGCGCCGCGGCAGCGGCCCAGGCCGAGCAGGTTCTCGACGCCTCAGGCGCGACGCTGCGTGGCGCATACACCGTCACCGGCTACCGGGCAGACGCCGACGTGCTCCTGTGGCTCGTCGGGCACAGCGCCGATGCGGTGCAGGACGCCCTGATCGCGTTCCGCCAGACCGCCCTCGGCCAGTCGCTGCGAGCGTCCTGGTCGGCGATCGGCGTGCACCGCGAGGCCGAGTTCGCGAAATCGCACACACCGGCGTTCATGCGCGGCGAGCAGCCGCGGAAGTACGTGTCTGTCTACCCCTACGTGCGTTCGCTGGAGTGGTACCTGTTGCCCGAGCAGGAGCGCTCGGAGATGTTGCGCGAGCACGGCATGATGGGCCGAAGCCGGCCCGAGGTGCGCGCGAACACCGTCAGCGCGTTCGCGCTGGGGGACTACGAGTGGCTGCTGGCGTTCGAATGCGACGAGCTCGAGCCGATCGTCGATCTGATGCGCGTTCTGCGCGGCGCGCAGGCCCGGAGGCACACGCGCGAGGAACTCCCGTTTCACACCGGTCGCCGCCGCCCGCTGGGCGATATCGTCGCCGATCTCCCCTAGTCGCCGGCCCGGCTCAGCGCGCCGAACGCCGGCGCGTCAGCGCCACCCCCACGAGGCAGATCGCGCCGCCTGCGATCGCGACCACACCGGGCACCTCGCCGAGCGTGAGCCAGCCGAGCACGATCACGAGCGGCGGCACCAGGTAGGTGGTGGCACCGTGGCGCGCCATCGTGCTGCGCGAGAGCGCGTAGGCCCAGGTCGTGAACGCGACTGCCGTGGGCCCGATTCCGAGGTAGGCGACGAGTAGCGTGCTCGACGGCGGGGCGCTGCGCAACTCGGACACCAAACCCGGCAGAAAGGGCAAGCAGGCGACGGTGCCGACGATGCACGCCGCCCAGGTCACTGTGATCGGCGAGATGCGCGTCAGCAGCGGTTTCTCGACCACCACCGCAACCGTGTAGGCAGCGGCGGCCAGCACGCACAGCAGGACCCCGCCCAATCCGCCGTGATGGCGCGAGGACCCGACGGCGATCACCGCAGCTCCCGCGAACGCGACGAGCAGTCCTCCGAGCAGCCAGGACGAAAGCCGTTCCCGCAGCACCCACGTGGCGAGCACGGCGATCATGATCGGCGCGACGTTGACGAGCATCGCCGCGGTGCCGGCGTCGACCAGCCGCTCTCCCTGGTTGAGCGCGACGTTGTAGACGCCGAACCAGAGCACCCCACAGACGGCGATCGCGGGCACGTCGCGTCGCGGCGGCAACGCGAGACGACCCCGTTTCATCATCGCGCTGAGCGCAATCGCACCAACCAGCAGCCGGCCGAGCGCAAGCTCGCCGGGAGCGAAGTCGCTACGCACCGTTCGAATCGCAACGAACGCCGACGCCCAGAGAAGCGTCGTCACAACGATCGCGAGCACAACTCTCGGATCCTCCAAGCGCCCAACATGGGCCCCGCCGGCGGCCGGCGCCGCCGTGGTGCTCATCGCGGCGGCCGCGCGCGTTTCATATTCCTGATCGCCGCTATCACGGTGGCGCGAGCGTAGTTCGTCCATGCGCAGTCAACGTGGGTGCCGTCCGATCCGTGAGGTTGCCGCCGCGACAGGCCCCACGTCGCGCTGGCCGAGTCGGTGGCCGAGTGGCAAGCCAAACTCGGGCCGGCGGAGAATGGCACGCGCCTCGGCAGCGCGGCGCCGGCTGCCTGCTTCGGGGGCGCCGCTTGTGCGCATCCGCGCCGAGCGACCGCGACGTTGCCCAGGCTCTCAGGACCACTGCAGCGGGTCCACCCGGGCGCTCGTCCGCTGACCGCCGGCGCGTGCCACCATTGCCGCCGCCGCGGCGGCGGCGGCGTTTCGCAGCGCTTGAGCGGGCGCCTTCGCGCTCACCTGCTGCGCTGGCGCGGCTACTCGACGATGTCGGCCTCCCCGTCGGAGGAGCCGCCGGCGGCGGCTCCGGCATCCGCCTCGCCGCTCAGGCGCGCCTGCAGCTCGCGGATGTGATCGACGCCCGCCGCAAGGTCGCCGTGCGAGATCTCGCCACGGTCGACCAAGCCGAAGGCCGTCTTACCGAGGTCAGCGTATGCCTGGCCAAGCTCACGCTTCGTGGCAACGGTCTGCGCCTGCTTCTGAGCGGTGCTGGCGGCCTGCTCAGCGCCTGCCTTGACTTTGTCCAATAGGCCCATGTTCGTTCGCCTCCGTCGTGAGTGGTTTAGTCGAAACTGGAGCTTCGCACCTATGGCCTCAAACCGGGGTGTCGGCGGCGCAGCGCTCGCACGCTCCGTGCAGGATCACCTCGTGCTCGGCAACTCTGAGCGCCACATCCTCGCTGACTCGGCGCAGCTCCCGCTCGAGGCGCTCGTCGACGAACGGATCGAGCCGGCCGCAGCGGTCGCAGACCATGTGGTGATGGTGCCCACGGCCGTGGCGGATCGGCTCATACCGAACCACGCCATGACCAACCTCGATCCGCATCACCAGCTCGGCGGCTTCGAGCTCCTCGAGGATCCGGTAGATGCTGGCACGCGACACGGCGCGGTCGGCCCGCTCGAGCGCCTCGCCGATCTCCACCGCCGAAAGCGCACAGCGCTGCTGGCCGAGCAGGCCGATCACCGCTCGCCGAGCCCCGCCGCGCCGGTAGCCGGCTGCGGTCAGGCGCTCGCCTGCCCGGGTGATCCAGTTGTCGGCCTCGTTCATCGCATCCATCGTAGAACTCCCGCGATCGGTCGCGATGACGCCGCGAGGGTGGCCAGATAGAAGCCTCCGGCAACGAGCACAATCGCGCTGCTCGGCGGCAGTGCCGCGATCCGGTAGCTGAGCACGATCCCGATCCAAACCGAGGCCAGCGCCAAGCCTGCCGACAGCGCCATGCCGAGGTAGGGGTTGGCGGTCAGGCGATGCGCGGCACCCGCGGGCGCAGCAAGCAAGCCGAGCAGCAGCAGCGCCCCGACCGCCTGGGTCGCCTCGGCCGCGTCAGCCCCCACGAGCACGAGGAAAACGGCCCCCAGCAGCCGTGCCGGGACGCCGCGGGCGATCGCGACGGCCGGGTCGAGCGACACGAACAGGAGTGGTCGCGCGATCGCGAGGATCGCAGCGATCAGCGCCACGGCGACCG
Organism: uncultured Solirubrobacterales bacterium; assembly: GCA_963788385.1. Taxonomy (GTDB): domain Bacteria; phylum Actinomycetota; class Thermoleophilia; order Solirubrobacterales; family Solirubrobacteraceae; genus Palsa-513. The sequence continues at coordinate 628,492 of CAWBGR010000018.1, forward strand.
CCGCGGCGAGTGTCGCCTCACCGGTGCTCAGGCCGAAGATCGAACCGAACAGTGCCCGCGCGCCGACGATGCCGCTGCCGCCCGAGCTGCTCGCGTTGAACAGGTCGAGGAACAGCACGCCGAGGCCGAGGATCCATGCGAAGACGACTCCGATCGTCACGTCGTCGGCGCGCGCACGCTCACCGAGCGTGGCGAACAGCAGCGCCATCAGCACGGTTGCGCCAAACAGCCCGGCGCGCAGGTCAACGCCTGCTGCTGCCGCTGCCAGCGCGCCGGTGAAGGCGACGTGACTGAGGGCATCGCCGGCAAACACCTGGGCGCGCAGGACGATGAAATAGCCGAGCAGGCCGCTCGCGACCGCAATCAGCGAGCCGGCGAGCAGTGCGTTGCGAACGAACGGCAGCGCGAACATCAGTGCCGCAACCCGCGGCTCGCCCGAGCGCAGCCGTAGAGCACGAGCGCGATCGTGGTGACGGCGAACCCGAGCGCTACGTTTGTGAAATAGGAGAGCGTCAGCGCTGCCCAGGTCTCGGCCACGGCGATCGCCACCGCCAGCGCGAGGCTCAACCGCAGACGAACGGTGAGTAGTTGCGCCGTCGCCGCCGGTGCAACGAGCAGGGCGAACGTCAGCAGCACACCGACGATCTGCGCGATCGCCGCGACGGCCAGTCCGAGCAGCACGAGAAAGACGACCGACAGCGCCCGGACGGGCACTCCGTCGGCACGCGCAGCCCGCTCGTCGACAGAGGCGTAGAAGAGCGGGCGCCCGACGGCGGCGAGCACCAGTCCCGCGAGCAGCGCGACGATCAGCAGGGTCTCCACCTGACCGCGGGTGATCCCGACGAAGGAGCCGAACAGCAGCGTCTCGACGCTCTCGAGAATGCCGCCATAGAGCGAGAGGAAGAGGAACCCCAACCCGAGCGCGACCGCACCGATGGTGCCGACCACCGCGGACTCCTGCGTCGCGCTGCGGCGGCCGCCCGTCCGCGATCCGAACGCGATCGCCAGGGCTCCGCCGACGGCGAAGACGAAATAGCCCGACGCGAGGGGCAGGCCCGCCAGCGCGGCGCCGCTCGCACCCGGGAACGACATCACCGAGAGCGTGTGGCAGATGAAGCTCTCGCGGCGCAGCACGACGAACCAGCCCACCAGCGCCGCGATCACGGCGACGATCGTGCCGGCCTGTAGCGCGTTGACCATGAACGGGTACTGAAGGAGCCGGCTGAGGTCCGTCAGCGGGTTGACCGAGAATCCGGGGTTCATCCGTGCGGGTGGTGGTGGGCCGGCATGTCGGGCTGGCCGACGACGACGAGCCGTCCATCGGAGCGCCGGAGAACCTCGACGCCGGCGCCGTAGAGCTCGCTCAGCGTCTCCGTCGTGATCACCTCGGCCGGGGTTCCCATCACCGCTCGGCCGCCGCCAAAGTAGATGACGCGATCCAGGTAGGAGAGCAAAGGGTTGACGTCGTGGGCGACGAGCGCGACCGTGATGCCATCCTCGCGGCAGAGCCGCTGAACGAGCGCGGAGACGGATGCCTGATTGGGCAGATCCAGGCTGTCGAGCGGCTCGTCCAGCAGCAGCAGGTCTGGCGAGCGTGCGAGCGCCTGCGCGATCAGCAGGCGCTGCTGCTCACCACCCGAGCATTCCCCGATTGGCCGCTCCGCGAAGGAACTGGCGCCGACCTCGGCGATCACCGCGTCGATCCGTGCTCGCGCGGCGGCTCTGCGCCGGCCGAAGACACCAGGAAGCGGTGTGCCCCAGCGGTTGCCGTCCACCCCGAGCGCCACGAGGTCTCGCCCACGCACGCGCACGTGCTCGTCGAAGCTGCGCCGCTGCGGCAGGTAGCCGATCCGCTCGCGTCGCTCGCCCGCCGGAGCGCCGAGCACCGAGGCGCTGCCTTCGCGCAGCGCCTGCAGGCCGAGCAGGACCTCGAGGAAAGTCGACTTCCCGGCGCCGTTGGGTCCAAGGATTCCGACGAACTCACCGGCGGACAGCTCGACATCGACGTCGCTCCAGATGGTCACGCCGCCACGGGCGACCGCCGCTGCGCGAAGCTCTGCAACGACGCTCACCGCGCGCCTGCCCGCTCAAGCGCCGCAAGCAAGGCCTCCAGCTCGCTGACCTGCCACTGCTGGAAGCTGTCGCTCGCCGGCGAGAGTGTCTCGGTGACAGTCGCGATCGGAATCCCGGCTGCGCGGGCGAGCTGGTTGACGCGCTCGACATCCGGCGTCACGTTCTGGCTGTTGAAGACCCACACCTTGATCAGGTGCCGCTGCGCTTGGCGGTCGACGATCTGCTTGTCGGATGCCGTGACGTCTGTGCCCTCGGCGATCGCCTTCGCGAAGCTGTAGGGCGTCAGCAGCGCAAGCCCGAGCGCGTGTCCAAGGGGCTGAAAGATGCTCTCGCTATAGCCGACCGCGACGCCGTGGTAGCGCGCGCGGATCTGCCTGATCAGCGCGTGGTAGTGGGCGAGCCCGGTGGTTTCGAACGCGCGCTCACGGGCGCTGAAATAGGCGCGGTCCGCTGGCTCGAGGCGAGTGAGGTCGGCTGTGATCGCGGCCGCCACGCGGTTGACGCTGCCCGGCGAATACCACTGATGAGGGTTGTCGCCATCACGCAGTCCCAGCAGGGCGCCGACGTCGAGCGTGATCCGGCCGGCGAGCGGGTCCGCGGCGATCAGCTTCGGCGCCCAGTTGTCGTAGCCGATGCCGTTGACGATCGCGAGCTTTGCGCCGGCCAGAGCGCGGGCGTCGGACGGTGTCGGGTCGTAGCTGTGGGGATCGGTGTTCGGATTGACGATGATGCTCGCAACGCTCGCCTTGGAACCGGCGAGCTGTTTGGCGATCGACCCCCAGAAGTTTTCCGCCGCGACGACGCTCAGGCCGCCGCCGGCCGGTGCGCCGGCGCCGCACCCCGCGAGCGCGAGGGCGCCCGCCAAGAGGATCGCGAGTACTGCTGTACGGCTCGGAGTTGCCATTTGCGCCCTCCGCGATCGCTCCCTTTCGCAGGCGAGCGCGTTCGCTCTGATTGGTGAGATCCAATCTTATATGAGAGTCAATCCTGTGCTGCGTCCGGTCCCCTCGGTGTGTCACGCTGCACGCACCCGCGCCAGCGCGGGTCATGCCGATGTCCGTACCCACCCGCCCCGAACCGATCATGGCCCGCGCCGCCACGGAGAACTTCCCCGTGGCGTCGCGCCTGCTTCCGGCCCGGCTGCGCGCGCACCTGCTGGCGATCTATGGCTTCGCGCGGCTGGTCGACGAGCTCGGCGACGAGGTGGCCGGCGATCGCCTCGAAGCGCTGGACTGGCTTTCGTCCGAGCTCGACCGCGCCTTCACGGACACCGCCACGCACCCGCTGCTGCGGGCCCTGGCGCCGACAATCGCCGCCTGCGAGCTTCCACGCGAGCCGTTCGAGCGGCTGATCGAGGCCAACCGCGTCGACCAGCGCGTCCACAGCTACGAAACCTGGGGAGCCCTACTCGAATACTGCCACCTCTCCGCGGACCCGGTCGGGGAGCTCGTGCTCCACGTGTTCGGCGCCGCCAGCCCCGAGCGCATAGCGCGTTCCAACGCAGTTTGCACCGCGTTGCAGCTAACCGAGCACTGGCAGGACATTCGCGAAGACCTCGGGCGCGGGCGGGTCTACGTACCGCTCGAGGACCTGGCGCGCCATGGCTGCACGATCGAGGACCTGGCCGCCGAGCGCGTCGGCGAGCGCCTGCGCCACGTGCTCGCGCTCGAGGCGGCCCGTACCGCCGATCTCTTCCGTGAGGGCGACGCGCTCGTGGCCAGTCTGCACGGCTGGCCACGCCTCGCAGTGGCCGGCTACACCGGCGGCGGCCGCGCCGCGCTGGAGGCGCTCGCGCTTGCCGGCTACGAGGTGCTCGCGCTCAGTCCGCGCCCGACGCGCCGGCGCACGATTGGCGCGATCGTCCGTCTTTTGATCCGGGCCGCCGGCGGATGAGCGAGCAGGCGCGCCGGTACTGCGCGCAGATCACCCGCCGCCAGGCGGCGAACTTCTATTACGGCATGCGCCTGCTGCCCGCTCGCAAGCGTGAGGCGCTGTTCGCGATCTACGCCTTCGCCAGGCGCATCGACGACATCGGCGACGGGACGCTGCCGCCAGAGCGCAAGCTGGCGCTCCTCGGCGGCGCCGCCCAGTCGCTCAGCCAGCCGCCGGGAGACGATCTGGTGCTCGTCGGCGTGCGCGAAGCCGAGAGCCGCTTTCAGCTTCCGCGTCAGTCGTTCCTCGATTTGATCGAGGGCGTGCGCATGGACGTGGAGGGAGTCTCGTACGAAGTCTTCGACGAGCTCGTCGTTTACTGCCGTCGCGTCGCTGGCTCGATCGGGCGCCTGTGCGTTGCGGTCTACGGCAGCGATGACGAGCGCGCCGGTGGGCTGGCCGACGATCTCGGCGTCGCTCTGCAGCTCACCAACATCCTGCGCGACGTTCGCGAGGACGCCGAGCACGGGCGCACCTACCTGCCGGCAGAGGATCTGCGGCGCTTTGGCGCCCCGAGCCCGCAGACGGTCGGTCCGCTGGTCGCCTTCGAGGCTGCAAGGGCACGCGAGTGGTACGCCCGCGGGCTCGAGCTGACGGCGCTGCTCGACCGGCGCAGCGCGGCGTGCGTGCTCGCGATGAGCGGGATCTACCGCCGCCTGCTCGACCGCATCGAGGCGGACCCGCAGGCGATCCTGCATACGCGCGTGGCGCTCTCCGGCGCCACGAAGCTCGCTGTCGTGGGGCGCAGCCTGCTCGGAGCCGCCAGGTGAACGTCGTCGTCGTGGGCGGCGGCGTGGCCGGAATCGTCGCCGCGCTTGACCTCGCGGCGGCCGGCGCGAGCGTGACCCTGGTGGAGGTGCGCCCGCGGCTCGGCGGCGCCGCCTACTCCGTGCGGCGCAACGATCTGTGGATCGACAACGGCCAGCACGTCTTCCTGCGCTGCTGCCCGGCCTACCGCGCGCTGCTCGCGAGGCTCGGCAGCGAGTCGCTCGTCGAGGTGCAACCGCGGCTCGACATTCCGGTGCTCGCGCCCGGACGCCCAACGGCGAGGCTGCGCCGGAGCGACGCGCGCCCGCCGCTTCACCTGGCCGGGGCGCTGCTGCGCTACTCGCACCTCTCGCTGCGCGAGCGGATCTCAGCCGGGCGCGCGGCGCTGGCGCTCGGACGCCAGCCGCTGGATGACTCGCGCACGCTCGGTGCCTGGCTCTCCGACCACGGCCAGAGCCCGCGCGCGATCGCCGCGCTGTGGGACCTGATTGCGCTGCCGACGCTGAATCTGCCGGCGGCCGAAGCGTCGCTTGCCCTCGGGGCGTTCGTCTTCCAGCAGGGCCTGCTAGGAGATGCCGCCGCGGGCGATGTCGGCCTGCATCGCGCGCCGCTGCAGCAGATCATCGGCGACCCTGCGGCTGGCGCTCTGGCGCGCGCCGGCGTCAGCGTTCACCTGCGCTGGCCGGCCCAGCGGGTCACCGCGATCGGCGGCCGCTTCGCCGTCGTCGGCGCGGACTCCTGGATCGGCGCCGATGCGGTGGTCGTCGCCGTGCCCCACGACCGAGCGGCCGCGCTGCTTCCGCCGGAGGCGCTGCGCGGCGCCGCGTGGCCCGGGGCGCTCGAGTCGTCGCCGATCGTCAACCTGCATCTTGTGTACGACCGCCGTATCGTTGAGCATCGCTTCGCGGCTGGCGTGGACACGCCCGTTCAGTACATATTCGACCGCACGCCGGCGGATTGGAACGACCGCCAGTATCTCGCCGTGTCGCTTTCCGCCGCGCAGGCGGAGATGGCCATGAGCACCGCCCAGCTGCGGGAGCGCTACAGCGCGGCGATCGCCGATCTGCTCCCGGACGCTCGCGAGGCTCGCCTCGAGAGCTTCAGCGCCACCAAGGAGCACGCGGCCACCTTCCGTGCCGCTCCCGGCACCGCGGCGCTGCGTCCAGCGCCTGGGACGGCGATCGAGGGCCTCGTGCTCGCCGGCGCGTGGACGGCCACGGGGTGGCCCGCGACGCTGGAGAGCGCGGCGATGAGCGGTCATGCCGCGGCGGAAGCCGTGATCGCACAGCGCTGAGGCGCTGGCCTCCTAAGGTTTGGCCTCGAGCGCCGCGAGCAGCTCGCCGGCCCCCATTCCGGCGACGCGGACGAGCTTGTTGCGAGCACGCCGGCCCGCGATCACCTCGACGCTCGAGGGCGCAACACCCAGCCGGCGCGCGATCAGCAGGCACAGCGCCCGGTTGGCCTCGCCATCGACGGGGGCCGCGCAGACCCGAGCTCGCAGGATGCCGTCGCGAAACCCGAGCAGCTCGTCGCGTGAGGCGCGCGGCTGCAGGCGAACCTCGATCCGTGCCTCATCCATCGGCCGGAATCTAGACCTGACGCGCCCTCCGTACGAGCGATCCGTTAGGCTCGCGCCGTGTTTCACGCCGCCGCCATAGCCAGTGCCGTCTTCCACGACCGCAGCAAGACGCCGTTCTTCATCGCCGCGGGCCTGCTGGTGGCCTGGGCGGTGTTCGTGTCGGCGATCGGGATCCGCAGCGAGCACTTTCCGTCCTCGGCGCGCCAGGGCCGGTTGCTGATCGCGGGCACGGCCGTGCTCGTGGCATTTGCGGTGACGATGGCGGTGGTCACCGCGAAGACGCCGCCGCCGGCGCCGCCGTACACGACCAGCGTCGTGACCGACGGCGAGGCGCCACCGGTGACGCCCGTGAACGCCGCACCGACCAACGGCCCGCTTGCGCTGTCGGCGAATCCCAAGGGGGAGCTCGCCTACAGCGCGACGACGCTGACCGCCGGCTCGAGCCACGTGACGATTGATTTCACCAACCACTCGCCGCTCCCGCACAACGTCACGATCGCCAACGCGCAGAACAAGGTGCTCGGCGCCACACCGACCTTCACGGGCGGGAGCAGAACTCTCACGCTGACCCTGGCTCCCGGCACCTACACCTTCTACTGCTCGGTCCCCGGTCACGAGCAGGCCGGCATGAAGGGCACGCTCATCGTTCGCTAGCCGCGTCCGGCTGTGAGCCGGACCTGGGTTCGAAGCCGGCGCATGCCAGCACCGGCAGTGGCGGGTACCGCGGAAACCGCTCCGGCTGAGTTCGCGAGCGCTCGCAGAGTGAGAAAACCGATCCGCGCGTGTTCGCCACCAGGCGCCGATACGCGCAGTGCTCGCACATCCCGGCGGGCGGTGCCATGATCACGAAGGCACTATACTTTATGAAGTGAGCACTTTTCGCCGCCTGCTCGGCTTTCTGAGGCCGTACCGTCGCGGCGTGATCTGGTCGGGAGCGCTCGCCGCGGCGGCGATCATGGCGACCGTCGCGATCCCCTACATCAGTGGCGTGGCCGTCGATGCAATCCACGACCATCGCCGCGGGCGGCTGCTCGAGCTGGCGTTGCTGATCGCCGCCGCGGGCTTCGTGCGGCTCGGCCTCTCCGCTGGACGCCGCCTGGTCGCCGGGCGGGTCTCGCTCGGGGTCGAGTACGACCTTCGCAATCTGCTCTTCCGCCAGCTCCAGTCGCTCGAACTCGCGTTCTTCGACCATCAGCAAACCGGCCAGCTGATGTCGCGCGTCACGGTCGATCTGCAGGCAATCAGGTTCTTTCTGGGCTACGGGCTGGTGTTCATCGTGCAGTCGGGTCTGTCGATCGCACTCGCCGCCGTGGCGATGTTCGCGATCGAGCCCGGGCTCGCGGCGATCGCGCTGATCCCGGTGCCCTTCGTCGTCTATGTCACGAACCGCTACAGCCGGCTCGCCCGGCCGGCCCTGCAGGAGGTCCAGCAACGCATCGGCGAACTGACCGCGGACACCGAGGAGAACATCTCGGGCGTGCGTGTCGTCAAGGCGTTCGCCCGCGAGGCGCATCAGCGCGCGCGTTTTGAGCGCACCGTGGCGCGAGTCTTCGACCAGTCGATGGTCGAGGCGCGGCTGCAAGCCCGCTACAACCCGCTGATCGGCTTCCTGCCGCAGATCGGCCTGGCCGCGATCCTGCTGGTGGGCGGTCACGACGTCATCAACCACCAGCTGAGCATCGGCCAGTTCACGGCCTTCTACACCTATCTGCTGATGCTGCTGAGCCCAATGCGCACGCTCGGCGTCTCGCTCGGCATGGCCCAGCGCGCCACGGCCTCCGGTGCGCGCGTTTTCGAGCTACTCGACCGGGAGCCTCGCCTGACGGCCCCAGCAGACGCGCCACCTCTCCCGGCCGGCAGCGGACACGTGCGCTTCGAGGGCGTGACGATGCGCTACGCGCCCGGCGCCCCCCCGGCGCTGCACGACATCGACCTCGATGTGCCGGCCGGCCGCACTGTTGCCCTGGTCGGCGCAACGGGTTCCGGCAAGACGACGCTGGCCGCCCTCGTCGCGCGGCTCTATGACCCGACCGACGGGCGGGTGCTGGTCGACGGCGCCGACCTGCGCAAGGTGGACGTGGCCTCCGTGCGCGCCGCCGTGTCGATCACCGGCGACGACCCGTTCCTGTTCAGCACGACGGTGGCCGACAACATCGCCTATGCGCGTCCGCAGGCAACCCGCGCGGAGATCGAGGACGCGGCCCGCCGCGCCCAGGCGCACGAGTTCATCCAGCGGCTACCCCACGGCTATGACACGCGTGTCGGCGAACGGGGACTCAGTGTTTCTGGCGGTCAACGCCAGCGGATCGCGATCGCCCGCGCGATCCTCGCCGACCCCCGGATCCTGATCCTCGACGACGCCACCTCCTCGGTGGACGCCACGACCGAGCGCGCGATCAAGCTTGCGCTTGCCGAGGTGATGGCCGGACGGACCACCTTCATCATCGCCCACCGGCTCTCGACGATCGCGCTCGCCGAGGAGATCCTGGTGCTCGAGGACGGACGGGTCGGCGACTACGGCACGCACACCGAACTGCTCGAGCGCTCGCCCCTGTATCGCGAGATCGTCGAGAAGGGGCTCCCCGACAGCGTCTTTTTGACCCGCAAGCAACGCGAGCGCCAGGCGGCCGGCCTGTGAGTGCTTCGCACGCAACGCGGATCTCCGAGCTCCGCCGCCGCCTGCGCGGAACCAGCGGCCGCGGCCGCCGGCTGCGCGGGCTCGCCGCTCTCCTGGCTCCCTACCGCGGACGCGTGGTCCTGATGATCGCCTCGCTGGTGATCGGTACCGCCGCATCGCTCGCGCCGGCGCCGCTGGCCGCAAGGGCGATCGACGACGGGATTCTGCCTCGCAACTTCCACTACCTCGAGCTGATCGTCGTGGCGTTTATCGTCGCAGCGCTGATCGTATGGGTGGCCACCGCAGCCCAGACCTACCTCGTCGAGTGGGTCGGCCAGCGAGCCCTTGCCGACCTTCGCCTGGCGATCTTCGCTCACCTGCAGCGACTACCCGTCAGCTTCTACGAACGGCGGCCGACCGGAGTCCTGATCTCGCGGATGACCAACGATGTCGAGGCGCTCGACACGCTGGTCACCGACAGCGTCGTGACCCTCTTCCAGGGTGGCCTGACGCTCCTCGGAACGCTCGTGATCTTGCTCACCTTCGACCTGCAACTGGCGCTGATCACCTTCATCATGCTGCCACTGATCGGCATCGCTTCGCTGGTCTTCCGGATCGCATCAGCGGATGCCTACCGGCGCACGCGCGAGACGATCGGGCACATCACCGGCTACCTGCAGGAGTCGCTCTCCGGCGTGCGTGTCGTGCGAACCTTCGGCCAGGAGCGCAGACACGCCGACGAGTTCGCGGCACTGAACGAGCTCAACCGCGGCGCGAACATGACGACGGTGAACATGAACGCCGCCTACTTCCCGGCGATCGAGTTCGTCTCCGCCGCGGCCACGGTCGCGGTCCTTCTCTACGGTGGCAACCAGGTTCTGCATGGCGCGATCGCGCTCGGTGTGCTGGTCGGCTTCCTCGCAGCCCTGAACAACTTCTTCGACCCGATCACGCAACTCTCGCAGCTGTACACGACCTACCAATCCGGCATGGCCGCGCTCGACAAGATCTTCGAACTGCTGGACGAGCAGCCCGAGATGCGCGAGCGCGACGACGCGAAAACGCTCGGGCCGATCCGCGGCGAACTGCGCTTTGATCACGTCAGCTTCGCCTACACCAAGCGCGACGGCAACCTCGACCGGCTCGCCCTCGACGACATCGATCTCGCGATCGCTCCCGGTGAGACGGTCGCCCTCGTGGGTGCCACCGGTGCCGGCAAGTCGACGTTCGCCAAGCTGGTCGCCCGCTTCTACGACCCGACGCTCGGCCGCGTGCTCATCGACGGCCACGACCTGCGCGACGTCACCTACGAGTCGCTGCGCTCGCAGCTTGGCATCGTCCCCCAGGAGGCGTTCCTGTTCTCCGGCAGCGTTCAGTCGAACATCGCCTTCGGAGCGCCGCAAGCGACCGTCGCCGAGATCGAGGCGGCAGCAAGAGCTGTCGGCGCGCACGACTTCATCGCGGCCTTGGAACACGGCTACCAGACGGAGGTCGGCGAACGCGGGACCCAGCTTTCGGCTGGTCAGCGGCAGCTCGTCGCGTTCGCCCGGGCAATGATCGCCGACCCGCGCATCCTCGTGCTCGACGAGGCCACCTCGAACGTGGACCTGCACACCGAGGGGCGTATCGAGCAGGGGCTGCGCCGGCTGCTCGCAGGCCGCACCGCGATCGTGATCGCCCACAGGCTCTCCACGATAAAGGGCGCTAGCCGGATCGTTGTGCTCGCAGGCGGGCGCATCGTCGAGCAGGGCAGCCACGATGAACTGCTCGCCGCCCGCGGCGCCTACGCCGAGCTCTACCGAGACTGGTCTCAGGCCGCCGCGGCCGCGTGAGCGACCGCGGTCGCCGTGTTCAGGCCGAGGCGCAACGGACGGGCCACGGCAGCGCCGGCCCGCGGGCCTGGCCCTAGTCTCGAGCTCCGCCGACCTATAATCGCCTCAGATCGCGGCCAAGCCGAACGCCGGCCGCGGCCTGTAGCGACGCCTTGCGGGATGGTGTAATCGGCAACACGTCTGCCTCTGGAGCAGAAATTTGGGGTTCGAGTCCCTGTCCCGCAGTTTCGCAAAGGCCCTGTTTTAGAGGGCGTTTGCGCTTGCAGCCGGGCTGTGCATTCCCCCGGATCCGAGCTGCCGACGCGAAGGAGAAGGTCGCGCCAGGGGCCGGGCGGCGAACCACCGGCGTTGGGGCGGGCGAGGCTTCCGGGTGTGACCACCTCGGCATGGTCGAGTTCGATGTTGAAGGCGGCCGTGAAGCCATCGCTGAGATTGCCGGACACGGCGACGACGTTTGTTGCGACATCGGCGCTGAGCAGGACCGTGTCGCTCTCGTCGGTCGTCGGATCGTTCTTGGGCGAGCGCGTGTTGTACGGCGCCGCCCCGCTCAGAACGGCGTCGTTGTCGGCGTCGGAGAAGAAGATCTGGGTCGTGTAGCCGGCGATCGTGGCTCCGCGCTCGGAGAGTTTGCGCACACGCACGTGTATGTGTTGGCTGCTATTGCCTGCGGGTGCCGTTTCCGAGCACCCAGCCCAAGGCGGCAAGGCCGAGAAGCCTCCGAAACCAGTTGGCCCCGCTCGTCGTCTCCTGCCAGGCCCAGACGCCGAAGCCGAGAGCGAATAGCGATCGGCCGACCCTGTCGGCACGGCCGTCGCCGTTGGCGGCCCCGGCAACCACTCGCCCGGCGAACGCCAAAAGCAGCGGCGGGTTCGGCGCCTGCGCGACGGGAAAGCTGCGTGGCCACCCCGCCTGGCCGCGCCGCCATAGCTCGGCGACACTCACCGGAGGAATGTTCGCACGCGCCGGCGCATGCCGCCGGCGCAGGCGCGCGAGCGCCGGCAGGGCGCTGCTAGGCTCGCTGAGTGACTGGCGGGTGACCTCATTCGTGGCGGCGCTCGCCGCTGTTCACCCGGCCGGCCCGCCAGCGCTGCTTGGCTTTGGCGGGCTCGCGCACGGAATCGGCGGCGGCAGTGCGGGCGTGATCATCATCGTCGTTCTGATGGCGGCGCGGATTTACATGCGCTCGCGCCGCGGCGGTCGCGGTGGACGCGGACCGTGGCGCTGAGGCGTCCACGGGCGCTGGCTCGCACCACAGCGCGTTGAGCGCGCGCCGCGGGCCCTTTGAGCGCGCGCACGTCGCCCCTGGGGATCCCCAGCGTAGCCTCGATGCGCCGACGCGGACGCTCAAGGCGCCCCGGTGCCTGTCATGCCCGGCGCGCTAGCAGGTGCGCCGGGACCGCCACGCCTGCGGCGACGACCGCACAGCGGTCAGTTCATCAGCATCCAGCAGTTGGCGGTCCAGTAGAAGCGAGTCTTGCCGCCGAGTAGCGGATGGGGAAGTGCGATCGTCGCGTATGCGCCGACGAAGGACACGCGCGCCGTGGCGAGCGCCCGCAGGTCTGCGCGCAGGCGCGCGGCGCCGCCGGGCTGGGCGAGCAGGCGGGTGCTGCGCGCGTCCCAGCGCTCGGTGCAGGTCTTGCCAGCGACGGTCGCCGCGAGCGGCGCGTAGAGCTTGCCGCAGGCGGTGGCACCGTCGTGGTGGAGCTCGGCGGTGATCACCGTCGAGGCGGCCGCACGCAGCATCGCCGTGGACCCCAGGCTGTCGGCCGAGGCGCTCACAGAAAGGCCGAGGACCAGTGCGCCGGTGCACAGGAGCGTTCGGAGGCCGCGTCTCACCTGCGCAACGATAACCCCGAAGGCGGCGGGCGCGTGCAGGATTTCGACGTCTGTTCGATCAGTCCGGCGCGAAAACCGGCGTGATCTGATCCTCGAGGCCCGAGTCGAGCACCAGCAGGACCTGGTCGCCGGCCTCGACCACGGTATCGGCCGTCGGCACGAACCCGCGGCCGTCACGCAGCACGGAGATGATCAGGCTGCCCTGCGGCAGCGCCACGTCGGCGACCCGCTTGGACGCGGCCGGTGCCGCCTCCTGGACCTCGAGCTCGATGATCTCGAGCCGCTCCTCCTCGAGCGCGAGCAGATGCACGAGGCCGTAGCGGGGCACCTCGTGCTCGATCAGGCGCAGGATCAGGTCGGTGGCCGAGACCACCGGCTGAATCCCGAGCAGCTTGAAGTGCTGCAGGTTGCGCGGGTTGTTGACGCGGGCGATCACACGCTCACACAGGTACTTTTCCTTCGCCACCTGGCAAACGAGCATGTTGTCCTCGTCGTCGCCGGTGACCGCCACGACCAGGTCAGCGCGCTGGATGCCGGCACGCTCAAGGACCCAAAGCTCGGTCGCGTCGCCGTACTGGACCGCGTGCTCGAGCTCCTCCTCGACCACCAGGTAGCGACGCCGATCGGCCTCCAGCAGCGTGACCTCATGGCCCTTCGCGATCAGCTCCCGACTGAGGTTGAGGCCAACCTTGCCCGACCCCACAACAATGACGTACACGGCTAGCGGTCCGTCCCCAGCGCCTGCTCGAACATCTCGATCGCATGCTGTGTCGGCGAGATCGTGTGCAGTCCCTGCTCGGCATACCAGGCGGCACGGGCCGGGTCCATGACGCGGCAGAGAACCTTTTCGATGCCGAAGCGCCGCTTGACGATCTGGGCGACCGTCAGGTTGGTGTTATCGCCGTCGGTCGAGGCAATGAAGACGTCAGCGCGCTGCACCCCGGCCTCGATCAGTGCATCGACCTCGAGTGCCGTGCCGACAGTGAACATGCCGCCGGCGTCCTCCCAGGTCTGGCCCTCCACCTCGACCAGGCGCTCGTGCGAGAGAGGATCCTCGTCAAGTACCGACACCTGGTGACCCTGCGCGAGGGCTCGCTTGGCGACAGCGGACCCGACGCGCCCCGCTCCGACTATCAACACGAACATCGCGGCGGATGCTACTGATCGGGCGAAGCCTTGCGCGCCGGGGCGATCTCGCGCGCCGGTGCGGTGAGGATTACGCGGCAGCGGGCTCGGTCGACGACGTAGCGAATCGTCTCCGACACGGTGCTCTCGCCGACAAGGGTTCTGCCGCCGAGCAGCGACCCCGCCCGGCCGCGCGCCGTCTCATCCGCGGCGAGCACGATGGCTTCGACGCCGCGCCGGCGCGACTCCTCGACGATGGCCTGTCCGACCCGCCGCGCGCGAACCGTCGCGGTCGCAACCTCAACGCCCCGGTATTCCTCGCCGACGCGCTTTGCCCGCGCCAGCCCCGCGCGCGCCGCCTTCAGTTGCGGGTCCGGCAGTGGCGCGTCGAGCGGGAGCGACATCGGCACGCGAAAGATCCATATCGCCTCGATCGTCGCGCGATCGATTGCCGCCTCGTCCGCGCTCTCCGAGGAGACGAGCAGCGCCGCGGTCTGCACGAGGTCGTCGTCCAGGGCGCCGCCCATCAGCGGAACAAGGATCGAGCCGAAGTCCCGCTCGCCCGCCCTTGCGCGCAGGACAGCCTCTGGCACCGTCACACGCGCGCCAACGGCCCTCCCCTCGCGCTTTCGGTAAAAAACGAAAAAGACGATGCCGGCCGCCACCCACGCCAACCCCACGTATCGGGCACCGGCGTGCAGCACGACCACGGTGATCCAGCCGGCGCCGGACACCAATGCCCCGAACGCGGCCGGAAGCGGCAGCACTCCGCCGCGCCAGCGGATGCCCCCCGGCATCCGGTAGGGCCGCGGCCTGTCCGGCTCTCTGTAGCGCAGCACGCAGATCGACAGGTGAGCGATCGTGAACGCGAGCATGGCGCCGAAGGCGAAGATTCCGAACAGGAAGTCGAGGTTGTCGGTGATCACCAGCGCGCCGGCGACGACCGCTGCCACGCCGATAAGCACGAACGGCGTGGCACGCTGGGGATGCAGACGTCCGAGAGCGCTGGGGATCTGGCGATTGGTGGCGAGCGAGAATGCCAGGCGCGAGAGGCCGAGCATGGCCGAGCGCGCCGCGGCGATCAGCGTCAGCCCGGCGGCGGCCGCCACGACGTACTTGAGCGTGTCAGCCAGCGCGAGGGGGTGGAAACGCTCGACGATGCCGATCACCGGTGCACCGAGATGGCTCGCCGCGAGCGTTGAGTGCCCGCCGAGGACCGGGGTCGCGGTGACCGCCACGAGCGCCATGCCGACGTAGACCACGATGATCGTCAGGTTGGCCCCCCAGGTGATACGCCGCACCCCGCTGCGGCTGATCGACAGCTCGCCCGAGAGTCCCGAGGCGGACTCGAGGCTCATGAACGCCACCGTCGTGATCGCTAGTGCGTAGATCACCCCCGACCACGTCGGAGTGGTGCCCAGGTGAACGTGGTGCGTGATCGTCGCGACGTTGAAGAACAGGACGAGCCCGATCACGATCACCACGAGCTGGATGACCAGATCGAGGGCCACCACCGCGAGCAGTCGCCGTGCATGGCGCAGCGACGAGAAGCCGAGGACGTTGGCGACCGCGACGTAGGCGACGACAGCCAGCGCCAGGGCGACGCGCGGAGACCCGTGGCCGAACGCGGGCACGAAGGTCGCAAGGTAGTCCGCCGCCGTCAGTGCACAGACCGCGATCAGGATCACGTAGTCGAGCAGCACCGCCGCCGCCGCGACGAAGCTGACAAGCTCGTTGAACGCGTACCGCGCAAAGACCGTCGAGCCAGCGCGGTCCGGGTGCATCTTCGCGCCCTCGAGGTAGGTCATCGCGGTGATCGCGAAGAACAACCCGGCGGCGAGATAAACGAGCGGCGTGAGGCCGAGCGCGTGGCCTGAGACGATGCCCAGCGAGAAGTAGATCGAGCTCGCAAGCGACGTCCAGATGATCACCCCGAGCCGCTGCCAGCCGATCGAGCCGGTGCCCTGGTTCCACGCGTCGCTCATCGCCGGGGTCGCTGCTGCGCGACGACCCACAGCCGGCCGGCGCCGGCACCGATCATCCCCACGCCAACGCCGGCGGCCAGCAGGGCGCCGCGGGCGATCAGGAGCACGCCCAGCACGATCATCACCACCGAGAGGACCCTCGTCACGGCGTCGTGCGCAGAGCGCCCCGGTCCCTGCGGCGACGGTCGGCGAGGCGCCATCGAGGCTACTTGATCAACGGGATGATCAGGATCGCAACGATGTTGGCCACCTTGATCATGGGGTTGATCGCCGGCCCGGCCGTGTCCTTGAACGGGTCACCGACGGTGTCGCCGGTGACCGAAGCGGCGTGGGCGTCGGAGCCCTTGCCGCCGTAGGCGCCGTCCTCGATCAGCTTCTTCGCGTTGTCCCATGCACCACCGCCCGCGGTCATCAGCACGGCAAAGAAGAAGCCGACGACGATGACGCCGATCAGCAGGCCGCCGAGCGCCTGGACGTCGATCAACCCCACGATCACCGTCAGGACGATCGGCAAAAGCGACGGCAGGATCATCTCGCGCTGCGCGGTGCGCGTGACGATGTCCACGCAGGTCGCATAGTCCGGCTCGTCCGTGCCGTCCATGATCCCCGGCTTCTCCCGGAACTGGCGGCGAACCTCCTCAACGACCGCGCCGCCGGCAACACCGACGGCTTCGATCGACAGCGACGCGAACAGGCAGACCATCATGCCGCCGAGGATCAGGCCGATCAGCACCGGCGGCGAGGAGATGAGGAACGTGACGTGGTCCCCCTTCGATGCCAGTTCGTCTTTGAAGCCGGCGAACAGCACGACTGCTGCGAGCACCGCCGAGCCGATCGCATATCCCTTCGTCACGGCCTTGGTGGTGTTGCCGACCGCGTCGAGCGGGTCGGTGACGTTGCGCACTTCCTCGGGCAGGTCCGCCATCTCCGCGATGCCGCCCGCGTTGTCGGTGATCGGCCCGAACGCGTCGAGTGCGACGATCAGGCCGGTCAGCGACAGCTGACCCATCACGGCCACGCCGATGCCGTAGATCCCGATCGTCCCGCCGCCGGCGAGCTTCCAGGACGCGAGGATGCCGAGCACCAGCACGATCGCCGGCAGCGCGGTCGCCTGCAGGCCGGAGGCGAAGCCCTGGATGATGTTTGTCGCGTGACCGGTCAGCGACGCCTTCGAGGTCTTCTTGACTGGCGAGAAGCGCGTCGATGTGTAGTAGTCGGTGATCACGAACAGGCAGGCCGTGACCGCGATGCCGACCAGCGCGCACAAATAGAGCTTGCCCCAGGACGGCGCCGGCGCGCCGCTCTTCAGCACCACGCGGTGCATCAGCCAGTAGGTGATCGGCGCGAAGGCGCCCGCGGCGATCACACCCGAGGCGATCAGCCCCTTGTAGAGCGCGCCCTCGACGTTGCCGGTGCTCGAGCGCACGAAGAACGTGCCGATGATCGAGGCGATGATCGCGACCCCGCCGAGGAGCAGCGGGAACAGTGCCACCTGCGTGCTCTGGCTGAAGGTGAGCACGCCGAGCAGCATCACGGCCACGGCCGTGACGGCATAGGTCTCGAAGAGGTCGGCCGCCATGCCGGCGCAGTCGCCCACGTTGTCACCCACGTTGTCCGCGATCACCGCCGGGTTGCGGGGATCGTCCTCGGGGATGCCCGCCTCGACCTTGCCGACGAGGTCGGCGCCGACGTCCGCCGCCTTGGTGAAGATGCCGCCGCCCAGGCGGGCGAAGACCGAGATCAGCGAGCCGCCGAAGCCGAGGCCGATCAGCGCGTCGATCGACGACTTCGGGCTGTCGTGGAAGATCGCCGTCAACACGCCGTAATAGCCCGATACGCCGGTCAGTGCGAGTCCGACCACGAGCAGCCCCGTGACGGCGCCGCCGCGGAAAGCCGCGGTCAGGGCCGGCGGGACGCCTCCGCGCGCCGCTTCGGCTACGCGTGCGTTGGCCCGCACCGACACGTTCATGCCGATGTAGCCAGTCGAGCCCGAGAGGATTCCGCCGATGGCGAAACCCGCCGCCACGGCGATGTTCTGCACGAAGATCAGGGCGATGAAGAGGACGACGCCAACTCCTGCGATCGTCGTGTACTGACGGTTCAGATAGGCACGGGCGCCGGCCTGGATCGCGGCCGAGATGGTCTGCATCCGCTCGTTGCCGGGCGAGAGCGCGAGCAGCGAGCGCGCCGTGAGCGCTCC
Source organism: uncultured Solirubrobacterales bacterium (assembly GCA_963788385.1). Classification (GTDB taxonomy): domain Bacteria; phylum Actinomycetota; class Thermoleophilia; order Solirubrobacterales; family Solirubrobacteraceae; genus Palsa-513. The sequence goes on from CAWBGR010000018.1 coordinate 646,439, forward strand.
ATAAAGGACCGCGCAGGCCGCACACACGAGGGCGACGACGACCCCGTGGTTGGTCAGAAAATTACTCAAGGCAGCTCCTCAGCATGACGTCTGCGCGAGCGTTCGCACCGCCAGACACAACAGGAAAGCCGGGCAGGTTCACACGCCCGCCCGGCATGTAACAACGGCCGCAGTCTATAGCTAGCGGCGCGAGGGCGGCAGGCTCACGAGCCAGGTACCCAGAGGCGGCCGCTGCGCTGCGCCGGCCCGGCGTCGGGCTTGCCGCCATCCGCCGCCGGCGGCGGCGGGCCGGGGGTCGTATCGCCGCCCGCCCCAGCGCCGGAGCCGGCGCCGCGGGCGCCGGTCGGCGCCGCCGGCGGCGGCGCAGGCACGCCCGCAAGCTTTGCGTACTCGAACTGGAGCGCCGAGATGGCCTCGCGCAGCGGCCCGAGGGTCGGCCCTGCCTCACCCCGCTCGAGCACCGGCATCAGCGCGCGCGCACCGTCGATCGCGTCGCGCACCTGGCCAAGGTCGCGCTCGCCCTCGGTGCCCGGCTCGACCCCCAGCCGCCGGCCGGCCAGGCTGATCAGCGACACGGCGGTCTGGACGATCACGTCCGCCGGCGTAAGGATCCGCAACTGCTCCTCCCAGGCCGCCCGTAGCTCGGCCTCGCTCGGCTCCACGTCCCCGCCGGTGATGTCCGGCCCCCCGGTTGCGCCGCTCATGCTCGAACCTCCTCCGAGTAGGTCGCGCGCGTCTCGCGCACGCAGCTCTCGAAAGCTTCGCGCATCGAGACGCCGGCATCAATCATCGCGCGCTGGCGTTGCGCGCCGTTGGGCTCGCCGCACGCCGGCTCGAGCTCGAGCCGGTGAGCGGCGCGTGCCGGTGCGCTCCAGGCGAGCAGGCGCTCGACGATCTCGACCGACGGATACTCCTCACCGGTCGCGAAGTCGATCATCCGCCCGTCAAGCCCGTAGCGGATCGCTCGCCACATGTTCTCCTCAATCAGGTACCCGGGCACTGGCTCGCTGAAATCGCCGCCGTCGAGCTCGAGCAGCGTCTGTGCCACGCAGGCCACGATCAGCCCCGCCAGCGCCTCGGATTCCGGGGCGCTCGCCTGTACGTCACAGATGCGCACTTCGACCGTGCCATAGGACAAATGTGGCCGCACCGACCACCACACCTGGGTGAACTCGATGATCGAGTTGGTCGCGATCAGCAGCTCCAGGTAGCGGCGGAAGGCCGGCCAGCCGCCGAAAGCGTACGGAACGCCGCAGCGGGGAAAGCTGCGCGTGAAGGTCTGCGTCCGCGCCGAGTGCAGCCCGGCGAGGCGGCCATCCAGGAACGGCGAGTTGGCGGACACCGCGAGCAGCAGCGGCAGTAGCGGGCGCAGCCGGTCGCACACGCGCACGGCACGGTCGATGTCGCGCACCCCCACGTGCACGTGCAGGCTGAAGGTGTTGTTGCGCCAGGCGACGTACTTCAAGCCCTCCTCGACGCGGCGGTAGTGCTCGGTGTCGATGACGGGCTGCTCGCGGTAGTCCGCCCACGGGTGGGTGCCGGTCGCCCCCAGCTCTGCGCCGCGCGAGCCGGCCAGCGCAAACAGTGCGCGCCGGCGCTCTCGCTGGCGGCGCAGCGCGTCGCCCAGATCCTCGCCGACTCCCGAGATGATCTCGATCTCCGACGAGATGAGCTCACCGGTGATGTGCTCGTGCAGCAGCGGATCGACGAGCGCCGCGGCATCGCGCAGCTCCTCGAAGCGGGGCGCGAGGTCGAGCGTCTCGCGATCGAGGATCGAGAATTCCTCTTCGAGCCCGACGGTCAGGTCGGTGGACGCCGCGAAGGTCTCCACGGCGCGGTCGAGATCGATCGTCGACACGGCTCAGGCGAGATAGAAGTAGAGCGCGTAGAGCAGGTCAACGGCCGGGCTCGAGGTGTGAACGGTGGTCTCCGGCGGGACGTCGAGCAGCGCGTCGGAGTAGTTGAAGATGATCTTCACGCCGGCCGCCACGAGGTCGTCCGCGAGGCCCTGCGCGGCCGCGGTTGGAACCGCCAGGACGCCAACGACGATGTCCTGCTCCTCGACGACGGCCCGCAGGTCGCTGTTGTGGCGAACGACATGCTGGCCGACCCGCTTGCCCACCTTCGCAGCGTCTGAGTCGAAGATCGCCACGACGCGAAAGCCGTGATCGGCGAAGATCTCAGACGACGCGATCGCCGTGCCGAGATGGCCGGCACCGAACAGCGCGATGTTGTGCTGGCCGGCGGTGCGCAGAATCTTGCGAATCTGAGCCAGCAGCGAGTCGACGTTGTAGCCCACGCCGCGTTTGCCGAATTTGCCAAATCCGGACAGGTCACGGCGAATCTGCGTCGAGTTCACATGCGTGTACTCGGCGAGCTCGTGCGAGGAGATCGTCTCGCGCCCCATCTTCCGGGCCTGCGTCAGAACCTGGAGGTAGCGCGAGAGGCGGGCTGCGACGCCGAGCGACAGGCGCTCGGCGCTCGCCGCAAGCTCCTCGTCGGCGAACGCGGAAGGATCGTCTGTCATCCGTGGGACTTTACCGAGCCATTCCCTCAGGACCGTCTCGTCGACCGCGAAGTCGAACAGCTCCTCGCCGTCGAGCGTGACCACCGGGATCCGTTCAAGGTAGGCCCGCAGCAGCCCCTCGTCGCGCTCGATGTCGCGCTCGATCAGCTCGAACGGCTGTTGCGCGCGCACGCGTTCGAGCACTGCACGCGCCTCATCGCACAGGCAGCATCCCGGCCGGCCGTACAGGACGACAACGCTCACCGCAGCGGTCCCTCGCCGGTGGCGTACACGTCCAGGCCAAGGTAATCGGGATAGGCGTATGCCTCCCCGTCGATTGCCGCGGCGGCGATCATCGCGGCGTTGTCGGTGCACAACTCCGCCGGCGGCAGGAAAAGCTCGACGCCAAGCTCCCCTACTGCGGCGCGCAGCGCCGCGTTCGCGGCGACCCCGCCTCCGAGCGCCAGGCGCGTGCGCCCAGAGCGCTGCAGTCCCCGCCGCACACGGCGCAATAGCGCCTCGACGATCGCCCGCTGGTAGGCGGCTGCCAGATTCGCCCGCACGCGCGGGTCGCTCGCATCGACCTCGCGTGTCTTGTAAAGCAACGCCGTCTTCAGGCCCGCGAATGAGAAGTCCTCGCTGCGACCGGTCGGGAAGTCATAGCTGCGCGGGTCGCCGTCGGCGGCCAGACGCGAAAGCGCCGCTCCGCCCGGATAACCCAGCCCGAGCATCCGCGCCCCTTTGTCGAAAGCCTCCCCAGCGGCGTCGTCCAGCGTGCGCGCGAGCACCTCCACCGGGGCGCCGCGTGCGCTCACGTCGAGCAGCAGTGTGTGCCCGCCCGAGGCGATCAGGGCCAGAAACGGCGGCTCGAACCGGGCCGGCGCGAGATAGGCGGCGGCGACGTGGCCGTGCAGGTGATCGATCGCCGCAAACGGCAGCTGGCGCGCAGCGGCGAAGCTCTTCGCGGCGCAGAAGCCGACGAGCAGCGCGCCGGTCAGGCCGGGTCCGCGCGTCGCGGCCACCAGCGACACCTCGTCGAGGCCGGCGCCCGCCCGGGCAAAGGCTTCCCCCACCACGGCGTCGATCAGCTCGAGGTGGTGGCGCGCCGCGATCTCGGGCACGACGCCGCCGAAGCGATCGTGAACCTCCTGCGAGGAGATCACGTTGGCCAGGATCGTGCCGTCGTCGCTCACGAGCGCGGCACAGGTGTCGTCGCAGCTTGTTTCGAGCGCGAAGATCACGGGCGGTGATGCGCGACCGGGTCCGCCGCCGGCACGTCGTCGAGGCGTCCTTGGAGCGTCGCCGGCGTGCGCCACATGATCAGGGCATCCTCGCCGTTGTCCTGGTAGTAGCGCCGCCGCAGCCCGGCGATGCGGAAGCCATCACGCTGGTAGAGCTCGATCGCGGCCTGGTTCGACCGGCGCACCTCGAGCGTGAACTGCGCGCCGTCGCCGGCCCGGGCGTACAGCTGCGCCAGCAGCGCCGAGGCGATGCCCTCGCGGCGCAGCTCGGGCTCGACAGCGATGTTCATCACGTGCCACACGCTGTCGTAGCGCGAGCACACCGTGTATCCGACGAGTTTGGAGCTGCGGGTCGCCGCCAGGCAGAGCCCGGTCGACTTCGACATCTCGAGCACGAACATCGCAATCGACCACGGCGTGGGAAAGGCCCGGCGCTCGATCGCGGCGACGGCCGGCAGGTCGCTGTATGCGAGGGGACGTATCTCGAGGGTCGGCTGCTCGGTCATTGTGCTCTCGCGTCCAGCGCGAGCTCGGCGTCGGGGAGCCGCTGGTAATCAGGGGCGGCGGGGATGGCCTGACCGCCCGCGGCGAGCCGGCAGATTGCCCCCGCACTGACGGCGTGCAGGCCACTGGTGGCAGGCGCGACGGCGAAGCCGCCACGCTCGATCAGGTCCCGAAATCGTAGCGCCCCGTCTCCGATCGCCAGCGTCTGTCGGCCGCCGGCGCCGGCGAGCTTCGCGAGCTCCTCGGGGCGGCACACGCGCGGCGCGAGCACCTCCTCACCGTCGCGGTAGACGGCGATGAACGCCTCGCCGCGGCGCGCGTCAAGGACGCTTGCGACGCTGCGGCCCGCCACCGGCTCGGCGAGCGCGCGCAATGTGCCGACGCCGACGAGCTGCGCCCCGTGGGCCAGCGCGATCCCGTGCGCGCTGGCCAGTCCGATGCGAAGCCCCGTGTAGCCGCCCGGGCCGACACCGACGGCGACCCGGCGGATCTGCGCCCAGCCGATCTGCGCCGCATCGAGCAGCTCGGCCGCCAGCACGAGCAGGCGTTGCGCATGTGCCGGGCGTTGCCCCGGTGCCACCTCGTCGCGGGCCTCACGCAGCCAGCCGTCGGCGCGAGCCACGGCGACAGCAGTCGATGGCGTCGCGGTATCCAGCCCGAGGGTGTTCAAGCGCGCACCTGCACTCGCCGGCGGTCGCCTTCGAGATGCGAGAGCTCGACGGTGATCAGCGGCGGCGCCCCCACCGCTGCTGCGCGTTCAGGAGGCCACTCGACGAACGTGATGCGATCCTCGCCGAGGTAGTCATCGAGCAGGTCGGGATCCTCACCGTCCAGGCTCGCGAGTCGGTAGAGGTCCAGGTGGGCGACCACGAGCCCGCCGGCGGCGTTGTAGCGGTGGGCTATCGCGAAGGTCGGGCTCGTCACCGGGCCGCTGACGCCGAGCGCCCGGCAGGCACCGCGCACGAGCGTCGTCTTGCCCGCCCCAAGCTCGCCTCGAACGTGCATGACATCGCCCGCTGACAGCCTCGCGGCGAGCTCGCCCCCGAGCGCCTCGGTCGCCTGCGGACCATCGGTCTCATAGACCTCCACGATGCTCAGAACAGTCCCAGCTGCTCGGCGGGCGGGGCGTCTGCCGCGAGCGCCGGCGCCGCCACCCGCTCAGGCGCTCCCGCCGCCGGCGGCTCGGCCGCCGACGTCGCCCCCGGCGCCGGCAGCGCAAGCACGGCCGGCAGCGCGTGAAAGTCCTCGCGCAGCGAATCCATCGTGCGGGGTGTGTAGAGCGCCGCCGCCGGGTGGTAGATCGGGAACAGCCGCACCGTTTGCGAGCCGATCGTGGCGATCTCCGCCTGGCCGTGCACGCGCGTGATTCCGGCCGGGTCCTCGCGCAGCAGCTTCGTTGCAAAGTTCCCCAGCGTGCAGATCACCCGCGGCGCCACCAATTCGATCTGGCTGATCAGATACGGGGTGCAGTTCTCGATTTCGCCCGGCCGCGGGTCGCGGTTGCCCGGCGGGCGGCACTTGAGCACGTTCGCGATGAAGACGTCGGCGCGGCTGAGGCCGATCTCGCCGAGCAGCGTCTCGAGCAACTTGCCCGCGGCGCCGACGAACGGCAATCCCTGCAAATCCTCGTTGGCCCCCGGCGCCTCCCCGACGAACATCAGCTCCGCGTCCGCGTTCCCGGCTCCGAAGACGACCGAGGTCCGCCCCGCTGCCAGCTCGGCGCAGCGAGTGCAGTCCCTTGCGCTCATCAGCAGATCCTTCAAAGCCTCGCGTCGGTCGGTGGCGCTGCGCACGGCCTCAAATGTAGTGCCCGGCGCGCCGGGCCTGTAGCCAGGCGCTACGCTATTGCCAGGCCGCCACCGTAACGGGGCGGACCGTGTTCGAGCAGCACCCACCCACCCAAAGTCGCGACCGGTATCCGCAGCACGGAACTGGACCGAGGTATTGACCAAGCCATGAGGATGGTTAGCACGATCGCCGCGGCGCGCGATGCGCTGGCGCAGGCGCCACGCCCGGTCGGCCTCGTGCCGACGATGGGAGCGCTGCACGAAGGCCACATCGAGTTGCTGCGGCGTGCGCGCGAGGAGTGCGCGACGGTGGTGATGTCGCTGTTCGTGAATCCGTCGCAGTTCGGCGCGGATGAGGACCTGGCGGCCTACCCTCGCGACGAGGCGCGCGACGCGGAACTGGCCCGCGACGCCGGCGTGGATCTTCTGTTCGCACCTGCGGTCGCGGAGATGTACCCCGACGGCTTCGCCACGACCGTGGTGGTCGGCGGTGTCAGCGAGCCGCTCGAGGGCGCCGCGCGCGGCCCCGAGCACTTCCACGCTGTCGCCACGGTCGTCGCCAAGCTGCTCAACATCGTCGCCCCGCAGGTCGCCTACTTCGGACAGAAGGATGCCCAGCAGGCGCTCGTGATCAAACGGCTGGTGCGCGATCTGGACATCCCGACGACGGTCCAGGTGTGCCCCACCGTCCGAGAACGCGACGGCCTCGCACGCTCGAGTCGCAACGTCTACCTCAGCGAGGCCGAGCGCCGCCGCGCGCTTGGCCTCTCGCGGGCTCTGCGCAGCGCGGCGAGCGCGATCGCCGACGGCGAGCGCGACAGCGCGAGTGTGGCAGCGGCGGCCCGCAAAGAGCTCGAGCGCCACGCGATCGAGCCCGAGTATCTCGCGCTCGTCGATCCCGACACGCTGGCCCCGGTCGAGCGCCTCGAGGCCCCCGTGCTGATCGCGGTCGCGGCCCGCGTCGGGCGCGCGCGGCTGATAGACAACCTGCTCGCGACCCCGGGAGGGAGATGAGGATGCTGCGCACGATGCTCAAATCGAAGATCCATCGCGCAACGGTGACCGACTGCGACCTGCATTACGTCGGCTCGATCACCATCGACCGGCTGCTGCTCGATGCGGCCGACATTCTGCCCCACGAGCAGGTCGCCGTCGTCGACATCAACAACGGCGCTCGCTTCGAGACCTACACGATCCCGGGCGAGCGCGGGAGCGGTGAGATCAAGCTGAACGGCGCCGCGGCGCGCCTCGTGGCCCGCGGCGACACGATCATCGTCATCTCCTACGCGGCCTGCACGCCCGAGGAGATCGACCTGCACGTTCCGCGCGTCGTCCATGTCGATGCGTTCAACCGGATTGTCGCCGTCGATGAGAGCGCCGACACACTCCTCGCGTGAAGGGCGCCTGAATGTCAACCACCCCAAAGATCGACACCACAAGCGATGCGGGCCGCCTGCCGGTGACACTGCCACAGCTTGCCGAGCGCAAGCGCCGTGGCGAAGCGATCGTGATGGCCACGGCGTACGACTATCCGAGCGGCCAGATCGTCGACGCGGCCGGGGCCGACATCGTGCTGGTCGGCGACTCCGCCGCCGAGGTGGTGCTCGGCTATGACTCGACGGTCGCGGTCAGCCTCGAGGAGATGCTGATGCTGACGGCGGCGACCCGGCGCGGAGTGCGCAGCGCGCTGCTGGTCGCCGATCTCCCGTTCGGCTCATACGAGGCGTCCGACGAACAGGCGATCCGGACCGCCCAGTGCTTTGTCAAGCAGGCGCGCGCCGAGGCGGTCAAGCTCGAGGGCGGTGGACCCGCTTCGATCTCGCGGATCCGGGCGATCGTCGCCGCCGGCATCCCCGTGATGGGTCACGTCGGCCTCACCCCGCAGACCTCGACGGCGCTCGGCGGCCGCCGGGCGCAGGGCCGCACGGCGCAGCGCGCGCTCGAACTGGCCGGCGAAGCGCTCGCAGTGCAGGACGCCGGCGCCTTCGCGATCGTGTTCGAGGCGATCCCCGCCGCGATCGCCGCCGAGATCACCCCGCTGCTCGAGATACCGGTGATCGGGATCGGAGCCGGCGCCGAAACCGACGGGCAGGTCCTCGTGCTGCACGACATGCTCGGCATCTACCCCGGCCGCGCGCCGCGATTCGCCAAGCAGTATGCGGAGCTGCGCTCGGCGATGATCACCGCGGTCAGCGAATACGCCGACGAGGTCCGAACCGGGCGCTTCCCCACAGCCGAGCACACCTTCTCGATCGATCCCGCGGAGCTGACGGCCTTCCGCGAGGGACTCGCAGCGCTCGAGCGCTGAGCGTACGCGCGCCGGGCGGGGCCGTCAGGCGGCGGCCACGGCCTTGCGCCGGCGCGCACCGGCGCGCCGCACCGTCGGGCCGCCACCGAGCAGCGGCTCGAGGAATCGGCCCGTGTGCGACTCGGCGACCGCGGCGACCTGCTCGGGCGTTCCTGTCGCGACAACGCGGCCGCCTCCGTCTCCGCCCTCGGGGCCCAGGTCGATCAGACGGTCGGCGCTCTTGATCACGTCGAGGTTGTGCTCGATCACCACGACAGAGTTGCCGGCGTCAACGAGCCGGTGCAGCACCTCGAGCAGCCGCGCAACATCCGCGAAATGCAGTCCTGTCGTCGGCTCGTCGAGGATGTACAGCGTACGGCCGGTCGCGATCTTCGACAGCTCGGTGGCCAGCTTGATGCGCTGCGCCTCGCCGCCCGAGAGCGTCGTCGCCGGCTGGCCGAGACGGATGTAGCCGAGTCCCACGTCGCTCAGCGTGGCAAGCCGGCGGTGGATCGCGGGAATGTGTTTGAAGAACTCGAGCGCCTCCTCGACGGGCATGTCGAGCACGTCGGCGATCGTCTTCCCCTTGAAGCGGACCTCGAGCGTCTCGCGGTTGTAGCGGCGGCCATGGCACTGTTCGCACGGCACGTAGACGTCGGGGAGGAAGTGCATCTCGATCCGGATCTGGCCGTCGCCGCGGCACACCTCGCAGCGCCCGCCCTTGACGTTGAACGAGAAGCGGCCAGGCTTGTAGCCCCGCGCCCGCGCCTCCGCGGTCTTCGAAAACAGGTCGCGTATCACGTCGAACAGGCCCGTGTAGGTCGCCGGGTTCGAGCGCGGCGTGCGCCCGATCGGCGACTGGTCGACGGCGATGATCTTGTCGAGCGCTTCGATGCCCGACACCTCGCGATGCGTGCCCGGGCGCTGGCGGGCGCGGTGCAGCCGGTTGGCGACGGCCTTGTAGAGGACGTCGTTGACCAGGGTCGACTTGCCCGAACCCGAGACGCCGGTGACGCAGGTGAGCGTCCCCAGCGGTATTTGTACGTCGATGCCCTGGAGGTTGTGCTGGCGCGCGTCGTGGATTTCCAGCGCCCCGCTCGGCGTTCGCCGCCGGGCCGGCACCTCGATCCGCGCCGCGCCCGAGAGGAACTGCCCCGTCAGCGACTCGGCGACCTGCTCGACCTCACTTGCGGTTCCCTGCGCGACGATCCGGCCCCCATGCTCGCCGGCCCCGGGACCGAGATCGACGATGTGATCGGCAGCGCGCATCGTCTGCTCGTCGTGCTCGACGACCAGCACCGTGTTGCCAAGATCGCGCAGCCGCTCGAGCGTCGCGACAAGCTTCGCGTTGTCGCGCTGGTGCAGCCCGATCGAAGGCTCGTCCAGCACATAGAGCACTCCGACGAGCGCCGATCCGATCTGCGTCGCGAGCCGGATCCGCTGCGCCTCGCCGCCCGACAGCGTCGCCGCCGCACGGTCCATCGAGAGATAGCCGATGCCGACGTTATCGAGGAACCGCAGGCGCTCGCCGATTTCGCGCACGATCAAGCGCGCGATGTGGCGCTCGGTGTCGCTCAGCTCGACGTTCTCGAGCCAGGCCAGCGCCCCGCGCGCCGAGAGCGCGCAGAACTCGTTGATCGGCGTTCCCGCGACCAGCACCGATAGTGACTCCGGCCGCAGCCTTGCGCCATTGCAATCCGGGCATGGCCGCACGCTCATGTACTCCTCGATCTTCTCGCGCGCGAGCTCGGAGTCGGTCTCGCGGTAGCGTCGCTGGAGGTTGTTGACGATGCCCTCGAAGCGAGCCGCGTATGCGCGTTCGCGCCCGTAGCGGTTGCGGTAGCGCACCTCGATGCGCTCGCCGTCGGTGCCGTAGAGGAAGACCTGCCGCTGGGCTTCGCTGAGCGAGCTCCACGGCGCCTCGACGTCGACCCCGTAGCGCTCCGCCAGGCCGGCGGTCATCTGGTCGTAGTAGCCCGAGCTGCTCGTGGCCCACGGCGCTAGCGCGCCCTGGGCGATCGAAAGCTCCGGGTCGGGCACCACGAGCTCCGGGTCGATTTCTAGCTGCGAGCCGAGGCCTGTGCAGCGCTGGCAGGCGCCCTGCGGCGCGTTGAAGGAAAAGATCCGCGGCTCGAGCTCCGGCATCGAGGTGCCGCACTTCAGGCAGGCGAACTTCTCCGAGAAGGTCAGCGTCTCCCCCAGCTCGCCGCCACGCCCGACGATCGTCACCGCGACGATCCCCTCGGCGAGCGCCGAGGCCGTCTCGATCGAGTCGACCAGCCGCTTGCGGACATCCGGTCTCATCACGAGCCGGTCGACGACGACCGCGATCTCGTGCTTGACCTGCTTCTCCAGAACTATCTCGTCCTCGAGCCCGCGCAGCTCACCGTCAATGAGCGCGCGCGCGAAGCCCTCGGCCCTCAGCTCCTCGAGCAGTTTGCCGTACTCCCCCTTGCGGCCCCGCACGACCGGTGCGAGCACCATGAAACGCGTGCCCTCGGCCAGTTCGAGCACCTGGTCGGTGATCTGCTCGATCGACTGCCCGGCGATCCGGGCGCCACACACGTGGCAGTGCGGCACGCCGATCCGCGCCCACAGCAGGCGCAGGTAGTCATAGATCTCGGTGACCGTCCCGACCGTCGAGCGCGGGTTGCGCGAGGTCGTCTTCTGGTCGATCGAGATCGCCGGCGACAGGCCCTCGATCGAATCCACATCCGGTTTGTCCATCTGACCGAGGAACTGGCGCGCGTAGGCCGAGAGCGACTCGACGTAGCGTCGCTGGCCTTCGGCATAGATCGTGTCGAACGCCAGGGAGGATTTACCCGACCCCGACAGTCCCGTCAGCACCACCAGGGCGTCGCGAGGCAAGCTCAGCGAGACATTCTTCAGATTGTGCTCGCGGGCCCCTGTGACGACGATCTCATTCGCGGATGGCAACTGACCTACGATTGTACCGAGGCGAACAGACGTTCGGTCAGGCAGGGCAGGCAAAGCCCCGCCGGACCGGGGAGAGAATCCATTGGGAACTGCACCCGTTCCGCCAGGCTGGGCTCTACACTCACGATCTCCACATCGGCCACCAAGCGAGGTGATCACCGTGAGCGAGCCCCACCGTGCCGGCGACGAGCCTTCCGAGGAGCTGCTGCGGCGCGCGCTGCTCGACAGCGACAGCTCGGCGGCCGTGGCCATGCGGGTGGACGGTCTCGCCCTCTGCGACGAGCTGACGATCATCTTCCACGGCCGCCGCGACCTCTCGACGATCCAGACCTACATCGCGCTTGGCTCGCACTGCACCGGCGACGCCGTCAGCGGCGACGCGCTGTTGCGCGTACCGTGCGACCTCGACCTCGCGCAGGCCGCCGACCGTGACGAGGCGGAGCAGCTCTACCGCGACCAGGCCAGCTCGCTGCGCGACGCGCTCGTCGCCGCCGACACGGTGCTTGCCGTCTGGCGCGAGCCGCTCGCCGAGATCACGGCCTCGCGGATCCAGGTCGACCGCGGCATCGCGAGCCCGGTTGACTCGCCGGCGCCCCGCCTGATCCCGGTCGCGCTGCGCGCCGCCGAACGCCGGCTCAGCGTCGTCGCCGTGTGCAACGCCCGCACGCTGGCCGAGGGGCGTCCCCCGCTCGGGATCGCCTGCATCCAGCACGAGCTGAGCCACGTCTACCCGCTGACCGACGACCCCGAGCACGCGCTGGCCGACTTCCTCGAGCGCGCCGCAGACCACGCGCACCAGCTGGCCGACCAGCTGGCCCACCAGGAGGCCTCGGTCGAGCGCTTCCTGGAGCTCTCGGGGGACTGATCGCCTCCGCGATTCACGACGCCGGCGGCCGGCGCGGTGCGCCCTGTCTCGCGAACAGCGCGAAGGCGGCGACGCCGACCGCCGCCTCCGCGACCCAGACGGCCGCGTCGCTCGTGTAATTGGCGCCGAAGTAGGCCAGCCAGGCGAGCGGTTCAAAGACGAACAGGCTCGCGACCAGCATCACGAGCGGCCGCGAGCGCGTCCGCTCCCATTGCGCGCCGAGCCCGCCGAGGACCGGTCCGCTGAGCGCCGCGAACCTGAAGAAATAGCCGTTTCCGAATGCCAAACGCAGATCGGTGAGCCACGGGTGCGGCCCGAGATGCAGCACGAAAGAGTTGGCGACGTAGAACCCGCCGAGCGCGAGGAACGTGGCCAGCACGCCCACGAGCGCCCCGCCAACGACCCGTCCGCCGCCAGCCGCCGCCCCGGTCACGAACGCCAGCGCCAGCCATGGCGCGCTCAGGTTGCCGATCGCGTTTCGAACAGCGCCGCCGTCGTTACCTTTGAACACCGACATCGCCACGCCGAACGCCACGGCTCCGGCGGCCGCGAGCCCCACCCTGCGCCAGCCCCGCGATCCCATGCGCGCCAGCGTAGCGCGCTCAGACGTTACGCCGTCGCCTTCGCCTCGGCCAGCGTGCGCCGCAGCTCGCGCAGCTCGTCGCGCAGCCGAGCGGCATACTCGAAGCGCAGCTCCTGCGCCGCGAGCAGCATCTCCTCCTCGAGCTCGACCGCGAGCTTGTCGAGCTCGTGCGGAGCCAGCTCGTCGGCCCGCGTGCTGACACGCCGCCGGCGCTTCGGCGTTTTTGACTCGGCGGTGAGGAAATCCGAGATGTCGCTCACGCCCTTGACGATCGTCGCCGCGGTGATCCCGTGCTCCTCGTTGTAGGCGAGCTGGATCGCGCGCCGGCGGTCGGTCTCCTCGATGGCGTAGCGCATCGAGTCCGTGACCCGGTCCGCGTACATGATCACCGTGCCCTCGATGTTGCGCGCCGCGCGCCCGATCGTCTGGATCAGTGAGGTCGAGCCGCGCAGGAAGCCCTCCTTGTCGGCGTCGAGGATCGCGACCAGCGAGACCTCCGGCAGATCGAGCCCCTCCCGCAGCAGGTTGACGCCGATCAGCACGTCGTATTCCCCGAGTCGCAGCGCGCGGATGATCTGGATCCGCTCCAGCGTGTCGATCTCGGAGTGAAGGTAGCGGGCGCGGAAGCCCAGCTCGAGCAGGTAGCTCGAGAGGTCCTCCGCCATCTTTTTCGTCAGCGTCGTGACGAGCACTCGCTCGTCGCGCTCGACCCGCACACGGACCTCTCGCATCAGGTCGTCGATCTGGTTGAGCGTCGCGCGGACCTCGACCTGCGGATCGACGATCCCGGTCGGGCGCACGATCTGCTCGACGACGCGGCCCGATCGCGTGCGCTCGAACTCGCCCGGCGTCGCCGACACGAGCACGATCTGCGGTGTCACCGCCAGGAACTCCTCGAAGGTCTGCGGGCGGTTGTCCAGCGCGCTCGGCAGCCGGAAGCCGTAGTCGACGAGAGTCTGCTTGCGCGAGCGGTCACCCTCGAACATGCCGCCGATCTGCGGGATCGTCTGATGGGATTCGTCGATGAAGCAGACGAAGTCGTTCGGGAAGTAGTCGATCAGGCAGTACGGCCGTTCCCCCGGCTGGCGGTCGTCGAGGATCCGCGAGTAGTTCTCGATCCCCGAGCAGAAGCCGACCTCGCGCAGCATCTCCATGTCGTACTGCGTCCGCTGGCGCAGGCGGTGCGCCTCGAGCAGCTTGCCCTCCGCCTCGAGTTCCGCGCATCGCGCCTCGAGCTCCGCGCCGATCGCGGCGACCGCGCGCTCTATCTGGCCCTCGGCCACGTTGTAGTGCGTCGCCGGCCAGATCGCCACATGCTCGAGATCGTCGGCGATCAACTCCCCGGTCAGCGGGTCGAACTCCGAAAGCGCCTCGACCTCATCGCCGAACAGCACCGCGCGATAGGCGGTTTCGGCGTAGGCGGGAAAGACCTCGAGCGTCTCGCCCTTCACGCGGAAGTTGCCGCGCGCCAGCACCGCATCGTTGCGCGTGTACTGGATCGCGACGAGCTTGTGCAGCAGCCCGTCCCGATCCACCGTCTCACCGCGCCGCAGCAGCTGCATGTTGCGCTCGTAGACGTCAGGCGATCCCAGGCCGTAGATACACGAGACCGAGGCCACGACGATCACGTCACGGCGGGCGAACACCGCCGCGGTCGCTGCATGGCGCAGCCGGTCTATCTCGGCGTTGACCGAGGAGTCCTTCTCGATGTAGAGGTCGCGGCTCGCGACGTAGGCCTCCGGCTGGTAGTAGTCGTAGTAGGAGACGAAGTACTCCACCGAGTTGTCGGGGAAGTAGGTGCGGAACTCGTTGCACAGCTGAGCCGCCAGCGTCTTGTTGTGTGCGATCACGAGCGCCGGGCGCTGCACCGCCTCGATCGCGCCCGCCATCGTCATCGTCTTGCCGGTGCCGGTTGCACCCAGCAGCGTCGTGAAACGGTCGCCGGCCTCGATCGAGGAGGCGATCTGCTCGATCGCACGAGGCTGGTCGGCGGCGGGCGTGAAGGCCGAGTCGAGGCGAAACGCTGGCACGATTCCAGTATTGCCGATCGTGGCGCTCGACTCCGGCGGCGCCCCGAGCGCGCCTGCGTTCAGGCGCTTGACGTCCGCCCTAGAGCCCGTACTGCTTGGCGTATGAACGTTGTGCGTGCTCGACGCGCTGGACGTAGGCCCGCGTTTGCGGGAAGCGGATCGACGCGAGCGTAAAGCTCACGCCGGCGGCGTGTGCCCTGGCGATCCAGTCGTCGACATTCGTCTGGCCGCCGTTGTAGGCGGCCAGCGCGAGTGTCTCGTTGCCGCCGTACTGATCGAGCAGGTAGCGGAGGTAGTAGGCGCCGTAGCTGATGTTGACCTGCGGCTCGGCGAGGTCGGCGATCTGGAAGGCCGTTCCCCCCGAGCGGTGCGCCAGGAACTCGGCCGTCGCCGGCTCGATCTGCATCAGGCCCAGCGCCCCCGTCGGCGAGGTGCGTGCGTCGAACTTCGTCTCGGCATAGATCACCGCCGCGATCAGTGCCGGGTCGAGGTGCTTCTCGCGCGCCTGCTCGCGAATCACGGAGGCGTAGTCGAGCGGCAGCGTGATGTCGCGAACGATCCGCTTGATCGTCGGCAACGCGAGCACGGCGGCGGTTGCCGCCACGACGAGCAGTGCCAATGCTCGCGCCCGCCG
Source organism: uncultured Solirubrobacterales bacterium (assembly GCA_963788385.1). Classification (GTDB taxonomy): domain Bacteria; phylum Actinomycetota; class Thermoleophilia; order Solirubrobacterales; family Solirubrobacteraceae; genus Palsa-513. The sequence continues at coordinate 661,813 of CAWBGR010000018.1, forward strand.
GCGACCCATCAGCTGCTCAGCTGGACGAGCACGCCACTCAGCTGCTCGCGCAACTGCTCGACGCTGCCGTCGTTGACGACCACATGTGTGGCGAGGCGCGCCTTCTCCGCCTGCGGAAGCTGGAGCGCCTCGCGCTCGCCGAGGCTGACCTGGTCTCGCCCGGCAAGGCGCCGCTCGCGCAACGCATCGGCCGCGACGACGGCGATCGTCGCCGTATAGCGCGCCGTTGAGCCGGCCTCGAAGAGCAGCGGAGATTCGACCACGACGGCGCGCGGCGGCGGGACTCGTGCCGAGACCCGGGCATGAAACTCCTCCGCTCGCTGCGCAACGAGCGGCCAGAGCAGTTGCTCGAGCCAGCGGCGGTCATCGTCATGCGCAAACACATGCGCGGCGAGTGCCCGCCGGTCGATCTCCCCGTCGGCAAGGACCTCGTCGCCGAAGCGGGCCGCCACGGCCGCCGCCACGGCGTCCTCGCGGTAGAGCTCGTGAACCACGGCGTCAGCCGAGAGCACTGCTGCGCCCAGCGTCTCAAACAGCGCGAGGGCGGTCGACTTCCCCGCGCCAAGACCGCCGGTCAGTCCGACGAACGGCACAGCCATCGCGAGCCGGGTACTCCGCTACTCGGCGGCGTCGGGCACGGCGTCCGGCTGCGGCTCGTCCGGTTTCGCCGGCTCGGCTGGCTCGGCTTCCGCTTCGGCCTCCGCGGCGGGCTCGGCCGTAGCTTCGACGGCTGGCTCGACTCCCGCCTCGACCTCGACCTCGGGCTCGGCGGGGGCTTCGACGGCGACCTCGGCGGCCACCTGCGGCTGCTCAACCTCACCGACGTCGGACGGTTCCGCGGCGACCTCGCCGCCATCGACGGGCTCGCCTTCAAGCTCGGGCGGCGCCTCGCCGTCCAGCGCAACACCGGCAGCTTCGATCTCCTCACCGTCGCCTTCGGGCTCGATGCGGCGGACCGGCAGCACCTGGCCCTCGACGCGCTTGGCTGAGAGCGACAGGCGCCGGCGCTCGGAGTCGATCTCGAGGATCTTCACGCGCAGTTCGTCACCCGGCTGGACGATCTCACGCGGGTTCTCGACGTGGTGCGCGGCAAGCTCGGAGATGTGCACGAGACCTTCGACGCCGTCTAGGATCTCGACGAAGGCCCCGAAGGTGACGACCTTCGTCACGGTGCCGGCCAACTCGTCGCCGATGTTGTAGGTGTTGACGATCCGCTGCCACGGATCTTCCTGGGTCTGCTTGAGCCCAAGCGAGATGCGCTGGCGGTCGCGGTCGATGTCGAGCACCTTGACCTGGACGGTGTCGCCGATCTCGAGGACCTCGCTCGGATGGTTCACATGCGACCACGAAAGCTCGGAGATATGGATCAGCCCGTCGATCCCGTCGAGGTCCACGAAAGCGCCGAAATCGACGATGTTCGAAATCTGGCCCTCGACCACGAGCCCCGGCGCGAGGCGATCGAGAATCTGCTGGCGGACCTCCTTGCGCTCCTCCTCGAGCACCGCGCGCCGCGACAGCACGACGTTGTTGCGGGAGCGGTTGAGCTCGATCACCTTGCACTCGATCTGCGTTCCCATGTACTCGTCGAGATTGGGCACGCGGCGGATATCGACGAGCGATGCGGGCAGGAAGCCGCGCACGCCAAGATCGATGATCAGCCCGCCCTTGACGACTTCGATCACGGTCCCCTCGACCGGCTCGCCCGACTCCGCGGCCGCCTCGATCCGCCGCCACGCCTTCTCGAAGCGGGCGCGCTTCTTGGACATGATCAGACGGCCGTCCTGATCCTCCTTGGTCAGGACCAGCGCGTCGACCTCCTCGCCGAGGGTGACCTCGTCGTGCGGGTCGACGGCCTTGCGAATCGACAGCTCGTTGGCCGGGATGACCCCCTCGGACTTGTAGCCGATGTCGACGAGCACCTCGTCGTGGTCGATGCGCACGACGTGGCCCGTGACGACCTCGCCCTCCTCGAATGGGCGCATCGTCGCGTCGTAGTTGGGGACTATCTGCCCATCGATCTCGAGCAGAAGCCCATCCGAGCCTTCGACGATCTTTGCTGTGGGGTTCTCCATCACGGTGCTCACCGGGCGACAGCGTAGCGCAGCACCGCAGTCAGACCGTCCTCCACACGCGTATGATCGGCTCTGATGCCCACCCGCGCCACCAAGCGCGGCGCGCAACGCACGCCGCTCACGCGCGATTGTGACGTGCTGATCTGTGGCGCCAGCTTCGCGGGTTTGACGCTCGCGCGAGAACTCGAGGGCACCGGCGCGAGGGTGCTGGTGGTCGATCGCTACGAGATCGGCGAGCGTTCGACCTCGGCCTGCGCGGCGCCCACGGACTGGCTCGTGCGCCTCGGCCTCGGCCCGTCGGTGCGCCAGACCTTCGGCGAGCTGGTCATGCACACCGCGGCGAGCACCGTCCGCTGGCCGCTCCCGTTCACATTCTCGACGTTCGACTACCGCACCCTGTGCGGCCTGCTGCGCGAGGGGGCGCCGTCGAGCGAGTTCGAGACCGCGACCGTCGAGGGCATCGAGACCGGAGCCATGCACGTCGTCCACACCGACCGCGGTGAGCTGCGCGCGCCGCTGGTCGTCGACGCGCTCGGCTGGCGCCGGGTGCTATCCAACGCGCCCGCGATCCAGCCGCCGCACGCGCGCCTGTCGCGGGGCCTCGAGGTGCACCCCGCAGGCTCGGGGGATCAGCTGGAGATCTGGATCGATCGGCGCTACGTCCGCGCCGGCTACAGCTGGAGCTTTCCCGCCGCGGGCGAGCTGCGGATCGGCTGCGGATCCTTCGAGCCCCGCGATCACGTCAAGGACGCGACGGTCGCGCTGGCCGCGGCGCTGGATGCTCCCGCCGAGCGCTTCCAGGGCAACTGGATCCCGCACAAGCTCCGAGCCGGCACGCAGGACGGCGTGTTCTTCGTCGGCGACTCCGCCGGGCACTGCCTGCCGCTGACGGCCGAGGGCATCCGGCCCGCCCTGTACTTCGCGCTCGCGCTGGGACGCGAACTGCGCCACGCGCTGGCCGGGCGCAGCACCCGCGAGCAGGCACTCGAACGCTACAGCGCCTTCAGCGCCCAGCACGCCTGGATCTACGCCTGCCTGCTCGCCGCCCAGCACGTCGTCGGGCGCACCACATCGAGCGTCGCGCTGCGCGCGGCCGTGCGCGCAGTGGGACTGCCCGTGATCGGCCGCTGGGCTTTCCAGCACTACCTGGCGATCGCGCCGCCGGCGTTCGCCCAGAGCCGGCGGCTCAGCCAGGCACCCGCAGCCAGCACTGCCACGGCGATGCGCGTCGCATCGAGTGCCTGGTAGGACAACAAGCCCTGGCGGCTGAAGCGACCGCCACGACGCCCGAGTTCAACTGAGCGCCCGGTTCGCGCCCGACCGTCATTTCGCCTCGAGCCAGTTGCGCCCAACGCCGAGATCGACGGCCAGCGGCGGGTCGAGCGCCCAGGCGCCGACCATCTCGCTCTCCACGAGCTCGCGCAGGCGCTCCATCTCCTCCGGCGGGCCTTCGAACAGCAGCTCGTCGTGGATCTGCAGGATCAGACGTGAGCTCAGCTCCGCGACGGCGCGATGGCAGCGCACCATCGCGACCTTGATGATGTCGGCCGCGGTGCCCTGGATCACGGTGTTGACGGCGAGCCGCTCGCCAAGCGCGTGCTGCTGGCGGTTGCGCGCGCGCAGTTCCGGGATCTGGCGCCGGCGGCCGAGCAGCGTCGTCACGTAGCCCTCCTCGATCGCCTGCGCGATCGTCTTCTCGATGAACTCGCGCACGGCCGGGAAGCGCTCGAAGTAGGTCGCGATGAACACGGCTGCCTCCTCGCGTGGGATCTGCAGGCGATCGGCCAGTCCGAAATCGGTCAGCCCGTAGACGATCCCGTAGTTCACCATCTTCGCCTTGGAGCGCATGCCGGCATCGAGCTGATCGGCGTCGACGCCGAAAACCTGGCAGGCCGTCGCGGTGTGGACGTCCTCGCCGCGACGGAAGATCTCCTTCAGCACCGGCTCCTGCGCGAGCTGCGCGAGGATGCGCAGTTCGACCTGTGAATAGTCGGCGGCGAGCAGCACGCAGCCGGGGGCGGCGACGAAGCAACCGCGGATCTCGCGCCCGAGCGCCGTGCGGATCGGGACGTTTTGCAGGTTCGGGTTGACCGACGAGAGCCGGCCGGTCGCGGCGACCGTCTGGATGAACGTCGTGTGCAGCCGCGAGTTCTCATCGACGAGCGCCGGGAGTGGCTCGAGATAGGTCTTGACGAGCGTCGAGAGCTCGCGCCAGCGCTCGATCATCGGCACGATCTCGTGTTCGTCGCGGATCGCCGCGAGCACCCGGGCGTCGGTCGAGTACCCGGTCTTCCCGCGACGCTTGCGCGAGAGCTCCAGCTTCTCGAACAGGATCGATCCGAGCTGCTGGGGCGAACCGATCAGGAACTCCTCGCCCGCGGCCTCGTGAATCGAGTGCTCGAGCGCGGCGACCTCCTCCTGTACGCGGCCGGTGATCGCCGCGAGGCAGTCCAGGTCGAGCGCGATCCCGGCCTCTTCCATCGCGCGAAGGACGGCCACCAGCGGCAGTTCGACGTCGTCAAACAGCGCGGTCAGCTCACGCTGCTCGAGCTCCGGGCGCTGGGCGGCCGCCAACGCCGCAACCGCCGCCGCATCCCACGCGGCGCGCTCCCCGTCTCCGGGGTCGATTCCGCGGTCCTCGCACAGCTCGCGCAGCGGATAGCCCCGCCGCGCCGGGTCAAGCAGATAGGCGGCGATCATCGTGTCGAAGGCCAGGACCGCCGGAACGGCGTCGAGCGACTTTGCGTCGTGGGCGACGACCGCGTGCGCGCCGAGTGCCCTCACCACCTCAGCCGGCCCGCCGCAGTCGCCGACGAGGACCTTCCCGGCTTCGCGGGCCACGCCGAAGCGCCAGGGGCCGCCGTCTCCGAACAGCGCACCCTCGGGGATCTCCGGCGGGCAGACGGCAAGCGCGACCTCCCCGACGTCGCGGAGCGCGAGGTCGCGGAGCGCAACCTCTTCCAGCTTCAGGCTCGCCGCGCCGGCGGCCGGCGTGGCCCCAGGTCCCGCCGGCACGCTGCCGAGCGCCTCCTCCAGGCGCCGCAATGGGTCGCGCAGCTCGTAGCGGCGGAAGGTCTCGCGCAGCGCGCCCAAGTCTGGCTCGGCGGCCAGGACGTCGGCGAGCGAGAGTTCGAGCGGCAGATCGCGCTGCATCGTCGCGAGCTGCTTGGAAATGATCGCGTCCTCGCGGTAGGTGGCCAGGTTCTCACGTCGCTTGGTGCCACTCACCTCGTCGATGCGTCCAAGCAGCGACTCGAGCGTCCCGAACGTCACGAGCAGCTCGGCCGCGGTTTTCTCGCCGATCCCCGGGACGCCCGGGATGTTGTCGGACGTGTCGCCCTTCAAGCCGTAGAAGTCGGGGATCTGCTCGGGCGCGATGCCGTAGCGCTCGATCACGGCGGCTCGGTCGTAGAGCTTGGTCTCGGTGATCCCGCGCGCCGTGGCCATAACGCTCACCAGTCCCTGCTCGTCGATCAGCTGGAACGCGTCGCGGTCGCCGGTCACGATCGAGACGGCGATTCCGGCCTCGATCGCCCGCTGCGCGATCGTTGCCAGCACGTCATCTGCCTCGAACCCCTCGACGCGCGCGTTGCGGTACCCGAACGCCTCGACCAGCGGCTCAAACGCCGGCCACTGCTCGCGCAGCAGATCCGGACGCGAGCGCCGCTGTGCCTTGTACTCGGGGTAGGCCTCGGTGCGACCGGAGGTACCCGCGTCCCAGGCCACGATCGTCGGCGTCGCGCCGTATTCGGTGATCAGCTTCACGAGCATCGAGGCGAACCCGAAGATCGCATTCGTTGGCTCGCCGGACGAGGTCGCGATCGACTCGGGCAGTGCGAAGAACGCGCGGTAGACGAGGCTGTTGCCGTCGATCAGGAACAACGCGGGGACGGGCGCGGGCACTGCGACGTGACTCTAGTGGGTCGACCAGAAGCGTTCGGGGAGAGATGGGCGGCCTGCGGAGCCGCGCCGCAGGCGACGTTTGGGGCCCCGCGTTCCTGGAGGAAGCCTGGCGGATGGCGGGCAACGCTACGATCAGGGTAGATGCGAGTCACCGTCACCGGCGCCAGCGGGCTGATCGGCAGCCGGGTCGTCGCGGCGCTGCGCGGGCGCGGCGACGAGGTGACCATCCTCAGCCGCTCCGGTTCAGGCAGCTCGGTCGCCTGGGAACCGCTCTCCGGGCCTGCCCCGGCCGGCGCGCTGGAAGGCCGCGACGGCGTGATCCACCTCGCGGGCGAGCCGATCGCGCAGCGCTGGTCGCCCGCCGTGCGCGAGGCGATCCGTGCCAGCCGAACCACCGGCACGGCCAACCTGGTCGCCGCAATCGAGGCGCTTGCGGAGCGCCCGCGGGTGCTCGTGAGCGCCTCCGCCGTCGGCTACTACGGCGACCGCGGCGACGAGGTGCTGACCGAGGAGTCGGCGCCGGGTGACGGCTGGCTCGCCGACGTCTGCGTCGAATGGGAGCGCGCCGCGCTCGCCGCGCGCGAGCTCTCCCTGCGCGTATGCGTGCTGCGCACGGGCGTCGTGCTCGACCGCCACGGCGGCGCGCTGGCAAAGATGCTGCCACCGTTTGCGCTGGGTGTCGGCGGGCCCGTCGCGGGGGGGCGCCAGTACGTGTCGTGGATCGCCATCGCCGACCTCGTCTCCCTGTATCTGGCGGCGCTCGACGATGCACGCTACGACGGGCCGTTCAACGCGACCGCACCCACGCCCGTCACCAACGCGGAGCTCTCAAAGGCGCTCGGGCGGGCGTTGCACCGCCCCGCGCTGCTGCCGGTGCCAGCCGCGGCGCTGAAGCTGCTCTACGGCGAAATGGCGGAGGTCGTCACCGACAGCCAGAACGCGCTGCCGGCACGGGCTCGAGCGCTCGGGCACACCTTCGAGCTGCCGGAGCTTGGGGCAGCCCTCGCCGCCGCGCTTGTGCGCGGGCGGCCCGCCGTCAGCTGAGCGGGTGCGCCGCCACCAGCTGCCCGGACGCGTCCACGCGGTAGCCATCGAACTTCGCCAGCGACGTGTCGCCGTTGGCGTTGATCGTGTAATCGCCGAGCGTGCCCTTGAACCCGGCGCGCCCGAGGGCGAAGAAGGCGCTCAGCAGCGCCGGGCGGTATGCGGCCCTCCGGTTCGCCTTCGCGATCGCGGCGAGCACGTCGTTCATCGCGTCGTAGCCGTAGAGCTCCTGGGCGCTCGCTGCGAGCCCGAACAGGCGCCGGCACTGCGCGAACACCTGCTGCGCGGACGCCGGGTACTGGCTCGGCTCAAGCAGCGGGCTGGTCACGTAGGTCGCGGCGGCCGCCCCGCCGAGGCCGCGCAGAAACGGCGCCGTGGCGAGCGTGCTCGGGGCGAACAGCTTCGCGTCGGGCATCGCTGCGTGCAGCTCGCGCCAGAGCGCCGCCGCGCCGCCGTCGGGCGCGCCGCCGAGCAGGATCGCGCCGGGGTGCTCCGCCGCCAGTGCCGCCGCGAGGTGGGCGTAGTCCGCGGGGCTCGTGAGCGACGCCGTGTCGATGCCGGAGCGCCTCGAGACCACCGTGATGCCCGCCGCCGGCGCGTCGGCGCCAACCTCCGCTGCGATCACCGCGTCGTAGTCCTCGGGCGCGTTGGAGTTGTCGGCGAGCAGCGCGAGTCGCGTGACGCCCAGCGAGCGCATCCAACCGACCGTGGCCCTGGCCTCGATCAGATCGGACGGCACCAGGCGCGCGAACGTCGGCGTCCCGTAGGCGTCAAAGGCCCGCGGGTCGCCGGTCAGGTCGGCGGGATCTGCGTCCGTGAAGCCGACGTAGGAGCTTCCCGGGCTGATCTGCAGAATGTCGTTCTGGTTGTTGAGCGGCAGCGATATCGCCGTGGCGGCCGAGTCGTAGTCGCCGATGTAGGCGACCGTGCTCAGGTCGGAGGAGGCGCTGTGCGCCGACTCCCCGATCCGCGCATCGAGGTTGCGAAGCGGATTCGCGAGCAGCGGATCCGACACGCTGGGATCCGGGTAGGAGTTGAGCGACTGGAGACTCACATGCAGCTTGCCGACGTGGCCGCCGTGGTTGTAGAGCGCGAGCTCTTCCCCGTCGACGATGCTCGTCATCTGCGCCCCATCCGGCCCGAGCAGCGGGAGATCCGAATAGACCGTGAGGGTGGTCGCCGAGTAGGTGTCGTTTCCGCCGAGAATCGTTCCACCGGAGCCGCAGCCGGCCAGCACCGCGGCGAGCGCGAGCGACAGAAGTGGCCGCCGCCACCGCCGGCCGGGCGCCGTCGCGCTCACGGGAGCCGGATCTCGCGCTTCAGCACGAGCCCGCCCTGGGCGCTGACGCGGTAGCCGTCGAAGGTCCGTAGCGACGAGTCTCCGCTGCCGTCGATCGTGTAGTTGCCGATCACGCCGTGGATCAATCCCAGGTGGTGGAAGAAGACGCTCAGGAGGGCGGCGCGATCGGTGGCCCGGCGCCCCGCAATCCTGATCGCCGAAAGTATGTCCTCCATCGCGGAGTAGCCGTAGAGGGCGTAGACCGACGCGGTTGCGCCAAAGCGCCGACGGTAGGCGCGGAGCACCGCCCGTGCTGCGGGCGGGTACTGGCCGGGCTCCAGGATCGGGCTTGTCACGTAGGTCGCGCCGGCGGCCGAGCGGCAGCCGAGCAAGCGTCCCTGCGCGGTTGTGCAGGTCCCATCCGCCTTTGCGACGGCAGCCAGGAACGCCGGCGTGGCGAGCGTGCTCGGAGCGAACAGCTTCGCCTGCGGCAGCATCGCGTGCAGTTCGCGCCACAGCGCTATCGCACCGACCCCCGGGGTGGCGCCGAGCAGCACCGCATCCGGGCGCGTCGCGGCGACGCCGGTGGCGATCTGCTGATAGCCCTGCGGCTCGGTGTTCGTCTGGGTGTCGACCGACTGCAACAGCCCGACGACCGTGATCCCGGCCATCGGGGCGTCGTTGGCGACCAGCTGCGCGATCGCGGCGTCGAACACCGACACGTCACCGAGCACGTACAGCCGCGTCACGCCACGCGAGCGCATGTAGCTCACGGTGGCCTCGGCTTCGACGAGGTCTGACGGCACGAGCCGAGCAAAGCTCTTCTCGCCGCTCGCGGGGTAGTAGCGGGCCGGGTCGCCGGTGCCGTCGGCGGGGTTCGCATCGGTGAAGCCGATGTAGGGGCTCCACGGACTGACCTGCAGGATGCCGCTCTGGCTGAGCGCCTGCAGCGACAGCGCCGTCGCTGCCGAGTCGTAGTCGCCGATGTAGGCCACCGCGGTGGAGTTCGACACGGCCGTCTGGGCGTTCGCCGCGGTGAGACTCGGGCTGTAGTCACCGGTCGCCGGGTCGGCGTCGTTGAGCGGCGCCAGGTCCACGTGATAGCTGCCGCCGCGCCCGCGCGGGCCGTAGGCCACGCGGTGATGCCACTGCTCGAGCGCGAGGCGCGCGCCCTGCTCGATGCTGAGTTGCTGCGCGCTGCGCGCCGTCGATGCGGGCGGGCCCGCGGTCGCCAGGTCGGTGTAGACGGTCAGCACCCTCGGAATGCGCGACGAGGCCGGGTCGCTGTGGACCGCGACGGCGGCCCCGCCACCGCAGCCGCCGAGCACGAGCACGAGCACGCAAACGAACCAGGCTGGCGGGCGGTGGTTGCGCAATCGAGGTTCCAGACGTCGTCTTTACAGCGGCCCGGGCGTCCGATCGCCGCGCGGGGCCGACGCGGTTCTAACGGCCCGATGCTCGCGCACTGCCACCCGGGAGGTAGCGCAGCGCGATTCGCCCGGCGGCCCCGAGCACGATCACGACGAGGGCGAGGAGCCCGGAGTCAAGGCCGCTGTAGCCGAGCGACCAGAGCACGATCCAGATCACAAGACCTGCGGTTGTGGCGAGCACGAGTCCCATGCGCGCCGATTCTATGCCAATGCGCCCCTGGCGCTCCTTAGAACGCATTTTGAGAATGACGGGCGCACGCCCGGATTGCCCAGGGCGGCGGTGGCTCGCAGGCGCCGGGATCGGCTCCCCCATCCCGGCGAGCCCGGGGCACAGCGAGACTGCGGTTCAGGCGAGCGCTGCGGCAAACTCGCCGACGAGCCGGCCGACGGCCGCGGCGGCGTCCGCCTCCTCCCCCGCGGCTCGCACGAGGCGCGAGCCGACAATCACGCCGTCCGCACCGGCGTCGGCGGCTGCCGCAGCCTGAGCCGGCGTGGAGATTCCGAAGCCGAGCGCCACGGGCACCGCGCTGCTCGCCCGCGCCCGCGCGAGCAGCCGCGCCGGCGAGCGCTCCTCCTGCGCCCGTTCGCCGGTCGTGCCGCTGACCGAGACGACATAGACAAAGCCCTGGGCGCGCGCGCCGATCCGTGCGAGGCGCTGGTCGGGCGTGGTGGGCGCAACCAGCGGCACGAGCGCGACCCCGGCCGCGGCCGCCGCCACCGCGACCTCGTCGGCCTCCTCGAACGGCAGATCGGGGACGATCAGCCCGCTGACCTCGCAGGCCGCGAGACGCTCGAGGAACCGCTCGACGCCGGCCGCGAGCAGGATGTTGACGTAGGTCATGACGATCACCGGCAGCAGTGGCGTCAGCGCAGCCGCGACCTCGAGCACGGATTCGACGCCGGCACCACCGGCGAGCGCCCGCGTCGCCGCGTCGTGGATGACGGGTCCGTCGGCCAGGGGGTCGGAGAACGGGATCCCCAACTCGAGCATGTCGGCACCCGCCGCGGCGGCGGCCTCGCCGATCCGCCGCGAGGCATCCAGGTCGGGGAAGCCGCCCATCAGATAGGGCATCAGCGCCGCTCGCTTGTCGCAGGCCGCAAACGCTGCGGCGATGCGCTGCTCGCCGGCGCCGCTCATCCGAGCGGACGCAGCGCGAGTACCTCCGCGAGGTCCTTGTCGCCGCGGCCGGAGAGACAGATCAGGTCGAGATCGCCGCCGGGGTTCGCGAGCGCCCAGGCAAGCGCGTGAGAGGACTCGAGCGCCGGGATGATCCCCTCCAGCCGCGCGACCTCGACGAACGCGTCGAGCGCGGCGTCATCGGTTATCGCCGCGTAGCGCGCGCGACCGCTGTCACGCAGGAAGGCGTGCTCGGGACCGGACCCTGGGTAGTCGAGCCCGGCCGAGACGGAGTGCGCTTCGAGGATCTGGCCGTCATCGTCGGCGAGCACGGCCGACAGCGACCCGTGCAGCACCCCGGCGCGGCCGCCTGCGCTCAGCGGCGCTCCGTGGCGTCCGGTCTCGATGCCGGCGCCCGCAGCCTCGACGCCGATCAGCTCCACGCCGCTGTCGGCGACGAATGGCGTGAAGATGCCGATCGAGTTCGAGCCGCCGCCGACACACGCGATCACGCGCGACGGCAGCCGGCCCGCGCGCTCGAGCACCTGGGCGCGGGCCTCGTCGCCGATCGTGCGCTGCAGTTCGCGGACGATCGCGGGGTAGGGCGCGGGACCGACGGCGCTGCCGATTATGTAGTGGGTCGTCTCGACGTTTTCGACCCAGTCGCGAATCGCGGCCGAGATGGCCTCCTTCAGCGTGCGCGCGCCCGCGCCGACGGGCGCGACGCGAGCGCCGAGCAACGCCATCCGCTGGACGTTGGGCTGCTGGCGGCGGATATCTTCCTCGCCCATGTAGACCACGCAGTCGAGACCGAGCAGCGCGCAGGCGGTCGCCGCGGCGACGCCGTGCTGGCCGGCCCCGGTCTCGGCGATGATCCGCTGCTTGCCCATCCGCTTGGCGAGCAGCGCCTGCCCAAGAGCGTTGTTGAGCTTGTGCGAGCCGGTGTGGTTGAGGTCCTCGCGCTTGAGCCAGAGCGGCCGCCCGGCACGCTCGCTCAGGCGGCGCGCCTCATACAGCGGCGTTGGACGGCCGGCGAAGTCGCGCATCAGAACCGCCAGCTGCGCCCGGAAATCGGGCGCCGCCCAGGCCTCAACCCACGCCTCCTCCAGTTCGCCAAGCGCCGGCATCAGCGTCTCGGGCACGTACTGGCCGCCGTAGGGGCCGTAGCGGTGTGCGACGGCGCCGCTCACGCCGCCACCACAGCGGCCGCGTCGAAGAAGGCCCGCATACGCGCAGGGTCCTTGACCCCTGGGGCGGACTCTACGCCGCTTGCGACATCGACCGCGAACGGATGCGTCGTCGCGATCGCCGCTGCCACGCATCGCTCGTCAAGGCCGCCACCGACGATCAGCGGCACCTTTGAGCGGCGCTTCGAGAGCAGCGCCCAGTCGAAGCTCTCACCGGTCCCGCCGGCCAGCCCGGGCGCATAGCCGTCAGCGAGATGGAAATCGGTGTGGAAGCGAGCGAGCGAGCGCACGGTGAACAGACCCCTGATCGACGCCGCCTTGATCGTGCGGGCCCCCGTGCGCCGCGCGACCTCCGCGCAGAACGCCGGGCCCTCATCGCCGTGCAGCTGCACGAGCGTCAGGCCGACGCGCTCGCTGACGCCGGCGATCTCATCGAGCGACGCGTTCACGAACACGCCGGCGAGCTCGACGCGGCGCCGCAGCGCGGCGCCGATCGTCTCGGCCTCGGCGAGCGTGCAGCAGCGTCGCGAGCCCGGGTAGAAGACCATGCCGACGGCCCACGCGCCCAGATCGGCCGCCAGCTCGGCGTCGGCCAGACGCGTCACGCCGCAGATCTTTACGCGTGCGCCGCTCATGCCCACAAACTAGCGTGTGGTCGCGAGAACGTCCCGCCCAGCGCTCGCACGCTCCCGCCGAGCGCTCGCACGCGCACGGCGGCCGGCGGGCGGACCAGGGGCGCAGCGTCGCGCGGGCGCCGCCACGCGCACGGTTCAACCCGCCGACGGCAGCGCGTCCGGGCGCGTCCCCAGCTTGACCGCCAGCGTGAGGTGCTTGCTACCGCGGACGATGCCCAATTCGACAACCTGGCCGGGACGGTCGGCGACGATAGCGTTCTCGAGCGCCGAGGCGCCCGTGATTTTGTGTCCGTCGAGCGACACGATCACGTCACCGCCGCTGTAGACCTGGGTGACCCCGTCGGCGAGCGTGACCAGGAGGTTGCCGGCCCTCAGTCCGGCCCGCGCGGCCGGCGAGGGGCTCTGCACGGTCTGGATCAGCGCGCCGTAGTTGACGGCTAGGTGCAGCGGTGCGAGCGCGGGGTCGACGGTGCTGGTGGTGATGCCGAGGAATCCCTGGATCACCTTGCCGGTCCGCTCGATCTGCGGGATCACGGCAAGCGCTGTGTTGATCGGGATCGCGAATCCGATTCCGACGCTGCCGCTGCCCGATCCGCCGCCGGTCTCGATCTGCGAGTTGATCCCGATCACCTGGCCCTGCTCGTTGAGGAGCGGCCCACCCGAGTTGCCCGGGTTGATCGGCGCGTCGGTCTGGATCACGTTGTCGATCTCGAAGCTGTTCGGCGCCTGGATCTCGCGCTGCAGCGCGGACACCACTCCGGTCGTCAGCGAGCGCGGCAGCCCGAACGGATTGCCGATCGCGGCGGTCGGATCCCCGACCGCCACCGTGTCGGAGTTCCCCAGCGCCAGCGGCACGAGGTGCAGGCCGTCGGGATTGACCTTCAGCAGCGCAAGGTCATCGTCGGGATCCTTGCCCACGACCTTCGCGGTGACGGTCTGGTTGTCGGCGAACGCCACCGTGATCTTCACGGCGCCGGCGATCACGTGGTTGTTGGTCAGGATCACGCCGCTTCGGTTGATCACGAACCCCGATCCCGTGTCGGTGCCGCGCGTCGTGCTCGGGAACAGGTCAAAAGGCGAGTAGCTCTGCGCCACGACCGTCGCCGTGATGTAGACGACGCCGGGTGCGTCGCGTGCGTAGATCCGCCCCCAGGCTGGCTCGCCGCTCGTCGCGGACGTGGTGCCGACCGCGGTCGGCTGGATGATCGTGCGCACGGTGGTGTTGCCGACACCGGCGATCAGCATCGCGGCGGCGACGATCGCGCCGCCGACGAGCGCGGCGAAAAACGGTGAGGTGACGATCTTCCGCATGAGCCGGGCGCCAGTGTGACCGCCGGCGCTCAAGTGCGCCTAAAGGCGTCCCTCAGCGCTGCGAGCCGGAGATCAGCGCTGCGAGCCGGAGATCAGCGCCGCGAGCGCCGAAGCCGGGTCCTCTTCGCGCATCAGCCGCTCTCCGATCAGTGCCGCGTGGACGCCACGCTCACGCAGCGCAGCGAGGTGCGCCGCCGAGTTTATGCCCGATTCCGCGACGACGATCGTGTCGGGAGCGATCGCGTCGAGCAGCTCGAACGTGCGTTCGACATCGACGCTGAAGTCGCGAAGGTCGCGGTTATTGACGCCGATGATCTCAGCGCCGAGTTCGAGCGCAACCGCCAGTTCGGCCGCGTCGTGCACTTCGACGAGCACGTCGAGTGAAAGCTCCGCGGCCTCGGCGTGCAACGCGCCCAGCTCCGAGCGCGGGAGCGCGGCGACGATCAGCAGCACCGCCGAGGCACCCGCGCTTGACGCTTCGGCGAGCTGGTAGGAATCGACGATGAAGTCTTTGCGCAGCAGCGGCAGGGCGCACGCGGCACGCGCCTGCGCCAGATCGGCGAGCGAGCCGCCGAAGTAGCGCTCCTCGGTCAGCACGGACATAGCGGCCGCACCGCCAAGCTCGTACGCGCGCGCGACCTCGGCGACGCTTGAACCGGGGCGGATGTCACCCGCCGAGGGCGAGCGGCGCTTGTGCTCGGCGATGATCGCGACACCGGGCGCGGCGAGCGCGTCACGAAACGCGTGCGCCGCCAGGGTGGGGGCCGGCTGAAGGCTGGCCCGCGGAACGGCTCGCCGGCGCCGGAGTACGTCGGCGCGCGTGCTTTCGAGGATCTCTTCGAGGACGCTCACGACGCCTGCAATGTCGCCGCGATGAAACGCTCGAGCGCCAGCTTGGCACGCCCGTCATCCACCGCTTCGCGCGCGAGCTGGACGCCTTCGGCGATCGACGCGGCGCCACCGGCCGCATAGATCGCGGCGCCGGCGTTGACCAGCGCGAGCTCTCGGGCGCCGCCCGGCTCGCCGTCAAGCACCGCACGGGCGAGCACGGCGTTCTCCTGGGGTGTGCCACC
The DNA here is from genome assembly GCA_963788385.1 of uncultured Solirubrobacterales bacterium. GTDB lineage: Bacteria > Actinomycetota > Thermoleophilia > Solirubrobacterales > Solirubrobacteraceae > Palsa-513. The sequence goes on from CAWBGR010000018.1 coordinate 676,864, forward strand.
CGGGGAGACCTCGCCGTGGCCCACGCGGACGCCGAGATCCTCTGGCGAGACGGTGTAGGCGACGATCTCGGTGCCGTTGACCTCGACGATCCTGGTCGGGGCGGCGGCCGAGATCTCGTCGAGGCCATCCTCCGCCGCGACAACCAGCGCGCGGTCCACGCCGAGCAGCGCGAGAGCGCCCGCCATCCGCTCGAGATAGCGGGCGTCCGAGACGCCGATCAGCTGGCGGCTGGCACCGGCGGGATTGGTCAGCGGCCCGAGGAAGTTGAAGATCGTCCGCACCGCCAGCTCCTTGCGCACACCCACGACGGTGCGCGTGGCCCGGTGGTGGGCGGGGGCGAACATGAACCCGAAGCCGGCCTCGTCGATGCAGCGGGCAACGTCGTCGGGCTCGAGGTCGATCCGGGCGCCGAGCGCCTCGAGCAGATCGGCGGACCCCGACAGGCTGGTCGCGGAGCGGTTGCCGTGCTTGGCGACGAAACAGCCGGCGCCCGCGGCGATCAGCGCCGCGGTGGTCGAGACGTTGAAGCTGCGCCGCCCGCCGCCGGTGCCGGCGGTGTCGAGCAGATTCTCGGCGCGGGCGTGCACGCGCAGCGCCAGGGCGCGCATCGCGGTGGCCAGCCCGGTCAACTCATCGACGGTCTCGCCCTTGGTCCGCAGAGCCATCAGGAATCCCGCGATCTGCGTCTGCGCCACCTCACCGGCCATGATCTCGTGCAGCACCTCCGCCGTCTGCTCCGCGCTGAGGTCCTGACCGCTGGCGACCGCCTCCAGCGCAGCGGTCACCACGACATTTGGCTGCTCGCTCACCCGCGCCCGGCGTCCAGGAAGTTGGCCAGCAGCGCCATTCCCTGCTCGGTCAGCACCGACTCAGGGTGAAACTGGACGCCCTCGGCGGGCAGCTCCCGATGGCGGATCCCCATCACCACGCCCTCCCCGCGCGCGCTCACCTCGAGGCACGCCGGCAGATCCTGCTCAGACACGATCAGCGAGTGGTAGCGCCCGACCGTCAGCGGGCTGGCCAGCCCGCGGTAGACGGTCCGCCCGTCGTGCTCGATCACACCGGTCTTGCCGTGCACCGGCACGTGGCGGATCACCTCTCCACCGAAGGCCTGCGCGAGGGCCTGGTGGCCGAGGCATACGCCGAGCGTCGGGATTCCCGCCTGCGGGAACCGCCTCACCACCTCGAGCGTGATGCCCGCCAGGTCGGGCGTGCACGGGCCGGGTGAAACGACGACGCGGTCCGGCGCGCTGCTCAGCAACTCATCGACGCTCGCCTGGTCGTTGCGCACGACCTCCAGCTCGGCGCCCAGCTCACCGAGGTACTGCACGAGGTTGTAGGTGAAGGAGTCGTAGTTGTCGATCACGAGCACGCGCACGAAACGAGCGTAGCCAAACACTTCGTCCGCGCGTCGCTCCACGGTCCTGCGATCGCCGCCGGCTACTCCCAGTCGCTCTGCTGGCCGGCGAGCTCGATCGCCCGCAGTACCGCCTTGGCCTTCGATTCTGACTCGAGAAACTCGCGCTCCGGCACCGCGTCGGCGACCGTGCCGCCACCGGCCTGCAGGTACGCCACACCGTCCTTGACGACGACGGTGCGGATGTGGATCGCCGTATCCAGTTCGCCGGTGTAGCTGAGATAGCCGATCGCGCCGCCGTAGCCGCCTCGCTTGACCGGCTCGAGCTCGTCGATGATCTGCATCGCGCGCACCTTCGGCGCACCCGAGAGCGTCCCGGCGGGGAGTGTTGCGCGCAGCGCGTCCATCGCACCGACCCCTTTGCGCAGCCGGCCCGAGACGGCGCTGACGAGGTGCATCACGTGTGAGTACTGCTCGACGGCCATCAGTGTCTGTACCTGCACGCTGCCGTATTCGCAGACGCGGCCGAGGTCGTTGCGGCCCAGATCGACGAGCATCATGTGCTCGGCCCGCTCCTTCTCGTCGGCGAGCAGCTCGGCCTGCAGGCGCGCGTCCTCTGACGCGTTTGATCCGCGCGGCCGGGTGCCGGCGATCGGGCGGGTAGTCACCTCGCCGCCCGAGACCGTGATCAGCGGCTCCGGGCTGGCGCCGGCGACCTGGAAATCGCCGAAGTCCAGGTAGTACATGTACGGGCTCGGGTTGACCGCGCGAAGGCCGCGGTAGATCGAGAACGCGTCGACCTCCACAGGCGCGGACCAGCGCTGCGAGGGCACGACCTGGAACGCGTCGCCGGCGTGGATGTATTCGACGATTCGCGCGACCATCGACTCGAACCGCTCGCGCGTCATGTTCGAGCGGAAGTCGGCACTCGCGCGCGGCGCTCGCGCCTTCACCGCCGGCAGCGGCCCGGCGAGGCGCGCGCGCACCTCCTCGATCGCCCGCTGCGCCTGCGCATACGCGCTGCGCGGATCCTTTTCGGCGTATACGTTCGCGAGGATCGTGACGGTGTGCTTGAGGTTGTCGAACACGACCAGCAGGTCGCTCAGCATCAGCGCCATGTCCGGCAGGCCGAGCTCGTCCGGGCCGGGCTCGCCGAGCGGTTCGACGGTGCGCACGAGGTCGTAGCCGAAGAAGCCGACCGCCCCGCCCGAAAACGGCGGCATGCCCTCCAGCGGCGCCTGCGAATAGCGCCCGACCGCAGCCGCCGCGATCGCGTAGGGATCGCCGCCGTCGCCGAGCGACCAGCGGATCACCTCGCGCGGATGGAAGCCAATGAACGAATACCGGCCGAACCGCTTGCCCTGCTCGGCTGACTCGAGCAGGAACGCCGGCCCGTCGCCGCGCAGCTTGAGGAAAGCCGACACGGGCGTCTCGCAGTCGGCGACGAACTCGTGGCGCAGCGGGATCAGGTTGTGCTCGGCGGCGAGCGCGAGCACCTCCTCGAGCGTCGGGCTAACCTCGACGTTCATCGAGCACCCGCTCGGCGTCGGCGAGGCGCCGGCCGCGGCTGTGCAGCAGCACGAGCAGGTGGTAGAGGAGGTCGGCGGCCTCCTCCTCGACGCGCTCATCGCTTTCCTCGCGCGCCGCGCGGGTGACCTCCTCGGCCTCCTCCATCACCTTCTCGCCGATCCGCGGCGGGTCGTCGAGCAACTCGACGGTGTAGGAGCCGGGTGGCCGCTCCGTCGCTCGCGCCGCAAGCGTGCGCTCCAGCGACGGTAGCGATTCGTGCGGCGCGGTCGGCTCGAGTTCCCCGCGGTGGAAGCAGCTGCGCTCGCCCGTGTGGCACGCCGGCCCCGCCGGCTCGACCAGCGCCAGCACCGCGTCGCCGTCGCAGTCGAGTCGCAGTGCTCGCACCGCCTGCGTGTTGCCCGAGGTCGCCCCCTTGTGCCAAAGCTCGCCGCGCGAGCGGCTCCAGAGGTGCAGCTCGCCGGTGGCGCGTGTGCGCTCGAGCGCCGCCGCGTTCATGTAGGCGAGCGTGAGCACCTCACCGGTGCTCCAGTCCTGCACCACGCAGGCCACCAGGCCGCGCTCGTCGAAGACGATCTCGGAGTCCATCCTGTGATGATTGTCTCAGGCGAGGCGGTGCAGGACGCTTTCGCGCTGCTGCGCCTCCACGTCGGCCACGCTGAGGCCGGGATCGCGCAGATGCGCGTGGGACACCTCGGCGGCACTCGGCAGTGCCTCCGGCGCGCCCCAGCTCTCGGGGTCCCAAAGGCGCGAGCGGATGAACGCCTTCGGGCAGTGCGCGAAGACCTCCTCGGCCGCGACGACGAGCGCGCTGCGGGGCGGCTTGCCGACCGCTTCCAGCCGAGCGAGCAGATCGGGGTCGCAGCTGACGCAGGCCCGCCCGCTGACCCGCAGGGTCGTGTCGCGCCCGGGGATCAGGAACAGCAGCCCGGCGCGGCCGCTGGCGACCACGTTGGCAAGCGTGTCAAGCCGCCGGTTGCCGGTGGCGTCAGGGATCGCGAGGTGGTGGTCGTCAAGAACGGCGACGAAGCCCGCTGGCCCGCCGCGCGGGGACACATCGGCGCGTCCGTGCTCATCGACGCTCCCGACCGCAACCATCGGCGAGGCCGCGATCAGCGCCCGGCACATCGCATCCAGGCGCCCGATGTCCTTGCGCAACGCGGTCGGCGTCGGCTCCTCGTAGAGCGCTCGCAGCTCCGCCTCGCTTGCGATCGCGGTCGCGAACGGGTCCATGGCGCAGATGGTAGGCGCCGGCGCGGCCGCGTGGCCGGCGCTACTCGATGCCGAGCCGATCAAGCAGGCCGTCGTCGGCGCGCCAATGCCGGCGCACGCGCACGATCAGCGAGAGGTGCACCCGGCCCCCGAGCTCGCGTTCCAGCTCCCGGCGCGCGGCCGTGCCGATCGCCTTGATCATCCGCCCCGCGTGGCCCACGACGATCGCCTTCTGGGACTCCGTCTCGACCCAGATCAGCGCGTCGATCCGCGTCAGCTCGCCGCCTGCCCCTCTTGACGGGGGGTCGTGGGAATCGGCCTCCAGCTCCTCGATCACGACGCCGATCGCGTGCGGCAGCTCCTGGAAGGTGCGCCGCAGAACCTGCTCCCTGATCAGCTCGGCGAGCAGCTCTTCGCGCGGCATGTCCGAGCGCTGCTCGGCCGCGTAGAGAAATGGGCTCGGCGGCAGCTGCGCGACCAGATGGGCGACGAGCGCGCCGACCCCCTCCCCGCTGCGGGCCGAGATCGGGAAGACCTCGGCTGACGGCGGCGCGATTTCGGCGGCGTCCAGCAGCGCCTGGGCCTGACGCTCCTTGCTGAGCCGGTCGACCTTGTTCACAGCGACCGTCACGGGCCCCGGAGCCTGCGCCAGCGCGGCCGCAATGTAGCGGTCCCCCGGCCCCACCCCCTCCTCGCCGTTCAGCAACATCAGCGCCGCGTCCGCGTCGGCCAGTTCGAGGTTGACGCGGCGCGCCATTCGCTGCGTCAGCGCGTCGCGCGGGCGCTGCACGCCCGGCAGGTCGACCAGCACGAGCTGCCAGTCTGCCCCGGTCGCGACGCCGCGGACGGCTCGGCGCGTCGTCTGCGGGCGATCGGACACGATCGCCACCTTGACGCCGACGATCGCGTTCGTGAGCGTCGACTTCCCGACGTTCGGCCGGCCGGCGAGGGCCACGAAGCCGGCGCGCGTCACCAGCTCAGAAGCTCGCGCTGGAGCACGAGCATCTCACCCTCGTCGCACTCGTGATCCATGCCGAGCAGGTGCAGCACGCCATGCACGACGGCCTCGCGGAGCTCGACCGTGTGCTCCACGCAGATCACGACATCTCCGAGTTCCCGCGGGCCCGCCGGATCGGGATCGGCGCCGTCGATCGGGAACGAGAGCACATCGGTCGGGGCATCGCGTGCACGGTGGCGGCGATTGAGTTCGCGAATCCGAGCCGAGTCGACGAACTCGACCGCCAGGTGTCCTTCGCAGACGCCGGCGCTGGCGGCGGCGAGCGACGCGAGTCGCTGGATCTCGGCCGGCTCGAGCGGTGCACTGCCGACGATTTCGCATTCGAGCATCAGGCCTGGCGTGCCTGTTTGGCGGACGCGAGCTCGGGCGTCGCGCGCTGGGCGTGATCCTCGTAGGCCTCGACGATCCGCTGCACGAGCCGGTGGCGCACGACGTCCTCGCCGCCGAGCCGGACGAACTCGACGCCGTCGACGTCGCCGATGATGTCCGCCACGACGACCAGGCCGGACTGCTGCTCGCGCGGCAAATCGACCTGCGTGATATCGCCGGTGACGACCATCTTGGACCCGAAGCCGAGTCGCGTGAGAAACATCTTCATCTGTTCGGGCGTCGTGTTCTGCGCCTCGTCGAGGATCACGAAGGAGTCGTTCAGCGTGCGCCCGCGCATGAAAGCCAGCGGGGCAACTTCGATCACGCCTCGCTCGAGGTGCTGGGAGACCTTCTCGGGGTCGATCATGTCGTGGAGCGCATCGAACAGCGGCCGCAGGTACGGGTCGATCTTTGCCATCAGGTCGCCCGGCAGGAAGCCAAGCCGCTCGCCCGCCTCGACGGCCGGGCGCGTGAGGATGATCCGGTTGACCTCCTTGCGGCTCAGCGCTGCTGCCGCCAGCGCGACCGCCAGGAACGTCTTGCCGGTCCCCGCCGGGCCGATGCCGAAGGTGATCGTGTGCTCGCGGATGGAGTCGACGTAGCGCTTCTGGCCGACGGTCCGAGGCGCCACGCGCATCGCGCGGTGGCGCCATACGACGTCGTCGAGCACCGCCGCGGGCGCGTGGTCCGCCTTCAGCACCCCGATCACCGCGGAGAGGGTCGCCTCATCGAGCGGCTGGCCCGAGGGCGCGAGCATCGCGAGCTCGGCGATCACGCGGGCACCGGACTCCAGCGCGTCTGGCTCGCCGTCGAGCGTCAGCAGGTTGCCGCGCAGGAACACGCGCGCCGCCAGGCGCTCCTCGAGCGCCCGCAGCATCGCGTCGTGTTCGCCCGCAAGTCCAGCCGCGAGGTCGTTCGAAAGCTCGAACTGCCGTCTCACGCGATCGCGAGCGCCGCTCGCACCTGCTCGGAGACGCGTTTCCCGTCGGCGCGACCGCCCACCTCCGCCATCGCGAGTCCCATCACCGACCCGAGATCCTTGAGCGATGTTGCGCCGGAGCGCTCGACGGCGCGCGTGACAATCTCCGCAAGCTGCGCGTCGTCGAGCTCGGCTGGGAGATAGGCGCCGATGATCAGCGCCTCAGCGGCCTCGCCGTCGGCGAGTTCGTCGCGCCCGCCTTCGCGAAACGCCCGCTCGGCCTCGATGCGCCGCTTGCGCTCGCGGCGCAGGACCGCGAGCTCGTCGTCGGAGCCCTCCTTCGCGGACTTCTGCAACTCCGACAGCAGCAGTCGCAGTGCGCCGACCCGGTCGCGCTCGCCGGCTTTCATCGCGACCACGAGGTCGCTCTTGACGGTGTCGATGATGCTCATCTCGGGCTAAGGATACGCTCGCGTCCAGGCGCCTCCAGCAGGAGCGCGGACCACTCCCCGTCGTGGCGCCGCTCCCGCTCGCGCATGCCGTGGCGCTCCGCGAACGCCTGGGATACCTCGGCGAGCTGATCGCTGAGCAGTCCGGAGGCGATCAGCAGTGCGGGCGGGTGCCGCAGCCGCAGGGCCAGATCGAGCAGCAGTGGGCGCAGGAGGTTGGCTGTGACCGTCGGGGCGCCCGGCAGCTCATCCACGCGCAGGTCGAGCTGCGAGCACTCGATCGAAACGCCGTTCGCGGCCGCGTTCTCGCGGGCGGCGGCGACCGACTCGCCCTCGTTGTCGACCCCGATCACCGGTGAGAACCCGAGCTTGGCGGCAGCGATCGCCAGGACGCCGGAGCCCGTCCCCAGGTCCGCCAGCGCGCCGCCGGCCTCCCCGCTGCGTGCCAGCGACACGAGGAACCCGAGGCACAGCCGCGTGGTCGCGTGCGAGCCCGTGCCGAACGCCTGACCGGGATCGATCACGACGTCGATCAGGCCGGGGTCGGCGGAGCGCTCGCGCCACGGCGGGCGGACGTAGAGCGTGCCGGCGATTTCGATCGGCACGTGGAAGGAGCGCCAGCGCGACGACCAATCGTCGGCGATCTCGCTGGTCGCGACCTCGACCAGCGCGTCGCCAACCGTCGCGGTCAGCGTGTGAACGCTCGGCAGCTCGCCGGGCGCGCCATACAGGACGTACTCGACCGTGCGCTCGTCAACGTCGATCTCCTCGACGCCCGCCGGCGAGAAGGCGAGCAACTCGGCGAGGGCCGCCGCCGCGTCCGCGCGGGCGACCCGCACGGCAAGCCGGATCATTGATGGCTGTGTAGGTGCAGCGAGCGGCGCAGCCGGGAGAACACCGATTCATCAGCCCGCAAGTTCTCGTCGGTGATCGTCGCGCTCAGCTGCTCGAGCAGCGAGCGCTGCTCGTCGCTGAGGCGTCGCGGGATCTGCACGTTGATGACGACGCGCAGGTCGCCGTGGCCGTGGCGTTGCAGGCGCGGCATCCCGTGGCCGCGAAGCGTGATCACCTCGCCCGGCTGGGTTCCGGGCTCCACGTCCACCTTGACCGCCTCGCCGAGCGTCGGCACCTCGAGGCTCGCGCCGAGCGCCGCCAGCGGCGCCGGCACATCGAGCACGGTGATCAGGTCGTCTCCCTCGCGCACGAAGCGCTCGTCCTCGCTGACGGCGATCAGCACGTAGAGGTCGCCGGCACGCCCCCCCGGCGCACCGACGCTGCCGCGGCCGGCGATGCGCACGCGCTGGCCATCGGCGATGCCGGCGGGCACCTCCACGCTGACGGTGCGCTGCGCGAGCAGCGCGCCACGGCCGCGGCAGTCTGCGCAGGGCTGCGTCGCAACGCGGCCGTCGCCGCCGCAGGTGTCGCAGACGACGGTCCGCATGACCTGCCCGAACGGCGTGCGCGACACGGCCTGCCGGCGCCCGGCGCCGCCACAGGTTTCGCACGTCTCGATCGGCGTGCCCGGCTCGGCGCCGTTGCCGTGGCAGTGCTCGCAACGATCGACGGCCTCATAGGTGACCGCGAACGCGCCCCCGGCCGCAGCCGCAGCGAGATCGAGCTCGAGTGCGACGCCGACGTCGGCACCAGGGGCCGGCCCGCGCCCGCCGCCGCCACCACCACCGAAAAAGGCCTCGAACAGGTCGCCGAGCGAGCCGAACTGATCGAAGTTCGGCTGGTATCCGCCTGAGCGCAGGCCCTCGTGCCCGTAGCGGTCGTAGGTCGCTCGCCGCTCCGGGTCCGAGAGGATCTCGTAAGCCTCCGCCGCCTGCTTGAACTTCTCCTCGGCCTGCGGATCGTCGGTGTTGACATCGGGGTGCAGCTCGCGCGCGAGCGAACGGAACGCCTTCTTGATCGCCGTCTCGTCGGCGCTGCGCGCCACGCCGAGCACCTCGTAGGGGTCCCGGGGGGTTGCCGGGCGCGCCATCAGTAGACCTCCTGTGCGAAGCGCGACAGCTCGCGCGCTCCGGCCCGCACGATCTCGATCGCGGCGGCGTAATCCATCTGTACCGGCCCGATCAGCGAGACGGTGCCAAGCTTGCGCGCGGCCAGGCCGTAGCCGGTGGCCACGACCGATAGCGACCGCAGCCCGGGAACCTCGTTCTCGGCGCCGATCCTCACGTACACGCCGGGCTGGCTGATCGCGCGGCGCAGGATCTCGAGCAGCGCCACCCGCTGCTCGAGCAGCGCGAGCAACTCGCCGGCCTGCGCCGGTGCGACGAAGCGCTGCGCGCCCAGCAGGCGTGAGGTGCCGTCGACGTAGAGAACATCCTCCCCGCCTCCGGCCAGTTCCGTGAAGGCTGGCGCGAGCCGGTCGATGAAGGCCCGCTCCCGGACGCTCAGCTCGGGGTCGGCGAGCCTGCCCAGCAGCATCCGCGCGCCCAGCGGCATACCGCCGACGCGCTCGTTGAGGTATTCCCCGGCCCAGGCGATCAGCCCCGAGTCGATCGCCCCCTCGAAGGCGCCGACGAACTTCGACACGCCGCCCGAGGAGGTGATGATCACGACCATCACGACGCTCGGCTGCAGCGTCAGCACCTCGATGTGGCGGATCGTCGCGCTGTCCAGCGCCGGAGCGGTGGCGACCGCCAGCAGATTGCTGATCTCCGACAGCGTCTCGGTCGTGACGCGCAGCGCGTCATCGAGCTCGCGGCGGACATTCGTAAGATCGACCGCCACCGTGCCGCGCTGCTCGGGCGCGGCGAGCAGGCGGTCAACCAGGTAGCGCTGACCGGCGTCGGTCGGCAGTCGCCCGGCCGAGGTGTGCGGATGCGCGAGCAGTCCGCGCGCCTCGAGCGCCGACAACTCGTAGCGGATCGTCGAGGGCCCGCAGTCCACGCCCGGGTCGGCGGCGAGCGCCTTGGACGCGACCGGCTGGCCGGTTGCGGCGTAGCTCTCGACCACCTTGCGCAGGATGATCTCTTGGCGCGCAGTGAGCGTCGTCATGATCCGATTCTACGAAGCCGACGGACGCGGGCGGACCGCCTCTGCTCAAACCTCGAGCTCGGCGGTGGCCGCGCGGATGATCGCTTTGCCCCGCTGCTGAGCGCTCGCGCTGACAAGCACGCGCTCGCCGGAGCGCTCCTTGACGACCGAGGTGATCACGATCTCCTCCTCCGGCACGGCGATCCCGCGGAACTGGACCGCCAGGCTCTTGAGGTGCCCGGGACCACCGAGCGCCTCGGTCTGCGCGCGCGCGAGCAGCGCCATCGTGTAAAGGCCATGGAGGATCCGGCCCGGCAGTCCCACCGATTTGGCGAACTCGTCGTCAAGATGGATCGGGTTGAAGTCGCCGGATGCACCGGCGTAGCGAACGGTGGCGTAGCGGTCCGGCGTGACCCGCAGCGTCGCCAGCTCGGCGCCCGGCTCGAGCTTCATTCGCGCGGCCTCACGATCTGCGTCCAGGTGCCGCTGGCGACCACCTCGCCACGCTCGTTGGTTGATCGCGACGCGAAGGCATAGAACCCCATGCCGAGCCGCTCGTGGATGTCGGCGACCGTGACCCGTGTGGTGATCTCCTCCCCGGCCACGACGAGCGGGCCCCACTCGAACTCCTGCCCGCCGTGCACCAGCATCGCGAAGTCGATCGCAACCACCGGGTCAAGCAGCGCCTGCTCGATCGCCGAAGCGCAATACACGACGGCGAACATCGGCGGCGCCACGACGTCGGCGTGACCCGCGGAGCGTGCCGCATCGAGGTCGAGGTAAACAGGGTCGCTCTCGCCGACGGCGCGGGCGAACTCGCGGATCTTCTCGCGCCCGACGGAGTAGGTGTGCGGCTCGAACGACCGCCCGAGCGCCTGCGTGTCGAGCGCCACCGGCGCCTTCGCGATCAGCCGCCGACCGACCAGGTGTCGCCGGCGTTCAGCAGCCGCTCCAGTCCGGCGCTGCCGAAGCTCGCCCGCGCCGCCGACAGCTCGGCCGCGAGGCCGGCGGACGGCGCCTCGCGCGGGGCCGCCCGGAATATCCCGATCGGCGTCGCCGAGCCCTCGACATCGGCGAGCCGGCTGAGCGCGAATGCGAGGCTCGGATCGTCGCGGTGGGCGTCGTGGATCACCAGCGCGTCCTCGCCGACGCTCGCCACCGCCGCGACCCGCAGGCTCCCGTCGGTGCCGCGCACCACGCCCAGCTCGCGCTCCGCGCCGAAGCGGATCGGCTCGCCGTGCTCCAGGGCGATGACATTCGCATCGCGTGTCTGCTTGTCGCTCAGCGCGTCGAAGGCGCCGTCGTTGAAGACCGGGCAGTTCTGGTAGATCTCGATCAGCGCCGCGCCGGGGTGCGCGGCCGCGGCGCGCAGCATCGCGGGAAGGTGTTGCTTATCGGTGTCGAGCGTGCGCGCGACGAACGTCGCGCCGGCGCCCAGCGCCAGCGAGATCGGGTTGAACGGCGCGTCCGCCAACCCGAACGGCGTCGACTTCGTCACCTTGCCCAGCTCGCTCGTCGGGGATGCCTGGCCCTTCGTCAGGCCATAGATCCGGTTGTTGAACAGCAGGATCTTGACCGGCACATCCCGCCGCAGCGCATGGATCAGGTGGTTGCCGCCGATCGAGAGGGCGTCGCCGTCGCCGGAGACGACCCACACCGACAGGTCACCACGGGCGGCCGCCAGCCCGGTCGCGAGAGCCGGAGCGCGACCGTGGATGCCGTGCATCCCGTAGGTGTTCATGTAGTAGGAGAACCGTCCCGCGCAGCCGATGCCGGAGATGAACACCGTCCGCTCCGGCGGGATCCCCAGCTCGGGCAGGAAGCCCTGCACGGCGGCAAGGATCGCGTAGTCGCCGCACCCCGGGCACCAGCGCGTCTCGACCGGTGACTGGAAGTCGGCCTTCGTCAGCACTCGCGACCCATTCGTAGCACCCACCGCACTCATTTCGCAGCCCCTCGCCTCATAGCCGCTTCAGCATCTCCCGTTCCATCTCGGCCGCGAGCAGCGGGCGCCCCTGGGTCACCGCGTAGCTGTCGATCTCGCGCCCGAACTCGGCGCGCAGCACCCGCACGAGCTGGCCATCGTTCATCTCGGCCACGAGCACACGCCTGAAGCGCCCGAGCACCTCCGCGGTGTTGGCCGGCAGCGGATTGAGGTTGTAGAAGTGGGCGTGGGCAATCGGATGCCCCCCCTCGCGAAGCCGGCGCACGGCCGCCCGCAGCGTGCCCCAGCTCGAGCCCCAGCCGAGCACGAGCAGATCGGCGTCCGGATCGGCGTCCACGTGCAGCGGCGGCACCTCGATCCCGGCGATCCGCCGGCGGCGCTGGTCGGTCATCGCCTGATGGTTCTCGGGCTCGTAGGAGATCCCTCCGCTGGGCTGGGACTTCTCGATCCCGCCGATGCGATGCTCGAGGCCCGGCGTCCCGGGCACCGCCCAGGGCCGCGCCCCGTCGGCGTTGCGCGCGTAGGCCTCGAACGGCTCGTGCCCGTTGGCGCTCGCAAAATCAGGGTCGATCGCCGGCAACGTGGAGACATCGGGGATCCGCCAGGGCTCGGACGAGTTGGCGAGGAAAAGATCGCTCAGCAGGATCACCGGCGTGCGATAGCGCACCGCGATCCGCACCGCCTCGAGCGCCGCGTCGAAGCACTGCGCCGGCGTGCACGCACAGACAATCGGCAACGGCGACTCGCCGTGGCGGCCGTAGAGCGCCATCAGCAGATCCGACTGCTCGGTCTTCGTGGGCATGCCGGTCGAGGGGCCCGCACGCTGCACGTCGATGATCACCATCGGCAGCTCGAGCATCACCGCGAGCCCGATCGTCTCCGCCTTCAGGTCCATCCCTGGCCCGCTCGTCGCCGTGACTCCGAGCGCCCCCCCGAAGGCGGCGCCGAGCGCCATCCCCGCCGCCGCGATCTCATCCTCCGCCTGGATCGTGCGCACGCCCGCCTCGCGGTAGCGAGCGAGCTCGTGCAGCAGCTCCGAGGCCGGCGTGATCGGATATGACGCGAACACGAGCTGCAAGCCGCTGCTGACGCTCGCCGCGACCAGGCCCAGCGATGTCGCGGTCGTACCGTTGACAGTGCGGTAGGTGCCTGGCGGCATGTCGTGCGCCGCGGGGACCCGGAACTGGACGTCGATCAGCTCGGTCGTCTCGCCGAACGCCCAGCCGGCGCGGAACGCTGCGAGGTTCGCCTCGAGCACGGGCTTGCGGGCGGCGAAGCGCTTCTCGATCCAGCCCTCGGTGACCGAGGTCGGGCGGTCGTAGAGCCACGACAACAGGCCAAGCGCGAACAGGTTCTTGGCCCGAAGCGCGTCGCGCGCCGAGACGTCGGCCATTCCCTCGACGGCGCGCTGGCTGAGCGTGTTCATCGGGATCCGCCGCAGCACGAAGCCCTCGAGCGAGCCGTCGTCGAGCGGGTTGTCCGCATAGCCCGCCTTCGCCAGGTTGCGCTGCGTGAAGGCATCCTCGTTGGCGATGATCGTCGCGCCACGCTCGAGATCGCCGATGTTCGCCTTCAGCGCGGCCGGGTTCATCGCGATAAGGACGTTGGGCGTGTCGCCCGGCGTGACGATGTCGCGCGCTGCGAAGTGGATCTGAAAGCTCGAGACGCCGGCGAGGGTGCCGGCAGGCGCGCGGATCTCCGCCGGGAAGTTCGGCAGCGTCGCCAGGTCGTTGCCGAGCGTAGCGGTGGCATCGGTGAAGCGGCCGCCGACGAGCTGCATGCCGTCACCGGAATCTCCGGCGAACCGCACAATGACCCGCTCCCGCTCCTCTACGCCCTTCGCTACAGCAGTCACCTTCGACCTGTCCGTGTCCGTGCGGCAGCTGATCCTGCCCGGTCCGCCAGTGTGGGACAGGATAACGCCCGCTCCGGCGTCGCGGGCTACGGAGCGGCCGCGCCGCGGGGCCGCCCGGAAGGCGAGCCCGCGGCGCGAGGGCCGGCGCCTCAGAAAGCGATCGCCTCCGCGGGCTCAGCCGCCGTGTCCGCATCCTCTTCTGAGCGCTGGCGCGCCGCCAGGAACTGCACGCTGTCGGCGGTGATCCCGACGGCCTGGCGCTGTTCCCCTTCCGGTGTTGTCCAGTCATGCCATTCGAGGCGTCCGTCGACTGCGACGGGCCGCCCTTTCACGAGAAAACGCGCACACGCCTCGCCGCTCGCGCCGAAGGCGGACACATCGAAGTAGTTAGGACGCTCGTCGAGCTCCCCGGTGTCCTTGTTGCGCCAGCTGGTGTTGCAGGCTATGCGCATGCGGCACACGCTCGTTCCGCCGGCCGTCGAGCGCAGCTCGGGATCGCGCGTGAGGTTGCCTACGATCACAACCCGATTTATCGTCGCCATCAGGGTCCTCCTTGTTGTCTTGGCAGTGGCCGCCGACGCTACGGCGCACTTGGGATGGAACTCGTCGGGGGGAACTCGGCGAGCTCACCGGCGCGCGCGAGCTCTGCCACGACGACACGCCCCTGCGCGCACTCGCTGCGAATCGCCCGCGCGAGCGCCCGCCCCGCGGCAGGCGTCGCGTAGTAGACGACGCCGGCGATGAGCCTGCTGCGAGCCCAGCCGCGCACGATCGCGGCGAGACGCTCCGGTGCCTTGACGGTCAGCTCGACCTCGATCGCGACCGGCAGACCGGGCCCCCAGCAAACGAGGTCGGGCCGGTGCACCGCGATCGTCCCGTCGCGCGCCAGGCCGATCTCCGCACTCGCCAGGGGACGCCCCTCGAGGCGCTCCCAGGCCCGCAGCTCGCGCTCGCCGCCAACCGCGTGCCCGGCTGCGGCGAGCGCTGCGGCGACCCGCGCGACCGCCAGCAGGTGCGCAAACCCCGAGGCGCTGACGGCGACGGGGTCAAGCTCGGGGCGAGCCGCGGCTCGCAGGCCGCGGCGGGTCAGCGTGTGGAGCGCCGGCGCCCCGTGCAACAGCCGCTGCGAGCGCACCTCACCGCCCTGCTCGAGTGCGCGAAGCCGCGCCGCCGTGACACGCGCGGAGCACCCGCACGCCGCCGACAGCTCGACGGCCGAGCCGGCGCCGATCGTGGCAAGCCACGCGAGGATCGACGCCGTCGCGGCGTCAGCCGCCACCGTTACAGCGACCTCGCGGCGGCGGTTCGTCGGCGAAGGCCGCAGCGCGGCGTTGGCCGCTCTGGCAGCGGCCCGATCCGGCGCGCCAACCGCCGGCAGGTATGTCTCGTTCATCGCAACGTCTCCTTTCTAGCGTCATGGGTGGTGGATTCGTCATGGGTGGTGGATTCGCGCTACCGCGCAGCGCCCGGCGCTCGCGACGGCAACGGCGGCGCAGCCGCGCCCGAGGGTGCGGATCACTTCCGGGTGGATCGCGAACTCGCGCGAGCGGCTTCGCGAGCTGTGACCGGTGGGGATGGCGTGGGTCAGCTGCTCGGTGGAGTTCCAGCCCGGCCGCGTGCCGGCGATCCGCGCGACCAGCTCCGCGGAGTCGGGGACGCTCTGGCGATGGGCGACAACCGTCTCCACGTTCCCAAGCACCTGCTCGAGCAGCTCGGGCCCCGCGCAGCGCAGGTCCGCCAGCTCCTGCGTTGCGACCAGGAGGCTGAAGCCGGCCGCGCGGGCGCGGCCGAACAGCCGGGCGACGCCGCCGGGCGCGATCGCCGAGAACTCGTCGATCGCGACGATCGTCGCGACCGGCGCCGCCTGGCAGCTCGCAGCCACCGTCAGCAGGTCGCCGACTATCGCCGCCGCCAGCATCGCCGAGAGCAGCGGCAGCCGGTCTGCCTCGAGGCAGAAGTAGCTCACCGACCGTGCCGCCACCGCGTCAGCGAGATCGATTGCCGCCACCCCATCGCGCGGGGCGAGCCAGCGGCCCATCTCCGACTCGGCGAGGATCGCGAGCCGGTCGCGCGTGCCGGTCAGCCCGCTTCGCTGGCGCGCGTCGAGCGTGTCCAGATACGCGAACAGCACCCGCGCGTGCTGCTCGTCGGGAACGCTGCGCGCCACGATCTCGAGGCGCCGCGGGTCCATCAGCTCGACGAGGCCGGCCGGCGTCGGCTGGCGCCCGACGGCCTCGAGCGCGCGCACGGCGTGGGCGAGGTAGCGCTGCGCCTGGCGCAGGTAGTGCGGCTCGCTGTAATGCTCGCCCGCGAGCGCCTTGTCGGCGATCTCGCCGGCGCTGCCATGTCCGTAGGGGTTGTAGGTGCTCGGGCCCGACGGCGTCCACTCGAGAAACGCCCGCCCGGCGCGCTGCGCGGCAGCGCGCGCATGCTCGCGCAGCAGCGCGTCGCCCTTGGGATCTACGATCACCGCGCCGAGACCCTGCTCGATCGCGCGGCCGACGATCAGCGCCTCGGTTACGGTCTTGCCCGACCCGGTCGCGCCGACGATCAGCGTGTGGCTGCCGCTTGTGCCTCCGAGCGGGATCGCCACGGGGTGCCGTCCCGCGTCGGTGCCGATAACGATCGCGTCGCCGGGAGTCCGCGTCCGCGAACCGCACCGCCAGGCGAGCAGCGAGCCGACGGCGCAGCCGAACGCCGGCCAGCCCGCGAAGGGCACCACCACCAGTGCGGCGGCAAGCCCGGCCGTCCAGGCAACGCGCGCGAAACGTAGGTACAGCAGCACTGCGAGCCCGCAGGCGGGCGCACTCCAATAGGTGAGCATGATGGCTCCTGCCTTTCTTTATATGCCGCGGCTACGCCGCGGTGGATGGACCGGTGGCGTCGGTAGCCACCGGTGCGAAACCTCAGGCGGGGGCGTCGAGGCGGTAGCCGACACCCCAGACGGTCACGAGCATCGGGCCATGGCGCCCCAGCCGCCGGCGCAGTCGTGCCGCGTGGCGCTCGAGTGTCCGGCTGCGCGCGCGAGCGTCGCCGGCATCCCAGCAGCTGCGCTGCAGCTCGTCCTTGGTGAACACGCGACCCGGCGCGCAGGCCAGGCAGCAGAGCAGCGCGAACTCGCGCCTGGGCACGGGTACTTCGACACCGTCGAAGCTCACGCTGCGAGCGACGCGGTCGAGCAGTAGCGGCCCGACGCTCCAGCGAGCCTCGGCGCGCCGGGCGAGGGCCCGGACATGGGCCGCCAACTCAGCCGCGCGTGGCGCTCCCGCTAGCGCGACGTCGGCGCCGGCGTCGAGCGCGCTCGCAAGCTCGGCGCGCCGGAGGGCGACGATCACAACCGCTGCGCCGGGGTTCGCCGCGCGCAGTGCGGCGAGAGCACCGAGGTCGGCCGTGACGATCACCGAGCCGATCGCGTGCGCGCCGGCAGCGCGCTCGAGTGCTCGTCGCAACGCACGATCGGCCGCGGTCGTCACTCCCGGGCAGGCGTGCGATCGCCCGGGCGGTCCTTGAGGCTCAGGGCAGCTCGACCTCGCGTGGCGCGATCCCCAGTCCCTCGCGAGCGATCAGCGCGAGCGTGTCGGTGTGCACCCATGGGTTTGGCCGGGCGCCAGGGCTCGACGGCAGCAGCCCGACACGGCGGGCGAGCCAGCTCGTCTCGCCTGAGCCGTTGCCGCGGCGGTCGTGCTTGACGCGCCCGCATGACATCGCGATCGCGCTGAAGCTGCGGCCCTGCTCGCGGACGGCCTCGAGTACCGCCTCGCGCAGCCGGCGGTTCAGCACGATCGGGCTCGCCTCGATCCGGCGCAGTTCAACCGCCAGCGCCGAGACCGACATCGCGCGATCGCGCCGGTAGCGCGCGACTGCGCAGCGGGTCATCTCGCAGACCGGCTCGTAGGACTCAAGCGCGCCGACGACGTCGCGCGCGCTCAGCATCGCAATCCCGCCTCGCCCGCGCGGCTCGCGGTGCCAGCGCAGCTGCGACGGGGTCCCGGTCGCGCGCAGGAAGTAGCGCCCCCCGGCGGAGTCCGTCAGCACCTCGGGCCGGAAGCTCTCGTTTCCCGCCGCGCGATCATCCCCTTCTCCCGGGACGCCGAAGTCGGCGGCCGCAAGGCGCCGCGCCGCGCGCCAGGGATCGGCGAGGAACTGGCGGCAGACGAGCCACGCGTTGTCGTCGGGCTCATCGCTCGAGAGGTGCGCAAGCAACCGCGCGTCGGCTCCGTCCGCCTCGCAGCGATCGACCAGCAGCCGCGATCCGCCGGCCCCATCGAGGATCACCAACTCGCGCGGCCCGTCGTCAGTGTGGTAGCGGTCACAGGCGGTCCTGGTCATCTCGCGCTTCCCCCAGTCATGTGGACGGCTTCGGTGCCGCCTTGACCGACGGGCGGGGCGATACCGGACCGGCTGGCGAGTGGCGATGGACGGAAAGTGCGGGGAGGCGGGCGGCGAGCGGGCGGTGCGAGGCGTGACGAGGCACGACGTGACGAGGCGAGACGGAGCGAGGCGGGACGAGACAAGGCGGGACGAAACGAGACGGGACTTGGAGGGACGGGACTTGGAGGGACGGGACTTGGAGGGACGGGACTTGGAGGACGGGAAGGGACTTGGAGGGCGGCGGCCGAGTGTGGTGAGGCGGGGGCGGCGGGCGGCGGGCGGACGGGGAGGCGAGGTGAGGCGAGGCGAGCTGAAGTGAGATGAGGCGAGGAGGAAGGGATAGGAGCGCCGAAACTAGCCTGGAGATGCGTCGGCGATGCGGACCCGGCGGTGGCGACTGAGCTCAGCGCCAGGGCGGCTTCACGGCGGCCTGGCTTGGTTCGGGGGGCAACTGCGCGAACGGGCAACGCAACGGCTCCCACGCCGCATCGCCGCGCAGCGCCGGCGGCACGAGCGGCACCCGCCAAGCGTGCAGGAGGCCGTGGTGCAGATCCTCCTCGGCTGCGAAGTGGATGCCGGCGCGGCCGCCCCGCTCCCATGCCCGCGGGTCCACGCCGATCTGCGCGAGGGTGGCCGACAGCAGCGCGTCGGCCGCGGCCACTCGCGCGAGCGCCTGCGTGTGATCGGCGCAGACGACCACCACGGCGGGCGGACGCCCGGCCCGCCGGTAGCGCTCGACCGACCGCCACCAGCCGGCGAGCAGGTGGTCGTAGGCCTCGAGCCAGGCGGGCGGGTTGCCGGCGTCCGCGACGACGAGCAGGTCGTGGCGCTCCGCGGGTGCGGCGGCCCCGCGCAGGCTTGCGACCGCGCTCGGCCGCACGGCAGCGAAGCGCTCGGCCGGCGCCCGCGAGCCGTCACGGGCGGTCGCGAGGAAATCGCGGGCGCGGAGCGTCGTGCCCACGTCGAGCCCACTGCGCTCGCGCTGGCCCGGCACGATCGCCGCCCGTCCCGGGCCGAGCACTTCGACGAGCGAGTCTCCCGCGCGAGCTTCGAGCGCCAGCAGCCAGCCGACGATGTGCACGTCGCCGCGCAGGCCGGGCAGCGCGTCCGCGCGCAGCTCCGGCGCGCGGCGGCCCTCGAGACCGAGGAGTTCGATCGCGGCCTGCGTCGGCGCGCAGCAGAGAGGAATGCCGCCGCCGTCCTCGCGATGCAATTGGAAGCGAGCGAGCAGGCCTGCGTCCGCCAGCCGCTTGAGCTGGCGTTGCGTGACGGTGAGCGAGCTCTCCGGGCGAAACCGCCTGTGGATCTGGCTGCTGAGCGCGATCCGCGCGCCGGCCAGCCAGGCGAGCAGCTCGCGGTCGGCTGGAGCCAGCCGCCCAGGTCGCGCCGGCGCAGCCGCGCCCAGGACCCGCATCCGCCCCGCCCCGTCGAGCGCCAGCAGCTCCCCGTAGCTCGCCGGCGGGGGTCCAGCCGGCGGCGGCGCAGTCGCCCCCGGCGCCACCGCCGCGGGGGGCGACTGGGGCAGCCGCGGTGCCCGCGGGCGAGCGAAGAGATCGGGCGGGGGCGCGGGGTCGCGCAACTCGCGCCCGCCCCGCGCGTGCTGCGCGCGCGTGTGCCAGTCGATCCGCTCGCGGTCGAGGGAGAGCGGGATCGTCTTGGCGATGAACGGCCGCTCGCGGCCGCCGGGCGTGGTCCAGCTGGCGAGCGCGGTGTGGCGCGGCAGGTGCAGCCGGACGTCCGGCGAGAACAGCCGCGCGAGCTGCTCGTCGCCGCCCCTGATCTGGTCGGAGAACTCCGACATCAGCAGCGCGGAGACGCTTCGCGCGTCGTCCGCGGAGGCGGTGGCAAAAAGCACGCGGTGGGCGAACAGCGCGTCGAGCTGGTCGCGGAGCTCCGGCTCCCATTGCGCGTCGGTCTGCCAGCAAGCCAGTGCCTCGAGACCCGCGGAGCGCTTCAGCGCCAGCGTCTGCGCGAATGCCGCGTTGATGGCGAGCGGCGCCTCGTCGACCTTCAGCGCCACGGCTCGTCGCTCGGCGGCGCCGCGGCGATCCTGCACCCGGCTCAGTGCGGCGTCGAGCATGCCGAGCAGCAGCTGCATCAGCACCGCGACGTTGCCCGCCCCGATCTCCCCGAGCGCGCCGCGCACGATCAGGACCTCCCGGCGCTCGATCAGCGCGTCGAGGTCGATCCGCAGCGAGTCGTTCAGCAGCACGCGCTTGACGGCCGGCGAGTTCAGCACGCGGGCCAGCTTGTTGGCGGGGGCGTCGAGCTTCGCCGTGGTGGTCGATCGCGCACCGGCGAGCTGCGCCGGAAGCTCGTGCGCGAGGAAGACCGCGAGCTCGGCGTAGCTTGGAAGCTCGACGAGGCGCTCGGCGACTCGAGCCCGGAACGCGCCGCCCGCCTCCCCCACCTCCAGCAGCCGCGCGACGTCCCACAGCGTCGCCGAGCGCTCGCAGGCGAGCACGGCGATCACCGCGTTACGCAGGTAGCGATCGGAGCTGCCGCGGACCTCGCCGTCACCGAACAGTCCGCGCAGCGCCGCCACCACCTGATCGGCGATCGCATCTGGCGATGCATCGACGGCGAGCGGATTGAAACCGGCGCTCGGCGCCGCCATGTCGAGCAGTGTGCACACGCGCGAGGCAGGCACGATGCTCAGGACAGCTTCGGCGGCGTCGCCCTTGGGGTCGAGGACGATCACCGCGCAGTCCTCGCGCCGGAGATCCTCCCGCGCGCTGGCAACCAGCAGCGACGTCTTGCCCTGGTCGACGGAGCCGACGACGGCGGTGTGCTGGCGGCGCAGCTCGGCGGCGATGCTCACCGGCCCGTGCTCGTCGCGCAGCAGGCCGCCGCCTTCGTGCGGACGGCTGATGCCGGGCGGCGCCGGTGCCAGCGGCACGGCTGCACGGACGTAGGGCAGGGCGCCAAACTCCGGCGGCGGGAGACTCCACAGGCCGGCGAGCTCGGCCGGGCGGTAAAGGCGAAACGGCGAACGGCGAACACGCGAGCCGTCGGTGTCCGCCCAGCGGCCGGCGAGGAGGCGCGGCGTGCCACCACGGAGCGCGCTGGCGATCGCCCGCGCCCCAGCCGCGTCGCGCGCGAGCACGACCGGCAACGCCCAGAGCAGCGGCCCGGCCTCGTTGTCGGCCGACGAGCACAGGCGTTCGATCGCGCCGGAGGCCGGGCGCAGGATCAACCGCACCGTGGCCGGCGCGCCGGCCGCCGACATCGCCCGCAGGACCGCCTCGATCCGCGGTTGCGGCTCGGCCGCCACGTCATCGCCACGCGGCGGCGACCGGCGGCGCAGGACCAGTGCGTGCGGCGGCTCGCTCGGGACCTGGCGCATCGCGCGCAGGCGCAGGTTCGGGTAGCTCGATCGCAGCGCGGCCTGCACCTGCCGCTCGAGCGCCGGCGGGCAGATGACCGAGAACCAGACCAGCGGCGCCCCGCCAGGACGGCGGTCCAGGTGGACCTCCAGCGCGAGCGTCCGCCTTGAACCGAGCAGTGCGTGCAGGGCGGCGAAGGTCGCCGCAAGTGACTCGCCCCCCGCGCGATCGTTGCGGTAGGGCTCGACCAGCAGGCGAACGCTCGCTCGCTCGCCTCGCCTGCGGCCGCGGGCGCGGGCGAATCCGAACGCGGCGGCTGCGCAGCCGCCGCCAAAGACCTCCACCGCCACCGCCTGCATGCGCGATCCCTCCCGGTCGACACCTGCTCCGACCTGGCCCTGCGAGACGGACAGAAAGCGATCGACAGGAGTCGGCGGCTCGCGGCGCGGCGTCGCGAACTCAGACGCGGGCCGCGGCCGCGCGGGCGCGGTCGCGGTAGATGCGGTATTCGCTGCGGTCCGGGCGCAGGCAGGCGGCGATTGCTAGCGGGCCGCAGGCCTCGCGGTGGCGGCCGAGCAGCTGCAGAGCGCGACCGAGGCAGAAGTGGGCGTAGTCGTCGGTCGGCGCGGAGGCTGCGAGCGCGCCGAACTCCTCGACCGCCTCGTGGTAGCGCTGGCTGCGAAACAGAGCGCGGCCGAGTGCTTCGCGGATCGAGGCTTTGTCTGGCTCGAGCGTGCGGGCACGCCGGAGCGAAACCGCCGCCGCCGCGAAGTCGCCGCGTTCGAGCAGCGCGATGCCGCGCTGGTAGAGCTCGTAGACCTCGGTGGGGCTTTCGGTCTCACCCATCGCCATCACGATACCCGCTCAAACCAGCGTTAGCGGCCGTCCGAACGCCCGGCGGAACAGGTCCGATTGACGTTCGGCGCCCCATCGCGCGAGCGCCGCGTCGCCGTCGACGGAGAGCTCCAGCTCGAGCCGGTCCTCGCGCCGGCGCAGCCGGGCGCCGACGACGGCGCTGTCGCGGCCGCGGTCGAGGTGCTCCGCGAGACGCAGCAGCGCGGCCAGGCGCGTGAGGAGCTGCCCGTCGCGGGGGCGGCACAGCGGCTCGAGCTCGCCGAGTTCTGGCGTCCCCTTTCGGTGGTAGCGAACGGTCTGGGCGATCAGCGCGAGCTCGCGCTGGCTGAAGCCGGGCAGCCCGGCGGCCAGAATCAGGTACCGCGAGTGCTTGTGGTGGTCGTCGTAGTCGACGGAGACTCCGATGTCGTGGAGCATCGACGCCGCCCACAGGATCTGGGACACGTCAAGTCCCTCCGCGGGCGGCAGCCCGCCATTTAGAGAGTTGAGCAGCTGGCCGGCGAGCACCGCAACGTGTGTGCAGTGCACGAGGTCCGGTTGGTATTGCGCGGCGAGGTTGCGCACGCTTGCGACGCGGACGTCGTCGAACAGCGGCGGGTCGGCGTCCGCCAGGTAGCTCGAGAAGAAGACGCCCTCCCGCAGGCCCGAATGTGTGACCTCGAGGCGCTCGGACCCGATCGCCTCCATCGCCGCGGCGATCACGACCGCGCCCGCGAGGATGAGCCCGGCGCGGCCCGGTTTGACCCCCGCGATCGCGGCGCGGCGGCTGACCGGTCGCGCCGCCAGCTCCGCGATCAGGCGCTCGAGTGCGCCGCGCTCGATGATCGCGCCCTGCACGCCGATCGACGGCAGGCCGGCCGCAGCCGCCGCGGCCGCCGCGAGGTTGCGGACGGTCCCGCCGATCCCGACGAGCGACCCCGCCGCCGCCGCCAGCCACGGCGCGCTCGACAGTTCTTCGAGGACGTGGGCGCGGAGGGCGTCGAGCTGCCTCGCGCTCGCGGCGCGCCGGGGGTCGAGGAAGCGCTCGGTCATCCGCACCGTGCCGAGCCGCCAGGATGCGCTCGCGAGCGCGCGGCGCTCCCCCACGGACACGATCTGGAGGCTGCCACCGCCGAGGTCGAGCACCGCTCCGTCTCGCAGGCTCGTCGAGTTGACCGCTGCGAGGTAGCCGAACCAGGCCTCCTCCTGCGTGCTGAGGACACGCGCCGGGAACCCGGTCAGCGCGCGCACACGCTCGAGCAGCTCGGCGCCGTTGGCGGCGTCGCGAATTGCGCTCGTCGCGACCGCTCGCACCTGCGCCGGCTCGATCGCGCTCGCGGCGCAGAAATGCGCGTAGACCTCCATCGCCTCGGTCGCGGCCTCGATGCGGTCCTGCGAGAGCCGGCCGGTCGCCTGCAGGCCGGCGCCGAGGCGCACGGTGTCGTAGATCTCGTCGGTGCGCCGCCACCACCGCCCCGGCTCATAGCTGTAGGCGACAAGCCGGAACGAGTTGGACCCCATGTCGATGACAACCGTCCGCTGAGGAGCCTGAGCGTCCATTGCTTCCAGCGTAGTGACCACACCGGCGCGCGGCCGCGGATTCGGCTGGGGTGGCGGACCGCTGCCGCCACGCCCGCACATACCTCACCGGGTTGGTGAGCTTTGTATGATCAGGCGAGCGTGACCGCCGTCTTCTCCTTCCCCAACCCGGTCAACGAAAAGGCGGCGCGAGTCGTCGCCGGCGTCGTCTTCGTGCTCTCGATCGTCACCCTCGCGACGGGCGCCTACTGGATCGCGGGCGTGCTGGCCTACGGCTTCGTCGCGCGTGTGCTGAGCGGACCCACGCTCAGCCCCCTCGGCCAGCTCGCCACACGGCTGATCGCGCCGCGCCTCGGAGCGGCGAAGCTCGTGCCTGGGCCGCCGAAGCGCTTTGCGCAGGCGATGGGCGCCACGATGACGATCGCGATCGCTCTGCTGGCGCTCCTCGCCCACGACGACACACTGGCGGACGTGCTGCTGGTGGCGATGATCCTCGCCAGCGGCGCGGAGTCGATCTTCGCCTTCTGCGCCGGCTGTCAGGTGTTCGCGCTGCTGATGCGCACCGGCCTGATCCCCGAGTCGGTGTGCCTCGAGTGCGCGAACATCGGGCTGCGCCGCGCCTCGGCCGGCTCCTGATCACCTGGGCGCTGCGACCGCCGGCGGCGGCCGGCGCTGGATCCAGACGAACCAGACGATCCCGATCAGCGTGAAGACCGACGCCACGTAGAGGTTCAGGCGCAGGCCGAAGAGGTAGTGGGATGGATCTATGCGTAGCGTCTCCTCCCAGATGCGAAAGCCGCTGTAGCCCGTGACGTAGAGCGCGAACAGCCCGGGCGGGCGGATCTTGCCGGTGCGACCCAGCCAGATCAGCAGCGCGGCCAGCGCGAGGTTGAAGATCATCTCGTAGAGGAATGTGGGCTGGAACGTCGTGAAGGCGGTGTAGCCCGCGGGCCGGTGCGCGAGGTCGATCTGCAGCCCCCAGGGAAGGTTCGTCGGACCGCCGAACAGCTCCTGGTTGAAGTAGTTGCCGATCCGCCCGATCGCCTGCGCGACCAGCAGGCCCGGCGCCCCGGCATCCATGAACGCCGGGATGGAGGCCCCGGCGCGTCGGACCCGCCACAGCCCGACCAGCGCGCCAAGGGCGATCCCGCCCCAGATCCCGAGTCCTCCCTTCCAGATCGCGAAGGGCCCCCACCAGTGCGGCGGCACCTGGTTCCAGCTGGTCGCCAGGAAGTACAGTCGCCCGCCGACGACGCCTGCGGGGAAGCCCCACAGAGCGACGTCGTAGACGAGCTCGCGGTCGCCGCCCTGCGCCTCCCAGCGGCGCCGCGTGAGCATCACCGCAGCGGTCACGGCGACGACATACGCGAGTCCGTAGGCGTGGACGAAGAGCGGCCCGATGTGGAAGCCGTTGGCCGCCGGGCTGGGGATGGAGGCGAGCATCGCTGTCGTGCGGAGCCTATTCGCAGCGGGCGGCGCGACGGCCATTTGGCCGGGCGCGCGCGGCGCCGGCGGGTGATCGGCTAGGAGCGGGGCGTCGGCGCGATCAGGTCACGCCAGCGACGGCTGGTTCTTGGCGAGGTAGTCGGCGCTGATCTCCACGAGGATCGCCAGCATCGCGTCTGCCGCCAGCGAGCGCTCCGCGCCGCAGAGCGTCGCTGCTACGACCCGCCGCTGTGGCGTGCGCCCGGCGAGCGGGCGAACGACGACGTCGTCGCGCACGCCCTGGAGCGCGAGCTGCGGGATCAGGGCGATGCCCACGCCGGCGGCGATGAAGCCCTGGATCGCCGAGTAGTCGTCGTTCTCGAAGGCCACACGCGGCTCGAAGCCGGCGTCGCGGCAGGCGCTCAGAAACACGGTCGCATCGCAACAGCGGGAGCCGTCATGCATCCAGGTCTCCCCCGCCAGATCGGCCAGCCGCAGCCTCCGTTTGCCGGCGAGCCGATGACCGGCGGGCAGCACCGCGAACATCGGATCGTCGAGCAGATGCACGCGCTCGATTGTCGCGTCGCGAGGCTCGGGCCCGAAGCCGGGCTCGACGAGCAGGGCTACGTCGACCTCGCCCGTCTTGAGCCGCTCGACGGCGCCCTCCATCACGGCGACCGATAGCGAGATGTCGATGCCCGGATGGCGCCGGCGGAAGGCCGCGGTGGCCACGGGGATCAGCGAGGCACCGCCGGTTGGGAATGAGGCAAGGCGGATCTGGCCGCCGCGCAGCTCGCGGATCGCCTCCAGCTCCGCCTCGGCGTCGGCGAGACGAGCGAGGATCGCGTCGGTGTGCCCGACGAGCGCACGGCCGGCGTCGGTCAGCCGGACGCCGCGCGACGTGCGGTCGAGGAGCCTCGCCCCGGCGTGACGTTCGAGGGCGGCGATCTGCTGCGAGACCGCCGGCTGGCTGTAGCTGAGCGCGGCGGCCGCGGACGAGAACGAGCCGTGCTCCGCAACCTCCTTCAGGACCCGCAGCTGCTTCACATCGAGCATAAGTCCAGCTTATCAATGTGGCAAAGCAACCGCTATTTGACCTTATGCCCGGCGGGGGCCAGACTGCAGTCATGCAGTTCGATCAGATCACCCTCCGCCGCGCCGCAGACGGCGACCGCCGGGCACTTGCGCGACTCGCCGACCTGGACTCGACGGCACTGCCCGACGACGAGTTCCTGCTCGGTGAGGTGGCGGGTGTGCCGTGGGCGGCAGTCGGCCTCGAAACCGGGCTGCTCGTCGCGGACCCGTTCCGCCCGACCACCGAGGTGGCCGAGCTGCTGCGCGTGCGGGCCCGGGCGTTTCGCACAGACGGCGCGTCGCCCTGGCGCCGGTTGCTTCACCGCCGCGAACCGGCGCGGGCCGGCCTGCGCGCGGCCGCGCGTCGCTGAACCGCGCGCTTGCGGCGTCCGCGTGCGCTGGCGGCGTCCGCGTGATCCATGGCGGCAGAGCGGACGTGGCGACGAGCAACGGCTTGGCGAGTTCGCCGACGTGGCGCCAGCGTCCTTGCGCTGCGGGTCCCGCTGTCGGGGTGATTGCGCGCCGGCCGCGCGACCGTGCGGCGCCGCCACGCAGAGTCAGCTCAGCCGTCGAGCTCCTCGTAGGTGATCTCGGCATACGGAGTCGCGCGGTCGCGGTCGAACATGTACTTGCCGGAGCGGCCGACGTGCTCGCCGTCGAAGAACACGTCCCCGTCGAACCTGATCGCCCAGCCTGATGCGGGGACATCGTCTCCTGCGCCGACGTGGGTCAGGAAGGCCGGATTGCTGAAGCGCTCCACTCGAAGTTCGGTCACAGCGACATATCTTCGCGTGTTGAGGGCGGTCGTGTCGGCGGGGCGGGCGAGGGTGGTCTGGCCATTCGCTGCTCTAGCCCGTGTTGCGTAGTCCGCTCGCGATGCCGTTGATCGTCAGCAGGCTGACCCGACCGAGCTTCTCCTGGCTGCCGGCGTCCTCACAGCGCAGGCGCGACAGCAGCTCGATTTGCACGAATGACAGCGGATCGACGAATGGGTTGCGGCGATCGATCGAGGCCTGAAGGACAGGCTCAGGGTCGAGCAGGCGGTCACGGTCCCTCACCAGCAGCAGCTCGTGCCGCGCGCGCTCGAACTCCTCCGCCAGGAGATCCCAGATGCGCTCGCGCTCCGCGGCTTGGTCCCACAACAGCGCGTAGCGGCGCGCGATTCTCAGGTCGGCCTTGGCCAGCGCCATCTCAGCGTTCGAGAGGAGCGTCGCGAAGAACGGCCACGTCGCCGTCATCTCGCGGAGCAGTTCGAGGCCGTGCCGCTCGTGGGCGTCCGCCAGTGCGGTACCCAGTCCCAGCCACGCCGGTAGCACGAAACGGGCCTGGGTCCACGCAAAGACCCAGGGGATCGCTCGCAGGTCGTCGATTCCCACCTCGCCGCCGCGCCGCGGCGGTCGCGAGCCGAGGCGAAGACGCGATATCTCCTCGATCGGTGTAACCGCGGCGAAGAACCGTGCGAAGTCCGGGTCGTTGTGAACCAGCGCGCGGTACTGGCGCGCGGAGACCTCTGCCATCTCCGAGAGAACGCGTTCGAAAGTCTCGTGGCGCTCGGCCCTCACCACGGCGCCTGTTGCAAGCGTCGCGTTCGCGGCGAGCTCGAGCTCGCGGTGCGCGATCTCGGGAACGGCGTACTTTGCAGTCAGCACCTCCCCCTGCTCCGTCATTTTCAGCCGCCCGTTGACCGTCCCGGGTGGCAGCGCGAGGATGGCGCTGTTCGTCGGTCCGCCGCCGCGACCGATGGCGCCCCCGCGACCATGGAAGAACCTCCAGCTGGCTCCGTGACCGCCGATCACAGCGGCGAGTTGTGTCTGGGCGCGGTAGGCGGCCCACCCCGATGCGACGTAGCCGACGTCCTTGTTGGAATCGGAGTAGCCGATCATGACCTCCTGCTCGTCGCCGACTGCGCGAAGCGCCGCGCGGTAGACCGGTTCACCCAGCAACCGCTCCATCGTCGCCGGTGCCGCCGCGAGCGTCGTGCCGGCCTCGAAGAGCGGCACGATCCGCAGCCACGCCCCATCCCCGCCCGGGCGGGCGAGGCTTGCCTCCTTCATCAGCAGCAGCACCTCGAGCAGATCGTCTGGGCCCTCGGTGCCGGACACGATGTAGGTGTGGACCGCGCCGCGGTGGTGGCCGGAGAGCTGCTCGCGCAGCATGCGAAACGTCTCGATCGTTTCTCGCGTGCCCGGCGAGAAGCCCATGATGTCGGCCGGAATGAGGGGGCGGTGATCGACGATGTCGCTTCGCAGGCGCGCGATTCGCTCCTCCGCAGCCATGGTCGCGTAGTCCTCGCAGATGCCGAGCGTCGCGTAGATCTCAGCAAGAGAGCGTCGGTGGACGCGCGCGTGTTCGCGGATGTCGAGGCGCGCGAAGTGAAAGCCGAACACCTCCACCTGGCGGATGACGTCGTGGATGTCGGCCGCGGCGGTGTACTCGCCGCGTCCGTCGATCAAAGATCGCTGCACCGAACGCAGATCGGAGAGCAGCTCGGCCGGCTCGAGATATTCGCCGTGGCCGTGATCGAGGCTTGCCCGCACACGCTCACGCACGAACGTCAACGCGCGGCGGTAAGGCTCGTCCGGGTTGAGCTCCGCCAACTGCGACGCGAGCTCGGGGAACAGCTGTGACCCGTTGTCGAGTATCGCCTCGAGCCCGCGTGCGTGGCCGCTGACGCGCTCCGACAGCGACAGCCGCCCGGCGAGCAGGCCGACGCGTCCCTCGATGAAGCGCAGGCACTGCTCACGCATGAGATCGAGCGCCGCCACCGTGGCGGCGGGCGTCACGAAAGGATTGCCGTCGCGGTCCGCGCCGATCCACGACCCGAAGCGGAGCAGGGGCGGCACCTCGAATGGCTCGCCCGGGTAGAACTCCGCGAGCGCCTCCTCGAGGTCTCGATAGATGCGCGGCACGGTCTCGGCGAGCGTCGTGGCGAAGTGAATGAGTCCGCCTCGAACCTCGTCGAGCACGGTCAGCGAGATGGCGCGCAACTCATCGGAGCCCCACAGCTCCTGCACCGTCGCGAGCAGTTGCTTGCGCCCGGTGTTCACGTCCAGCCCGTGATCCATCTCACGCAACACGCCAAACAGCCGCGCGAGCTTGTCGATCGTTGTGCGCCGGCGCGCCTCCGTTGGATGCGCGGTCATCACGAGGCGCAGCTCGGCGCGACGAAGCAGGGCCTGCAGGTCGGCGGCGCTCGTCCCTCGAGCAGCGAAATCGGCGATGGCTTCGCGAATCGACCCTGACCGCGGCGCCGGCGCCTCGCGCTGCTCGCGACGCCGGACGCGCCGCACCCGCTCGTTGTCCTCGGCCAAGTTCACTAGCTGAAACCAGCGCGTCAACGACCGCACAAGCAGCTCCGCCTGCTCGAGGTCGAGACCCGCAACCAGTGCCGCCAAGCGGTCCGCGGCGGCCTCGTCGCCATCGCGTCCGGCGCGCCCCAGGGACACCGCCTCGTCGAGAAGAAGTACCGCGGCCTCACCGTCGCTCGCACGCAGGACGGCATGAAAAACCTCGGTCAGAAGCGCCTCGTCGTCGTCGAAATCGCGCACCGCCGAACCCGATTGGAGCCAACCACTCATGGCCACACATGCTCACAGCTACCCTGTCGTCGCGTCGCGTCGCGTCGTGTCCGGGTCACCACGCGTGGGGAGCTCACACGCAGGGGCATCTACGCGGCACTCGATGAGCGCGCGTTCCAGTGCCGCACCCGGCGCGATGGTGCTCGAGGTCCCTGGGTCAGCACCGCCGGCCGTGATGCTGCGATCTGAACACCGGTTCACGCAGCTCACCGAGCGCGGCCTGCTCGACGGGCCATCAAGGTCGAGACGGTCACGACGGCGAATGCGACGCAGGCTCGCGGCTACGCCCCTCGACCCGCACGGCCGGGATATCGCTCGCTGACCGGGCCTGCCTCGCGCTCGCGCGCCGGCCGGCGAGGCGCACCTGCGGAACTCCTCGAACATACCGCTACCGGGATTCGAACCCGGGTTTCCGCCGTGAGAGAACGCCGGACGGTCCGCAAGCGTCGTCCAACATCCAACATCGCCAGTTTGCAGGGTAAATCAGATACGAGGGAGGCGCTGAAACACGCCCAACGTGACCCTGATGTGTGTCAGGTGTGTTAACCGGTGACCGGCGGAGAGCCTCGGCGCGCAGGGCCCCCGCGCGCATATCGGTTCGTTAGCGTCGCCGACGAACCGGCGGCGGTCGCGCTGTCGCGTTCACGC
>CAWBGR010000019.1:0-74507 GCA_963788385.1 uncultured Solirubrobacterales bacterium
GCTTGGGGCAGCCGGCGCGAGCGAGACGGCGCAGGCGCTCGAGGGGGAGAGTCTGTTCTGGCGTTTGGCCGTCCACCGGTGAGAAGTTCCGCGTCGGCGGCTACGATGTGTGCATGGCGACATCGAAGCCCAAGAGCGGGCCGGATCCAAAGCTGGCCGAGTCCCACGGCTCGCCGGCGACCGCGTTGAAGCGCGGGCTGCCCGGCGGTGAGGAATCTCGCAAGACTCAGCGTGAGCGCTTCACGAGCGAGCATCACGAGACACTGCGCCGCCTCGGCAAGTAGATGCACTACCCCGAGTTCGGGGACTTCTGTGACGCCGCCGCTGCTGTCCTCGGCATCAGTCCCGAGCAGGTCTCCCGGCTTCCGAATGTTGGTCTTGCCGAGTCGGCGCTCGCGGCGCCACGCGCTGGCTTCGGTGACGTCGAGCTCTATCCAACGCTGCTAGAGAAGGCGGCTGTGCTCCTCGAGCGTCTTGCACGAAACCACCCGCTGCCCGACGGCAACAAGCGCACCGCGTTCATCGTGACGGGTCTCTTCCTCGAAGCCAACGGACACTCGCTCCAAGGCGCCGACCCCGACCGCGATGTGCCGCTCGTCGAGCGCGTGGCCGCCGGGGAAGCCAGCCAGGCGGAGATCATCGACTGGCTGGGAACACGCACGCGCACCACGCCCGACGTCTAACCATCGGCCGCACTGCGGACGCGTTCTGAGTACTCACAAAGAAGCGGTAGCGGGGCCGCGTTCGAAGCGGGATGTGTCGCGCCCTGGGCGTGCACTGCGGAGACGAGGACGTTCGCGTCCGCGACGCTGCGGCTGACACCGAACGATGGTGAGCGTTGGCGCGGGCGGTCTCGAGCGGCGGATCTCTTAGTGTCGGCGAAGCGAGCGGACTCGACATAGACCGTGTTCCCTGCGTGTTCCCAACTCGTCGAATGCAGCCGCAGGCAACCAGTCGCACATCCCGTAACTCGCCGCAAATCGACGTAACCGGCGTGCCTCTACGAGACTACGGAACCGAAGGTCAGAGGTTCGAATCCTCTCGGGCGCGCTTCAGAAAGACCTGCCACGAGCGCGTCTCCGCGGCCGCCCGGTCTGCCCGTTCACGCCGCGGGAGGATCACACCTCCCGCGCGTCGCGTGCGGGCCTGAGAATGACTCGCTACAGGATGAAGGTGACCACGAGCGTCGTCGAGGTCGAGCCGGTGTAGTCGGTTGTTGTGCCGAATGTGGCGGTGTAGTGGTTGGTGAGATAGAGCAGGGCCTGGTCGTTCCACGAGATGTAGCAGCGTGCGACGCCGGCTGCGTTTGTGGTCGCGTGGCACAGCGCCGTCGAGCCGTCGGTGAAGTACACGGTCTGCCCCGCAACCGGGCTGCCGCCACTGGTCAGCGTTAGGTCGCAGCCCGTTCGCGATCCGCGCTAACGGGTCAGCGCCGACCAGCGTGAATCGGTGGGCGACCCGGTCTTGCTCCCGGGCTCGGCGCCAGCCACGCTCTCCTCGGGCGGCGCTATGACGTCCTGCATGGTTGTGCGAAGGTGACCCTTCGCCTCAATGAGAAGCTTGAGGTCGTGGGGTCGTGTGGCGTAGCGCATCGCCTCTTCCAAACTCACCTCGCCGGCTTGGACGGCTTTGTAGAGCGATTGGTCGAAGGTCTGCATGCCGTAGAAGGCGCCCGTCTCGATCACCTCGTCCAGGTCGCCTGTGCGCTTGGGGTCGAGGATCAGATCGTGTACGCGGCCGGTCATCACAAGTGTCTCGGTGATGGCGATGCGCCCATCGCCGCCGGCGCGAGGAACGAGGCGTTGCGAGATGATGCCCTTGAGCGTTCCGGCGAGCATCGCTCGCGCCTGGTGCAGTTGGGCCGGCGGGAAGAAGTCGAGGATCCGGTTGATCGTTTCCGTCGCATCGCTCGCGTGGACCGTCGAGAGAACCAGATGGCCTGTCTCAGCCGCCGCGAGTGCACTGCGAACCGTCGGCTCGTCCCGCATCTCGCCGATCAGAATGACGTCGGGGTCCTGCCTCATGACGCGTCGCAGCGCGGTCGCGAACGAGGCGGTGTCGCTGCCCACCTCGCGCTGATCGATCGCCGACTTGCGGTCTCGGTGCAGGTACTCGATCGGGTCTTCGATTGTGACGATGTGCTTGTGGCAGGTGTCGTTGATGTGTTCGACCATCGCCGCGAGCGTCGTCGATTTTCCCGATCCTGTTGTGCCGATCACGAGGATCAATCCCCGCTCCTCACCCGCGAGTTTGGCAACCACCGCGGGAAGCCCGAGATCTTCCAGCGAGCGAATCATGTACGGGACCGTCCTGAACACGAGCGACACAGATCCGCGCTGGAGGTAGGCGTTGGCGCGAAAGCGCCCCACCCCCGACACGCCGTAGGCGAAATCGATCTCGTGCTCGGTCTCGAATGCTTTCAGGCGCGCCTCCGGCAGTACGGCGTGCAGAATCGCCATGGTGTCGGCGGCACGCAGCGTGGGATGCTCAGCGTCCAAAGCTCGCAGTTCGCCGTCGACGCGGACCAGCGGGGGACTCCCCACCTTCACGCACAGGTCCGAGCCACCGCACTCGAGGAGCCCGGCAAGCATCGGGACAATTTCGAGAGTCCGGGGATCGATCGCGCCGACTTGCACTGCCGACCTAATCGGTGCGTTCGCCACGCGCGCAGACCGTAGGTTCAAGCCGAACAGATCCGTGTTTTGCCGCACGCAATGCTCGCCAGGAGGGGAGCGGGCGCGTGTGAAGCTTCGCGCGGCAGCGCCACGGAGCGTCGCCGGCTGGCGCGCCGGGCACCTTTCGAGGCAGATGACGGCGGACGACTCCCGCTCGGCGCTCGCTCCAGGCGGCGCGGACGGGGCGTTCAGCCGCTCAGCTGCGCCACTCCGCGCACGTCGCCGGAGTTGCGCATGCGCGCCAGGCTTGCGTGCCGCGCGAGCAGGTAGTGGTCGAGGAAGGCGACCGTCACTCGCTCCACGACGCCGAGGTAGGGCTGCTGTGTCGTGTACGGGGGAAGGTGGGTCGCACCGATCAGCGTCAGGAGGAACTTCGGCCGTGGCGCCAGGTCGAAGAACCGCTGCGTCGCAGCCGGCTCGTTGAGCTCGTCGAGCGTGCCCTGTGCGGCGAGCAGCGCGGGTCCCTGGGCGGGGAAGTGGATGTCGTCGTCAATGCTGGTCAGCTCGGCGCCCGAGAGGATCACCGCGGCGCGCACCCGCGGATCTGCGAACTCCGGGTCGAGTGCATCGGCCAGCGCGGTCGCGGCACCGTCGGACTGGCCGGCGACCGCGATCAGGTGCGGGGCGATCAGGCCGTAGAGGAAACTCGCCGACAGCCGGTCCTCGTACAGCATGCGCGTGGTGACGAAGCGCATGTCGCCGGGTTGATTGACGAGGTCGCGCTGGCGCCGCCCGCCGGGAACATATTTCTGGGTAAGCGGGAAGAGCGGCGCCGCGACCACGTAGCCGGCGCGCGCCCAGGCATCGAGCAGGCGGGCGTATGGGGTGGGCGTCTCGGCGAAGCCGGGGCCGAACACGATCAGCGGGAATGGGCCCGCGGTGCTCAGGGGCGCCGCGTCCCGCAGGTCATTGGCGCCGGGCGGCCCCACGGCCGGGTAGCGGATCTGGGTGACGAGGGTGCGGGGCGTGACCGCGCCGGTGTGAAAGCGCGCTACGCGGGTGCGGTCGACGAATGTGAGAACCCGCAGACCCACAGCGGTGCTCGCGGGCAGTTGAGCGGGCGGGCGTGCAGCCGAGAACGCCGGCGGCGTGTCGAGCCCGCCCGACCCCGCCCGGCTCGCGCCCGGAAAGAGCCAGCCGGCGGCGAGGAGGAGTGCGAGCACGCCAGTACCGAAGGCGAGAACCCTGCGAGGCGGCTGAGCGAACACGGTCGCCGCGGCGCTGGGCAATTCAGAAACACCGGGCGCGTGTCGGGAAAACACCCCGACGATGCTCCCGTGTAGAGCGGACGCCAAAGCACGTCTGCCACCGGTTCTCAAGCGCAACGTGGTTGCCTTCACCGAGGCGGATATTTCATTGGACCGTACGCCGCGCCGTGCATTGGGCCCAGCGGGTAGGCGGACGTGTCGGCCTCGAGCGCTACCCTCAGTGTTCCTGACACTACGTGAATACGAGGGGGCCGCATGGCCGATGTACTCAGCAAGATCCGAAGTGACCTGGAAAAGCGCCTGCATGAACTTGAGCCGCTGATTGAGGAACATGCGCACGTGCGCAAGGCCCTTGATGCACTGAGCGGCGCCGGTACCCGCACCGAGCAGGCGGCTAAGAGCGCGATCAAGCGCACACGGGCGGCAGCGACAAGCACGGCAGCGAAGGGCCGTGGTCGTCCCAGCGGCAGTGGTGCGCGCGCACAGGAGGCTCTGAAGCTCGTTCACCGCCATCCTGGGATCACGCTCCAGGATCTGGCGAAGCGGATGAAAATCAAGCCCAATTATCTCTATCGAGTTCTCCCGCAGCTGGAGAAAGACGGCAAGGTCGCGAAGAAGGAGAAGGGTTACCACCCGCCGGAGAGCTGACAGCGATCTGCCGCGACCAGGTACGGCCGGCGGGCCGGTCTAGCCGCTCCCGCAGGCGCCGTACTCGTCGCCGCGGGCGGCGGCCCGGCGTATCTCAACTGCCAGCAGACGATCACGCTTTGATCGCGGAGCAGCTCGAACCCGACTGCCGTACGGGGGGGCGCGGCCGCGGATGTCGCCGCCGTCGCTTCCGAGCACGAAATCGGCCCGGGTCTCGTTGAGCGCCTGCCACTCGAGCGGGTCAACGATCCCCGTGGGCGCCACAACGGCGGCGTGTCCGCGGCTTGAGCGGCGCGAGTGGAGGCCGATGGCTCAGCGCTCGCGGGGTTGGACGTGTGGGTGGCCGCGCCACCCGGGGGCGAACTTGAGCCGAGCCAGGCCGAATCTCAGCCCCGATTGACGGCCTACGGGTTGGCGATGTCGTCCAGCACGCGCGTGGTCAGCGTTGCAAGCACCGTGCGCTTCCACATCGTCTGCGGGTTGCCGGGCAGAGCTGCGAGCGGATCGAGCGGATCGATTTGCACGGGGATGTTGGCCACCCCGCCCGCGAACGCGCTCACAACTCCGTCAAGCAGGGCAGCGGCGACGCAGACGAGCGGGAACGAGAACGCTTGCCGCTCGCCGAGGCGCCTGAAGGACGACTGGAGGGCCGGCCTCGGTAGGAGCACCTCGCTGATGATCTCGCCATGGCTGAGCGTGATGAGGGAGCGGTTGTCCTCGCTGGGCGTCCGGTAGAGGTCCAACAGGTCGAGCACCCGCTGGCCGTGCGTGGAGACCACCACGACGCGTGCGCCGCATGCTGCGAGCGCCGGAGCCAGATCCGACGGGTGCGCCGAGATACAGTCGCCCGGCTTGAGCCCGTGCTTTCGGTGATCGCCGATTTGTGCGTAGCAGGTGTCGCCCCCGCCTAGCCAGCAGTGCCAGTCCTCACCGCGGAAATACCAGCACCGCGTGCCCTGGCAGAGGTTGCCGCCGACGGTGCCGACATTGCGGAGAATGGGGGAAGCCGCGCTCGACGCAGCGCTGACGATCGCCGTGTAGGGGGCCACGAGTGCGGAGGCAGCGAGCGTCGCGAGCGTCACGCCGGCGCCGATGGACACCCCTTCGCCGGCTTGCGCGATGTCATGGAGGCCTGTGTGCTGCATGTCGACAAGCAACGCGGGTTCCAGGATCCCGCGGTCGATTTGACCGATCAGGTCGGTACCGCCGAACATCGGCACTGCGCCGGGGCGACTGAGCAGCCCGAGGGCCTCCTCCAGCGTGGCCGGCCGCTCATAGGCGGGCGTCATGCGAGCGCCTCGAGCACGCGGGCCGGCGTCAGCGGCAGCGTGTGGCAGCGCCTGCCCGTCGCATGGGTGAAGGCGTTTGCGATCGCGCCCGCCGTCGGGATGATCGGCGGCTCGCCCAACCCCTTCGCGCCGGTGTTCGCGGCGATAATGTCCGGAGCGTTGATGAACTCGACGATGATGGACGGCGTGTCTGCGATCGTAAGCATCTTGTAGTCGTCCAGGGTGGCGTTCGTTGGTGCGCCGGTGGTGGGGTCCACGACCCGCTCCTCGGTCAACGCATAGCCGATGCCCTGAAGGATGCCGCCCTCGACCTGGCTTGACGCCGTGAGCGGGTTGATGATCCGCCCCACGTCGTGCACGGCCCAGATCCGTTCCACGATCACTGTGCCGAGGCCCGGGTCGACGGCGACCTGCGCGACCTGGCAGCCCCACGTGTTGATCGAGTAGTCGGCGCTGGCGAGTGTGCGCGCACCCGAGCCATCGACGGTTCCGCTGCCGAACGTGCTCGTCAGGTCGGTGTAGGGGTGGTCGAGCGTGCCGTCCACGGATTGGATGCGTCCGTCACGAAGTACCAGATCGTCGGGCGAAATGTCATACATCTCGCCCGCGAGATCGAGCAGGCCGCGGCGGACGCTCGCGGCCGCGGATCTCACGGCGGGAGTGATGCTGGCGGTTGTTACCGAGCCTCCTGACGTTGGTGCGTGAACGTTCGGCCTCGTGTCGCCGCCGGTCACGCGCACGCGATCCAGGGGCAGTCCCAGTTCCTCGGCTGCGACGATCTGCGCAAGCGTGAAAGATCCGGTGCCTATGTCCTGCGTCCCGGTGACCACCGTGGCGATTCCGTCGGCGCCGACGCGAATCGTGCAAGCGCTCGATTGTGAGGAGCCGAACCACATCTGGCTTGCGCAGCCGAGCCCGCGCAGCAGCCCGTCGTCCGAGACCTGCTCGCGCAGCGCATCGCGTCGCGCCCAGCCGGAGAGCGCCGCGGCACGGTCGTAGCAAGCCAGGAGGGATTTGGCGGAGTAGGGGCGCCCGGTCCCCTGGTCTCGATCGGCGTGAGCGAGCCGGCGCAGGTCGAGCGGGTCGATCCCGAGTGCTTGCGCCAGTTCATCCATCGCCTGCTCCAGGCCGGTCGTGCCCTCGACGTATCCGGGAGCGCGAAATGCGTTGACGGGCCGGAGGTTCAGCTTGACGGGAAAGCGCATGGTGTGAGCGTTCTCGCAGTCGTAGGCCGACAACGCCGGCGAGTGCACCATCGGCACCATGCCCCCGCTCGCTCCCATGCCGATCACGCAATCCAGCTCCGAGGAAACGAGGCCCCCATCCTTGCGCGCCGCAAGCCGGATCGTCTGGCGTGTTGCGGCACGGTGACCGCCGTCGAGGAGCTCCTCGCGTCGAGTGAACACAAGGCTCACGGGGCGCCGTGCGCGACGCGAGAGCTCGGCAGCCAGGATTCCCTCGGTGCCGGCGCCGATCTTGGCGCCGAAACCACCGCCGATGTAGTCCGCGATCACGCGAACGCCGGCGCGGTCGAGGCCGAAGCGCTTGGCGAGCTCATCTCGAGCCTGAAAGATCCCCTGCGTCGAAGACCAGACGGTGAGCTCACCTTCCTGCCAGTCGGCGACGGCGGCGTGGGGCTCGAGTGGGGTCTGGATTTGGAACTGAGTTGCGATCTCGAGTTCGACGCGCACCTCCGCAGACTCGAAGGCGCCAGGTTCGCCGCGGACGCTTTCGCTCGGCTCGTTCGTGAAGCGCTGTGCCCTGAGCGCTCCGTCGATGTCCACCTCGAATGGCAATTCGTCAATCCTGGGCGCGAGCTGGCGAACTGCGTTGCGGGCCTGCTCGAGTGTCTCGGCGGCGACGGCGGCAATAGGCGCTCCGACGTACTGCGGCTCGGTTTCCAGGGGCGATCGTCCCTGGCCGATCGCATCTTCGGGCCCGACCACGGCACGCACGCCCGGGGCCGCTCTTGCGGCCTCGAGGTCTAGGCTCAGCACCCGTCCGTTGGCGACCGGTGATCGCAGGACTGCGGCGTGAAGCATGCGCGGCAACTGAATGTCAACCGTAAAGCGCGCCGCCCCCGAGACGCGCTGCGGGCCGTCAATGCGTGGAGTCGGCTTTCCGACCACGGCAAGCTCCGCCGATGCGTCCCACGCCGGCAGCCACTCGTCCGCATCGTCGTACACCGCCGTGATCGCGAACTCGAACCCCTCATAGATCACCTTGCCGGTGCGGATCTTCTTCACGGCGACCCGTCCGCCGCGCGCAGGACAGCAAGCTCGATCTTTGGGTAGGCCCCGCAGCGACAAAGGTTCCCGCACAACGCGGCACGAATCTCCTCGCGACTCGGATGCGGGTTCGTTGCGAGGAGGGCCGTCGCGGATACGACCTGCCCCGGAGTGCAGAACCCGCATTGCAGCCCATCCTCGGCGACGAACGCCTCCTGAAGCGGACTCAGGCCGGGTGCCGAGATTCCCTCGATCGTCACGACCGCGCGTCCCGCGACTGCGCCGACCAGCAGCAGGCAGGAGTTCACGGGGACGTCGTCCAGGAGGACCGCACACGCACCGCACGCTCCCTCGCCGCATCCAAGCTTCGTTCCGGTCAGGCCGAGGTCGTCACGCAGAACCGTGAGGAGCCGGCGGGTCGGGTCGACGTCGAGGTCGTAGCGCTCGCCGTTGACGTCCAGCTCGATCTCCACGTGGCGGATTCTATTCGGGCGGCCGCTGAGACCGGTTCGGTGGCTGCCCGTGCGGCCGCCGTCTGCTCAACATCTTCGGTGGCGGCGCACCCTGCGGCTACGAGCGCCGGCCGCATTTGCGTGGCGTCACCGGACGCGGCGCCCACCGCTCAGCGCCCTGAGGTCTCCCACAAAGCTGACGGTGTCCGGGAGCGGCTGGAAGAAGGCTTTGTCGCATGCCTCGACGGCGACGACGGCCTTGTTCGCGAGCCGCCGGCCGCGAGCGGTGGCGCTGAGTGCTTGCGCGCGCCCGTCGGCAGGGTGCGGCGCTCGCTCAATGAGGCCCCGCGTCTCGAGTACCCGAAGCACTTGGGATGTCATCATCGGGTCCGTGGCGGCGTGGTCGGCAAGCATGCGCTGGGTGACCGCCCCGTCGCTGCGGAGCCAGACGAGTGAGGCGAGCAGAACGAATTGCACGTGGGTCAGGCCGAGCGGTTTGAGCGCGGCACGCTGAGCTGCTTGCCAGCGATTTGTCACCTGCCAGAGGAGGAGACCCGGGCTGTCTTCGGCGGCCTGGTACTCGGTGGCGAGTATGTGGCCAGTCACGCTCGGACTCCCATCGCGGCCCGGATCGTCCCGAAGTCACGCTCTGTCAGTTCAAGGAGACCTCGCCGGAGCTGGTAGCCCCAGTTCGGCACGGACGTGAGGTCAAGCGTCTGCGTCAACGGCCCGATCGGCGCGTCAGCAGCGCCCGCCACGTAGGTGACGGATCGGCGCCACGGCTTGAAGTCGCCTTCGTCGGCTTGCCAGACCGGCCCATCCGAGATCTGGCCGATCGCGGTGAACGCCTGTAGCCGGTCCTTGCTCGTGAGGGTGGCGCGCGGGGAGTAGTAGATCAGCCAGTCGCCCGCATGCATGCGCGCGACGCCGGCTCGGTTGCCGTGGCCGACTTGAGCTATACCCAAGTCGACCCCGCGTTTGACGTGATTGCGAGAGACGATCGCGAGCCAGTACTTCACTGTGGCGCCTCGGCCGCCTCCACGAGGCGATCCAGGTCCGGTTGCGCACCGGCCCGGAATCCCCTCCCGAGGATTCGAGCCCAAGGCCACCGGAGCGGACCGTGCATCGTCACGGCTACGTCGATCGTGCTCCCGCCGGCCGGCCGGGTTGTGACGACGTGACGGAACGTCAGGCGCGCGCCGGGCAGCATGGAGACGTCAACGAACTCGCGGTCGGGGACGAGCGTCTCGATGACGAACTTGACCTTTGGGCCAGCCTTCGGCTTGAGCATTCCTGTGGTCCCCTCGACAAACGGTCCATCGAGACGGACCCACTCCGTATCCAGGTTCCACTCCTGCCAGGTGGCGACGTCGGCCCAGCGGGCAAAGAATGCGGACGCAGCAGCGGTGGAGTCAGCGTGAGCAGTTGCGATAGTGATCATCCTGATAGTATGCGCACATATTATTCTCGTGTCAAGGGGTCATACTCTGATCGCCCGGTTATATGCCCGCGCCGGCGCGCTCTGGTGCCTCGCGGGAGAGGACCGTGGCGCGAGCGCAAGACCGGGAGTGCCACCGCCGAGGCAGCAGGCAACGCGCGGGTTATGATCGCCGGCAAGGCGGCCCTGCCGGGCACGCCGCTGCGAACGCGAAAGCGAGGTCCGTGAATGACCGAAGGTCCCGTCCTCATCCATGTCTGGAACGTTGATCCCGAGCAGGAGGCCGGCTGCGTCGATCGCCTGGCGCAACTGTTCGCCCACCAGATCGCGACCGATCCCGGGTTCGTGTCGGCAAGGATCCTCGAGAGCGACGATCGCGCCTCCGTCGCGGCCGTGATCGAGATGCGAAGCGCCGCGGACCGCAAGCGCATCGAGGAGGTGCCGGAGGTTCGCGAGACGCTCGACAATCTGGCGGGGGCCGCGAACCTGGTGCTTCGACTTTACAACGAGGTCAAGGTCTTTCACTCCTAGTCGAGCGATCGCGGCCGCCACGCCTCGCGACACACTCCGTGCGGACGGCGCGGGCCTCCGGCTCAGCAGGCTCCGCTGGTACCGCCTGCGGTCGTAGGCGGGATGCAGTTGGTGTGTGCTGCCGGGTAATAGGTGGCGGTCGAGCCGGTCGAGCCGCTCCCCGACGGTCCCTGGTAGGTGACGGTGAGGGCGCCGTTGGCGGTGACCTCGCCGATCACGGCGACTCCGGTGAAGGTGCCGCCGGCGGCGACAGTCATGCTGGAGTAGGGGGCGTAGACGTCTGCGTCGTAGGTCTGTGAGTTGACGGCAAACGTGCTCGCGCAGCTCGTCGTGCATGGTGGATTGCCATAGAAATAGAGTTGCACGTTGTCGGCGACGCCGGAGCTGTTGGCGATGGACAGGCCATTTGAAGCCGTGAGACTTCCCGTCCCGCTTGTGCATCTCCCGCCCGCGGTGGAGTCGATGTATATCTTGACGGGCCAGCTCGTCGTGTCGATGGTGGCCACGGAGCCGCCGCCCATGTCCACGCCGCAGTAGTAATAGGTCCCTGCAGGCAGGTCGACGGTGGCATTGTTGACGCCGCTCTGCGTAACGGTCTGAG
This sequence comes from uncultured Solirubrobacterales bacterium, assembly GCA_963788385.1. Taxonomy (GTDB): domain Bacteria; phylum Actinomycetota; class Thermoleophilia; order Solirubrobacterales; family Solirubrobacteraceae; genus Palsa-513. Next base: position 11,071 of record CAWBGR010000019.1, read on the forward strand.
TGGACGGGTCGTACGTGAAGCCGATCGGCCAGTTGACCGCCGCGTCGTTGTTGCTCGTCTCGGCGCTTGAGTAGGCGCTCGCAGCGAGCGTCGGGACGGTGATCGGAGCGGCCTGCGCCACGGGGACGCAGTTTCCCGTGCACTCGTTCGGCTGCGGCGTGTCCGGGGGAGTCGCCGAGGGATATTCGAGCTGCCCGGTCATCGTTATCTGGTTGGTGAACGTCATCTGGCCGTTTGACGCGAGATCAAACGTTCCGCCAACGTCGCCGGCTGCCGCGAAGCCGTTGATCGCCATCAAGCCGTTCACCGGAAACAACGACGCGGCAGGCGTGTATGCGACAACGCGCTCCTCGATTCGCTCGCTCACGCCGTTCACCGTTCCCGTCGAGGTGATGCAGGCCTGTTCCAGGCTCTGCCCCGAGTTCTGCACCCACAGGCCCGCGCAGGGGTCGCTCGAACTGGTCAGCATCGTGACGGTGTAGACGTAGCTGGCGTTGCTCCCAACAAAGCCGCTGCCACTCGTGGTCGCTCCGGTTGTGTTGAGCCTGAAGAGCGCCGCCTCGGCCCCCGCGGCGGCAGCGCCCGAGGCGCTGTCGGCGGAGCTTTCGCGCGCGCTCTGGTGTGCGGCGCTCAGGACGGCGGCTCCGATGCCCACCATGCCGATGGTGAGCGCCATGAGGATCAGCAGCGCGAATACCAGCGCGAATCCACGCTCATCGCGGACGGGGTCGCCTCGACCTGCGCTGCGCCCTGGCTTGCGCGCCCGCTGGCGGCAGGCGACGCGGTTGGGGGGGCTCAATGCGTGCACGGAACGGGGGTCGAGCCGTCGAGGCAGTTCGTTGTAGGCCCGGTCGGGCCGGTCGCGGTCAGCGGGTTGTTTGAGCCACCGACGTTGTTGCCGACGAACGTCGAGAAGTACAACGGACGTAGCGGCGCTCCCGATCCCGTGTTCTTGACAGCCACGGTGACCCGCTTGTAGCTCGTCGATGAGGCACAGGTGACCCCGGACTGTGCGCAGACAGGGTCGGTCGTGTCGGTGACGAACGCATATACGTCGAACGTGGCCTGGCAGTTCGCGGTGGAAGCCGTCGTGCACCCGGCGACGTTCGGCGAGGGAACCACCGCAACCGTCGGGCCGGGAGCAACCTTGCCGTTCGCCGTGTCGAGCGCGACAGGCTCGGCACTCGCCGCATTCGCAGGATCCCACTGAAAGCAGATCGCCGCTGTCGCGCAACTCGAGCCGGCCACGGGACCGGTGACGAGGTAGTACGTTGGGTTCGTCTCGTCGGTCGTGGTCGTCTGGTTCGGCGTCGAGCTGTCGGCCACGCTTGCGTACGGAAGCGCTTCGATCGACTGCAGCGTCTGGTCTCCGATCTGCGTCATCTCGGCTGCGCGCTGCGCAGCGGTGATCGAGGAGCCCGAGGCGGTCAGCGTGTCGAAATACCCGAGCAGCCCCACGACGAGCACCAGCATCGCAACCAGGACCTCGATTGCCGTGAAGCCGTCCTGCCGGTGCACCTTCCCGGCGCGTCGACGCGCCTGAACCTTCCGGGCTTTGGTGGCGCGGATCATTGGCCGTAGCTCAGGTTCGGCATGAAGATCCCGTCGGTGAGAACCACCGTGGCCGGGTCACCGTTACTCGCCGCGGAGAGTGTGCCGGCGGCGGGTACCTCGATCGTCACCGTCCCTGACGTTGGCCGCGATGCCCCGGGTGCGCAGGAGGATCCGGTGGTCGAACTCGACTGGTAGCAGAGCGAAAACACCGGCGCGGCGGTCGTTCCGTCGATCACGTCGTCGATCACCATCCGCGCCGCCACGCCGCTGGTCGTCGAAAGGCAGGAGGAGCCGCTCCCAGTCGCGGCGCTCGCGCTGCACTCATAGCGCCAGCACGAGTGGTCGGTCGCGATCTCGGTGCTCGCGACGGCGCAGTCGTAGCGCACCTCATAGTCGGTGCCTGAGCCCGACCGGGCGAGGACATCGATCTGGTTGCACAACTGCACCCCGGCCGCCGACACGGCCGTGCACCCTGCGCTGGCGTACGACGTGCTGGTCGGGTACTCCACCTCGTATGCCTGCAGGAGATCCTGATCCATCTCGCGCAGGCCGGCGTTTGCGGTCTGGACGGCGTCGGCCCTGGTGATCGCGCTCGTTGCGTCGACCTGTCCGGTCACGAACAAAAGGGCGGCTGTACCCAACACGATCAGCGCCAGTGCCATCGCCACGAGCAGCTCGATCAGAGTGAATCCGGCTTCGCCCCCCGGCAGGCCGCCGCGGTGCTGTTTCGCAAGGGCGCTGGTGGGAGAAATCGCCCGCCCCCGCTCGCTTTTCGCGGCTGTAGGAGTCACACGCGCTTTTCGGCAATCTCAGGCTCCGACTTGAGTTCTGGCCGCCGTTTAACCTGGTGGCGCGACCCTGCTCGGCGGGGTCTCCCGACGGGCGTGCGGGGGAGCGGTCCGCCGGCGTTGGAACGAGTGCGCGGGCGGCGCGATCAGGCGCGCGCGTTGATTGGCGTCAGCGGCCGTGTGGCGAGCGATCGCCGGCCGGGTTTGGCGTCCCCGGGCGGCGCTTACGGGCGACCCGCTGCTCGGCGGACGCGCCCCGCGTCACAGGTTGCGCGCACACTGGCGCAGACCCAGCCGCTTCATAGCGGCGACGGCGATGTCGCTGAGCGCACTGCTCTGCTGCGTGATCGACGTCAGTGCAGTCTTGCTCTTGCCCCGCAGCGCAGCCGCGATCTTGGGCAGCAGCGACACATCGGCGCGAGCTTGCGCGAGCGCGTCAGCGTAGGCGCCGCGCTCGCCGGCCGGTGCCTCGATGGTGCGCAGCGTGTGAAGCTCCGACTCGTCGATCGGCACTTCCTTGGCGACCAGTGCGGCCTGTTTGGCGAGCAGGGCCGCCGGCGTCCCGACCACCGCCTTTCCGGGAGTTGTCAGGGCGCCGAGTTGACGATTCGTCGCTACGCAGATCGCGTTGGCCCTGGCGAGGAACTTGGCTGTCGCGCTCTCACCGCCGCACCCGGCGAGCAGGAGCGCGAGGCACGCTACAGCTGGGGCGACACGTTTGCGAGACATGGAATTCCTCACTGGTGGTTATGGCGCAGCAGGGGCGCAACGGCTTCCCGGCGCCCTGCCGGCGAGCGCGAGAGCGTAGCGAATCTAACCCGGGCGCCCTGGGGCTGGAGGTCGCCCGGCGGCTTCGGTCTGATACAAGCTGTCGCATGTCCGAACCTGGCGAAAAGCTCGATGCAGCCGTATCCACGGCTCAGCTTGCCGATTCACTTGACGGCGTTGGCCGCCGAAACCAGGTTATGGATGCGGCCATCGTGCCGCTCGCGGCCGGGGCGCGCGCGGCCGGCCGGGCGGCCACGGTGCAGTTCGCGCCGGTCGACCACGACACCGACGATCCCTACGACGAAGCTATCGCCTTCATCGATCGCCTCGCTGCCGGGACGGTCGTCGTGATCGCCTCCGGCGGCTCGACGCGAAGCGCTTTCTGGGGCGAGCTTTTCTCGGCTGCTGCCATCGGGCGCGGAGCGGTCGGGGTGGTCTGCGACGGCTACGCCCGCGACAGCGACAGGATCCGCGCGCTCGGCTTTCCCGTGTTCGCAGCCGGCACGAGGCCGATCGACTATCGGGCGCGGCTGGAGATCACCGGCACCGATCGACCGGTGACGTGTGGTGGCGTGCTGGTGCGGCCCGGCGATCTGGTGCTCGCCGACGATGACGGCGTCGTCGTCGTTCCGGCCGACGTGGAGAACGACGCGGTCGCCGCTGCCAACGAGCGCGCGAGGCGCGAGAGTACCGTGCTCGAGGAGCTCCTCGGCGGTGCCACGCTCGAGTCCGTGTGGGCTCGCTACCGGGTCCTTTAGGAGGGCCACCACGCCATGACGGAACTCGAACAGTCAACCCCACCCGGCCTGCCGACCTCGATGCGCAACGGCGAAGCGCCGGCGCCCTACGTTCGCCTTGGCGAACACGACAACGTGGTGGTCCTCGCCCGCCACGTCGACGCCGGCGATTCCTTCGCCGGACCCGCCGGCGAGACCTGGACGATGTCGGCGCACCTCGACGTCGGTAACAAGCTGGCCGCCGTGCCGATCGCGGCCGGAGATCGGGTGTTCAAGGTCGGCGTGCCGATCGGCACAGCCACCAGGGCAATCGAGTCCGGTGAGCACGTCCACTCCCACAATCTCCGCAGCGACCACATCCCGATCGAGCTCGAGGAGGACACACGGTGAGCACCCCGGTGGCGGCTGAGTGGTCGGGTTACCCGCGCGCTGACGGCCGCAAGGGGATTCGAAACGTCGTCGCCGTTGCCTACCTCGTCGAGTGCGCGCATCACGTCGCGCGGGAGATCGCGGCGCCCTACGGCGACGACGGGGTGCATGTCGTCGGCTTCCCCGGCTGCTACCCGAACAGCTACGCGTTTCGCATGCTGTCCCGCCTGTGCACGCATCCGAACGTCGGCGCGGTACTGCTCGTCTCGCTCGGGTGCGAGTCGCTCCCGCGGGAGGAGCTGCAGGCAATCGTCGCCGACAGCGGACGGCCGGTGCAGACGCTCGTGATCCAGGAGCGCGGCGGCACGCGCAGCACCGTGGCCGCCGGACGTGCCTGGGTGCAGTCGCAGATTGGCGCGCTCGCCGGCGCAGAGCGCGTCGCGATGTCAATCGAGGAGCTGACGATCGGGACGGTCTGCGGCGGCAGTGACGGCACGAGCGGACTCACCGCAAATCCGGCTGTGGGACGCGCCTTCGACGCGCTCGTCGGGGCTGGAGCGACATGCATCTTCGAAGAGACGCTCGAGATGGTCGGCTGCGAGGAGGATCTCGCCCAGCGCGCGGTGACGCCCGCGCTCGCTGTCGAACTGCGCGAGTCGGTCGCCAAGGCCGAGCGCTACAGCGTCGCGATGGGCTACCCGAGTTTCGCCGCCGGAAACGCGACCGGCGGCTTGACGACGATCGAGGAGAAGTCGCTGGGCGCCTACAGCAAGAGCGGGCGCGGGCAGGTGCACGGCCTGATCAAGCCGGGCGACATCCCCGAGCGGGGCGGCCTCTTCCTGCTCGACGTAGTCCCCGATGGGGACTCCCGCTGGGGGTTCCCAAACATCAACGACAGCGTCGAGATCGCCGAGTTGATCAGCTGCGGGGCGCACGCAATCCTCTTCACAACCGGTCGCGGATCGGTCGTCGGATCGGCGATCGCCCCTGTGATCAAGGTCTGCGCAAACCCCGAGACCTACGCCCAGCTGAGCGAGGACATGGACATCGACGCCGGGCGGATCCTCGACGGCCGAGGTACGCTCGAGGACGTCGCGGAGGAGATCCGCGGGCTTGTGGCCGAGGTCGCGGCGGGACGGCTCACCGCCTCGGAGTCGCTCGGCCACCGTGAGTTCGTGCTCGGCTATAAGTCGTTCGAGCCGATCGGCCCGGCGTGCCACCCGGCGCCGCTGCCGATGGCTGCCGCCTAGCGCTTTACGCGAGCGCCGGCGCCACCGGCCAGCGCCGCCACTTCCTCAAGCGTCGCGGTCGAGGTGTCGCCGGGCGTCGTCATCGCCAGCGCGCCGTGCGCCGCGCCGTATTCCGCGGCCAGGCGCAGGTCGCCGAGCTCCATCAGACCGTAGATCAGGCCCGAGGCGAAACTGTCGCCGCCGCCCACGCGATCGAGGATCTCGAGCCCGGGCCGGGGGGTCGCCTCCACGAAGCCGTCAGCGCGTGACCACGCAATCGCGCCCCAGTCGTTGACGGTGGCGCTGCGAACGGCCCGAAGCGTCGTTGCGATCACTGCAAAGTTCGGGAACTCCGCGCCGGCCCGCTCAATCATCGCGCGAAACGATCCGGTGTCCAGCTCGCTCAGGTTGGCGTCGACGCCTTCAACCTCGAGCCCGAGGCACGCCGTGAAGTCCTCCTCGTTTCCGATCATGACATCGACCTGGCGCGCGAGCCTGCGGTTGACCTCCCGCGCGCGCTCGACGCCGCCGATCCCCCGCCACAGGCTGGGCCGGTAGTTGAGATCGTAGGAGACGATCGTGCCGTGGCGCGCAGCCGCGGCGATGGCCTCTTCGACCACCCCCGGCGTCGTTTCCGACAGCGCCGCGAAGATGCCTCCGGTGTGCAGCCAGCGCACGCCGAGCTCGCCGAACAGGTGCTCCCAGTCGATCTGGCCCCGGGCAAGCTGCGAGGCCGCGGTGTTCCCGCGATCAGAGACGCCGATCGCTCCGCGCACGCCAAAGCCGCGCTCGGTGAAGTTGAGGCCGTTCCGCACGGTCCGGCCAATGCCGTCATCGCCGACCCAGCGCACGAGCGAGCTGTCGACACCCCCCTGGAGCATGAGATCCTCGAGCAGGCGGCCGATGTCGTTATCCGCCAGGGCCGTCACGATCGCTGTGCGCTGGCCGAAGCAACGCCGCAGGCCGCGCGCGACGTTGTACTCGCCGCCGCCCTCCCAGGCACGGAACTGGCGCGCCGTGCGCACGCGCCCCTCGCCCGGGTCCAGTCGCAGCATCACCTCGCCCAGCGCCACGAGGTCGTAGCGGCACTCGCCGGCGCCGCGGATCGCGAGCGCGCTCATGTGCGCGCCTGCGCGGCGATCGCGACGGCCTGCGCCGAGAGCTCAGACACGGCGGCGAAGTCGCCGTCGCGCACGAGCGCCGCGGCCACCATCCAGCTGCCACCGACGGCGGCCACTGAAGGCAGGGCCAGATAATCGGCGGCGTTGGCGGCGCTCACGCCCCCGGTTGGGATGAACTGAACCTCCGGGAAGGGCGCATGCAACGCGCTCACCGCCGCCGGTCCGCCGGCGGCCGCCGCCGGAAAGAACTTCACCAGCCCGATGCCGAGGTCCAGCGCTGCGATCACCTCGGTCGCCGTGCAAACGCCAGGAACCACCGGCATGCCGACTTCACGGCAGCGCTCGATCACGCGTGAGCTGAACCCGGGCATGACGACGAAGCGCGCTCCGGCGTCGCGCGCAAAGTCAACCTGCTCCGGGCGCACCACGGTGCCGGCCCCCACGAGCAGGTCGCGATCCAGGGCAAGCCGCCGAAGGGCCTCAACCGCCGCAGGGCGCCGGAACGTCACCTCCGCAACGGGCAGGCCGCCCGCCTTGAGCGCGTCGGCGAGCGCCGGCATGAGGTCGACGTCGTCGGTGACGACGACCGGAACGATGCCCCTCGCGCAGAGGAGCTCAAGGACGTCATCATCAATCATCGCGCCAGCCACCCGCCATCCACGGCGATGATCGTCCCACACACGTAGTCGGACGCCCGTGACGCCAGAAATACGGTTGCGCCCGCGAGATCGGCGGCGTCGCCCCAGCGTCCGGCGGGGATTCGCTCGAGGATCGCGCGGCTGCGGTCGGGGTCGGCGCGCAGCGCCTCGGTGTTGTCGGTGGCGATGTAGCCGGGGGCGATCGCGTTGACGTTGACGCCGTGCGGCGCCCACTCGTTCGCCAGCGCCTTGACCAGCCCGGCGATCCCCGACTTCGCGGCCGCGTAGCTCGGCACGAGGATCCCCCCCTGGAAGCTGAGCAGCGACGCGGTGAAGATCACCTTGCCGGCCCCGCGCTCGACCATTCCACGGCCGAGCGCGCGCGCCAGCAGGAACGGGGCGGTCAGGTTGATCTCGAGGACCCGCTCCCACGTGTCGGTGTCGTGATCGACCGCCGGCGCGCGGGCGATGGTGCCGGCGTTGTTGACCAGAATGTCGATCTGGCGCTCGCCGGCGGCGAGGCTGGCGGCAAACTCCTCGACCGCCGCTCGATCGGCCAGGTCGACCTGGAATCCCGTGAAGCGGCGGCCCAGCGCCTCGACGCGCCGCTGGACCTCGCTGCCGCTCGTCTCGAGCTGCGCGCTGACGCCCACGATGTCGGCGCCCGCCCCGGCGAGTGCTTCGGCCATCGCCAGGCCGATGCCCCGCCGGGCCCCGCTCACCAGCGCGAGCCGCCCGTGCAGGTCGAACATCGACGCCGAATCGATACTGCTCCGCTGCACCGTGTTCATCTCAGCCTCCTGCCTGGCAGTCGATCAACATCTTCATCGCTCGACCGGACTCGAGTTCGGCAAAAGCCGCGGCGACCTCGCCGAGCGGGTCGATCCGCGTGATCATCCTCGCCGCCGGCACCGCGCCGCTGGCGAGCAGACCGACGGCCTCCTCGAAGTCGGCACGCTCGTACACGCGAGCGCCGATCAGTGTCAGCTCGCGCCAGAACACGCGAAACAGGTTCACAGGGGGTGGCGTCGAGTGAATCGCGACGACGACAAGCCGCCCACGCACCGCCAGGGACTGGATCGCCGTCTCGATTCCGGCGACCGCGCCGGAGACCTCGAAGGCGACGTCCGCACCGGCGCCATCCGTCCAGTCCGCCACGACAGCCTCAAGGTCGCCGGCCGTGGGATCCACGGCGCGCAGCCCGAGCGTGTGCGCGAACGCGCGCCGCGGTTCGCTCAGCTCGAGCACGAGCACCTCGGCGCCCTTCGCGTTGGCCACGGACGCGATCAGAAGTCCGATCGGACCGCCGCCGACGACGAGCGCGCGCTCTCCTGCGCGCAGGCCGGCCCGGCTGACGTCATGAACCGCGACGGCAGCCGGCTCGGCCAGTGCTCCATCCGCGAGCGAGAGCGAGTCCGGCAGCGCGACAAGCACGTCCTGGGACACCGTCCAGCTCGCCTGCATCGAGCCGGGCGAGTCGATGCCGAGAAAATCGAGGTTGTGGCAGATGTGCTGGTGCCCCGCGCGGCACGCCGGGCACGTTCCGCACCAGGCGAGCGGCATGACCGTGACCCGGTCGCCCGGCGACCAGCCGTCAACGCCGTCGCCGACCGCACCGATCGTGCCCGACATCTCGTGGCCGAGCACCGCCGGCAGCGTGACGCGAGCGTCCATCGCGCCGTGCAGGATGTGCAGATCGGTGCCGCAGATCCCGGTGTAGGCGACGTCGATCGCCACCTCGCCGCGACCCGGGCTGCGCGGCTCCTGCCTGATAACGGTCAGCGTCCTGTCGCCGACGTAGCACGCTGCGTTCATGCTGCTCCTCCGGTCAGTCGTCGTTTGGCTGTGTCACCTGCGCGCTCGGCGCGCGGTGTTTGAGCGCGGGCACGCGTGCCGGCGCTCATCCTCCGAAGTTGAATATCAACGGGAGGCGGTCCGAGGAGGCGCCGCTGTAGTCGTGCGCGACATCGGTGTATTGGGCCATCTGCGCCTGCCAGCGCTGGTTGACGGGGAGAGCAGCGAGCTGCGAGATCGCGCGTTCGTAGTCCTCGCACTCGATCGAATGGAAGATGTCGAGACCGTCGCGAAAGATCAGCCAGCGTTTGATGCCGACCTCGCGCTGCGCGGCCAGGATCTCCGGCCAGACCGCCGCGTGAGCGGCGTCGTAGAGCGCCTCCATCCCCGGCTTCAGCCGCGTCCGTAGCCCCACGAATTCAGACACCTCTGCGCCTCCTCGTTCGGTGGATCGCCTCCCAACGACCATACCGATCAGCGAAACATCGGGTCAAAGTCGTTCAAGCAACCGATCTTGCCCAGCTCCGCGCCCATCTTATAACGCGTTTTCGGTTGCTTGTTGACAAACATCGGGTCATTGCTGTAGAAGTCCGCCACGGGAAAGGGTCATGCCAGGCCGCACGCGGCCGGCTCCGGCTCGATGAGGGCAGGTGGCGCGGTCCGACTGGATCGCAACTCCATGCAGAACACGTACTGACGGCGCCCACGCGGTTGCGCGGGCGTCATCGAAAAATGAAAAGGGGAGGTGTGCTTTGAAACGTCGTGCACTCGGATCACTGATCGCCGTCGCCGGACTTTCGGCGGTCCTGATGGCGTCGGCATCGTCGGCGGTTGCAACGTCCGCCCATGCAGCGTCGAAGAAAATCGTCGTCGGCGTATCGCTCGCCGGCTACAGCACGGGCTTCTGGGCTGCCTACGTCCAGTACGAGAAGGGCTTCGCCAAGACCGACGGCCTGACCCTGGACGGTCCGGTCTCCTCGAACGGCTCGGCCGCAACGCAGGCCCAGAACATTCAGACCTTCATCAACCAAAAGGTGAACGTCCTGCTCGTCAACCCTGTTGACAGCGCGGCGATCGCCACGTCCGACCAGCTGGCTGCGGCTCATCACATCCCGGTGGTCATGATGGACGTCGGACCTGTCAGCGGCCACATCTACGCCGTGGTCCGTGCGAACAACCTCACGATCGGCGCGGAAGCTGCCAAGTACATCTGCACCGCCGCGGGTGGAAAGTCCACGACGACGGGAACCGCGGCCGTGCTTCAGGGTGACCTGGCCTCGATCAACGGCCTCGACCGCTCGAACGGCTTCATCAACGAGATGGGCTCGGTCTGCCCGGAGATCCACGTCGTGACCTACCCGACGCTGTGGGACGCGGCGACGGCGGTGTCTGACGCGACGACGGCGCTCAACGCCTACTCGGACCTGAAGGGCATCTACTGCTCCTTCAGCGGTCCGGACCAGGGGATCATCAACGCGATCACCGCGGCGGGCAAGGCCGCCACGGTGCCGCTCGTCGAGACCGACGGCGTGCCCGCCGAGATGGGGCTGATCAGGAACGGTTCACTGGCGGCCGCCGTCTCGCAGCCGGTCAACCTCTACGCCGAGGAGGGCCTCGCCTACGCGAAGCTCGCAGCGCTCGGCAAGCCGAAGCCCAAGATCGGAGCAAAGGGCCTCGGTGGCGGCACGATCGTCAACCTCAACGGCAGCCCTGAGGACGCGCTTCCGTCGATCTTCGTCACGAAGGCGAACGTCAACGACAAGGCCCTCTGGGGCAACACCTACACCGGCCCGTAGTCACACGAGCACCGCTGAACGAGAAAGTCACGTTGTTGACTGAGCAATCAGCATCCGACGGGGGGCGGGCGGCGAGCAGCCGCCCGCCCGTCGCGGAGGCAATCGGGATCTCCAAGTCCTTTGGCCCCACGGCGGCGCTGTCGGACGTTTCACTCGCTGTCGTCGAAGGCGAGTGTCACGCTCTGGTCGGCCGCAACGGTGCCGGCAAGTCGACGCTCGTGGCAGCCCTGACGGGGCTGCTCAAGCCCGACCATGGTCAGATCCTGCTCGCAGGCGAAAAGGCGCCGGCGCTCGTCGACCGCGCCGCGTGGCAGTCGCGCGTTGCGTGCGTCTACCAGCACTCGAAGGTCGTGCCGACGCTCACGGTCGCCGAGAACATCTTTCTGAACCGCTTCGAGCACCGCGTCGTCTCTTGGCGCGCGATGCGCAGCGGCGCGCGCGCCATCCTCGACGAGTGGGGCTTTGAGGTCGACGTCAATCTGCTCGCATCTGAGCTCTCGGTCGAGCAGCGCCAGGTCGTCGAGATCGCCCGCGCGCTGACGATCGGCGCCCGCTTTCTGATCCTCGACGAGCCGACCGCCTCGCTCGAAGCCCGCGCGGTCGAGCGCCTGTTCGGGCACGTGCGCCGGCTGAAGGCCTCGGGTGTCGGCGTCATGTACATCTCGCACCACCTCGAGGAGATCTACAAGATCTGCGACCGCGTCACCGTTGTTCGCGACGGCCGCCACATCGTCACCGGTGAGGTGTCCGAACTCGACCAGGACGCGATCATCTCCGCCATGGTCGGCAGCGCGGTCGTGCCGGTTTCCTCCTCGGCGACGGGCGCGACCGGCGATGCGTCGCTGCGCCTGGCGGTCGAGAACCTCTGTGTCACCTCAACCCTCGGGGGCGTCGAGGACGTCAGCCTCCAGGTCCACGGCGGTGAATGTGTCGGGCTCGTCGGCCTGCGCGGATCGGGCAGCTCCACGGTTGGCGACGTCGTCGCCGGCCTGATCAAGCCAAGCAGCGGCACGGTCGTCCTGGACGGCAAGCCGCTCGCCTTCGGCAAGGTCGACGAGGCGCTGGCCCGCGGTGTCGGCTACGTGCCCGAGGACCGTCACGCGCGAGGATTCGTTGGCCTCATGGGGGTCGGCGAGAACCTCACGCTGCCGATCCTTCCGCGGCTGTCGCGCTTCGGGATCGTCTCGATCAGGCGCCGCAACAAGGCGGCCGCCGACCTGATCACGCGCGTGCAGGTGGTCGCGAGCAGTGGCGCGCAGCCGGTTGGTGAACTGAGCGGCGGCAATCAGCAAAAGGTGGTCGTAGGGCGCGCGCTTGCGAGCAATCCGTCGCTGCTGGTCATCATCAGCCCGACGGTCGGGGTTGACGTCGCCTCCAAGGCGGCGCTGCTACGGATCGTCGATGAAGCGCGGGCAGGTGGCGCGGCGGTGCTGCTCGTCTCCGACGACCTTGAGGAGTTGCGCATTGCGACGCGTCTGATCGTGATGGTGCGTGGCCGTATCGTCCGGGAGTTCCGCGAGCGCCCCTGGGACGAGGCCGAGCCGATAGCCGCGGCGGAGGGGCTCGCGGCATGAACGACATCCAACTCAAAGAAAGCGAAACGCCCGGTGGGCCGTTCGCCGCCGTGTCGGTGGTCTCGGCGCTGGACCCGCGGCGCACGGTGGTCACGGCGATCGGGAGCTCGGTGCGCGAGCTGGCGCTGCTGCCGGCGCTGGCCGCGATCATGATCGCCGGCACGATCGCCAGCCCGGCGTTTCTGACGAGCAGTAACCTCAGCACCGTTGTCCAGTTCTCGGCGCCGCTTGGCCTGCTCGTGGTCGCCGAGAGCCTGGTCCTGATCTTCGGCGCGCTGGATCTGTCGCTGCAGTCGGTCTACGGCCTCGCGCCGATGCTCGCGGCCTGGTGGACCGTGCACCCCAATGTCCGCCTCGGCGTCATCGGGTCGGGTACCGATCTGCCGCCCATGGTGGGCCTGCTCGTGCTGCTGGCGGTGGGCGCTATTGCCGGCCTGATCAACAGCACGCTGGTCGTGAAGTTGAAGATGAACTACTTCATCACCACACTTGCCATGCTGATCCTGCTCGCCGGCCTGCAGCAGGGCATCTCCAACGATGCGACGGTCTACTCGCTGCCTGGTGCGTTCACATATATCGGCGCCCACGACTGGCTTGGCGTGCCGGTTGCTGCCTGGATCGAGGTGGCCGTGTTCCTCGGCGTCGGTTTGTTCATGCGCTACCACAGGGCCGGGCGTGCGATCTATGCGATCGGTGGCAACATCGAAGCCGCCCGCGCCGCGGGCATCAAGGTCGACCGCGTCCGCATCGCCTGCTGGGTGTTCGCAGGAGCCCTCGCCGCGGTCGCCGGGCTGATGACCGCAGGCCAGGTCGACGCCGTCACGGCCAATCAGGGAGCGACTCCGGGAATCATCTTCACCGTCTTCGCCGCAGCCGTGATCGGCGGCATCTCGCTCGATGGTGGCAAGGGCCGGATGCTCGGCGCGTTCACCGGCGTCCTGCTGCTGTCGCTGGTGCAGAACGTGCTCACGCTCGCAAACGTCTCCTCGTTCTGGATCAGTGCGGCCGATGGAGCGATCATCGTGCTCGTGCTGCTCGTGACTCGCGGGATCGGCTTCCTACAGAAGCAGCAGGCGTGACGCCGCCGCGACTCGCCCGCTCGAACTGGGTGACCGGATGAAGATCGTCTCGCTGGATGTGCGCGACATCCGCTTTCCGACCTCGCTCTCGCTCGACGGCTCCGACGCGATGCATCAGAGCCCCGACTACTCCTGCGCCTACGTCGTGCTGGGTACCGACTCGCCTGAGCGCCTGCAGGGTTGCGGCCTGACGTTCACGAACGGTCGCGGCACCGAGATCGTCGTGGCCGCGGTGCGCGCGCTCGAGCATCTCGTGGTCGGGCGGACGCTCGAAGACATAACGACCGAGATGAGCCAGTTCTGGCGGAGCCTGACCTCGGAGGACCAGCTTCGCTGGCTCGGGCCCGAAAAGGGGGTGATCCACCTCGCGACCGGTGCGGTCGTGAACGCCGTCTGGGATCTGTGGGCCAAGCGCGAGGGCAAACCTCTGTTTCGGCTGCTCGCCGATCTGGAGCCGGAGCAGCTCATCTCGACGATCGATTTCCGCTACATCGAGGACGCGCTGCCGCGCGAGGAGGCGCTCGAGATGCTCAGAGCGATGCGCCCCGGGCGCGAGGCCCGCTTGGCCGCGATCATGGAGTCGGGCTACCCCGCGTACACGACCTCCGCCGGCTGGCTCGGTTATGACGACGCCAAGATCGTCAGCCTCGTGCGCGAAGCGGTCGAAGCCGGATTCACGCACGTGAAGATGAAGGTGGGCCAGGATGTCGCCGCCGACGCACGCCGCGCCGCGCTGATCCGCGGAGCGCTCGGGCCGGGCGGCGTTCTGATGATGGACGCCAACCAGTATTGGGGGGTTGACGAGGCGATCGCCGCGATGGGGGTGCTCGGCCGCTACGACCCCTGGTGGATCGAGGAGCCGACGAGCCCGGACGACGTCCTCGGGCACGCACGGATTCGCCGCGAGATCGCTCCGATCCGCGTCGCGACCGGTGAGCACGTCCAGAACCGCGTGATCTTCAAGCAGCTCTTCCAGGCCGAGGCCATCGACGTCTGCCAACTCGACGCTTGCCGTGTGGGGGGCGTCAACGAGGCGCTCGCGATCATTCTGCTGGCTGCGAAGTTCGGCGTCCCGGTCTGCCCGCATGCCGGGGGAGTTGGCCTGTGCGAATACGTTCAGCACCTGGCGATGTTCGACTACATAGCGGTCAGCGGGTCGCTTGAGAATCGTGTCGTCGAGTGGGTTGACCATCTACACGAACACTTCCGTGATCCGGCCGTCGTCGTCGCCGGACGTTATCTCGCGCCGAGCGCACCGGGATACAGCATCGAGATGGTGCCGGCGTCGCTCGACCGCTACGAGTTCCCCCAGGGCGCCGCCTGGGATGAGCCGGACGCGATCGCAGCGCCCGTCGGCGCCGGCTAGCCGCGGTTGCCATGAAGGTCGACAGCCACATCCACCTGTGGGACCGCGAGCACACCCCCCAGCCGTGGATGACCGAGGAGCACGCGGCAATCGCGCGGCCCTTCGGCCCCGGCGACGTCATGCCGCTGCTCGCGCAAGCCGGCATCGAGGCCGCGATCCTCGTCCAGGGCGCATGTGTCGACTCCGACACCGACTACCTGTTCAAGGTGGCCGAGGAGCACGAGTGGGTCGGCGCGGTGACGGCCTGGGTCGCGCTGGAGGACCCTGAACGCGCGGCACTGCGCCTCGACCAGCTGCAAAGCCGGCCCAAGTTTCGCGCGGTTCGTCATCTGAGCCACAATGAGCCCGACCATTGGCTTCTGCGCCCGGCGGTTTTGGAGTCCGTCGCGATGCTCCAAGAGCGTGAGTTGATCTTCGAGATTCCCGTCGTCTTTCCGCGCCACTTCGACGACGTCGTGATTTTGGCCGCACGCTTCCCGCGCCTGGCGATCGTGATCGATCATCTCGGCAAGCCGCCGATCGGATCGCCTGAGATGGCCGGCTGGGAAAGCGGGCTGCGCGCCGCGTCGGAGTACCCGAACGTGCTCGCGAAGGTCTCGGGGCTCAACACGGCGCTCGGCTGGGCTGATTGGGGCGCCGAGGATCTGCGGGCGTCCGTCGAGGTCGCCGTCGACTGTTTCGGCACAGAGCGGCTGATGTGTGGCAGCGACTGGCCGGTCGCGTTGCTCAACGGGGAGTTCGACCGCGTCTGGGCGATGACCGCGGAGGCGCTCTGCGCTGCTGCTCCAGGAGCCCGCGAGCAACTGCTCGGTGGCAATGCCGTCCGCGTGTACCGACTCGGGCAGGCAGTTGGTGCAAGATGAGCGTTCCCGCGAACACGGAGGAGAGATGGCCGTACCGGTAACAGACCAGGCGATCGCGAAGATCAAAGACCTGATCATTTCCGGGGAGTTCGTCGCCGGGGCCAAGCTGCCGCGGGAGCAGGATCTCGCAGCGAGGCTGGGCCTGTCGCGGAACTCGCTGCGCGAGGCGGTTCGCGCGCTCGCTCTGATCGGCGTGCTTGACACCCGCGTCGGGGACGGGACCTACGTGACCAGCCTCGACGCGGACGTGCTGCTGACCGGCATGGGATTCGTCGGCGACCTGCTCGAGGGCAAGACGCTCCTCGAAGTCCATCAGGTCCGCCGGATTCTCGAGCCCGTCGCGACCGGGCTGGCCGCCACGCGGCTGACGGAGCAGGATTTCGTCGCGCTGGAGGCGTGCCTTAGCCAGATGGAGGTCGCGTCGATGAACCAGGCGTTCATTGACGCCGACACCGAGTTTCACCGGATCATCGTCTGGGCGGCCGGGAACGCGACGCTCGCGTCCCTCATCCAGAACCTCTCCGGTGACATGATGCGGGCCCGGCTGTGGCGAACGATCACCGAACACGGGGCGGTCGAGATCTCGAGACAGCGCCATCGCGACATCTACATCGCGCTCCGCGCCGGCGACGCTGAGCAGGCCAGCGCCGCCGACCTGATCCATCTCGCGGACGGTGAGCGCTGGCTGCAGGTACGGCTCGCCAGGGGGCAGCCGCATCACGGTGGCGACGGCACGGGCCGCGGCCATGGCAACGGCGGCACGCGCCCGAGCGCAGGCACCACTTGAGTCCGCTTCGCAATCGCTCCCGCGCGAGCGCTGCAAGCGCAGGCGACCGCGGCACCGCGCCGCGTTTGGTGAGTGGCGTGGCCGGTGCGGTCCCGTCGCACCGCTGGGAGTCCCCTGTAATCATGAAGACCGAGCCCGACCGGGTTGCTTACACCTGCGCGCGCTGCGGCGCGATCGGTGTGCTCGGCGTTGGTGAGCCGCCCTCAGGGCTGGATGCCTCGGCTTTCGCGGTCGGCGAACCGCAGGCGGCCTGTGTCATCGAGACCGCTCGCGCGCGAGACCAACGTCGTCGATAGTGGCGAAGCTGGCTCAGCGGATCAGCCACCCGCCGGCCGATGATCGCGCGAGCGACTGACCCGCGCGCAGCTCGCCGGCCTGCTCGTCGTTGCCGCGGGCGCGAGCGTGCTCGCGCTGACGCGTTAGCGAGCGCCCAAAGCCGCGGACGCTGCAAAGCCCCGCGGCCCCCGGCGGTTCGTGGCGGACCGTCAGCCCTGGAAGTGGCGGATCGTCTCCGCGACGCCCTGGCGCAGCGGCGTCACGGCCACGGTCCCAACGATCGCTGTGAAGGCCGTCGAATCGAGCTCGGCGGGAAACGGCAGTGGCGGGCCAGTGACCTCGATGCTGCCCGCGGCCTCGGGCACGGCGCGCTCGATCTCTGCGACCACGTCGTCGATCGCGATGCTCGCGCCGGGAACGTTGACGACCGTGGCGCCTGTGAACGACGCGCGGGCCGCGGCGATGAACGCGGCTGCCACGTCAGGTGCGTACTGCATCTCGCAGCTACCGCTGAACGGGATCGTGTAGTCGCGGCCCTCGGCTGCTGCGAGCATCGCCGCCGTCGGCGCCGAGGTGAGCCCGCGGTCGCGGCCCGGCCCATACACGACATGCGGGCGCAGCCCGATGCTGCTCGCTCCGTTCTCGGCCGCAAACACCCGCGCCGCGCCCTCGTTCGCGGTCTTGAAGACGCCGTAATGAGTGTCAGGGTGGCCGCTCGGGTCTGCCGGCGCCTGCCCGCCTCCGTCGCCGGCGGCGAACGCGGCGACCGAGCTCGCGTAGACGATCGGGGTGCTCACGCCGGCGGCGATCGCCGCCGCGAACAGCGCCACGGTGCCGACGACGTTGACCTGTGCGCCCAGCACAGGATTGCTGCGGCAGTCCGGCACCTGAAGCGCGGCGAGATGGATCACGTGCGTCGGCGCCTGCTCAAACAGGCTCGCGACCTGCGCCGGATCGGAGATGTCGGCCTGCACGAACCGGGCGCCGGCCAGCTCGTCCGGTGCGAGCAGGTCGCGGACGCGGCGATCGTCGCTGCCGGCGTCGACGCCGACGACCTCGACGCCCTCCCGCACCAGGCTGCGGACGGTCCAGGCGCCGATGCAGCCGTAGGCGCCGGTGATCAGGAATCGCTCGCTCACCGTGACACGACCGGGCTGCGAGAGGTTACGGCGCGCTGCACGTTCACGCCGGGCGGCTGCTGGGCACGCGGACCCGGGACTGCCGCGCCCAAATGCTCTCGAAGATCGTCATCCGCACGCGCAAGTCTAGCGTTGCGGGCCCGGTCGCAGGGGGTGCTGCGAGCGACCGCCGGCCCGCGGCTGGTGTGGCAGGCCCGCGTATCCCAAGCGGCGCCCCATCGCTCGTCGCGGCGACGCGCCGCATGCCATCACGGCGACCTGCACGGCGTACTGACGACATACAGTTACAAACAAGACGCTCCACCGCGAGCGAGGAAGAGGGGACCAGATGACTGAACCGCTCCGCTGGGGGCTGATCGGCACCGGGCTGATCGCAGGTGTCTTTGCCGGCGATCTCGAGCTCACCGACTCGGGCCGCGTCGTCGCCGTCGGGTCACGCCGGATGGATTCGGCCGATCGCTTTGCCGACCGCTTCGGCATCGCGAACCGCCACGCGAGCTACGAGGCGCTCGTGGAGGATCCAGAGGTTGAAGCCGTGTACGTCGCGACGCCGCACCCGATGCACCGTGACGATGCCATGCTCGCCCTGCGCGCCGGCAAGCCGGTGCTTGTCGAGAAGCCGTTCACGATGAATGCCGCCGAGGCCAAGGAGGTAGTCGCGGCGGCGGGCGACGCAAAGCTCTTTCTGATGGAGGCGATGTGGACGCGGTTCCTGCCTCACATCGCGGAGGTCCGCCGACTGCTCGCCGAGGGCGCGCTCGGTGAGATCGTCAGCGTCAGCGCAGACCACGGGCAGTGGTTCCCGCGAGATGCGCAGACGCGGTTCTTCTCGCCCCAGCTCGGCGGCGGGGCGCTCCTCGATCTGGGCGTGTACACGGTTTCGTTCGCGTCGATGGTGCTCGGCACCCCAGATCGCATCGTCGCAATCAGCGAGCCGGCGTTCACCGGCGTGGACGGCCAGACCTCGATGCTGTTCTCCTACGCCAGTGGCGCCCAGGCGATCCTGAACGCCAGTGTGTGCGCAAAGAGCCCCACGCGTGGAGCGATCGTCGGGACCGACGCACGCATCGAGATCGACGGCGACGATTTCTACGCGCCGAACTCGTTCACGCTGATTCCCCGCGACGGGGAGCCGACGCGCTTCGAGATCGCGCACGAGGGGCACGGCCTGCGCCACCAAGCCGACGAGGTCGCCCGCTGCCTGCGGGCCGGCCTGCTCGAAAGCCCTCTCTTGCCACTGCACGAAACGGTTTCGATCATGGAGACGCTCGACGCCGTATTCGCCTCGGCGGCACGCAACGCGTGAACCTCCGATCGGCGCCGCTCCGGCTGCTACCAAGCGGGGCGCCACGACCCGGCGATCGCTCAGCTGTGCGCGGCTCCGAAAGCGGGCGCGACGAGGCCCTCGGCGGCCAGCTCGTCAAACAGCTGCTGCGGGACGGCCTGGTTGAGGTAATCGAGGTTCTGCTGAACGTTCTCCGCCGAGCGCGCGCCGATCACGACGGCGGTCACGTCGGGGTGTGCGAGCACGTAATGGAGTGCCGCGGCCGCGAGCGCGACCCCATGGCCGGCACAGACCTCGGCGATGCGCGCGACGCGCGCGACGAGTTCGGCCGGCGCGTCCGCGTAGCGGAACTTGGCGCCCGGGCGCGGGTTGGCGAGGACCCCGCTCTCATACACCCCGGCGGCGAGCACCGCTACGCCGGCGGCCCGGCAGGCGGGGAACAGGCTCTGAGCGCCGGAAGCCTCGATCAGCGAGTAGCAGCCGGCTGCGAGCACGCAGTCGATGTCGGTCTCGTTGACGAACCGCTCAAGCATCGCCGCTTGGTTCATGCCAGCGCCGATCGCCGTTACGACGCCCTCGCGGCGAAGTTCGTCGAGCGCCGGGTAGGCCTCCCCGATGGCGACCTCCCAGTAGTCGTCCGGGTCGTGAATCAGCGCGATGTCCACGCGGTCGAGGCCGAGGCGCTCGCAGCTCTGCTCGATCGAGCGCCTCACGCCGTCTCGGCTGTAATCCCGCACGCGGGTCCGTTGCGGCGTCCCAAAAAAGCCTTCCGCCCCCTCGACGTCCTCGTCGGTCGGCACGAGCAGACGGCCGACCTTCGTCGAGACCGCGAACTCTGAACGTGCCTTGCCGGCGAGGAAGGCGCCGAGCCGCTCCTCCGACAAACCCACCCCGTAATGCGGAGCCGTGTCGAAGGTCCGCACGCCGCCGTCCCATGCGGTTGCAAGCGCGCCGGCCGCAGTCAGCGCGTCAGTCGCCGAGTAAAGGCCCCCGATTGACGCGCAGCCGAGAATCATCCGGCTGATCTCGAGGTTGCCGGCGGCGATCGGCACCGCAGCGATGGATGCGCCGCCGTCAGCCAAGGTGCGCGCTGTGCGGTCGCGTCACGGTTGGGCGCAGCCGGGTCACTGACCGTGTTCTACCACACGGCGCATTCGAATTTCACCCGCGGCAGCGCTGCGTTCGCCCGCCCGGGTTGCTGGTATGTTGCGCGGCCATGTCTGCCGGCACACAGTACCCCCGGCCCCCGGAGCCCACCGCCCCTCGGCGTGGGCGATTTGATCGCCGGCGGCGACGAGGCGTCGTCGCAGCGGCAATCTCATTCGCCCTCCTCGCCGGCACGATCGTGGTGGCGACCGCCAGCGGAAATGTCAGCCACAAGGGATGGCCGCACACACGGCATACCTTCATCGCCGGCCCAGGTGGCGGTGTCCTGCGCGGCACCAGCGGCAACGACCTCTTGCTCGGCGGCGCGGGATCGGACACGATCTACGGGGACGCCGGCAACGACGTGATCTGGGGCGACCAACACCCGGTTCCCAACAACCCCTCGACCCAGCACGATGTGCTCTACGGTGGCCCCGGCAACGACTGGATCTACACGAGCCACGGCTACAACGTGGTCTACGGCGGGCCGGGCAACGACCACATTTTTGGCTACTTCGGCCACGGCCGCATCGACTGCGGCCCCGGCCACGACGTCGTTACGCTCTCCAACCTCTCGGCCTACAAGACCGTCAACTGCGAGGTCGTGCGCAAGGGTGTGCCGTAGGCGCTGCTTCGCACGCCGCGCCTGTGGACGGCGCCCGCGGGCTCCCCGGCGGCAATCAGGCGTGCGGGCCTCGGCTGCCCAGCACGAGCGTCATGAAGGTGCTGTTCTCGCTCGGGAGGTAGTCGCCGAAGGGTTCGCACCGCCCGAACCCGGCGCCCGCGTACAGCGACCTCGCCGCCGCGAACGCGGGCTGGGATCCGGTCTCCAGGCTGACGCGCTCAAAGCCGCGCTCGCGGGCGAACGCCAGCAGGTGCTCGACCATCGCCCGGCCGATCCCGCGCCCGCGCGCAGCTTCGGCGGTGTGCATCGACTTCAGCTCCGCGTGGCCGGCATCGAGTCTCCTCAGCGCAGCGACAGCGAGCAGCTCACCCGCGCGGCGGAAGCTGAACAACGTGACGGCGGGATCGAGCAGGCTCTCCATCTCGAGGGCATGGACGTCCTCTGGCGGGCTGCTGGAGCGGGCGAAGGCGAGATGTCGGGCGAGCAGCTCGCGGACGTCCGCGACGCGAGGGTCGTCGATCGAGATCTTGCCGTCGGGCACAGCCGCAAGATAGCTGCAGGGCTACCGCGCTTCTCCTCCACCGACCCCTCTGAACGTGGATGGACCTAAGCTGCGGAGCAGCGATGAAGCCCAACCGCTCGATCCCGCCGGTCACCGTGATCCCCGTGCTCGTCTATCCCGACGTGCGCGCCGCTGTCGAGTGGCTGGGGGCCGCGTTCGGTTTCGCCGAGCGGGTCAGGATCGGCGAGGGCCATCGCTCGCAACTGCGTGTCGGCGACGGCGCGGTCATCATCGGCGATGCGGGAGGCGATCGCCGGCCGCCGCAGCCGGGCGAGGCCAGCCACTCGGTGATGGTTCGCGTGGCGGACGCGAACGCCCACTGTGAGCGTGCGAGGGCGCACGGCGCGCGCATCACTGCCGAGCCGAGGGATTTCGAGTACGGCGAACGCCAGTACAGCGCCGAGGACCCGGCGGGCCACCGGTGGACGTTCTCGCAGACGCTCGGCGATGTCGCTCCCGAGGCGTGGGGCGGGACCTCCGTTTCGGCGCCACCGGATCCGGCCTCGTGAGCGAGACTCACCTGATCCTTCCGGTGCCGGCTGCCGAGCCCTTCGTGGGCGCACATCGCGCGAGCTTCGATCCGAGCGCGCGGGCTGGGATGCCGGCGCACATCACCGTCCTCGGCCCTTTCATCGAGCGTGGGGCGCTCTCAAGCGGTGACCTGAGCGCGCTCGGCGAGCTCTTCGCCGCGACCGCCCCGATCGAGTTCGAACTCGCGCGCGTCGCCCGGTTCGAGCATGCCCTGTACCTGGAGCCGGAGCCGCGAGAACCGTTCGTCGAGCTCACGCAGGCCGTGTGGCGCCGCTGGCCGGGTCAACCGCCCTACGGCGGCGCTCACCGCGAGATCGTGCCCCACCTCACGATCGCCGTGGGCGCCGAGGACTTCCACGAGGTGCGAGCTGCGCTCGAGCGCCACCTCCCGCTGCGGGCCGCCGCCGGGGAGGCCTGGCTGATGGCGCTGCGCAGCGACGAGCGCTGGGTCGTGCATCGTCGCTTTGCGCTTGCGGCCGGCTGAGTACGCCTCTCGCCGCGGCGGGCGGGCGGGCGACCGCCGCGGACTCCACTGCGGCCCGTGCGCGCGATCGCTGCGTTCGAGCGTCAGCTCCCGGCGTCCGCGGTCGAGGGCCGGGCGAGCAGCGCGCGGGCGGCCGTGGCTCCCGGCGCGACGTCTTCGCCGAGAACCTCGAGCAGCTGCGCCCATTCGCCGTGAAGCGCGATCGCCTCGCGCAGCTGGGCCGCGCCCTGTTCGATGCGCCCGCTGTGCAGCGCGCCGAGTCCAGACCAGAACAGCAGCTCATGGTTGCCCGCAGCCAGCTCGCTCGCGTGCTGGTAGTGCTCGGCCGCGGCGTCCGGCCGGCCCTCGCCCATCAGCCGGTCGCCCTGCGCCGCGGCGAGATAGGCCGAGTGCACCGCCACGAGGCGACGCAGCTCACGCAGCGGCTCAGGATGATCCTCGACACGCAGGTTCACGGCGCTCTCCCATGCCTCGCCGCTGCCCGGGACGACGAGGATCGCTGCGGACTGGCGCCCGCGCGCGTCGCCTCCGGCCGCCTCGCCGGCGTCCAACGCGGCGAGCAGTCGCTCGGTGAGCCCTCCGGGGGTTGACCGGAATGCGTCGATCATCTCAGGCCACACCCTCGGGCTGCGCATGATGTTCGCCTGGGCGCTGACGCCGTCGGCGATCGCGTGGCCGGCGAACGGGATGCAGCGCTCTCCGGTGTGCGCCGCGACGTCGCCTTGCGCGTCGACGAGCGCAACCTGGCGCGTCGCGGCGGCGGGGTCCTCGGCGAGCAGGGCGGCGAGCGCATCGGCCGCGCTGGTCCCGCGCTCGAGCAGCGCCAGCGCGCGTGGGCCGTAGGCGACCTCGGCGTTCGCCTGGGTCGCCACCGCGCCGACGCCCGGGCGTGCCCAGGGTACGACCGAGCCGACCGAGAACCAGTGCGACTGCACGGCCACGCCGAGTTCGCCGCTCTCGCGGTCGTGAGCAACGATCGAGTAGGTCACGGTGACAATCTCGCACGTCGCGCCCCGTCGCGCCCCTGGCGCACCGGCGCCCGCGACGGCGACGACGCGTCCTGCGATGCTGTGGCCGAGTGGCCGCTGCGAAGATCCCCGATCGTGAACTGGCGCTGCGGCCGGCGGCGCTGGGGCGTGCGCTCGAGCACGCTGGGTTTGACGGCTGGATCGCGTTCGGCGATGACCGGGCGGTTGCCGGGGCCGACCATATTCGCTATCTGACGGACTTCGCGCCGCATTTCGAACCGGTGTTGCTTGCCGCGCGAACGGACGATCACCAGGTCGTGATGCTCACCGGGCCAGAGTCGGTGGGCTATGCGGCGGTGGTCACGGCGCGTGCGGCGGTCTCGGCGATCGTCGCGATCGAGGAGTTCGCGCACCCGGATGAGGAGTATCCGACGATCCCCATCTCGAGCGGCCGCGAGCGGTTGGCCGAGCGCTTCGAGGGCGCGAGGCGAATCGCGGTGCTCGGCGCCCAGGCGATTCCTCATCCGGTCTGGAGCCACGTGATCTCGGCGCTCAGCGACCGGGGCCTCGAGGTCGGATCGGCCGACGAGGTGGCCTATGCCCTGCGGGCGGTGAAGACCGACGCCGAACAGGCGGTGATCGGCGAGGCCTACAGGATCGCCCGGCTTGGACTCGAGGCGGCGGCTGGCGCAGTGCGTCCCGGAGCCAGCGAGCGCGAGGTCGCGGCGGCTGCCGAGGCCGTCATGCGCGAGGCGGGCGCGGAGGGCTTTGGCATCGACACGATGGTCGCCTCCGGAGTGGCCAACACCGCCCCGATCCTGGCGCGCTCGACAAATCGAGCGATCGCCCCCGACGATCTGGTGACGGTGACGCTGGCCCCGCGCTATGAGGGCTACCACGCCGCGCTGGCGCGAGCCTTCCTGTTGCGCCCGAACGCGAAGCTCGGGGCGGCGATCGACGCCGCCCGGCGGGGTCAGCGCGCGGCGCGCGCGCTGCTCGTCGCGGGACGCGAGGGCCGCGACGCCGCCGCGGCGCTGCGGGAGACGCTCGAGCAGGCGCGAACCGGCGCCGCGATGCCCTACGTGCCGGTCCACAGCATGGGCCTGATCGAGTTCGAGCCGCCGATCTTCCTGTCCTCGTCGGCGGCGCCGATCCAGGTCGGCATGGCCCTCTCGATCGACTCTCCGCTGTTCGGCGCCGCGTGGGGAGGGCTGCGGCTGGAGGACGGGTTCTCGATCGTCGAGGGCGGGCACGCCGAGCCGCGCTTCGCCGACTACGAGGAAATGGTCCCAGTCCTGCTGTAGCGGTTGCACCGCCCGCCCGGCTGCCCCGCCCGGCCGCCGCCCCACCCGTTCGGTCCGGTCCGGTCCGGCTGTCCGGCTCGGCTCGATTTGAACCTCCGGTCCGCAACCGCGGACGCAACCGTCCGCGGAGTGCCCGAAAAGGGCAGTCCCGAAAGCGGTCCGAAAGCGCGCACATTTTGAGGTAAAGCGCGCACATTTTCACCTAAAAGCGCGCGTAATTGCGAACGCGCACACGCTATGACGGATCCGGCTTGACTTTCACACGGGGCCCACGCAGAATGCACATCGCGGCCGGCGTCGCCGTCCGCAGGGGAGATTTGCCAATCGGAGGAGGGTCCGAGATGGGTGAGGAGCGGGACAACAGGCTCGCGCTTGGCGGGCATGCTGCGGTCGCCGGGGGACTTGACCGCCGGACGCTGATCAAGCGCGCCGGTGCTGCAAGCGTCGCGTTCGGCCTTGCGCCGTGGGTCGCCACGAGCAGCGCGCTGGCGTCGGCCAGGCCGGTCAAGATCGGCTACGTGACGCCGCGCACGGGCCCGCTGGCCGACTTTGGCCAGTGTGACACGTTCACGATCGCGCAGATGGAGAAGCTGTTCCACAAGGGCATCAAGGTCGGCGGGAACGTTCACCCGCTGCAGATCTTCGCGCAGGACGCGCAGTCCAGTTCGAGTACGGCCGGGATGGTCGCGCAGAACCTCATCTCCAGCCATCAGATCGATCTGATGCTGGTCGAGGGCACACCCGACATCACCAACCCGGTGTGCGATATCTGCGAAGCCGCCAGCGTGCCATGCATCTCGTCGGTCGCGCCCTGGCAGGCGTGGTTCTTCGGGCGCAACGGGAGCCCCACGGTGCCGTTCAAGTGGACCTACCATTTCTTCTGGGGCCTCGGGGACATCATCAACGTCTTCCTCGACATCTGGGCGCAGGTTCCGAACAACAAGGTGGTCGGCGCGATATGGCCGAACGACGCGGACGGAAACGCCTGGGCCAGCCCGACGACCGGTTTCCCGCCGGCGGACAAGGCCGCGGGCTACACGATTGTCGATCCCGGCCGCTACGCCGACGGAACGATGGATTTCTCCGCCCAGCTCAGCCAGTTCAAGTCCTCGGGTGCCCAGATCGTCACCGGCGTCCCGATCCCGCCGGACTTCACGACGTTCTGGCAGCAGGCGCTGCAGCAGGGCTTCAACCCCAAGATCGCCTCGGTAGGCAAGGCGCTGCTGTTCCCGGCGGCCGTGAACGCCCTTGGCAGCCATGGCAACGGCATGTCGACGGAGCTGTGGTGGAGCCCCGGTCACCCCTACACCTCCTCGCTGACGGGACAGACCTGCGCCCAGCTGTCGAATGAGTGGGAGAAGTCCAACGGCGAGTGGACGCAGCCACTCGGCTTCACCCACGCGATGTTCGAGATCGCGGCGAACGTCCTCAGCCGCACAAAGAACATCGACAGCAACACGGAGATCGTCAGCGCGATCAAGGCAACCAACCTGAAGACGATCGTCGGCCACATCGACTGGGCCAAGGGGCCGCTGCCGAACGTCGCTCTGACGCTGCTCGCCGGCGCGCAGTGGCGGCCCGGCAAGAAGTACAAGTACGAGCTCGAGGTCGTGACCTCGAAGATGGTGCCGGGTCTGAAGACGACCGCGAAGGTGATCCCGATCCCCTATGGCTAGCTCGTTGCGGGCGCCCGGCGGACGACCACGGGGTGCGTATTTGAGTAGACGCGCTTGAGCGTGGTTTCACAATTCACCTACGACGCGCTGCCCGGCCGGGTCGTTTTCGGCGCGGGCGGCGCGCGTACGCGGCTGGCCGCGGAGCTGGAGGCGCTCGGCGCCGAGCGGATCTTGCTGGTTGCCGCGGAGAGCGAGCTCGCGCTCGCGCAGGAGCTGGCCGCGCCGCTCGGCGGCCGCGTGGTCGCCACCTTCACCGGCGTGCGCCCGCACGTGCCGGTGGCGGTCGCCGCTGCGGCCCGCGCGGCCGCCGCGCAGGCGCGCGCGGACACGCTGCTGTGCGTCGGCGGCGGCTCGACCACCGGCACCGCCAAGGCGGTCGCGCTCGAGCTCTCGTTGCCGATCCTCGCCGTTCCGACAACCTACGCCGGTTCGGAGATGACGCCGGTCTGGGGACTGACCGAGGGGCGGCGCAAGACCACGGGTCGCTCGCCCGCGGTGCTCCCACGGGTCGTGATCTACGACCCCGAGCTGACCCTCACGCTGCCGGCGGCGGTGACCGGGCCGAGCGCGATGAACGCGATCGCCCACTGCGTCGAGGCGCTGTACGTGGCGGCAGCCAACCCCGTCACCTCGCTGCTCGCCCAGCGCGGGATCGCTGCGCTCGCGCAGGGCGCTCCGGTCTCGGTGGAGCGCCCGGGCGACATCGACGGGCGGTCGCTCACGCTGTTCGGCGCCTACCTCGCCGGCTGTGCGTTCGCCGCCGTCGGCGGTGGCCTGCATCACAAGATCTGCCACATTCTTGGCGGTGCGCTCGATCTCCCCCATGCCGAGACCCACGCCGTCGTGCTGCCCCACGTGGTCGCCTTCTTCGCGCCGGCGATCCCGGTCGCTCTCGCCGAGATCGACGCCGCGCTCGGCGACGAGGACCGCACGGACGTCGCCGGCGCCCTTCACGACCTCGGCGCGCGCCTGCGCACGCCGGCGGGATTGCGGGCGCTCGGCATGCGTGAGCAGGATCTCGAGCCGATGATCGAACTGGTGCTCGCCGGTGCCGGCGAGGGGCGCCATCCACGGCCGATCGACGAGCCGGCCGTGCGCGAGATCCTGACCGGCGCCTTCGAGGGCACACGGCCGCGGCCGGCGGCGCTTGAGGCGGTCGCGTGAAGTCGCCGCCGGGACCCGCCGTCACCCGCAACCTCGGCGATGCGGCGCTCACGCAGGCTGTGCTCGCGAGCTTCGACGGCGCCGAGTCGGAGCGCTTCAAGACCGTCGCGCAGAGTCTCGTGCGTCACCTGCACGCCTTCGTAGCCGAGACCCGGCTGAGCGAGCAGGAGTGGGCGACGGCGATCGACTTCCTCACGCGCACCGGGCACATCACCGACGAGCGCCGCCAGGAGTTCATCCTGCTCTCCGACGTGCTCGGCGTCTCGATGCTCGTGATCGCGATCAACCACCACGTTGGCGACGGCGCGACCGAGTCGACCGTGTTCGGCCCGTTCTTCGTCGCCGGCGCGCCGGTGGCCGCCAACGGCGAGGACATCTCGGGCGGCGCGCCCGGCACCCCGTGCCTGATGAGCGGCAACGTTCGCTCGGTTGACGGGATGCCGCTCGCCGGCGCCGTGATCGACGTTTGGCAGGCCGATGAGGACGGCTTCTACGACGTCCAGTACCCCGAGCTGGAAGCCGCTCGCGGGCGGGCCCAGCTGCGTGCGCGCGACGACGGCAGCTTCTCGTTCTGGTCGGTCCTGCCGACGGCCTATCCGATCCCGGCGGACGGCCCGGTCGGGGAGCTGCTCGCCGCCGCCGGCCGCGGGCCGATGCGCCCGGCGCACGTGCACTTCATGGTCAGCGCACCCGGCTACAAGACCCTGATCACCCACGTCTTCGTGGCCGGCGACGAGCATCTCGACAGCGACGCGGTGTTCGGCGTCAAGGCGTCCCTGATCGCGCCGTTCGAGCGCCAGGAGGCAGGCGTCGCACCCGACGGGCGCGCACTCGAGCAGCCCTATTTCACGATGCACTACGACCTGGTGCTGGCCGCCGAGCCCGCTGCGGTGCAGCAAAGCCGGTGAGCGACATGATCGAGACTGACGTGCTGATTGTCGGCACCGGCCCGGCCGGCGGCTCGGCGGCCGTGATGCTCAGCACCTACGGGATCGCGAACGTCGTCGTCACCAAGTACGGCTGGACGGCGAACACGCCAAGGGCGCACATCACCAACCAGCGTGCGCTGGAGATCATGCGCGACCTCGGCCTGCAGGCGGAGTGCGAGCGCGACGGCACGCCGAACGAGCTGATGGGCGACACGGTTTTCGCCACGAGCCTCGCGGGCGACGAGCTCGCCCGCCTGCACACCTGGGGCACCCACCCCCGGCGCCTCGCGGACTACACGCTGGCGAGCCCCTGCCTGCACATCGATCTGCCGCAGACCTACTTCGAGCCGATCCTCGTTCGCGCTGCCGCGGAGCGCGGCTCGCGTCTGCGCTTCAACACCGAGTTTCTCTCCTTCGAGCAGGACGCCGACGGTGTGACCGCGACCGTTCGCGACCGCCTGAGCGGCTCGACCTACGAGATCCGCGCGAAGTACCTGCTCGCCGGTGACGGTGGTCGCAGCGTCATCGCCGAGCAGCTCGGGCTGCCGTTCGGCGGCCAGGCCGACGTTGCCGGCAGCATGAACATCGTGTTCCGCGCGGACCTCTCGGCGCTGGTCGCCCACCGTCCGAGCGTGCTCTACTGGATCATGTCGCCGGGAGCGCGGATGGGAGGGATCGGGATGGGTCTCGTGCGCATGGTCCGCCCGTGGTATGAGTGGCTGATCGTCTGGGGCTACGACATCGCGGGCCCGGCGCCCGCCGTCGACGTTGCCCGGGCGACCGAGATCGCGCACAAGCTCATCGGCACCGACGAGATCGACGTGGAGATCGTCTCCACCTCGCTGTGGACAAACAACAAGCTGTGGGCGCAGCGCTACTCGCAGGGCCGGGTGTTCGCCATGGGCGACGCGGTCCACCGTCACCCGCCATCGAACGGGCTCGGCTCGAACACCTCGGTCGCCGACGCTTACAACATCTGCTGGAAGCTCGCCCATGTCCTGCGCGGCCAGGCCGCGCCGTCGCTGCTACGCACCTACGACGACGAGCGCGTGCCGGTCGGGGAGCAGATCGTCAAGCGGGCGAACAAGAGCATCGAGGAGTTCGGCCCGATCTTCGAGGCGCTCGGCCTGCTCGACACCGAGGACCCGGCGCAGATGGAACGCAACATGGCCGCCCGGACGCAGAACACGCCGGAGGCCGCGCAGCAGCGCGCGAAGCTCCGCGCCGCGATCGAGTTGAAGAACTACGAGTTCAACGCGCACGGCGTCGAGCTCGGCCAGCGCTACCGCTCCGATGCGGTGGTCCCCGACGGCACTCCCGAGCCCGCCTACGACCGCGACCCCGAGCTCTACTACCACGCCACCACCTGGCCCGGCGCGCGCCTGCCGCACTGCTGGCTCGAGCACGAAGGGCGGCGCGTCAGCTCGCTCGACCTCGCCGGCCACGGGCGCTTCGCGCTGCTGACCGGCATCGGCGGCGAGCCCTGGGTGGCGGCCGCGAACGAGTACAGCGCGCGCACCGGTGTCGCGATCGCGGCCTACGTGATCGGCCCCGGCCGCGAGGTGCTCGACACCTACGACGACTGGGTCTCGCTCTCCGAGGTGGCCGAGGACGGATGCGTGCTGGTCCGCCCCGACCAGCATGTCGGCTGGCGCGCCGCGGCGCTGCCCGCCGACCCCGCCGCCGCGCTCGCGGACGCGCTCGCGCGGATCCTCGGCCGCAGCGACCTCGCGCCGGCGAACTAGCCCGCGTCTTCAAAGCGCTCCAACCGCGAGCCGGTACGGGCGCCCTACAATCACGCGATCCACGCGTTGGCCCGAACCGCTCAGATCGCCGCGCTCGACGAGCTCCTTCAGCGCGTTCATGAGACCAACGCGTTCCAGCGGGCAAGGCTTCGCGGCGCCCGCGTCCACACCGTGGAGGATCTGCGCGAGCTGCCGTTCACGACCAAGGACGAACTGCTGCGCGACCAGGCCTCCTCGCCGCCCTACGGCACGAACCTGACCTTCCCGCTGGACTCCTACACCCACCTGCACCTGACGAGCGGGACGGTCGGCGAGCAGCTGCGCGTGCTGC
Organism: uncultured Solirubrobacterales bacterium; assembly: GCA_963788385.1. Taxonomy (GTDB): domain Bacteria; phylum Actinomycetota; class Thermoleophilia; order Solirubrobacterales; family Solirubrobacteraceae; genus Palsa-513. The sequence continues at coordinate 41,699 of CAWBGR010000019.1, forward strand.
AGACGGCCGAGGACTGGCAGGCGACGCGGCGCTGCTTCGCCCGCGTGCTCGCGGCGGCGGGGATCACCGCGCAGGACCGTGTGGCGCTGCCGTTCCCGTTCGGCGCCTACCTGCAGTTCTGGGCGGCGGCCGCCGGCGTCGAGGACATCGGCGCGCTGGCGCTGCCGCTCGGCGGCCTGGAGGGCCGCGATCGTCTGCGGGCGATCGCCGAGTTCGAGGCGACCGCGATCGTCTGCACCCCGACCTACGCCCTCGGACTGATCGACGTCGCGCTCGAGCACGGGCTCCAGGACGCCTTCGCGTCGGTGCGCGCGCTGATCTGCCAGGGCGAGCCGGGCGCGTCGATCCCGGCGGCGCGGGAGCGGATCGAGAGTGCCTGGGGCGCGCGCGTCTTCGATCACGCCGGCTCCACCGAGGTCGGCGTGTTCTCCTACCCGTGCGCTGCCGGCGGCGGCCTGCACATCAACGGCCAGGAGTTCCTCTGTGAGATCCTCGACCCGGCGAGCGGCGGCGAGGCCGGCCCGGGCACGCAGGGCGAGCTGGTGCTGAGTGCGCTGACGCGCGCGGGCTTCCCGGCGATCCGCTTCCGCAGCGGCGACGTCGTCGACGTCGGCGGGACGTGCCCGGCCGGTCACGACGACGTCTGGCTGCCCAACGGGATCGTCGGGCGCACCGACGACATGGTCGTGATCCGCGGCATGAACGTGTTCCCGTCCGCGATCGAGCAGACGCTGCGCGAGGCCGGCCTGCTCGGCGAGTACCGCATCCGCTTCTACACCGAGGCGACCGAGCGCGACGAGATCAGGGTGCTGGTCGAAGCGACCGACCCGGCGGTGGTCCGCACGATCGAGGAGCGCATCTTCGGCCGCCTCGCGCTGCGGGTGCGCGTCGTCCCGGTGATGCCGGGCGTGCTGAAGGCCGAGCGCCTGAAAGCGCGCCGCGTCGAGGACATGCGCCGCCGCTAGGTTTGTGGGAGCGGCGCATGCTTGTGCCCCGAACGGGGTGCGCCGCTCCCGCGGGCGGCGCATGCGCCGCCCGCCGATGTGGTGCATGCACCACATCGAACAGCCTCCCTACAGCATCTCGAGTAGATCCGCGACGCCGTCCACGACCAGATCCGGCCCGCGGCCGGCGGGAATCCTGTCCGCGTCGATGCCGCTTCGAACCAGTACAGTCTGGCCGCCGGCCAAGCGGCCGAGCGCGATGTCCATCGCGACGTCGTCGCCGATGAAGGCCACGCGGCGGGGGTCGAGCTCGAGGCGCTGGGCGACCTCGTGCACAGCCGCGCGCGACGGTTTGCCAACGACGGTCGGACGCCGGCCGGACGCCTTCGCGATCGCGGCGGCCGCCATCGCGCCGCGGCTGATGATCGGGCCGTGCAGGCCGGCGTAGGCGCGGACGTAGTTGGCGGTCAGGAACGCCGCGCCGGCGAGCACCGCGCGGGCGGCGGCCTCGAGCACGCTGAGTGCGATGTCGTCGACGTGGAGCGCCGTCACGACCTGCGCATCCTGGGCCTCCGCCTCGGGCGCAAGCGTCACTCCGGCGGCGGCGAAGCGACGTTGTGCCGCCGGCGTCCCGAGCACGAGCACGCGCGCCGCCGGGTGGCGGCGCTGGAGGTGCCCGAGGGCGGAGCAGGCGGCGGTCAGCACCTCCTCCGCCTCGAGTTCGAGACCGCCGCGGCGCAGACGCTCGGCGATCGCGCCCGGATCGGAGTCGCTCGCGTTGGTGAAGACAACGAGCGGCCGGCCCGAGGAGCGGATCGCGGCAAGCACCTCGGCGGCCCCGGGCAGCGCGACGACGCCGTCGGGCGCGCGGTGCACGAGGGTGCCGTCGAGGTCGAACATGAAGCCGTCGGCGTCAGCGAGCGCCACGACGCCACCGCACGAGATCCTCTGAGGTGCGCAGCTCGAGGTAGCCGACCGCGGGGCGCCGCTCGAGCTCTCGCAGCAGGCGGACGATCGGCGAGCTCCGCGGGTGCTCCGCGGCGGGCGCCGGCGCTTCGGCGCCCGCGAGCATCGCGTCGACCTGCTCGGCCGGCATCGTCAGGCGCAGCAGCAGCTCCTCGTCGGTGATCGTGGCGCCGAAGCGCTCGCGCGCGCCTTCCAGCGAGAGCGGCTCGACGTCGCGCAGTTCCTGCGCGCGGGGGTGCGAGAGGATCCGCTCGAGCACCGCGGCGTCCGGCGGCGCGGCCGGCTCGCCGAACTGCCCGAGCACCATTCGCAGCACCTCGTCGGGGACGTTCGCGTAGCGCTCGGGGGCGAGCAGGTTCATCACCGCCTGCGTGGCTACGAACTGCGACAGCGGCGTCACCATGATCGGGTAGCCGAGCTCGGCGCGGACGCGCTCAGCCTCCTCGAGCGCGGCGTCGAACAGCTCGCCGCGGCGCATCTCCGCCAGCTGGCGGCGCATCGTGGAGGCCATCCCGCCAGGCAGCTGGTGGCGGTAGTAGGCGGCGTCGTACTCCGGCATCTCGGCGGTTGGGAGACCCTTCTCGCGCGCCAGCGCCGCGAAGTAGGCGGAGGTCACCGCGAGCGCCTGCTCGTCGATCTGGGTGGCGAAGCCCTCCTGCGCGAGGTTGTGCAGCGTCATCTCCGCTGACGGCTGCGAGCTGCCGCACGCCAGTGGCCGCACCGCCGTGTGCAGCGCCCTCGCTCCCGCCCGCGCGGCCGCGAGGTAGACCAGCGGCGCAAGCCCGGTCGTGCAGTGCGAGTGGACCTCGACCGGGCGCTGGCCGGCGGCCGCGCTCAGCATCCCCACGAGCGCCGCCGCGCGCTCGGGCACGAGCAGTCCGCCGGGATCCTTGAGGTAGAAGCGATCGGCGTCCGCGGTGTTGGCGAGCGCGGCGATCTTCGCGGCGAAGTGCGCGTCGTCGTGGACCGGGCTGAGCGAGTAGGTCAGCGCCAGCACCACCTCCTGCGCGCCGGCGCGCCTGGCCATTCGCGCGAGCGAGTGGAGCGCCTCCACGTCGTTTGCGGGATGCATGATCTGAAAGCGACGCACGCCGTTTCGCACGACCGTCGCGAATGCCAGCTCGAGCAGGTCCTCGGCGGCGGGGCGCCAGGTTATGAAGCGCGTGCCCGTCGTCAGGAAGGTCAGCGGCGTGTTCGGCATCGCCGCTGCCGCGAGGCGCAGGCGCTCCCAGGGATCCTCGTGGTGGTAGCGCACCGACACCGCCAGATGCGTGCTTGAGGTGAAGTCCAGGGCGTGGTAGCCGACGCGGTCGATCTGCGGGGCGATCGCGAGCACGTCGCCGGTCGCGAGGCCGGTGGCGCTCCACAGGCTCTGGTTGCCGTCGCGCAGCGTCGTGTCGACGAGCTCGATGACGGCGCCGCTCATGCCGGCGCCTGCTCGAGCCAGGTGGTCGTGACGGCGCCGGCGCGAAAGCGCGGGTCGGCGATGATCCGCGCGAGCAGCTCGCGGTTCGTCCGCACGCCCTCGACCTCCAGCTGCTCGAGCGCCCGGCCCATCGTGGCGAGGGCGCCGTCGCGGTCCGGGGCGTGCGCTATGAGCTTGGCCATCAGCGAGTCGTAGTAGGGCGGTATCAGCGTCCCGTCGCGGCAGTGCGTGTCGACGCGCAGGCCCGCCAGGTCCGGGAGCGCGAAGCGCGTCACCCGGCCCGGGCTCGGCGCGAAGCCGGCCGCCGGATCCTCGGCCACCAGGCGGCATTCGATCGCGTGTCCGTCGAAGGCCACGTCGCGCTGGGCGCACGCGAGCGGCTCGCCGTCGGCGATCGCCAGCTGCAGCGCGACGAGGTCGAGGCCCGTGAGCGCTTCGGTGACCGGATGCTCGACCTGGATGCGGCAGTTGCATTCGAGGAAGTGGTGCTCGCCCGTGTCGGCGTCGAGCACGAACTCGACGGTGCCGAGATTGCGGTAGCCGATCGCTTTGGCGAACGCGATCGCGGCGTCGAGCAGCGCCGCGCGCAGCCGCGGCTCGAGCGCCGGCGCCGGCGCCTCCTCGACGAGCTTCTGGTAGCGGCGCTGCGTCGAGCAGTCGCGCTCGCCCAGGTGGATCACGCCGCCGCGCTCATCGGCCGCGATCTGGACTTCGATGTGGCGCGCCGAGGCGATCAGGCGCTCGATGTAGAGGCGCTCGTCGCCGAACGCGGCGCCCGCCTCGGCCCGGGCGAGGCCGTGGCGCAGGCGCAGCTGCGCGAGGTCGCCGGCGAGCTTGATGCCGCGTCCGCCGCCGCCGGCGGCGGCCTTCAGCAGCACCGGGTAGCCGTGCTCGCGGGCGAAGGCCTCGGCCTCCTCCAACGTCGCTATCTCGCGGCCGGGGACGACCGGCAGGCCCGCCCGCTGCGCGAGCGCCCGCGCCGCCAGCTTGTCACCGGCGGTTGCGATCACCGCCGCCGGCGGCCCGACGAACCGCAGCCCCGCCTGCGTCGTCGCCTCCGCCAGCGCGGGGCTCTCGGCGAGGAAGCCGTAACCGGGGTGGATCGCGTCGGCGCCGGTCCCGAGCGCCGCCTGGACGATCGTGTCCACGCGCAGATAGCTGTCGGAGGCGTGGGGCGGGCCGATCACGACGGCGCGGTCGGCGAGGCCGGCGGCCATCGAGTCGCGGTCGGCGGTCGAGACGCCGACGACCGTCTCGATCCCGAGCTCCCGGCAGGTGCGCACGATCCGCACGGCGATCTCGCCGCGGTTGGCGATGAAGAGCCGGGCGATCGTCATTCGCCGGCGGGCGCGACGCGGAACAGCGGCTGCCCGAACTCGACCAGCTCGCCGCTGCGCGCGAGAATCTCGACGATCGTTCCGGCCACGCCCGCCTGGATGTGGTTCATCAGCTTCATCACCTCGATCAGGCAGACGACGGTGTCTGGCGCCACAGCGTCGCCGACCTCCACGAACGGCGGGTGCGCCGGGGATTCAGTGCGGTAGAAGGTTCCAAGCATCGGTGCCTCGATCTCGGCGGCATCCGGCGCGGGGGTGGCTGGGCTGCGCGGCGGCGGCGCCGGCTCCGGGTCGATCGGGGCGCGCGCGTCGAGCCGGTCGCGTCCGGGCGCGGCGGCGCTGCGGTTGACGTGCAGCGAGAACGACGGCGTCTCGATCGTCAGCTCCTCGAGCGCTGACTCGTCGATGATCCGCAGGATCTCGCTGACGTCCTCGTCGGTGAGCGCCAAGCTCAGTCCCTCCCCGGCTTGACGCCGAAGGTGCCGAGCACCAGCGACATGGCGTCGAGTCCGGTGCGGTCCGCCACGGCCTCCGATCCGGCCTTGGCGGTCGCTGTGACGGGGCGCGACTGCAGCACGAAGAGGTTCCCGGGCAGGCTGCCGGTGCGCGCGATCGCCCACTCGACGTCCTGGCGGGCGCCGAAGTGGCGCTCGACCGCGGCGGCGGTCTCCACCAGGGCGCGCAGCTGCTCGGCCTCAAGGCACGGGGCGCTCCGCCTTGGCTCCGCCACCGCCACGCGGTGGGTTCCGCGCCCGCCCGGGTCCGGCACGTACTCGATCTGCTTGTCGGCGATCGTGGCGCGCAGCACCTCGCGGCTGACCTTGGAGATGAGGAAGTCGTCGGGGGTCACCTCGCCGCCGACGACGCCGAGGCCGAGGCCCCAGCTGGCGTTGATCGCGACGACGCTGGGATCCCCGGTCAGCGGGCTGCAGGTGAACATCACCCCCGAGACCGCGGCATCGACCATCAGCTGCACCGCGACGCCCATCGCCGGCACGCCGTCGCCGCCTGCCATCCTCGCGCGGTAGGAGATCGCCTCCGGGCTGTAGAGCGAGATCCAGCAGCCGCGGATCGCCTCGCAGACCCCGTCGGTGCCGCGCACCCACAGGTACGTCTCCTGCTGCCCGGCGAACGTCGCCTCCGCCGAGTCCTCGCCGCGCGCGGAGGAGCGGACCGCGACCGGCGGCTGTCGCTTCTGCGACGCGACCGCGAGCGCCGCGTAGCGGGCCTCGACCTCGATGGTGACGCTCTCCGGCACCGGTGTGCGGCGCATCGCCAGCGCGACCGCGGCCGACGCGGTCGCGACGGCCGGAACGTCGTCGGGGTCGACGCCGGCGAGAAGGCCCGCCACGCGCTCGCGCAGCGAATCGGCCGCGAGGAAGGCGTCGAAGGCCGCCGTCGAGACGGCGAAGCCGGGCGGCACGGGAATGCCGCCGGCGATCAGCTCGCCGAGGCTCGCGCTCTTGCCGCCGTAGCGTTCCTCGTCGGGCGCCCGCAGCTGCTCGAGCGCCCGCGCGAGCTCCGTCATGCGGGCTCCTCGTCGTCGAGCAGCGTGACCACGCCGGTGGTCCCGTCGACGCGCAGCCGCTGCCCCGTTCTGATCTCCGCCGTGGCGCGACCGGTGCCGACGACGGCCGGCACCCCGTACTCGCGGCAGACGATCGCGGCGTGGGACATGATGCCGCCGATGTCGGTGACGGCGGCGCGGATCTTGGGGAAGATCGGCGCCCACGCCGGCGAGGTGACGGTCGATACGAGGATCTCGCCGGGCTGGACGTCGGTGATCTCGTGCACGTCGCGCACGACGCGCGCCAGCCCCTCCGCCACACCCGGCGAGGCCGCGGCCCCGCTCAGCGTCGTCGAGTCGCCGCTCATCGCGCTCGCCCAGCTCTGCAGCCGCTCGGGTGTGATGCCCCACAACATCACCGAGATCGGGTCGTTGATCGCCTCTGTCGGCATCGTGCCCATCGCCGGCGGCGGCGTCCACTCCCTCAAACGCTCGAGCAGGGCCCGCCGGCGCTCGACGATCGGCGGCCAGTGATGGGGGCCGCGCGCCGGGCCGCCGTGCGCCCAGGTGAGGACCAGCTCCTCGAGCGCCTCGCCGACCTCGTGGCGGGAGAGCTGGAAGACGTCCTCGCCATCGTGCAGGAAGCCGTGCGTGGCCAGCAGCGCTCCGAACTCGCGGATCTTGTTGAAGAAGCGCGACTGGAACCAGTACTCGCAGAAGAACTTGTGCTCCTCGACGTATGGGAACACGGTCCGCGAGAGCGCGAGCAGCTCGTTGAACGTTGCGCGCGCAGCGTCGTCAAGCAGCGCGCCGTACTCCTGCGCGAGGCGGGTGCGCTCGGCCGTGAGGTGCTCGGTTGGCCGCTCGGTGTCGCGGCCCTCGGCCAGCGCGTCGATGTGGCCGCGGATCGCCGAGAACGGGATCGAAGGGTCGTCCAGCCAGGAGCGGTGGTGGTGGTAGAAGCCGTCCCCCGAACCCATGTTGAACCAGGGATCCTTGACCGCCTCGAGCGCCTCCAGCCAGGTGCGGCCGGCAACGCTCGTGCCCAGCTCGGCGACGATCTCCTCCGGCGTGCGCCCGTTCGAGAAGCTCTCATCGATGCCGGCGTCGCGCGCCAGCCGCGCCAGTCGGCGAAGCTCGGTGTCGGGGCGGAACAGCAGCACGTCGATGCCCGAGACCATCTGCGCGATGTGCTGATCGGGGATCTCGGGGAGTGCGCTCTTGCAGAAATCCGAGAACGTGAGATAGGCGCCGTAGCCGAGCAGCAGGAACTCGAAGTGGTGCTGCCACATCTGCTCGTGCATGCGCAGCGCGAGGTTGTAGGAGTCGAGCACCCGCACGAACGCCGTGTCGCGATCCTCGAAGGCCACGGCGGCCTCCTCGTAGGTGCGAAGCTCGGGCACCTCGAGCGCCGTGATCGCCGCGATCAGCTTCTCCATCTTCTCGCGCCAGCGGCCGTAGAGCTCGTCCCAGTTGCTGAAGTAATAGCCGGCGCGCTCGCCGAAGTAGGCCGCCCGCTCGGCGATCAGCTCCGGGTCGCTCACGGCGTTGGGCGTGATGAAGACGTAGCCGTTGACGATCCGGTAGTCGATTCCCATCGCCGGCGGGATCGCGAACACGCGGTTCTGCCAGTTCGCGAGGGCGTAGTAGGGGCCGTCGATCGCGACAACGTCAAACGCAGGCATCGGCTCCGGGAAGTGCATCGAGTTCCAAAACCACAGCCGCTGCTCGTCGGCCTCGCGGCGGTCCTCGCTGAGCAGGGCGTAGTACGGGTACATCTCCTCCCAGCCCTCGCAACCCTCCGGCGTGGCGATCGACAGGGGACTGGGGAAGGCGGACTTCGTGGTCGTGCTCAACGGTCTCTCCTCGTTGGTCAAACGTAGTTGGCGACAGGCTCCGACTGCGGCGCGCGGTGCGCGGGCGGCCCCACGGTCTCGAGCAGGTCTCCGAGGTAGCGCAGGTGCACGCGCATCGCCCGCTCGGCCAGCACCGGCTTGCGCTGCTCGATCGCGGCGATGATCTCCCGGTGCTGGTCGCGCGCGACGGCTTCGACGATCGCCGGGGCGATCATGTCCTTCAGCCGCGGCTGAAGGACCTCCGAGCACCAGGCACTGAGCGCGGATGCGACGCGGTTGCCGGCAGCCTCGGCGATCGTCTGGTGAAAGCCGATATCGGTCTCGCGCTGGACGACGTCGTCGTCGGGGCGGGCGGTGGCGTCCTCGACGATGCGCCACAGCTCGGCGATCCTCTCCGCGCTTGCGTGCTCCGCCGCGAGGCCGGCCAGCGGCACCTCGAGCAGCAGGCGCACCTCGGTCAGCTCGGAGAGCGACGTCGTGGCGGTGGCGAGCATCGCGGCGACGGAGTCGCTCACGGTCGCTGCCAGGCCGCGGTCGGGGCTGCGCGCGACGAACACGCCGCCGCCAGGGCCGCGCGCGGCGCGCAGCAGGTTCGCGCGCACAAGCAGCCGCACCGCTTCGCGGACGGCCGGGCGGCTGACGCCGAGTGCTCCGGCGAGCTCCGCCTCGGTGCCCACGTGGTCGCCCGGCACCAGCCCGCGGGCGGCGATCGCCTGCTGCAGCAGCTGCGACACGCGGTCACTGGACGGGACCGCGGGCGACGTGACGGGGGAAAGATCGATCTTCTTGGCTTGAATCTCGGTATCCTAGCGCGAACCTAGAGACGTGCACAAAACTCTTCCAATGCCCCTGCGTTGCTTCACTTCGGCGGGTATCAAGCCCAAAAGATCGCGCTTTTGGTTATAACTTGACTTGGTTTGGGGTGCGCTCTAGCATCCGGCCCTGGGCGCCAGAGGGGGCGCACAATCGAGAGGTAGAGGAGAGTTGATGTCTGTAAAGACGACGAAGGATTCGGGCGGTCTGAACCGCGCGGACTTCCTCAAGCGCAGCGGCGCTGCGGTCGGCGGCGTCGTGCTCGGCGGTGGCGCCGCGGCAGCCCCCGCGTGGGCGTCGCGCGGACGCGTCGCGGGCGCTCACGAGGCTGCATCGACGATCACGATCGGCTACGTCAGCCCGCTGACCGGCCCGGACGCCGGCTTCGGCGAGCCCGATCCGTACGTCATCGGCCTCGCGAAGGCCGCCTTCGCCAAGGGTCTGAAGATCGGCGGCAAGACCTACACCGTGAACATCATCGAGAAGGACGCCCAGTCCGTGCCGGCGACCTCCGCGATGGTGGCCCAGCAGCTGATCAGCAGCTCGAACGTGGACCTGCTGCTCGCCACCTCCACGCCCGAGGTCGTGGTTCCGGTTTCGAGCGCCGCGGAGGCCGCCGGCGTTCCGTGCGTCTCGACGGTCGTGCCATGGGAAGCCTGGTGGCTGTCACTCGGCGGCACGCTGACCAACATGGGGGTGCCGAACTCGCCGGCGTTCAAGTGGGTCTACCACTTCAGCTTCGGCGTCCCGGACTTCGCCGCCTCCTACCTGGACCAGTGGAAGCAGGTGCCCAACAACAAGAAGGTCGCCGTGATGTGGCCCAACGACGCGGACGGCAACGCGATCCGCGGAGCCCTCGGACCGGTCCTGCAGGGAGCCGGGTACACGATCGTGGACCCAGGCGCATACCAGGACGGCACAATGGACTTCACGCCGCAGATCACGCAGTTCAAGTCGGAGGGCTGTGAGATCTTCAACACCTTCCCGATCCCTTCCGACTTCACCACGTTCTGGCGTCAGGCCGCACAGCAGGGCCTGACCAAGCAGTTCAAGATCGCCCAGATCGCCAAGACCGGCCTGTTCGCCTCGCAGGTCCAGGCGGTCGGATCGCTCGGCTACAACCTCGCAAGCGGCGAGTACTGGGGACCGACCTGGCCGTACAAGTCCTCGCTGACCGGCATCAGTAGCGCGGCGCTCGGCGCCGGCTACACCAAGGCCAAGGGCCGCTACGTCAACCAGCAGCTCGGGGCGAGCATGGCGCTGTGGGACGTCGCCGCCGCGGCGCTGAAGGCGAGCGGCAACCCGAAGGACAAGGCGGCGGTTGCCAACGCGCTGAAGACGCTGAACGTGCAGACGCCGGTCGGGACGGTCCACTGGGGTGCCACCGGGGCGAAGAACCCGTCCCCGAACGTCGTCGCCACGCCGATCATCGGCAACCAGTGGCGCAAGGCGGCGAAGGGCAGCAAGTTCAACCTCGAGCTGATCGTCACCGACCACGCCGACGATCCAAAGGTGCCGGTCGCCAGCAAGCTGAACCCGTACAACTAGAGCGCCTGTCAGGAAAGCCGAGCATGGGACCGCAGCCGATGCTCGCCGCCGTCGAGCTCCGCAAGCAATTTGGTGCGCTTGCGGCGCTTGACGGCGTTGACTTCTCCGTCGACGCCGGCGAGGCCGTGGGCATCGTCGGCCCCAACGGCGCCGGCAAGACGACGCTGCTCAACGTTCTTGCCGGCACCGTCGCGCCCTCCAGCGGCGCGGTCAGTTTCCAGGGGACGCTCGTGACCGGGTCCGGAGCCAGCCGGCGCTCGCGTCTGGGCATCGCTCGCGCGCATCAGGTGCCGCGCCCGTTCGGTGGCATGACCGTCTTCGAGAACTGCTTCGTCGCCGCGAGCACCGGCGGCGGCATGCGGCGGCGCGCCGCCTACACCCGCTGCCTCGAGGTGCTCGAGCTGTGCGGCCTGACCGAGCTCGGCAACCGCCGCGCCGAGACGCTCGGGCTGCTCGGGCGCAAGCGGCTCGAGCTGGCGCGCGCGCTGGCGACAAATCCGCTGGTGTTGCTTCTGGATGAGATCGGCGCCGGGCTGACCGACGCCGAAGCGGATGAGCTGGTCGCGATGATCAAGACGCTGCACGCCTCGGGGATCGCGATCGTCTGGATCGAGCACATCGTGCACGTGCTGGTCCAGGTGATCGAGCGCCTGGTCTGCATGGAGACCGGCCGCGTGATCGCGGACGGCGAGCCGGCCGCCGTGATGCGCGACGCGCGCGTCGTCGACGCTTACCTGGGGGGTGGCGTCGCATGAGCCTGCTGGAGGTCGAGCAGCTGAACCTCCGCCACGGCCTGCTGGAGGCCGTGCGCGACTTCACGCTGTCGGTCGCCGAGGGCGAAACGGTGGCGCTCGTCGGCGCCAATGGCGCCGGCAAGACGACGCTGCTTCGGGCGATCGCCGGCGCCCACCGGCCGAGCACCGGCACGATCAGCTTCGATGGCGCCAACATCACGCGCGTGCCGGCCTACCGCCGCGTGCAGATGGGGATCGCGCTCGTGCCGGAGGGGCGGCGACTGTTCCCGGCGCTGACGGTGGAGGAGAACCTGCTCGTCGCGGCGCAGCGCCGCCGGCCCGGACGCTGGACCGTCGAGACCGTGATCGAGGCCTTCCCGATGCTCGATCAGCTTCGCGGGCAGCGCGCCGCGACGCTCTCGGGCGGCCAGCAGCAGGCTGCGGCGATCGGTCGCGCGCTGATCACCAATCCCCGCCTGCTGCTGCTCGACGAGGTCTCGCTCGGCCTCGCCCCGCTCGCTGTCGAGGACGTCTACCGCTCGCTCGCGACCGTGATCGCGGAGGGCTCGACGGTCGTGCTCGTCGAGCAGGACCTCACACGCGCGGCGGCGGTCGCCGATCGCGTGGTCTGCATGCTCGAGGGACGGATCGTGCTCGAGGGCGCCGGCGGCGAACTCACGCGCGAGCAGATCACCGAGGCCTACTTCGGACTGCGACGCACTCGGGAGACCCAGCCGTGACCTGGGTCAACGATGTCATCCAGGGCATCATGCTGGGCGGCTTCTACGGGATGCTCGCCTGCGGCCTGGCGTTGATGTTCGGCCTGATGCGGATCATCAACCTCGCGCACGGCGATATCGCGGTGCTCGGCGCGTACCTGATCTACGTCGTGCTCGAGCACTGGAACACCTCGCCGTTCGTCGCGATCCTGCCGGTGCTCCCCGTCATGCTGCTGCTCGGCTATCTGCTGCAGCGCCTGCTGCTCGAGCGCAGCCTGCGCTCAGGGCTGCTCGTGCCGCTGCTCACCACCTTCGGCCTCTCGATCGTGATCCAGAACCTTCTGCAGCAGGGCTTCTCGCCCGACGTGCGCTCGCTCGGGGCGCAGGCGGGATCGGTCGCGACCGCGAGCTGGCAGATCACCAGCCAGCTGTCGATTCCGGCGATCGGAGCGCTCACGCTCGGCGTCGCGATCGTCATCTTCGGCGCCCTGCAGCTGTTCCTCTCGCGGACGCATTCGGGCCGCCAGATGCGGGCGACAGCGCAGGATCCAGACACCGCCGAGCTGGTCGGGATCAACTCGAAGGCCGTCTACGCCCGGGCCACCGCTATCGCGGTCGCGATCGCCGCGATCGGTGGCATGTTCCTCGCGATCCGCTCCGACTTCTACCCCTACTCCGGGCCGACCTACCTGATCTTCGCGTTCGAAGCCGTCGTCATCGGCGGCCTGGGCGGTTCGCTGTGGGCCACGCTGCTCGGCGGGATCGTGCTCGGCGTCGCGCAGACCATCGGCGGGCAGATCAATCCGGAGTACCCGGTGCTCGCCGGGCACATCGTGTTCCTGCTGGTGCTGCTCTCCCCGCGTGGCGGCCTCGTCAACCTGCGGCGGGTGAGCGCATGAGCTCGCAGCCACTCGTGCCGCCGGTGAGCGCGCCGACGACGATCCGCCGCTGGACGCCGCTGTCCACCGGCTTCACCAGCGGCTTCGGCCTGCTCGTCGTAGCGATGATCTTCGTCCCCGTCGCGCTGGGCGCGAACACCGTCCAGGACATGACGACGCTGCTGACCTACGTTCTGATGGCGGTGATGTGGAACGCGCTCGCCGGGTACGGCGGGCTCGTCTCGATCGGCCAGCAGGCCTACATCGGGCTGGGTGCCTACGCCACCGTCTGGCTGGCTCAGCACAGCGTCAACGGCTACCTCGCGATGCTCCTGGCGACCGCGTTCTGCGCCGTCGTCGCGGTCCCGCTGTCGTTCTTGATGCTGCGCTTCCGTGGCGCGCAGTTCGCGATCGGCACCTGGGTCGTCGCCGAGGCGCTGGCGATCTGGGTCTCGCTCGACAACGCACTCGGGGCTGGGACGGGCACTTCGCTCGCACAGCTGGACACCTACGCGCCGACCTCGCGCGAGCACTACACCTACTGGCTCACGCTCGCTTTCACGGCGTTCTTCACCGGCGCCCTGTTCCTGCTCCTGCGCAGCCGGCTCGGGTCCTCGCTGCAGGCGATCCGCGACGACGAGGACGCGGCCGCGTCGGTCGGCGTTCGCGTCGTGGCGGGCAAGCGGATCCTCTTCCTGCTGGCTGCCGCCGGCGCCGGCGCCGCTGGCGCGATGACGCTCGCCAACACCTTGTTCATCGAGCCGACCGCGATCTTCAGCGTCAACTACACGGCATTCATGATCTTCATGGTGCTGGTCGGCGGGCTCGGAACCTTCGAGGGGCCGATCATCGGCGCGATCGTGTTCTACGCGATGCAGAACTGGCTCGGCAACGACGGCGTCTGGTACCTGGTCGTGCTCGGTGGGGCGGCGATGGCATTCGCCCTGTTTCTGCCGCGCGGGGTGTGGGGGACCCTCGAGGAGCGCACCGGCCTGCGCTTCATGCCGGTCGGCTATCGCCTGCGCCGCGCCACGGCGGCCAGCGCGCAGGAGGACGGCTGATGTCCCGCGGGCGCCTGCGCGCAGAGATCTGCGTGCGCTGCTGCGCCTGCTCCCCGGCCTCCGCCGGCGCCGGGGAGGCCTGAGGTGGTCACGACCAGGCTCCGCACACAGGTCGCGATCGTCGGTGCGGGACCCGCCGGTCTTACGCTCTCACACCTGCTCGCGGCCGCGGGGATCGAGTCGGTGGTGCTCGAGAACCGCAGCCGCGGCTACGTCGAGGAGCGGATCCGCGCCGGCGTGCTCGAGCAGGGCACGGTGGAGGTGCTCGACGCTGCCGGAGTCGGCGAGCGGATGCACCGCGAGGGGATCGTCCACCACGGCGTCCACCTGCAGTTCGCCGGCGAGCGCCACCGGATCGCGCTCAGCGATCTTGCTGACGGGCGCAGCATCCTGATCTACGGCCAGACCGAGGTCGTCAAGGACCTGATCGAGGCGCGGCTTGACGCGGGCCTCGAGCTGCGCTTCAGCGTGGCGGACGTGCGCGTTGGGGACCTCGAAACGAACGTTCCGTGCGTTCGCTTCACCCACGAGCACCAGCAGTTCGAGCTGCAGTGCGACGCGATCGTCGGCGCCGACGGCTTCCACGGGGTGTGCCGGCCGACGATCGAGCGCCACCTGCGCGTCTTCTCCCGCGAGTACCCGTTCGCCTGGCTGGGGATCCTCGCCGCGGCGCCGCCGTCGAGCGACGAGCTGGTCTACGCCCGGCACGAGCGCGGCTTCGCACTTCTCAGCCTGCGCTCGCCGGAGCGCAGCCGCCTGTACCTGCAGTGCGCCGCGGACGAGCGGCTCGATGAGTGGCCGGACGCGCGCATCTGGGAGGAGCTCCAGCGCCGGGTGTCGATCGACGGCTCGACGCTCGTCGAGGGAGAGGTGCTCGAGAAGGGGATCACCCCGATGCGAAGCTTCGTGGCCGAGCCGATGCAGCACGGCCGGCTGTTCCTCGCCGGCGACTCGGCTCATATCGTGCCACCGACCGGGGCCAAGGGCCTCAACCTCGCCGTGGCCGACGTGGCGGTCCTCGCCGAGGCCCTGATCGACTCCTACAACGGCGCCGGGCGCACAGGTCTGGCCGAGTACTCGCGAACGTGTCTGCGGCGCGTGTGGCGCGCCGAGCACTTCTCCTATTGGATGACGACCATGCTCCACCAGCTTGGCGACGACCCGTTCGACAACCAGTTGCAGCTCTCACAGCTGCGCTACATCGTCTCCTCCGAAGCGGCAGCGCGGACGTTCGCCGAGAATTACGTCGGGCTCCCGCTCGGCCACCGCGCCGTCGCGGCGCAATGAGCGAGCCGCGGCCGCTGTGACCGGCGAGCGGCGGCGGACCGGCCTACGCCGCCGCGGCTGCCTCGCGGCCGTCCGGCTCCGGCGTGCGCGGCAGGTAGCGGTGGTGGAGCATCAGCGCGTTCCCGTCGGGGTCGGCAAAGAACGCCATGTGGCACACGCCGGTGTCGAAGGTATCGCCCTGGAAGGCGACGCCGCGCTCCTCGAGCCGCCTGCGCGCCGCGGCGACGTCGTCGACGTGCAGGGCGATCACGGTGGTGCTGACGTTGTGCGGCAGGCCCATCGCCTCGGCGTTCATCACGCCCAGCGTCAGGTTGCCCGTCTCGAACTCGGCGAAGTTGCGATCGGGGCGGTACACCGAGCACGGCAGCTCGAGCGTCGTGCCGAAGAATTCGACGGCCGCATCGAGGTCGTGCGTCGGCAGCGAAACGAAGTCGACGCCGCTCACCAGCTGCGTGGGGGTACTCAAAGCTCGCGCTCCTTTGCGTGGGAGCGCCCAGCCTAGCGCCGCGCCGGTTCAGGCGAGAGCCGGCCCGGAGCGCAGCTCACGCACACGCTCGATGACCCGGCGTGCGACGGCGACAGCCCCGACGGCGCCGAAGAGGAAGAGGAACGGCATGAATCGCACGTTGTCGCGCGGCGTGATCGCGAAGAACGTGTTCAGCAGCGCCGCCACGAGCAGACCGACCACGGGGACCACGTAGGCCCAGCGCCGCCGCAGCACGACCAGGCCGAGCAGCATGCCGAGCCAGGCGATCACCGAGTACAGCTGGTGCTGGAAGACGCTCGTGGTGCGGGCAAGGCCGCCGCCGCCCGTCGAGTTACCGCCGCTCCACGGCAGCGACCACATGTTCCAAGCTTTGTTCCAGAGCATGTGAGCGAACTTCAGCGGCTCGCCGAGCATGTACTTGTTCAGGTTCTCAAGCGCCGCCGACTCGGCCGCGCCGTTGGTCGACTTGCCCGGGTGCTGCGCCTGGATCCGCGCGAACAGAGCCTGCGGGTCGCCGGCCGGGAGGTGGCAGTAGTCGCTCGGCAGCGAGATCGCCGCCGCTTGCTTCGCGCTCAGGTGGCGCTTGTTGAAGTAGGCGCAGACCTGCTTGGACTCGGCCCGGACATCGAGGAACTGATTGCCGCCGCCCGGGAGGTAGGTCCCGAGGTAGAGCGCGTGCGGCCCGGCGTCGACGATCGGCGTGAACGAGTGCTCCTGCAGCGAGGCGTAGACGACGAACGGCGTCACCGTGGCGAGAGCCGCGACCCCGTAGAGCAGCGCGCGACCGAGCGCCGCGCGACGGGAGGGCCAGCCGGTCAGGAACAGGCCGATCACGATCACGGCCACGACGACGGCGAGGTCCTCGCGCACGAGCCCGGCGGCGCCCGCGACTATCCCCGCCACGATCAGCGCGTGCAGGTCGCGCTTTCGCGCCCAGCAGATCGAGGCGACCATCGCGATCAGCCCGAGCCCGCCCAGGGGCTCGCTCAGATATGTGCGCGTGACATCGATCAACGGCTCGTAGGTGGCCATCAGCGCAACCGCCAGCAGGGCTGCCCAGGGGCCGGCGAGAATCCATGCGATCAACGCCACCAGAACCAGCGTTGCGAACTCGACAACGAGTTGGGAGTACTGAGCCACGCCGTGGGCGTGGGTTGTTATCGAGACCGCCGAGTAGCCGCGAAGAATCGACGCGGCGGCGAACATCAGCGACGTGCCCGGCGCCCACTTGAAGGTCACGAACGGCCGGTTTTCGAGGATCCGGTCGGCGTTGAGTACGTAGGCGTTCTCGTCGGTGGACACACGATCGTTGCTCCCGATCACGTCCAGGCGCAGCACCGTCCCGGCGATGATCGCGACGACGATCAGCGCCAGCAGAACCCGGTCGATTCGTCGCGGAAACCAGCGCGCGAAGAGCGTCGCGAGGTGTTCGCGACCTGCCAGCGTGCGCAGTCGTTGTCCGAGCGGTGGTTTCACGGATGCGACCCGGGCGCAACCCAACGCAGCGCGCGGGCGCCGCCGGGCCCAGGGGACGCGCGGATGCTAGTCGGTCGGGCGGCGTGGGGGCTGTGGCGGGTCGCGCTCCGCGCCGCGGAGCCGCGCGACGCCGACCGTATCGCGGGCTCACCGTGCGTTCGACGTTCGTCGGCCGGCCAGCCTCCGAGGACTTCGATTCGGGGATGCAACAGATAACGCGCGCTCGACACACCACCGGCGGTCGCGATCAACCGTTCGTCCGCGTCCTGCGCGGGGCGCCGCACCAGCGCCGATGGATAAGTATGCGCCAGCTCGTCAGGATCACCCTCGCCATCGCGTCTGTCGCCACGTTCGCCGTGGCCGGTCCGGGCGCGGTCGCCGGTGCATTCGGCGCGTCGGCGATCCCGGTCGCGACGCCCCTGCTGCCGCCCGCGGGAGCCGTCTACACCGGTGTCTCCAGCGGTGCGGTGGGCTCGTTCGCGAGCGAGGTCGGGAAGCACCCGGCGGTCTATGGCGAGTTCGTCACCTGGGGCCAGTCGATCCATTTCGCCTTCAACCAGGCCGCCGCGGCGCACGCGATCCTGATGCTGCACATCGGCACCGGCGCGCTGGGGCACGGCGTGATCACGCCGGCCCAGATCGCGCAGGGCAACGGCGACGCTTATCTCCTCACTCTCAGCGAGCTGATCGCGAGTCGCGGCCAGCCGGTCTACATCCGGCTGCTGCCCGAGATGAACAACGCCAACAACCCATACTGTGCGATCAACACCGACGGCAGCTCCCGCGGAGCGGACTACTCGCCGGCTGCGTTCATCGCGGCATGGCGCCGCGTCGTAACGGTGCTGCGCGGCGGAACGGTCGCCGCGATCGACGCCGAGCTCGCCGCGCTCGGTCAGCCAAGGCTCCACGGCATCGCCGCAGCCGCATCGATCGCGCAATCGCCGATCTCGTTCGTCTGGACGCCAGAGACGGCGGGCACGCCGAACACCCCCGCCAACAGCGCCGCCACCTACTATCCGGGCAACGCCTACGTCGACTGGGTTGGGACCGACTTCTACAGCAAGTTCCCGAACTTCACGGGCCTTGACTCCTTCTACAAGGAGTTCCGGGCAAAGCCGTTCGCGTTCGGCGAATGGGCGATCTGGGGCGGCGACAACCCCGCCTTCGTCGCCCAGTTCTTCGCCTGGGTCAACTCTCACAAGCGCGTTCAGATGCTCGTCTACAACCAGGGCTTCACGACGAGCGGGCCGTTCAGTCTCACCGCCGACCCGCAGTCCGCCGCCGCGATCCGCGGCAAGCTCGCACCCGCGCGCTACCTCGCCTTCGCCGCGGGTTGAGCGGCGCGAGGCGCCGGGCAGTCCCGTCGCCTGAGCAGGCCTGCGGCCGCGCCCCGCTCACCGCCTCGGCAAGACACCCAATAGGGTGTCGGCTGTGTCGCCCTCATGGCTGTGGCTGCAGGGAGCTATCGTCGTGTTCGTGCTCGCCGGGATGGTCATAGCGATAGTCAAGCTCGCCTGAGTACCATCGCTTGAGCCGATGTTCAAATCGATCGTGGTCGCCACCGATGGCTCCGAGACCGCCAGCGAGGCGGTCCGCCAGGCTGCGCAACTGGCCGGCGCGCTCGGAGCCCGAGTGCACCTCGTCTGCGTCTATGAGCCGGTGCCCAGCGCGCAGGACGCGGAGGGCGGGATCGACCTACGCTCGGAGTCGGGATGGGTGCTGCACCCGCGCGAGGCCGTTGACGCGACGCTTGCCGCTGCGGCGAAGGTGTTCGCCGCCGCCGGCGTCGAGGTGGACCTCTACGCGCAGCGCGGCGACCCGGCCGATGCGATCCTTGATGTCGCGGAGGAACGCGGCGCCGATCTGATCATCGTCGGAAACCGCGGCCGGGCCGGGGCGAAGCGGTTCCTGCTGGGGTCGGTGCCGAACCGGATCTCACACCACGCTCCGTGCGCGGTACTGATCATCCGCACGCCGTAGACGCCGCCGCGCGCATGCGGCCGCCCGTCCCGGCGTCGCCGTAGATGCCGCGGCGATATCTCAGCGGCTCGCGGCCGTGCCTGTCGCTCCCGTCGAGCCGGTGGGTCCCGTCGGCCCCGTCGGCCCGGTCGGCCCGGTCGGTCCCGTCGATCCGGTCGCCTTCGCGGCATCGACCAGGCCGGCACCGAAGTAGCGGCGGTCGCTCGTGCCGGGCCCGAGCATCGTCGCCGTGTCGCGTAGCCGGGCTGTGATCGCCGCGACGCTTGGGTGTTTGCCGATGACGCCGCTGGCGATGATCAGCGCGGCGGTCGCGCTGACCACCGGCGCCGCCATCGAGGTGCCGTAGTAGCCGGCCGGCAACCCGAACACGCGCACGCTCGGCGACTCCACGTCGGCGAAGGTCTCCTGGTAGATGTCGCCATTCTCCGTCGCGCTCGAGTGGCAGTCGGCGTCGTTGTGCGGCAACGAGGAGTCGGGACCGCCGCCGGGCGCCACGAGCGTCAGGCCGGGACCGTAGTTGGAGTAGTCACCGAGGCATCCGTCCTCGGTTGTCGCGCCGACCGAGACGACCCACTTTGCCTTGGCCGGGTAGGACAGCTGGTCGCTCTGCTCGTTGCCCGAGGCGGCGACGACCAGGACGTTCTTGCGGTGCGCATAGTTGAGTGCGTCGATCAGTTCCGGGATCGAGCTTGGCTTCACCGTTCCAGCCGTGAACTCAAGGCTGAGATTGATGATCTGGGCGTGATGGTTCACCGCGTAGTAGACGCCCTTGGCGATCGCCGACGCGTTCCCGTCGCCCTGCGAGTCGAGCACCCGTACCGGCATCAGCCGCACGCCCCAGGCCAGCCCGGTGACGCCGATGTGGTTGTTGGTCGCCTCCGCGATCGTGCCGGCGACCTGAGTGCCATGGCCGTTGCGGTCCTCGGGATAGGGCGAGTGCGACACGAAGTCGTAGCCCTTTACGAACTCATCTGCGCGGAAGTCGGGGGAGCGGACGAAGTGCCCATGGTCCGCGTATGCCACGCCGGTGTCGAGCACGGCGACGATCACGCCGGCGCCGCCCGGATGGCCCGCGGCGGCGACGTTGGCCCACGCTTGCAGCGCGCCCACGCCGAACGGGCCGACGAAGTTCCACTGCAGCTGCTCCCATCCGCCCGGCTTGCCGGAGACGCCCGGGTCGTCGGGGACGAACAGGTTCGGCGCCTGTGCGGCGTGAGCGATGTAGTCCGGGACCGCCCACGCAATCGCGCGCCGTCGCCGCAGCGCTGCGAGCGCCCGCGGGACGCTGAGGCCGCGGCGCAGCGCCACGGTCGAGAACGGAGCGAGCGGCGTCCTCGGGCCCTCGACGCCGGTTCGGGCAAGCGCGCCGCGAATCGCTGCGCGCGTGGCGCCGGCCCTGAAGCCGACCACGACCTCGCCCCGGGCGTAGGGCGCCGAGGCCGCGGCCGTCGCGGCTGACGACGTTGCGCCGGCGCCACCACCGAGCGCGAGCGCGCCGACCGCGAGCGCTCCGATGAGCACTCGAGTTGACCAGCTTGGAAGCACGGGGCGGGGATGCATTGGCGGTGCTCGGCGGACAGCACGGTCGAGCCTGAGCCAGCTAAGGGTAACGTTGCGCACCGGCGGCCCGCGACGGCGCCCGTCCTGCTTAGCTGCGCAGGTGGCCGACGCAGACATCGCACTGGATGAGCACTTCATGCGGCTGGCGCTGCGCGAGGCAGAGCGCGCGCTCGAGCACGGAGACGTTCCCGTCGGCGCCGTCGTCGTGCACGAGGGCGAGGTCGCCGCACTTGGACACAACGAGCGTGAGCTGCGCCAGGACCCCACCGCCCACGCCGAGGTCCTGGCGATCCGCGAAGCCTCGCGCGCGCTCGGTCGCTGGCGGCTGCTCGGATGCGTGCTTTACGTAACGCTCGAGCCATGCGCGATGTGCGCCGGCGCGGTGGTGCTGGCGCGCCTCCCGCGTGTCGTCTACGGCGCCGGCGACCCCAAGGCCGGGGCCGCCGGGAGCGTGCTCGACGTGCTGGGCGAGCCGAGTCTCAACCACCGCCCGCTGGTGGACGCCGGCCTCTTCGCGGCAGAGTCGGCCGCACTGCTGCGCGCCTTCTTCGGCGAGCGGCGTTGAACGCCGCCAACGGCCCGCATGGGCGCGCGGCGAGCGCCTACGTTGCTTGCCGGGCCCACGGTGTGGCTGGCGGACACGACTGCGCTGCCGCGATCGTCTAGCCTCCAGCCGTCATCCGGAGGGGTGGCAGAGCGGTTGAATGCGGCGGTCTCGAAAACCGTTGTACGTCTTATTGGCGTACCGAGAGTTCGAATCTCTCCCCCTCCGCTTCCGAGGCGAAAGGTTGAGCCGCAGATGTCTGCGTCGCCTCGCGTGCGGAGCGCCTGCGAGCAAGAGCGCCCGCTCGCGGACGTCTCGCGCCCGGCTAGCCTGTCGACCGTCGCACTGGCGTGGGCGCCACCTCCGAGCGACCTTGAGGCGGGGGCCCGGCGTCGCGGTCGCCAGCGACCCCTGCGACGAGCGCCGCCGCGCGCATTCGCAACGGCGTATCCACCACCGCTCACAACATAAAGCTTGCCCCAAAAACAGCCGATATCACTGGGGTATGTTGCCGTCTCTGAAGTCTGACGAGCAGTCGGTCATGGCGGACACGCTCCAGCGCCCGCGCTCGAGGATGACAACCCGCGAGCGTCTCGCCGAAGCCGTTTTGAGCGGCGGATTCGTCGTGGCCGCGGTGGTGCTCTGGCTGAACGTGCCGCCGGGCAACTTCTCGGTGGGGCCGGCACTCGTCTGCTGGCTGGTGCTGGTGGTGGCCTCGCGGATCCGGATCGACACGCCGTTCGGCTTCACCGTCCCGACGCAGCTGGCGTTCGTGCCGTTGGTTTTCGCGATGCCTTTGGCGGTCGTCCCGATCGCGGTCGTGGCCGCCTACGTCGTCGCCCGGGCGCCCGACATCCTCACCGGGGAGCTGCAGATAAGCCGCATGGTGCACGCGATCGGAAACTCCTGGTACGCGTTCGGCCCGCTGGTCGTGTTCGCGATCGCCAGAGTCAGGCCCGACAAGGCCGCTCCGCTCCTGCTCGCCGTCGCGCTCCTCGCGCAGTTCATCGTCGACTTCACAGCCCTCGGCCTGCGCTTTGCCGTCTCGCGGCGGGCAACGCCGGTCGAGCTGCTCAAGCAGGGGTGGATCTATGTGGTCGATGCGGCGCTGTCAGGCGTCGCGTTGCTCGTGGCCGAGGAGATCCATCGCAGCCCGCTCGCGGCCCTTGCGCCGCTCCCGCTGCTGGGGCTCGTCGGAATGTTCGCTCGCGAGCGTCGCCAGCGCCTCGAGAGCCTGATCGAGCTCAACACCGCCTACCGGCTCGCGCGCGACCAGGCGGTCGAGGCTTCCAACATGAAGTCCGCCTTCCTGCGCAACGTTAGCCACGAGATCCGGACGCCGATGAACGGAGTGATCGGCATGAACGAACTGCTGCTCGGAACCCAGCTCGATGCCGAGCAGCGGGGCTTTGCTCAGCAGGTCCAAGAGTCCGGCGAGCACATGCTCACGATCATCAACGACATCCTGGATATCTCGAAGATCGAAACCGGTCGTCTGGAGCTCGAGGTCGCAGAGTTCGATCTGCACGAGACGATCGAGCGTGCGTGCGTGCCGGCAGGCCTCGAAGCGCAGGAGAAAGGCATCCAGCTCGAGGTCCAGATCGACCCGCAGGCTCCGCGCCGCGTGCGCGGCGACGCCGCGCGGCTGCGCCAGGTCCTCATCAACCTCGTTTCCAACGCCGTCAAGTTCACGCCCCAGGGGTCGGTCGCGGTGCGAGTGCGCCGGCGCGCCGGCGCCGACGGCGACGCGATCCTGATCGAGGTGGTCGACAGCGGAATCGGCATCGACCCCACGCGGCTGGAACATATGTTCCAGCCCTTCGTCCAGGCCGACGTTTCGACAACGCGCGAGTACGGCGGCAACGGCCTCGGCCTCGCGATCGCCAAGGAGCTGGTCGAGTTGATGAACGGAACGATCGGCGCCGACAGCGAGCCTGGTCGCGGCAGCACGTTCTGGTTCGAGATCCCGCTGCCGGCTGTCGCGGTCGAGCCGCAGCGCGGCGGCGCCCGTGTCGTGCATCTGAGCGAGCGTCGCGGCGGCGGCGATGCGGCGCTCGTGCTCGTCGTCGAGGACAGCCCGGTGAACCGCCTCGTCGCCGTCCGGGTGCTCGAGCGCTGCGGCTTTCGCGCGCACGTGGTCAACGATGGGCGCGAGGCTCTGCAGGCGCTGTCCACCCAGCGCTACGACGCCGTCCTGATGGACTGCCAGATGCCCGACATCGACGGCTACGAGGCAACGAGGGAACTGCGCCGTCGCGAAGGCGGCGGCCGGCACACGCCGGTTATCGCGATGACGGCGCACGCGATGACCGGTGACAGGGAACGTTGCCTGGAAGCCGGTATGAACGACTACATCGCCAAGCCGGTGCGCGCGCAGACGCTCAACGACGTCCTGCGGCGCTGGATCGACGCCCCGGACGACGCGCTGCACGCGTTGCCCCGCAAGGTCGGCTAGTGCCGCCGTGCGTCAGCGCGGGGTCGATCAAACGTCCGTGTAGCTCCCCAAAGCTCGGCATCCCGGGCAGATTGCCGATGGGTGTCTAGCAGCAGCAGGGACCCGACTCAGGAGAACCGGCAATGCCCACAGCAATCAGACGAGCACACGGAGCGACCGAGCTTGCGTTCACAAGCTCCCAGGCTGCGACCTACCTCGGTGTGTCGCTGGCCACGGTGCGTCGATGGAGCAACGACGGGCACCTGCACGGCTACCGCACGCCGGGCGGGCAGCGGCGCTTCTCGCGCGATCAGTTGGACGGCTTCCTGCGATCGCTCAGCGCCGGCGACGCCGTAGGGTCGCCCCGCTAACGAAAATCGCCCGAAACGCCTGCACGTTTGAGCGTGGCGGGCGTCCCGGGCGACAGACGTCTAGTCAGCGGCAGCCGATGGCACGAACCGACGGCTGACGCTTCTATCTCAGATGTTTCCTGGGCTGGCCATTACGGTGTCCTCGCAATCTTGGAGGGGTCCCTTCCTCGTCAAGTATGACAAAACCTACTCATCGCTGCCAAATTCTCCTTCTAACTGCAAGATCCCATTCAGGCCTGAGCAAGCCTGTGCAGCGCTGGTCAAGGCGGGGCGTGCCCGCTAGGCTCGAAACCGAGCCGTGGCGGAACTTCTGAGATCCAACCGTTCGCTGCGTCGACTCCTGGGTGCGTGGGCGCAGTCGTGCCTGGGCACGGGCGCCGGTTATGTGGCGCTGCTGCTGCTCACCTACCGCTACCTGCACACTTCGTGGGCGATCTCGGCCGTGCTCCTGGTCGACTTCGTGCCGGTGATCGCGCTCGGGTCGGTGTTCGGCGTCCTTGCGGACCGCTACTCCAAGCGCCTGCTGATCGTCGTCGCGAATGTGCTCCAAGCCGGCGCCTTCGGCGGGCTCGCGTTCGCGCGCACCGCGGTTCCGATCCTGGCGCTCGCCCTGCTTGCGGGTGTCGGCAACGCGATGCTGCGCCCGGCGCTGCGATCGGCGCTGCCGCTGGTCGCCGGCGAGGCAAAGCAGGTCGCCGCAGCTCTCTACGACACCTGTCGCTGGCTCGGGCTGACGCTCGGGCCCCTCGCCGCCGCGGTCCTGTTCGCGGTGTCCGGGGTTGCGGTCCCGCTAGCCCTCAACGGCCTGAGCTTCGTGGTCGCCGCCCTGGTGATGTCGACGCTGGCGATCGAGGCGCCCGCGCACGCGCAGACGCACGAGGCGACCGGCTCGGGCCTTCGCGCCGGCCTGGCCGTCGCCCTCGCTGCTCCCGGCGTCGCTCCGGTAATCGGATGCGCCGGCGGCGTGATCGTCGCGTTCGGACTGCTCAACGTGTGTGAGCCTCTGCTCGCGACGAGCGTCCTGCACGGCAGCGGCAGCGACTACGCGCTCCTGGTCGCCTGCTACGGCACCGGGATGGTTACATCGTCCTGGCTCGTGGCGCGCCGGCCCGTCGCGACACCCGGCCTGCTGATCCGCCGCTATCTGGACGCGCAGATCCTGACGGCGGTCGGCATGTTCGGCAGCGCGATCGTTGGCAGTGTGCTGCCCGCGACACTGGCCTTCGCGGCGACCGGCTACGCCAACGCCCTGCTGCTGATCAGCGAGACGCAGCTGATCCAGTTGCGCGTCCCGACCGCGGTCCAGGGCCGGCTGTTCGGGGCGAAGGACACCGTCGAGGGCGCCTGCCTGCTCGCCGGGCTGCTGGCAGGCGGGGCGCTCGTCGCCGCCGAGGGCGTGCGCGTCACCCTGGCGGCGGGCGCCGGACTCTGCGGCGTGTGCGCCTTCGTCGCAGTGGTGATGGTGGGCACGAACCGTCGTGGGGCGGTCGCGGCGCGTGCACCCGGGGTCGGTCCGCTGCCCTGAGGCCCAGCCCGCCCTCGGCGCCTGCGGCTTCGCCGGGAGCGCTGCCGCGACGGCGTCGTTGAAGCTCGTCAGCGCCCCTCGACCAGACGTCCGTTGTCCCTTGCAAGCGGGCACCGGCGAACCGATGCATAAGTGTGCAAACACTTTCCGGTTCACGCCGCGCCGGCTCGATTCGCGCTCGCCGCGGCCCTAGTTCGCGCCCCTGCCGGCGTGGAGCGCCGGTGGCGCTCTCGCTGTGCCTGCTGGCAGCCTGCGCCCTGCTCGTCTCCTCGGCGGCTGCGCCCGGGGGCTCGGCACCCGCCAAGGGCGCGCCGGCCGGCGTGGCCACAGCGCATCGCCAAAGGCTCGCGCCGCCGCCGGCGCCGGCGAAGACGATGGCGCGTCGTCAAACGGCACGTCGCGCGAACGCCGAGCGGCTCGTGGCCACCCCGTCCACGTTGCCGGCATCGGGCGGCACCGTGCGCCTGCGTGCGCGGGTGCGCAGCGCAACGATCTGCCGCTTCTCCGCCGCCGGCGAATTGAGGACGCTCCCGTCCACCAAGAGCTGCCGCTCGGGGCTCGCATCGGTCACGGTAAGAGTGCCGCGCAACCGCAGCAACTCGCCTCGGCGCTACACCCTCTACCTGACCGTGGGCAAGCTGCACGGAGCGCGCCGGACGGTGCGCCAGGTGATCGTCGTACGCCGCCGGCGTACGACCTCCGGCTCGAGCACGCTCGCGGGTGTGACGGCCGCCTCAGGTGTCAACGGCCCGGCCGCAACGCTTGCGGCCGTGGGGGCGCCGGTGATCACGAGCCAGCCGACTGACCAGAGCGTGGCGGCCGGCGCGCCGGTGAGCTTCAGCGCCGCAGCTTCGGGCACGCCGGCGCCGGACGCGCAGTGGCAGGTCTCGGCCGACGGCGGCGCCACGTGGGCGCAAACGAGTCCGTCGTTCGCAGCCAGCGCGGCCGAGAACGGCGACGAGTACCGCGCCGTGTTCACCAACTCGCTCGGCACGGCCACCACCGCCGTCGTCACACTCAGCGTGGCGGCGGAGCAGACCACCAACTTCTCGGGCTACATCTCCTTCGCATCGCCCGGCCAGAGCTTTACCGCCGTCAGCGCCAGCTGGACGGTGCCGACGGTGACGTGTCAGCCTGGGCAGACGAGCTGGGCGGCCCAATGGCCCGGCATCGGCGACGGTTCGAGCGTCGAGCAGGACGGTACCGAGACCGACTGCTTCAACGGTGTCCCGAGCTACTGGGCCTGGTATGAGATGTACGGCGACCAGGCCGTGAACGGCGGTTACGCGGTTGCGCTGTCGGGCTCGACCTACCCCGTGCAGCCGGGCGATGCGATGACCGGCTCGGTCAGCCTCTCCGGCACGACCTGGCTGCTGACGCTCTCCGACGCAACCCAGAACTGGAACTCCGAGACCCAGATCGCCCAGCCCACGCCCGGGCTCAGCCAGGGGTCGGCGGAGTGGATGGTCGAGGATCCGAACGGCTGCAGCCCGCAGTGCGACGTCCTCGCTCAGTACTCGCCCGTGCAGTTCTCGCACGCGTCCGCCACGGGCGGCGGGCTGACCGGGCCGATCTCGAGCTTCCCGCTGACCGTGATGGAGATCGATCAGAACTCCACGCTGCTCGCCACATCCAGCCAGCTGAACGCGACCGGCGACGGCTTTACGGACACCTGGCTCGCCGGCTGAGCACCGGCCGGGTGTCGCGGCCGGGCGGCGGAGGCGCTCGCGCCGGCCTGTCAGGATGCCTGGGTGAGCAGCCCGGATCTGCAGCTTTCGACGCTGGCCGCGCTGCATCTGCACATCCACCTTCACCCGCGCGGGCCGGGTATCGACTACGTCGGAGTGCTGCTCGCTTCCGGTGCGAGTTGGGCGGGTCTGCCCGGACCGGGCGAGGCGCTGCTGATCGCGGCCGCGATCGCCGCGGCACATCATCATCTCGATCTCGCCTCGATCATCCTGGTCGCGTGGGCGGGCGCCACCGCCGGGGGGATGCTCGGCTGGTTCGTCGGCCGGCGCGCCGGGCGCGGCGTGCTTGGGGCGCCCGGGCCGCTGCACGGCGTGCGGCTCGCTCTGATCGACAGCGGCGATCGCTTCTTCGCCCGCTACGGCGTGGTCGCCGTGCTTCTGGTGCCGTCGTGGGTGGCGGGGATCGTGAGGATGCGAGCGTCGCTGTATGTGCCCGTGAACGCCGCCTCTGCCGCCGTTTGGGCGCTCGCGATCGGGCTCACCGCGTATTGGGTCGGGCCGCCGATCGCCGACGTCGCCGCGGATGAGGGCCTGCTTGCCTGGGTCGTCGTCAGCGCGCTGATCGCCGGCTTTGCGATCGTGCTGGCGCGCAAGCACCTTCGTCAAAAGGGCTGAGCGCCGTCGCGGCGGCGCGGACTCGCACGACATATGCTGCGCCTGTGGAGCAGAGAGAGCTCGAACGGGTGGGGCGATCGGGTGGCGTCGTGGGCCTCGGGGCGTGGCAGCTCGGAGCGGACTGGGGCGAGGTCGGGGATGAGGACGCCGCAGCCGTGCTCGACGCCGCGCTCGACGCCGGCGTCACCTTCATCGATACGGCTGACGTGTACGGCGACGGCCGCAGCGAGCGCAGCTGCGCCAAGCTGCTCGCCCGGCGGCCCGACGCGGGCATCCTGCTCGCTACCAAGATGGGCCGCCGCCTGCCCCAACTGCACGAGAACTACAGTCGCGAGAACTTCCTCGCCTGGAACGATCGCTCGCGGCGAAACCTCGGCGTCGACACGATCGACCTGGTCCAGCTGCATTGCCCGCCCGCGTCGGTCTACGACGACGATGCGGTGTTCGAGGCGCTCGACGAGATGGTCGCGGTCGGGCGGATCCGCCACTACGGCGTGTCGGTCGAAACCTGTGACGAAGCGCTCGCGGCGATCGCGCGGCCCAACGTCGCGAGCGTCCAGATCATCCTCAACTGCTTGCGCCTGAAGCCGCTCGAGCAGGTTCTCCCGGCCGCGCGCGACGCGGGCGTGGCGATCATCGCCAGAGTTCCGCTTGCCTCGGGCCTGCTGTCGGGACGCTACGACGAGCACACGACCTTCGCCGCCGACGATCACCGCAGCTACAACCGCCACGGCGAGGCCTTTGACGTGGGCGAGACCTTTTCGGGCGTCCCCTTCGACGTGGGCCTCGAGGCGGTTCGCCGCCTGGCGGCTGTCGTACCTGAAGGCTGCGCGATGGCGCAGTTCGCGCTGCGCTGGATCATCGACCAGCCCGGCGTCTCGGTCGTCATCCCCGGCGCGCGCAGTCCCGAGCAGGCACGCGCGAACGCATCGAGCGCCGGGCTCGCGAGCCTGTCCGGGGAGCAGCTCGCCGCCGTCGTGGAGGTCTACGACGAGCTGATCCGCCCGCACGTGCATGGGCGCTGGTGAGCGGGTGGCGCCGGCGGGCGCGGGCTGGCTGCTCTGGGGCGCGCGTCGGCGCCGCGGTCAGTTCCGCGGCGCCGCGGTGCGCTCGCTGATCGAGCCGGCGCCGTTGGCCTGGGCGCTGGCCCAGCTATAGCTGAAGTTCGTCCAATTCGTCTGCGCCGTCCACACGAGGGTGATCGCGTAGCCGATCTCACCGGCCGCGTCCGTGCTGACCGAGGCGCCCATCGACAGCAGGCCCTGGTTGGGGAAGGCGAGCACGTCCTCGCGATGACCCCAGCAGCCGCTCGCCGTCGGGCTCGTGCAGTCGAGGTTGGAGGTTCGCCTTCCGCCCCAGCCGTCGTAGTACATCCAGGCGTAGTAAGCCTCAAGCGCATTGCCGTATCCGCCGGCCCAATTCGACGACCAGCCGAAGGAGGAGAAGCTGCCGAGCAGGGCGCTGGGGTCGGGGTCGGCGTCGCTCGTGACCCCGTTCGCGGCGACCGCGTCGAGCACCGGGCTCAGGCCGGCGACCGCCGGCAGCCCGTAGGCGATGCGGTCGAGGTTGCAAAGGATCAGCAACTGCTTGGAGCCGCTCAGCGAGTAGAAGTCCCGCGGCAGCAGATACGGGCCGATGCCGAGAACGGCGTGCGCCCGGTTCAGGGCGCGGACCATCGCGTGCAGGCAGACCGGACCGCGCGGCGCGCTCGAGCAGGCGGCGGGCAGGGGGCCGACCGCGATGTTCGTGGCGGGGTTGGGCGCCGCGGAGGCGCTCGAGCTGACGGCGAGGAACAGGACGCACGCCAGCGGCGCCGCCCAGCGGGCCGGCGAGCGGTGGCGCTTGCGGGCGGCTGCTGGGGGGGTGTGGCGTGTCATCTGGCTCCTTGCCAACGGCTGTCTGGGCGGCGCGCGGCGACCGGATCGGCCTCTGCGGGGTCACGGCAGTGCATAGGAGGGGATCTCCAATCACCGCTCACGCCGCTATCGCTGATCGTAGGCGCGCGCCTAACCGTCGAGCAGGTGAGTTTCCGCCCCCGCTCGGGTGAGCTTCCTGGACCGTCCCAACCCGCCTGCGGAGCAGCCGCAGGGCGCTCGCAAACCGCCGGCGGGTTCGTGCTCGCCGGCCCCGGAGCGCCCGGACCGTCTGCTAGGGTCCTAACCTGACCAACCGGTCACGTTTCTGCCAACCAACGCCACCCGGAGCCGGCCATGAGTGAATCGAGGCGTCAAACGCAGAACCCCTGGCTGAGCGTCGCGATCGTCTGCCTGGCACAGCTTATGGTCGTGCTTGATGCGACGGTCGTGAATGTCGCGCTGCCGTCCATCCAGCACGGCCTGCGCATCAGCAACGCCAACCTGCAATGGGTGGTCAACGCCTACACGCTCACGTTCGGAGGCTTCCTGCTGCTCGGCGGCCGCCTCTCGGACCTCTTCGGCCGCCGGCGGCTGTTCTTCATCGGCGTCAGCCTGTTCACCGTTGCCTCTCTGATCGACGGTCTCTCCAGCTCTTCGGCATGCTGGTCGGAGCCCGCGCGCTGCAGGGGATCGGCGCGGCACTGGTCTCCCCGGCGACCCTGGCGATCGTCAACACCACCTTCCCCGACGGCGACGACCAGCGCAAGGCGCTGAGCCTGTGGGCGGCGCTGTCGGCCGGCGGCGCCGCCGTCGGGCTGCTGATGGGCGGAGTGCTCACCCAGGCTCTGTCGTGGCCCTGGATCTTCTTCGTCAACGTGCCGATCGGCGTTGCGGCCGTGGCGCTGGCGGTGCGCTTCGTGCCGGGCGGGCGCAGCGAGACGCATGAGCGTGGCGCCGACATTCTCGGCGCGTCCGCCATCACCGGCGGACTGGCCCTGCTGATCTACACGATCGTGGAGACGCAGACCTACGGCTGGGAGCGCCGCGCACAATCATCCTGGGCCTCGCGTCGCTGGCTCTGATCGCGGCGTTCGTGGGCATCGAGGCGCGCGTGCGGGCACCGCTCATCCGCCTTTCGATCTTCCGCACGCGTGCGCTTGCGGTGGGCGACGGGGCGATGTTCTTCCTCGGCGCCGGATTGTTCGCGAACTTCTTCTTCGGCACGCTCTACCTCAGGAGATCCTTCACTTCTCGCCGATCGCCACCGGGTTCGCATTCCTGCCCGTGGCTGTACTGATTGGCGCCGCAGCCGGGATCAGCCAGCGGATCGTCCCGCGCTACGGAGTGCGCGCGGTGGCCGTTGCGGGCATGGCGATAGCGGCCGGCGGTCTTGCGCTGATGGTCCGCGTGAGCGTCCACGGGACATATCTCGGCACGCTGCTGCCGGCGTTCGTGCTGCTCGCGGTAGGCCTCGGCCTCTCGTTCGTCCCGGCCACGCTGATCGGCGTCTCGAGCGTGCACGGCGACGACGCCGGGCTGGCGTCAGGTCTCTTCAACACGGCACAGCAGGTCGGCGGCGCGCTCGGCCTGGCGATCCTTGCGACCTTGGCGGCGAGCCGCACCAGCAGCCTGATCAACTCGCTCGGTCACCACGCCAGCAAGCACACGGTCGCCGCCGCAACGGTCTCGGGCTATCGGATCGCCTTTCTCGTAGCCGCCGGTTTCATGCTGACGGCGATCGTCGTGATCGTCTCGTTCCTGCGACCGCGGCACCTCGCACACGTCGTGCTGGATGGCGAGCTTGCGGCCACGAGTGCCGGCGCATGAGCGTCCTCGAGTCGCCGGCCGGCGAGCGGCGCGCCGACTCGCAGCGTAACCGCGAAGCGCTGCTGGCCGCTGCCGCGCAGGCTTTTGCGCAGGGCGGCACCGAGGTATCCGCGGAGGAGGTCGCCCGCCGCGCCGGGGTGGCCAAGGGGACCCTCTTTCGGCACTTCCCGAGCAAGCGCGACCTCGTCGACGCGGTAGCCGTCGATCGCCTTCTCCAGCTGCGGGCCGCTGTCGCCGAGGTCATGGCCACTCGCACACCCGGGCTCGCCGCAGTCGCCGAGCTGATGTCACGCGGCGCCGAGCTGCTCGCGGCCGATCGCTCGTTCTTCGCGGCGGCGACCTGCGGGGGGCCGGCCGACTCGTGCCTGGGCGCCGCCAAGCTCGAGCTGCAACTCGCGCTTGACAAGCTCGTGGCCGGCGCTCGGCGTAGCGGCGAGGTGCGCCCCGAGATCACCGGCACCGACATCGCGATGCTGATGATGGCGGCGACCGACACCTGCGCCCCGGTCCAGGCGCTACAGCCGCAGCTGTGGCGGCGCTACCTCGCGCTGATGATCGACGGTCTGCGGCCGCAGAGCACCAGCCTGCCGCCCGCCAGGCCCTGACGGCGCCCCGCGGTGCCGCGCGGCGGCGCGGCCGTGCTCGAGCCGGAGCCGGCGCTCAGTCGGTGAGCGGCATCGCGAAGACGATCTTCGCGCGCGCCACGGCGACGAAATCGGCGGTCAGCGGCGGGCCGCCGTCGAGCTGGTCATCGTGACATTGGTGAGCGCGATGAAGTCGCGCTCGGACACGTTGAGCATGTCGGAGATCCGGCTGCGATAGCCCTCGCGCGCGAGTGTGACCTCCCCGCGGATGCGATGGCGGTCGGTTTCGAGCAGCAGGCGCTGATGGCGATTTTCCAAGGTGGGCCTATCTCGGCAGTCAGCCGCGTGAGGTTGAGTCGGAGAGCTGCTCGTCGCGCATCAGCTCTCCGAGCGCCACGGGTTCGTTGCGCTGGTCTCTCACGATATAGAGCGGGCGGCGTTTGGACTCGTCGTAGATCCGCCCGACGTACTCCCCGATCATGCCGAGCGCGATCAGCTGAAGCCCGCCGATCAGCAGGATCAGGATCGTCACGGCGCCGAACCCCGGCAGGTAGCCGCCCGTGAATTTGAGGATGATCACGACAGGGATCGCGATGAACGCGACGCCGGCGAAGAGGAAGCCGAGGTAGGTCGCGAGCTGAAGCGGGACATGCGAGAAGGACGCGATCGCGTCAGTGAGAAGCGGAGCATCTTGCGGACCGGATACTTGGTCTCGCCCGCGTGGCG